>JAIUOS010000022.1 GCA_020161755.1 Actinomycetota bacterium
ATCATGACCTTCCGGGTGGTGATCAAGGAGGTCGCGGTGATGCAGAACCTGTTCGCGTCCTTCATGCCCAAGCCGCTGAGCGACCACCCCGGTTCCGGCATGCACACCCACGTCTCGCTGTTCGAGGGCGACACCAACGCGTTCTACGACGCGAGCGCGGAGTACCACCTGTCGAAGACCGGACGCCAGTTCATCGCCGGCCTGCTCAAGCACGCCGGCGAGATCACCGCGGTCACGAACCCGTGGGTGAACTCCTACAAGCGGCTGGTGGCCGGCGCCGAGGCGCCCAGCTACATCTGCTGGGGCCAGAACAACCGCTCCGCGCTCGTGCGGGTGCCGATGTACAAACCGAACAAGGGCGCGTCCGCACGGGTGGAGGTGCGCTCGATCGACTCGGCGGCCAACCCCTACCTCGCCTACGCGATGGTGCTGGCCGCCGGCCTGGACGGGATCGAGAACGAGCTCGAGCTGCCCGAGGGTGCCGAGGACGACGTATGGTCGCTGACCGACCGGCAGCGGCAGGCGCTGGGCATCTCGCCGCTGCCACGCAGCCTGGGCAACGCCATCGACCTGATGGAGAACTCCCAGCTGGTCGCCGACACCCTCGGTGAGCACGTGTTCGACTTCTACCTGCGCAACAAGAAGGCCGAGTACGACTCCTACCGTGGCCACGTCAGCGAGTGGGAGCTGAAGAACTCCCTGCCGACGCTGTAGCCCCGGACCAAAAGGGGACTGTCCCCTTTTGGTCCACCCGGGTGAACGAAAGGGGACTGGGCCCTTTCATTTCGCGACCGTCCCGCACCGCCGTTTGGTCAGCGTTTGCGTGGGGACAGGGTGTCCGGAACTGTACGGACCTGCCGGAATCCCGTCCGGAGGGTGCGCGCGCCGGTTGAATGGTCGCTACCTCCGGTCTCCGGGCCCTAGGCGGCTGCGGCGCTGGGACTGCTCTGATGGAGGGGGCAGACGTCCCCTGGCGTGACCGGTGAGCGGGCCCGCAGGATCTCGCGATCCGTGCGGGCCCGCAGCCTTGCTCTCCCGGGTCAGCGGCTGGCGGTCGCCGTCGGCTGGGAGGAAGCGGACGCGGTCGCGCCCGCCGTGGGTGCCGCGGAGGCGGCCGCGGACGAACTCGACGAGGACGACGAGGTGGTCGACCGCCGGAAGTTCGACTGGTTGGACGGGATCTCCGCCGTGGTGTCGGCCAGCACGACGAGCTTGCCCGCCTCCAGGCCCTCGGTAATCTCCACCCAGCCGCCGCCGACCGCGCCGGTCTTCACCTGGACGGTGGACGCGGTGGTCGCGTTGGCGTTGTCGACCACCTGGACGGTGGCCGCCCCCGCCCCGGTCGGCGTCACCGCGGACGCCGGCACCCGGACCACACCGGTGGCCGACTTGACCGGGATCTGCACCGATGCCTTGGCGCCGGTGGCCAGCAGCCCGGCCGCATCACTCACCGACACCTCGGTGGTGTAGGTGGGGGAGTCGCCGCTGGTGCCGCTGGTCTCCAGGTTGGCGATGCTGGTGATCTTGCCCGTCAGCGTCTTGGTCGACCCGGCCGGGGTCACCGTCACGGAGTCGCCCACCTTCACCAGCTGGCGAGTGGCCAGCGGCAGCTCGAAGGAGACCACCGCGCTGCCGGTGCCGACGACCGTGATCGACCCGCCGGAGGCGCTGCTGCCCTTGCTGAGGTCGACCAGCCCGACCGTGCCGGAGATCGGGGCGATCAGCTCGGCCGCGTCCAGGTCGGCCTGGGCGGCGGCCAGGTCCTGGTTGGCCTCGAGCAGGTCGGCCTTCGCCGACGCCACCTGGGACTTGCTCACCGAGCTCGAGCTGGACGAGCTGGAGGACGAGCTGGACTTCTTCTTGGTCGAGCCGCCCGGCACCTGCGGGTTCGTGAGCTGCGCCACCACCGTCTGCAGGTTCGTGTTGGCCAGCAGCACCTCGGCGCGCGCGTTCGCGCAGGCCTGGAGCTGGTCGTCGGTGAAGTCGCCCTCGGCGAGGGTCTTCGCCAGCTGCGACGGGCTCGACGTGGCCACCGCGTTGTCGTCCTTGGTGGACGCCGACTCGGTCTCCTTCGTGGTCGGGGTCGACTCGGTGGTGGCCTCCGCGCTCGCCGTCGGCGTCGAGCTCTCGGTCGCGGTGGCCGTGGCCGTGGCGGTCGACGTCGCGGTGGACGTGGCCGTCGGGCTCGTAGTCGGCTCGGCCTCCGGCAGGATCGCGTCGCACTTGTCGGCCTCGTCGAGGATCGCGAGGTTGATCCGCGACACCGCCTCGTTGAGGATCTTCGGGTCGATCGTGACGCCGGTGGTGGTGCCCGATCCGGTGCCACCGGACGCGCTGCCGCCGCTCGAACTCGACGAACTGGCCGGGTGCTGCGCGGAGTAGAGCGTCGCCTTCGCCCGGGCCACCGAGGTCTCGGCGTTCAGCACGGCGAGCTGTAGCGTGCCCTTGTCCAGGACGGCGAGGGTGTCGCCCACCTCGACCTCGTCGCCGACCGCGACGCTGACCTTCTTCACCGTGCCGCTGACCGTGAACGACGCCTCGGAGGTGTTCTTCCGGGTGATCGAACCGGTGGTGACGTAGGTCTGGGTCACGTCGCCGGTGCCGACGGTCGTGGTCACGTACTTCGCGGTGGCCGCGCTCGAGGACGACGCCACCCCGATGCCGATCCCGGCCACCACCGCCAGGGCGGTGCCGGCGCCCAGCACGGCGCGGATGCGGGGGTTCTTCAACATCACTCACTCCTCAGTGCGTCGATGGGTGCGAGCTTGGCCGCCCGCGTGGCGGGGTAGACGCCGGCCACCAGGCCGATGCCCAGGGACACGGCCAGGGCGAGCAGCGTCGCCGGGATCGAGACTGCGACCGTGATCCCGATGATCGGGCTCAGGATGGCCGCCCCGATGATGCCCAGCGCGACGCCGACCAGGCCGCCGAGGACGCCCAGGATGCCGGCCTCGACCAGGAACTGGCGGCGGATGACCGCCGGGGTGGCGCCGAGCGCCTTGCGCAGGCCGATCTCACGGACCCGCTCGCTCACCGACACCAGCATGATGTTCATCACGCCGATGCCACCGACGAGCAGCGAGATGCCCGCGATGCCGCCCAGCAGGACGGTCAGGATGCCGGTCACCGACGTGGCGGTCTCGACCAGGGACGCCTGCGTGCTGACCGTGAAGTCGGCGTCGCTGTCGGTCACCTGGTGCGAGGCCAAGAGCGCCGTCTTGACCTGCTGGTAGGCCGCCGAGAGGCTCTCGGCGTCCTTCCCGGACAGGTAGATCTGGGAGACGCTGTTGGCGCTGCTGGACGTCGAGAGTCGCGCGGCGAACGTGGTGTTCGGGACCAGCACGGTGTCGTCCTGGTTGGACGTGCCGGAGGAGCCCTCCGACTCCAGGACGCCGATCACGGTGAACGACTCGCCGTTGATGCTGAGCGTCTCGCCCACCGGTGACTCGGTGTCGAACAGCTCGGACGCGGTCTCGGAGCCGAGCACCGCCACGTTCGAGGAGGCGTCGACCTCTTCGCTGGTGAAGAAGCGGCCCGAGCCCATGGTGCGGGCGCGAACGGTCATCCACTCCGGCGTGGTGCCGACGACCGTGGATGTCCAGGTGGTGCTCGTCGACTGCAGCGAGCCCGACACCGACGAGGTCGGCGCGACGGCGGACACGTCGGGGGCGATCGCCGGATCGGCCAGCATGGCGGCGTCCTGGGTGGTCAGTGTCGAAACCGCGCCGCCGCCGCCCCGGAAGCCGCCGGACGAGGTCGACATGCTCGGGCTGACGATGATCAGGTTCGAGCCCAGCGAGTTGATCTGGTTGGTGATGGACGCCGAGGCGCCCTGGCCCAGCCCGACGGTCAGCATGACCGCCGCGATGCCGATCAGGATGCCGAGCATGGTCAACGCCGAACGCATCCGGCGCGCGTTGAGCGCGGCGATCGCCGTCCGGAGGGTTTCGGTCCAGCCCATCATCGTGTTGCTCCCGTCACCGCGATCGGCGTGGACTCACGCAGCAGCCCGTCGTAGATGTGCACCAGGTGCCGTGCCCGCGCGCCGACGTCCGCCTCGTGGGTGATCACCACGATGGTGCGGCCGGCCGCGTTCAGGTCGTCGAACAGGTCGAGGATCTCGGCGGTGGAGCGCGAGTCGAGGGCGCCGGTCGGCTCGTCGGCGAGCAGCAGGGCCGGGTCGGTCACCAGCGCCCGCGCCACGGAGACGCGCTGCTGCTGGCCGCCGGACAGCTCACCGGGACGGTGCTGCACGCGGGCGCCCAGGCCGACCCGCTCCAGCGCGGCCATCGCCCGCTCCTTGCGCTCGGTGGCGTGGACGCCGGCGTAGACCAGCGGCAGCTCGACATTGCGCAGCGCGGTGAGGCTCGGCAGCAGGTTGAACTGCTGGAAGACGAACCCGATCTTGGCGTTGCGGACGTCGGCGAGCTGCTTCTCGGTCATCAAGCTCACGTCGGTGCCGTCGAGCTCGTAGGTGCCCGAGGTCGGCACGTCGAGGCAGCCGATGATGTGCATCAGGGTGGACTTCCCCGAACCGGAGGGACCCATGATCGCCAGGTACTCGCCCTCGTCGATCTCCAGGTCGATCCCGCGGAGGGCCTCGACCTTGACCGCGCCGGTGGCGTAGGTCTTGCGGACACCCTTCATGTTGAGCTGGTGGGTCATCGGTTGCCGCCGTTGCCGGTGCCTCCCGGAGCGGCGCCGCCGCCGGGCGGTGCCCCGCCGCCGAAGCCGCCGCCGAAGCCGCCGCCGCCGAAGCTGATCCCGCCGCCGTCCGAGGAGGTCGAGGTGCCGGTCGGCCGGGTGATCGTGATCCGGACGGTGTCGCTCTCGGAGACCCCGTCGGTGATCTGGGTGTAACTGCCGAACACCTTGCCGATCGTCACCTCGACGGTGCTGGCCTGGTTGTTGGTCACCTTGGTCACCACGGTCTTGCCGTCGGAGGTGGTGATCGCGGCCGTCGGGACGGTGATCACGTCCGGGTAGCTGCCGGTGGTGATGACCGCCGTGGCGGTGGTGCCGGAGAACAGGTCGGTGTGCTTGCCGGAGAGCTTGACCACGACCGGGAAGGTCGCGGTGCCGTCGCTACTGGTGGCGGTTGACACGATGCCGACCGAGGTCACCGTGCCCTTGAGCGCGTCGGTGCTCGCGTCCGTCGTGACGCTGACCGCCTGGCCGGCCTTCACCGAGGCGAGGTCGGACGCACCCACGGTGCCCTCGACCTTCCAGGTGGCCGTGCCGATGATGACGACCTCGGCGGAGCTCGTGGACGTGGTGGACGAGGTGGTGCTGGCCGAGGAGCTGCCCGAGCTGGAGGAGCCGACCGTGTCGCCGACCTCGATGCCGACGCTCGCGACGGTACCGGCGATCGGGGCGCGCAGGACGGCGTCCTTCAGGTCCTCCTTCGCGCTGGTCAGGGCGGCCTTGGCCGACCGCACCTGGGCGCTCGCGGACGTGATGGCCGCGCTGCTGCCGTCGTTGTCGACCACCTCGGTGTAGTTGGCCCGCGCGGTGGTCAGATTGGCCTCGGCCAGGTCGACCGCGTTCTGGAGGTCGTCGTCGTCGATGCGGGCGAGTTTCTGGCCCTTGGAGACCTTGTCGCCGGCCTTCACGTAGACCTTGGTCACCGTGCCGGAGACGCTGTAATTGACGTCGGACTCCTTGCGCGGGCTGAGCGTCCCGTCGAACGTCACGGTCTGGGTCTGGGTGCCCTTGGTCGCCTGCACGTCGCGGCTGAACGTGGTCGGCATGGTGTTCGACGGCCGGAGCAGGAGGAAGGTCCCCACACCGGCGCCGGCGAGCACGACGAAGCCGGCCACGCCGATGGCGAGCCATTTCTTCCAGGTCATGCGCCGCTTCGGCTTCGTCGGGGCATCCGGGCTGTCGACGGGGAAGCCCGTATCATCGGTGGTCATTAGCGTGCGATCTCCTCTAGGGCGCAGTTCAACGCTCCCGACGCTATGACCCCTACCTGTGGCCGAAGCTGTGCGAACCTGTGGTTCAGCTGTGTGGTGCGGGTGAGTCCTGGGTGGACTCCTCCTGCGCAAGACTCTTCGGGATGCCGACGATGTGGGGCTCGTCCTCGGACGGGTCGTGCACCTCGTTGGAGAAGGTGTTGTCGTGGCGCATCTTCTCGATGACCGGCCCGAGGCTGACGTCCTGGCCGAAGGCGCCGCCGCCCTGCACTGGGCTCATGGCTTGCTCCTGTAGGTGAGTGGTGAGCTCAGGCTAGCTCGACGAGCGGCCACAGGTCGCCGAGATCGCTGAGAACGCCGGACGCCCGGACGGCGTGCCCGGCCAGCGCCTCGTCCCAGCCCAGGCTGCCCCCGGCCAGCCGGATCACGGTGACCGCGTCGGTCTGCACGACGTTCGGGGGAGTGCCGCGGGTGTGGCGTCCACGCTCGCCGAGGCCCAGCTGGACGGCGGCGAACGGCGGCACCCGGAGTTCGACGGTGCCCCCGGGGAAGCGGGCGCCGAGAAGCGCGCACACGGTGCGACTGCCGGACGCCAGTTGCGCCCTGGTCAGGGTCGCGGCGGGATCGGCGGCCAGGGCGGCGACGCTCGCCCGCAGCTCGGCCACTTCGGCGGCGGACACGGTTCGGGCCACCTGCCAGACGCTAGCATCGCCAGCGTGACTCGCATCGACAGCCGGTCCGGCCGCCTCGCCCGCCTGGGCTTCGCGGACGCGAGCGCTGCCGCTGCGCTCGTGGACTCCTGGCGCAGCCACGGCAGCGAGGACGAGATCGAGCAGGCACTCGGCGAGCTGACCCGCACCGCCGACCCCGACCTGGCGCTGGCCGGCTTCAACCGGCTGGTGCTGGCGCGTCCGGGACTGTTCGCCGAACTGGGCGCCGACCCCGACTTCGCCCGTCGGCTGATCGCGGTCCTCGGCGCCAGCGCCGCACTCAACCAGCACCTCGGCACGCACCCCGGCGACGCCTCCGCCGTGGCCGGCGACGTCGGACGACGCTCGTTGGCCGACCTGCGCGCCGAACTGCTGACCGCCGTCGGCGCCGACCCGGCCGGCGATCTGCCGGTGGCCGACCCGAAACGTTCCGACGACCTGCGGCGGGCCTACCGCCGGGCCCTGCTGCGCCTCGCCGCCCGCGACCTGACCGTGGCCGATCCGCTGGCCGAGCTGCCCGACGTCGCCGCCGAGCTCGCCGACCTGGCCGACGCCACCGTGGAGACCGCGCTGGCGCTCGCCCGCGGCGAGGTGCCGGGCTGGGAGAAGTGCCGCATCGGCATCGTCGCGCTCGGCAAGACCGGCGCGGGGGAGCTCAACTACGTCAGCGACGTCGACGTGCTGTACCTGGCCGAGCCGGCGCTGGGGGCGGACGGGGAGCCGGTCTGCGCGTCGGGGGAGGCAGTCACGATCGCCACCCGGCTGGCCGGCGCGCTCACCCGGGTGTGCTCGGCCCACACCGCCGCCGGCACGATCTGGCAGATCGACGCCGCCCTGCGTCCGGAGGGCAAGGCAGGTCCGCTGGTGCGCACGCTCGCGTCCCACCGTGCCTACTACGAGAAGTGGGCGAAGAACTGGGAGTTCCAGGCGATGCTGAAGGCGCGGCCGATGGCCGGCGACCTCGGGCTCGCCCAGGAGTTCGTCGACATGGTGTGGCCGATGGTGTGGCGGGTGGCCGACAACGACCAGTTCGTCGGCGAGGTGCAGGCCATGCGCCGCCGGGTGATCTCGCTGCTGCCCGCGCGCGAGGCCACCACCGAGATCAAGCTGGGCGCCGGCGGCCTGCGCGACGTGGAGTTCAGCGTGCAGCTGCTCCAGCTGGTGCACGGCCGCTCGGACGAGCGGCTGCGGCTGCGCGGCACGTTCGAGGCCCTGACCGCACTCGTCGACCACGGGTACGTCGGACGCGGCGACGGGTTCGACCTGGGCACGGCCTACCGGCTCCAGCGGCTGCTCGAGCACCGCATCCAGCTGTACCGGCTGCGCCGCACCCACCTGATGCCCGAGGACGAGGAGAACCAGCGCTGGCTGGCGCGGACGATCGGGTTGCCCGACCCCAAGGAGCTGATGCACCTGTGGCGGTCGACCACGCGGCGGGTGCTCACCCTGCACCAGCGGCTGTTCTACTCCCCGCTGCTGGAGACGGTGGCGCGGATCCCGTCCGCGGAGGTGCGGTTGACGCCGGAGGCGGCCGAGACCCGGCTGCGGGCGCTGGGCTACGGCGACGCGAAGGCGGCCCTGCGGCACATCGAGGCGCTCAGCCACGGCATGTCGCGACAGGCGGAGATCCAGCGGCAACTGCTGCCGGCGATGCTGACCTGGTTCACCGCCGGGCCGAACCCCGACCACGGGCTGCTCGCGTTCCGACGGGTCTCCGAGGAGCTCGGTAGTACACCGTGGTACCTCCGGGCGCTGCGCGACGGGGACGCGATGGCCGAACACCTCGCCCGGATCCTGGCCTCGTCGCGGTACGCGGTCGACCTGCTGCTGAAGGCGCCGCAGAGCGCGGCGCTGCTCGGCGACCCGGAGGGCCTGGTGCCCCGGCCGGCCGCGGACGTGCTCGCCGAGATGCTCACCGCCGCCCGCCGCCACGAGGCGCCGGACGCGGCGATCGCCGCGGTGCGAGCGACGCGGCGCAACGAGTTGCTGCGGCTGGCGATGGCCGACCTGCTCGGCCAACTGGACATCCCCGCGCTCGGCGCAGCGCTCTCCGATCTGGCCTCGGCCACCCTCGACGCCGCCCTCGAGGTCGCCGGGCGCGGCGTCAACGCGCCCCCGATCGCGGTGATCGCGATGGGTCGCTGGGGTGGGCGGGAGCTGTCCTACGCCTCCGACGCCGACGCGATGTTCGTGTTCGCCGACAGCGACGACCCGGACGCGACCTCGGCGGCCGCCACCGTCGTCAGCCGGCTCCGCGCGCTGCTGGCCAAGCCCGGCCCCGACCCGGCGCTCGAGGTGGACATCGACCTGCGCCCCGAGGGCAAGGGCGGCGCCATGGTGCGCAGCCTCTCCTCCTACCGCAAGTACTACGAGCGCTGGTCGTCCACCTGGGAGGCGCAGGCGCTGCTGCGCGCGTCCGTCGGGGCCGGCGACCGGCAGCTCGGGGCCGAGTTGCTGGCCGCGATCGACCGCGTCCGCTATCCCTCCGGCGGCCTGGGCCACGCCCAGGTGCACGAGATCCGCAAGCTCAAGGCGCGCATGGAGGCCGAGCGGCTGCCCCGCGGCGGCGACCCGTCCCGGCATGTGAAGCTCGGCCTCGGCGGGCTCTCCGACGTGGAGTGGGTGGTGCAACTGCTGCAGCTCCACCACGCCGCCGGCACCCCCGCCCTGCGCACCACCGGCACCCTCGAGGCGCTGGACGCGACCGTCGTGGCCGGCCTTCTCGACGAGACGGACGCGTCCGCGCTGCGCGCGGCCTGGCTGCTGGCCAGCCGCATCCGCAACGCGATCATGTTGCTGCGCGGGCGCGCGGGCGACAGCCTGCCCACCGACGCGCGCGAGCTGTCCTCGCTGGCCGAGGTGCTCGGTTACGCGAAGGGCGAGTCGTCGCTGCTGGTCGAGGAGTACCGCCGGCGCACCCGGCTCGCCCGCCAGGTGATGGACCACGTCTTCTGGGGCGAGGCCCGCGCTCCCGAGAGCCCCTGACCCTCGCAGACCGTGAGTTCAGTCGGAGAGCATCTGGGCGACGGTGGGCAGGCCGACGGTCACCTCGTCCGGGGTGGCGGGACGGCCGTGGATGAGCGGGATGCTGCCCTCGATGGTCGGCAGCAGCGGGCCCTGGCCGTCCAGCGGGACGTGCACCGGCTCGGGGGAGTCGATGACGACCTCGCAGCCGCGCACGGTGAGGGTGCCGCCCGGGCCGTCCTGGAGGGTCAGGACCAGCTCGGACGCGGTCAGCTCGGCGCGCACCCGTGAGCCCGACAGGCCGAAACCGAACCGCAGCGTGCGCCAGCGCGACGGCAGCCGCGGGTCGAGGCTGATCCGGCCCCGGTAGTCGCGCAGGCCGCCGAACCCGTAGACCAACGCGTTCCACGCGCCGCCGGCCGAGGCGATGTGCACCCCGTCTGCGGTGTTGTGGTGCAGGTCGGCGAGGTCGACGAAGATCCCCTCCATGAACGAGGCCAGCGCCCGGTCCTGGTAGCCGACCTCGGCGGCGATGATCGACTGCACGACCGCCGACAGGGTCGAGTCCCCGGTCGTGATCGGGTCGTAGTACTCGTAGTCGGCCCGCTTCTGCTCGGGGGTGAACGCGTCACCGGCCATGAACAGCGCCAGGATCGCGTCCGCCTGCTTCAGCACCTGGAAGCGGTAGATCACCAGCGGGTGGTAGTGCAGCAGCAGCGGCATCCACTCCGGGGGAGTGTGGGCGAGGTCCCACACCTCGCGCTTGAGGAAGTCCTCGTCCTGGGGGTGCACGCCGAAGCCCTCGTCGAAGGGGATCGTCATCGCCGCGGCCGCCGCCTCCCAGCGCTCCACCTCGTCGTCGGTGAGGTGCAGTTCGGTGGCCGCGCGGGCGTGCGCGTCCGGGTCGGTGGCCGCGAGCGTCCGGACGGCGCGGGCCGCGCGTTCCAGGTTCGCCCGGGCCATCAGGTTCGTGTACAGGTTGTTGTTGACCACGGTGCTGTACTCGTCCGGGCCGGTCACGGAGTAGATGTTGAAGCGGCGCTCGGGCCCGCGGAAGAAGCCGAGGTCGGCCCACAGCCGGGCGGTCTCGACCAGGACCGGCAGCGCCTCGCCCAGCAGGAACCCGGGGTCGTCGCAGACGTCGGCGTACTTGCACATCGCCCAGGCCACGTCCGCGTCGATGTGGTACTGCGCGGTGCCGGCCGCGTAGTACGCGGACGCCTCGAGGCCGTTGATCGTCCGCCACGGGAACAGCGCGCCGTCCTGGGACAGCTCGCGGGCGCGCTGGCGGGCGGCGTCGAGCATCGAGATGCGGAACCGCAGCGCCCGGCGGGCGAGCTCGGGGTTGGTGTGGGTGAAGAACGGCACCAGGTACACCTCGGTGTCCCAGAAGTAGTGTCCGTGGTAGCCGGAGCCGGTCACGCCCTTGGCGGCGATGCCGCCGCCGTCCACCCGTCCGGCGGCCTGGGCGAGCTGGAACAGGCACCACCGCACCGCCTGCTGCAGCTCGGGCTGGCCGTCGAACTCGACGTCGGCGTTCGCCCAGTAGGTCTGGAGCCAGTCGCGCTGCTCGGCCTCGACCACCTCGCGTCCGACGGCCTCGGCGTCGTCGAGGGTCAGCCGGGCCAGCCCGACCAGGTCCTCGACGCCGACCTCCGCGGTGCCTTCGTGGTAGGCCACCCACTTCACCAGCAGCATCGGCTGGCCCTCGCTCGCGTCGACCCGGTAGGTGCGCCGGCCGAGGTCGGCGTTCATCCGGGTCTCGATCGCGACCGGGTCGGCGGTGTAGAGGTCGTGGTCGACGCACACCGCCAGGCCCAGTCCCGAGTGGGCGGCGCGGTAGCCCAGGGCGATGCGTCCCTGCTCCTCGAGGGTCAACTGGGACAGCAGCACGCGGTTCTCGAACTGGGACGAACGTCGCGGGTCGAAGCCCACGACCGGGGCGCGTCCCTCCGGCGGCTCGTCCTGCCGGTTGCGCACGTCGGAGGTGATCACGACCTCGGCGTCGCCGTCCAGGACGGTCACCTCGAAGGTCATCAGCGCAAGGTTGCGGCGGGTGAACGACACCATCCGGGTGCTGCGGACCGACACCTGCCGTCCGGAGTCGGTCCGCCACAGCACGTCGCGCCGCAGGATGCCGTCGCGGAAGTCGATCGAACGCACGAACGTCTCCACGCCGGGGTCGGCCAGCCGCAGCGGCTGCCCGTCCACGGTCAGCGCGATGGTCTTGGCGTCCGGCACGTTGACGATGGTCTGGCCGGTCCGGGCGAAGCCGGGGGCGTCCTCGGCGTGCTTGATGTCCCAGGTCTCGTGGAAGCCGTTGACGAAGGTGCCGTGCGCGTAGGCCTCGGCGCTGCCCTCCTCGTCGTTGCCGCGCAGGCCGAGGTAGCCGTTGGCCACCGAGAAGACGGTCTCCCGCTGCCCGATGCCGGCCAGGTCGTAGCGGATCTCGGTGAGACCCCATCCCTCGACGGGGAAGCGGGTGCGGTCGACGGGGTCGGACGCCGGCGCCCTCACGGCTGCCGGTCCGCGTGCTGGTGCGCGTTCATCGCGGACGATCGTAGGGCAGGGTGGAGCGGTCATGGGAGAGGCTGCGACGCGAGTATCCTGAGCGTCGATGAGTGCCACCCAGACCCCCGACCTGCCCACCGTCTCGACCAGCCTCTCGGGCTGGGGCCGGACCGCTCCGACCACGTCGCAGGTGCTGTCGACGGCCGACCCCGAGGTGATCGCCGCCGCGGTCGCCGCGGTGGCCGACCACAACGCCGACTCGCCGTCCCACCTGCGCCGCGGCATCGTCGCGCGCGGCCTCGGACGCTCCTACGGCGACGTCGCCCAGAACGCCGGCGGGATCGTGGTCGACATGACCCCGCTGAACCGAATCCACGCCATCGACCCGGACGCGGGCACCGTCGACGTGGACGCCGGCGTCAGCCTCGACGCCCTGATGCGCGCGGCCCTGCCGTACGGGCTGTGGGTGCCGGTGCTGCCGGGCACCCGGCAGGTCACCGTCGGTGGGGCGATCGGGTGCGACGTGCACGGCAAGAACCACCACAGCGCCGGCTCGTTCGGCAACTACGTGGCCTCGATGCAGCTGCTGGTGGCGGACGGGCGCATCCTGACGCTCACCCCGTCCGGTTCGTCGGACGACCCGGACGCGAGCCTGTTCTGGGCCACGGTGGGCGGCGTCGGCCTGACCGGCATCATCCTGCGGGTGGTGCTGACCATGACCCGCACCGAGACCGCCTACTTCATCGCCGACGGCGTGGTCACGCACACCCTGGACGAGACGATCGCCGTCCACTCCGACGGGTCCGAGGCGAATTACGACTACTCCAGCGCGTGGTTCGACGCGATCTCGCCGGAGCCGAAGCTGGGACGCGCGGCGCTGTCGCGCGGCTCGCTGGCCACCCTCGACCAGCTGCGCGAGAAGGCGCCGAAGCTGGCGTCCGACCCGTTGGCGTTCAACGCCAAGCCGCTGTTCGACCTGCCGGACGTGTTCCCCAACGGCCTGGCCAACAAGCTCACTTTCGGGTTGCTGGGCACGGCCTGGTACGCCAAGAGCGGCAACTACACCGGCAAGATCCAGAGCCTCACCGGCTTCTACCACCCGTTGGACATGTTCGGCGAGTGGAACCGCGCGTACGGCTCGCACGGGTTCCTGCAGTACCAGTTCGTGGTGCCGCCGGCGGCGGTGGGGGAGTTCAAGCAGCTGATCCGCGACATCCAGGCGTCCGGGCACTACTCGTTCCTGAACGTGTTCAAGCTGTTCGGGCCGGGCAACCGGGCGCCGCTGAGCTACCCGATGGCCGGCTGGAACGTGTGCGTCGACTTCCCGATCAAGGCGGGCCTGCACGAGTTCCTGCACGGCCTGGACGCGCGCATCCTGGAGTTCGGGGGACGGCTGTACACCGCGAAGGACTCCCGGGTGACCGCGGCGACCTTCCACGCGATGTACCCCGAGATCGACTCCTGGATCGCCACCCGGCGCCGGATCGACCCGCACGGCGTGTTCGTCTCCGACCTGGCCCGCCGCCTCGACCTGAACTGACCGACCCGCACCAACCTGCACCACCGTCATCCCGGGCAGGACCTGGGATCTCCCGAGGAGAAACGCAAAGTGATCGACGCGACCGGCAACCCCCAGACCGTGCTGCTGCTCGGTGGCACGTCCGAGATCGGGCTGGCCATCGTCGCCGAGTACCTGTCCAAGCTGCCGCTGCGGGTGGTGCTCGGCGTCCAGCCCGGCGACGAGCGGACGGGGGCGACCGTGGCCGACCTGACCGCGAAGGGCGCCACCGCTGTCGACGTGCTGGACTTCGACGCCACCGCCTTCGACACCCACCCCGGCGTGATCGACGCGGCCTGGCAGCTGGCCGACGTCGACGTGGCGATCGTGGCGTTCGGCCTGCTCGGTGACGCCGAGCAGCTGTGGCAGGACCAGGCGGCGGCCGTCCAGATCGCCCAGGTGAACTACACCGGCGCGGTCAGCGTCGGCGTCCTGCTCGGCCAGAAGATGAAGGCCCAGGGCTACGGCCAGATCATCGCGATGTCGACCGTGGCCGGCGAGCTGGTGCGGCGGACGAACTTCGTCTACGGCTCGACCAAGGCCGGCCTCGACGGCTTCTACCGGCTGCTCGGGGAGGCGCTGGCGCCGTTCGGGCCCAAGGTGCTCGTGGTGCGTCCCGGCCAGGTGCGCACCCGGATGTCCGCCCACGTCAAGGAAGCACCGCTAACGGTCGATCCCGACCAGCTGGCCACCCAGGTCGTGGACGCCGCCCGCAACGGCGAGAAGCTGATCTGGGTGCCCGCGCCGTTCCGCTTCGTGATGATCGTGCTCAAGCACATCCCGGGCCCGATCTTCCGCCTCCTCCCCCTCTGATGTGACCCCCTCTCTCCGACTTGTCAGAATCTCGTTGCGCTATAGCACCGTGAGGTTCTGACAACTCGGGGGGTGGGGGCGGAAGGCGGATCGATGTCCGAAAGCCCGAACCTCCGGTTCGACGGCATCACCGTGCCGGCGATCGTGCACGAGCTCGCGCGCGGGCGCGCGGTGGAGATCGTCTGGCGCAACGAGATCGGCGGGGTGACCTACCGGCTCGGCGACGGGGACGAGTACGTCAAGTACGGGCCGCCGCACTGGGAGTTCGACGCCGATCCGGAGTTCGAGCGGCTGCGGTGGGTGAGTGCGTACGTCGCCGCACCGCGTCCGATCGACCACGGCGTGGACGACGCCGGCAACCGCTGGCTGCGCACGCAGGGCATCCCGGGGACGTCCGCGGTGGTGGACGGGTGGAACCGCCGTCCTGAGCTGGTGGTGCCTGAACTCGGACGGGCGCTGCGCCGCTTCCACGACACCGTGCCGGTGGCCGACTGCCCCTGGGAGTACTCGATCGCCGGACGGCTCGCCCGCAAGCGAGCGGCCGACGAGCCCGATCCGGCCACCTGGCCGGAGCTGGACGCCGTCGTCTGCCACGGCGACGCCTGCAACCCGAACTTCCTCCTCGACTCCGTCGGCGCCTGCGTCGGTTACGTCGACCTCGGCAAGCTCGGTGTCGGTGACCGCTGGGCCGACCTCGCGCCCGCCCTGCTCAGCCTCGGCTGGAACTTCGGCGACGGCTGGCAGGACACCCTCCTCGCCGCCTACGGCATCGAGCGGGACGCGGCCAAGCTCGACTTCTACACCTGGCTCTGGAACGCCACCTGAGGTCGTTCCGCGTCGCGGGCGAACCAATCTGCACTGGATCGGGTTGTTTCTGGCCCGATCTGCCCACCCAGCGACTGGTCGAGGGCGAATCGTGTAACGGCCCGTCGTTCGGGTGGGACTATCCTCGGGGGCTTTAACGATACAGACGCAGGGTCGGTTGATCTCTGTAACGATAAAGTTCACCATTGAGGTACACGAAACGAAAGGAGGTGGGCGAGATGGTGAGGATCACACAGCAGGACATCGCGAAGGTGATGGGCGTGTCGGTCATGACGGTCTCGAACGCCTTCAACCGTCCCGACCAGCTGTCGGCCGAGCTGCGGGAGAGGGTGCTCGCGCGGGCCGCGAAGATGGGCTACACCGGCCCGGACGCGCTCGCCCGCCAACTGCGCTCGGGGCGCACCAACACCTTCGCGGTCGCGTTCGAGGAGAAGCTCTCCTACGCGTTCTCCGACCCGTTCTCGGTCGCCTGGCTGGCGGCGTTCAGCGAGGTCATGGAGAAGCACCGCGCCAGCATCACGCTGCTCAGCGTCCCGGCCGGGGACGCGGACGCCCTCGGCGCCATCCAGAACGCGGCGGTGGACGGCGTCGCCGGGCTGTGCGGCAACCAGCCGGCGATGGAACGGGCGCGCCAACGTGGCCTGCCCACCGTGTACTGCACGCTCAACCGGCGCGACGGCTCGCACGAGCCCGGCGACTACGTGGTGATCGACGACCACGCCGCCGGCAAGGAGCTGGCGCTCCACCTGCGCCGGCTCGGGCACCGCCGGATCTTCCTGCTGGCAGAGGCGGCCTACCCCACGCAGGCGATCCTCAAGGAGTACCGGCCCGCTGAGTTCGAGACCCTGGTCGACACCTACGCCGACTACGGGTTCGCCGACTACCTGCGGCTGAGCGGAATGGTCGAGGGGCTCGCCGGCCTCGACGTCACGATCGTGCCGGCCGGTACGAACTCCCGTCGCGCGGGCCACGTGGCCGGCACCCTGGTGCTCGACCGCAGTGACCGTCCGACGGCGGTGGTGGCCATGAGTGACGTGATGGCCCTCGGGTTCATGGACGCGTGCCGCCAGCGCGGCCTCGAGCCGGGGGAGGACATCTCGATCGCGGGTTTCGACGGCCTGCCCGAGACCGCAGAGGCCGGCCTCACCACCGTCCGGCAGCCCGTCCGCGACAAGGGCCGCATCGCCGCCGAACTCCTGCTCGACCCGACCCGGACGGCCCGCCGGATCATCCTTCCGCACGAGCTGATCGTGCGGCGCAGTACCCGCCCTGTGTGACCCGCAGGGCTCGACCCCAACATGCACTCAACCGATTCAAGGAGACAACCATGTCCGCATATGTCAGCTTCGCGCCGATCCTGGAGCGCACCGCCGTCGAGAACACGTCCGCGTTCCCCGAGGCGCCGCAGGTCGTCGAGGCCGCCACTGCCCGTCCCCGGACGGCCCTGGCCGCCCTGCTCCGCCGGACCGCCGACCTCGAGCTCGCCCTCGCCGCTCGCCTGGAGCGGCGCCCGGCGCAGTGCCTCGCCGCCTGACCGCTCCGACGGTTCAGAGCACGATCACCGAACCGTCGGCCAGGGCCTCGGCCCCGCACGCACCCAGGACAACCCGCAGCTCAGCGAGCGGCGGGTTGTCGTGCGCCAGGTGGACGGCGACAACCCGCGTCCGGTCGTCGACCACCCCCGCCTCCCGGAGCCGGTCGACGGTGGCGGCGAACGTGGCGAAGTGCAGGTGGTGTTCGCCCTTGTCGGTGCGCGGTCCGAAGGTGTTCTCCAGCAGCACGAGGTCGACCCGGCGTCCGGCGAGCTGCTGCCACGTCGATTCCGGCAGCAGCCCGGTGTCGGTCGCGTACAGCAGGGACGCGTCCGCGTCCTCGACCAGGTAGCACAGCGCCTCGCCGAACGCCTCGTGGTTGGCGGCGAGCGCGGTCACCCGGTAGCCGGCGAGCTCGAACTCGTCCCCGGCGGTGACCGCGGAGAACCGGACGACCGACTGCTCGGGCGCGAGCCAGCGCCGGGACCACTCGACCACCGGGGCCGGCCCGACCACGCCCAGCGGCGCGGACGTCACCCACGAGCGGTGCAGGAGCACTGCCGGGTCGAGGTGGTCGTCATGGGCGTGGCCGGCGAGCACCGCCTCCAGCCCGACGAGGTCGCGGCCCAGCCGCGAGACCTGCCGGGGTGCCTCCGGTCCGGGGTCGATCAGCAGCCGCCCGTCCACGAGCACCGAGGTCGGCGTTCGCAGCTCGCCGCGATCACGGGCGTCGTCGCAGGTCGCGCAGCGGCAGAACGGGTTGGGGATGCCGTCCGCGGCGCCGGTGCCCAGCAGCAGCACCTCCATCAGCGTCGTCCGCCCGTTGTCATGACCACAGGCTAGGGCAGGCGGACATGCCTGCGGCCCCGCCGGGGAAGGTGGGGCCGCGCTCACATGTTGGGGGAACTGGGCTCTGCGTCATCGACCTCCTGTGTGCTCGTTGGTGAGAACTACTCAACCCCCGCCGACTGTGGGTCGGGGAGCAGGTCCCTGTGGGTCAGCACAGAGTCCTTCGTGATATAGTTGAAGCATCAACTACCACGAAGGGCCCGCGGTGACCACCGAACTACTCCCCGCCGACACCCGGATGTCCCGGGTCGCACTTGACGTCGCCGACCTCGACCTGATGACCCGCTTCTACTCCGACGTGCTGCTGCTCGAGCCGCTCGCCCAGGGCGACGGACGGGTCTCGCTGGGCCGCAACGGCACCGAGCTGGTGGAGTTGCGCCACCGTCCCGACCTGCCGAAGGGGGAGCGACGGACGGCCGGGCTGTTCCACACCGCCCTGCTGCACCCCGACCAGGCGACGCTGGCGACCGTGCTGGCGTCCGTGGCCACGAACACGCCGCAGCTCTACACCGGCAGCGGCGACCACCTCGTCTCCGAGGCCTTCTACCTCGACGATCCCGAGGGCAACGGGGTCGAGCTGTACGTCGACCGCCCGCGCACCGACTGGACATGGGACGGCGCTCAGGTGCGGATGGCCACGCTGTTCCTCGACCCCAACCGGTTCCTCGCCGATCACCTCACCGACGCCGCCCGCGACTACCTGGAGACCGCGCCCGACCACCGTCCGGCGTTGTCCGGTGCGGCGGCGCAGGTCGTCGGCCACGTCCACCTCAAGGTCGGCCAGACCGACCGGGCCAAGGACTTCTACGTCGACGGTCTCGGGTTCGAGGTGACCGCAGACATGCCCGGCGCGCTGTTCGTCTCGGCCGGCGGCTACCACCACCACATGGCGATGAACACCTGGCAGAGCGCGGGCGTGGGGCTGCGTGCCCCCGGCCTGGGCCTGGGCACGGTGTCGATCGAGGTCCCCGCGGTGGCGGACGTGCTCGCCGCCGCCGAGCGCCTGCGCGTCCGCGGCCTCGACGTCGCCCTGGAGACCTCGGCGGACGCCGCCGCGCTCGGCGTCGACGACCCGTGGGGCAACCGAGTGCAGGTCGCCACCGCGTCCCGCTAACCCACTTCGCCACCGAAACGTCCCCTCGCGCCCGGAATTCCGGGCGCGAGGGGACAATTCGGTGGCTAAGCGGGACGGGGGAAGCCCGCCGTCGCCGCCAGGTGGGCGCTGAGCTCAGGATCGGTCGGCAGGCGGACGCCGTCCAGCTCGACCAGCGGCAGGACGCCGCGCACGGCCGACACCAGCCAGGCCCCGTCCGTGCCCGGCAGGTCGTCAGGACGGAACAGCGCCTGCCGCGTGCCGACGCCCTGGTCGCTCGCCGCGTCCATGATCACGTCGATCGTCACCGACTCCAGCACGCCGGTGGCGCCGAGCGGGGTCGTCCAGAGCTGGTCGTCCGCGGCCACCAGGAGGCCGGCGGTCGGACCCTCGAGCAGGTAGCCGTCGGTGGAGGTGAAGACCACCTCGTCCACGCCGCGCCGGGCGGCCTCGCGCTTGGCGGCCACGTTCACCGCGTAGGACAGCGTCTTGACCCCGCCCAGCAGCCACGGCGCGGCGGCGAACGCGTCGCTGGCGTAGCCGCGGCTGAGCGTGGCGCCGGTGACGCCCGTCCGGGCCCTGGTCGCGTCCGGGGCGGAGGTGATCGTCAGCAGCGCCGAGGCCCCGGACGCGGCCAGCTCGGGTCCGCGGGTGAGCACCAGCTTCAGCACCGCCTCGCCGGGGGCGTCCCACTCGTCGAGGGCAGCGTCGATCAGTGCCCGCCAGGCGGTCTCGTCGGGCCGGGGCAGCTCGAGTGCGGCCGCCGAGCGCGCGAACCGGGCCAGGTGGCGGTCGAGGTGGTCGACGCGCGCGCGTCCGTCGGCGACCACGACGCGAGCGGCATCGAAGCAGCCGTCGCCCCGGGTGAAGCCGAGGTCGTCGGCCACCAGCAGCGGGGTTTCCCGCGGGACGACGCCGCGTCCCAGCACGGCCACGACCTGTTGCGTCACGGCTACACCCTAGTCAGGACCCGCGCTGGCGAAGGCAGCGGCGCGTCCGGCGTTGTCGCGTCCGGGGGCAGGCAATAGATTCGAGGCAGGAGCGGGCAGCGACGGAGCGCCCGCGCCGGAAGGAGCTGGACCATGACCATGGCGCCCGTCGAGGTCATCGCCGTCGCATTCCCGGGGAGCGCCTTCAACGGCGCGATCCTGCCGGAGCTGCGGCGGCTGATCGACACCTCGACCATCACGATCGTCGACGGGCTGTTCGTCCGCCGCGACCCCGACGGTGAGCTGTCCTGGCAGGAGCTCGCCGACCTCGACCCCGACCTCGCCGGCCTGCTCGAGCGGGTCGACGGGCTGCTCTCCGACGACGACGTCGAGGAGCTCGCCGCCGGCCTCGCACCGGGCAGTTCGGCGGCCGTGCTGGCGTTCGAGCACACCTGGATGAACCCGCTGCGGGAGGCCGTGGCCGGCTCCGGCGGGGTGCTGGTGGCCGACGTCCAGGTTCCGGGCGGGGTCGTCGAGGAGATCCTGAACACCGTCCCTGACGAGGAGGAACAGGCATGAGGCGCAGAGTCGGACGTCCCGGACTGCTCGGCACGATGGCCCGCACCGCGGTGATCGCGGGTACCGCGAGCGCGGTGTCCGGGAGCGTGCAGCAGGCGCAGGCCCAGCGGCAGCAGCAGGTCGCCCAGCAGCAGGCCGCGCAGCAGCAGCAGGCGGCGGAGTTCGCCGCGATGCAGCAGCAGGTGGCCGCGATGCAGGCGCCACCGCCTCCGCCGGCGCCGCCCGCCGCTCCCGGCGGTGACCTGATGGGTCAGCTCCAGCAGCTGGCGGCCATGCACCAGGCCGGCGTCCTGAGCGACGCCGAGTTCAGCGCGGCGAAGGCGAAACTGCTGGGCTGATCCCGCAGGAAGAGGGACCGTCGCCTTTCTGCGGCTGCCCGGACCGAAAGGGGACTGTCCCCTTTCGGTCCACGTCAGCTGGGTCAGGCCTCGTCGTCCAGGCGGGTGATCTTCACGTGCCACTCGGTGGGGCCCTCGACCAGGTACTCGCAGGCGATCAGCGCGCGCGAGGCGAGCTGGTTCAGCAGCGGGACGGGGGCGTGCGGGGCCACGATCACCAGCGCGTTGCCCGGACGGATCGCGTCGAACGCGCCGAACACGGCGGCGTGACGGATCGCGTGCGGGATCTGGCGGACGTCCAGCGCCGGCACCTCCTCGTCATGGGCGCCGCACGCGCAGCCGCCGGCCTTCGGCGTGGACGGCGTCTCGAGGTGGACGAAGTTGGTCATGCGGATCTCCAATCGGTGTGTTCCCGGGGGTCCGGGAGGTCGGTGGGGGAGCAGTTCAGCGGGTGACCACCACAAACCCGTGGGCGCCGCGCTCGGCGTCCACCATCGCGTGGCTGACCAGCGGGTAGCGGCCGGCCTCGACGAACACGGTCTCGACGAAGCCGCCCTGCGCAGGTTGCAGGCCCAGGGCCTGCGAGCCGCCGCCGCGGCTGCCGAACGCGTCGCGTCCGCGTCGCAGCAGGTAGCCGCCCTCGCTGTAGACGGTGTCGAACTGGGCGCCGACGATGTGGAAGCTGCTGGCCCGGTTGGGCCCGGCGTCCAGCACCCAGAACCGGACGCGCTCGCCCACCTTCGCGGTCAGCGGCGCGGTGTCGTAGCCGTTGGCCACCCCGTTGAACGCCACGTAGCTGGGCTGCTCGGCGTTCACCGCGTCCGCGTTCACTTCGGTCGCGGCGGACGGGTCGGCGGCCGCGGTCTGCAGGTAGGTCTCGGACTGCACCAGCACGTAGGAGCGGTCGACCGGCGCCAGCCCGTCCGGCTCGATCACGACCGCGCCGAACATGCCGGCCGCGATGTGCGTCGACATCGGCATCGTCGAGCAGTGGTACATCCAGATGCCCGCGCGGGTGGCGGTGAACCGGTAGACCAGCGTCTCGCCGGGCTGGATGGTCCGCATCGGGCGGTCGGGCGCGAGCGCGCCGGCGTGGAAGTCGATCGAGTGCCCGATCGTCGCCGAGTTCACCAGCGTCACCTCGAAGATGTCGCCGATGCGTCCGTGAAGCGTGGGGCCGGGCGCGCGTCCGCCGAACGTCCAGCGGCGCTGCCACACCCCGGGCGCCACCTCGAGCGTGGTCTCCTGGGCGACCAGCGTGACCTTGTGCACCCGTGCCGCCTCCAGCGGCGGCAGGACGGGGTCGATCACCGCGGGCGCGGTGGGGTCGGCCGACGGCGACGTGCCGTGGTCCATCCCGCCCATGTCGTGGTCGGTGGGGGTGCTCGTCGGCGTGGCGGACGGGACGCTCCCGGCCACGACCACGTCGAAGACCATGCCCATCTGGCGGTGGCCGATCACCGAGCAGTAGCCCTGCGTGGACGCCGAGATGACCCCGGCGTCCAGTTCCACGGACGCGCCCGGGCCCAGCCGCGGGGTGTGCGCGGACCCGATCACCAGGTCGTGGGTGTTGGTGTCGGTGTTCGTCAGGGTCACGACCAGGCGGTCACCGGCGGCCACCGTCACCGAGCCGGGGTGGTACCGCATGCCGCGGATCTCGACCGCGACCGTGACGGTGTGCCCGGTCGCCGCCACGGTTCCGGCCTGGGACGCGGGCACCGCGCCGGCGGCCTGCGGGTCGAGCCCGACGCCCACCACGGTCGCGGTCACCAGGGCGGTCAGGCCCGCGATCAGCTGGCCCGCCGAGAACACGGGTGGACGGGCGGGCGCCTCGGGCAGCTCCTGCCCGGCGGCGACCGCGCGCCGGGCGGCCACCGAGGCCCGGACGCCGCCGACCATCAGGGGCAGGAACGCCACTGCACCGCCGAGGGCGAGCAGCGAGCCGGTCACCTTCACCCAGCTCGGCGTCGGCGCGAACCACAGCAGCAGTCCGCCGTTGATCGCGACCAGCCGGAACCCGGCGCCGGCATTGAACCAGCGCTGCCCGGCGCGCACCACGGCCGGTCCGCCGCCCAGCACGGACGGCAGCAGGTAGGACAGCGCCCCGGTGAGCAGCTGGACGGCGAAGCCGGCGCCCAACGCGGCCGCCGGCCAGATGAACTGCTCGCGGATCGCCTCCCAGTCGCCGGCGCTGACCAGCACCCAGCCTGCCCAGCCGAGGCCGGCCACCAGCCACAGCAGCGACGCGGCCACCGAGGCCGGGGCGAACTCGGTCGGCGGCTTGGTGCGCAGCGGCAGCCACAGGCCGCGTCCCCACACGCCGAGCCCGCCGAGGTACACCGCCAGCCCGGACGCGGCCAGCCACGGCAGCCCGACGAGGGCGCCCCCGGCCGCGACGCCGATACCGGCCAGCAGCACCGGCAGGGCCCGCCGGGTCCACAGCTCGGCGGACGCGTCCATCCTGGTCCGCAGCATGGTGGGCCACAGGGTCAGCAGGGTGCCGGTGAGCGTCAGCCCGATCCAGCCGAGCACGTTGGTGAGCGCGTGCGCCACCAGCAGCCGGCCGTGCCAGGTGTCGTCCCAGCCCCACGCCAGCGTGATGCCGAGGCCGACGCCGACGGCCAGGCAGGCGGCCGCGGCCACGTAGTAGCGGACGCTGATCCGGAACCGGGCCGGCAGCGCCGTCCGCAACATCCGCACCAGCACCACCGCGTGCCAGCCGACCGCGGCTGCGACCAGCAGGCCGCCGGCCAGCGTGAGCGGCCACCAGGTGGTCGGCACGCCGACGAGCACGCACGCGCTCCCGGCGGTGAGTAGCCCGAGCCGGACGCCCTGGCGGGGAGGGGCCGGCAGGCGCAGCAGGGTGGAGGTGAAGTGGGTGCTCCACACCAGGATCGAGTGGGTGATCGCGCCGAGCAGGACGAGGTGCAGCAGCAGCCAGGACGAGTCGTCGATCCAGCGGTGGGCCAGCGCGACCACCACGGCGGCACCGAACCAGCCGATCAGTGGCCAGTCGCGCCACGGGGAGCGGCCGCCCCTCATCGCTTCCTCCCGGCGACCAGGACGACGCCCAGCGAGGTGAGCACGAAGGCCAGCATCGCGATCACGGTCAGCATGCCGCCGACGCGCCAGTCGCCCAGCGCGGCACCAACGAACCGCACCACGAGCCCGACGTGCAGCGCGACCAGCGGCACCCAGAGCACCGGGTGGTAGGGCAGCGGACGCCCGATCACCGCCGGCAGGATCACCGGCGCGTGCGCCATCACCATCGAGACCGCGAACCCGAGGAAGACACCGTGCACGATCACGTCGTAGGCGCCCGGCGAGGCCTCCAGGCCGACCACCGCGAGCACCGTCCCGGCGAGACCCAGGTGCAGGTAGCCGGCGAACAGGGCCGCGGCCTGGTAGCGGTGCTGGCCTTCCAGCCGCAGTTGGCGACGTACGACGTCGCGGCGCAGCAGCCACACCGCGACCCCCACCAGCGCGAGGCCGACCAGCCGCTGCCCGGGCACGCCGAGGGTGAGGGCCGCCAGGGCGCCGAGCGTGAGGGCGATCGCGAAGCCGACCAGCGTCCGTCCGGCGGTAGGCCCGAGGCTCAGCTGCGCCAGCTCCGCGCGCTCGGACGCGATCGTCAGCACCAGGAAGCCGAACAGGAACGGCAGGGACGCGGGGATGCCGACCAGCACGACCACCACGGCGCCGGCCAGCGCGAGCACCGCCGACAGCACCTGCACCGCGACCAACGGACGCGGCGCGCGCCGGTACAGGGCGAGGTAGACGCCGACGAACACCGCGCACCCCTCGATGAGCAGCAGCTCACCGAGCAGCAGGGGAGCGGGGGTGAGCAGCGCGAGCGCCCCGGCGCCGAGCAGCGCGGGCGCGGCGTACGCCCAGCGGCGTCCCAGCGACTGCGCGCGTTCCATGGCGATCAGGGTGCCGAGGAAACCGAGGACCATCACCAGCCCGTGCACGTCACCCGCGCGCTCGGACGCCACCGGCGCCCACACCTCCAGGCGCACCAGGCCGGCGTCGAGCCCGGCGATCAGGGACGCGCCGCCGAGAGCGAGGAGCGCGAGGCGTCCGCGGGCGGCGGGTGGCCGGGTCGTTCCCACGGCCGACACCTCCCGCGTTTTCTCCAACAGCACGTGGAGAAAATACCGCACGCCGCGTCCGGCCACCAAACCTCGAACGGACTTCGCGGAATCGCGTCACATTCTCACCGCCGGAGTGTCCTAGAGGCAGAGCACGACGCAACCGGGGGGATTCGTCGAGGCTCGGCCGGACGGACTGCTGGGGGGCTACTCGTCCGGCTCCAGATGTACCCAGAGGGGAACTGTCGCCGGACCCTGCGCACCGCGTAGGGTCCGGTGACGACGCATCCCCCCGACCCGACAGGAGCTTCATGATCCTGCGTTCCGTGGAGCTGGAGCCCGACTCCGTCTCCTCCCTCGGCGAGCCTTCCGCGCTCGACGAGGCGACGCTCATCGCCCTGAGCCGGGACGGTCATGCCGAAGCTTTCGCAGAACTCTTCCGCCGCCACCACGGCGTCGCGGTCCGGATCGCTGCCCGCACCACCCGCTCGCTGGACGCCGAGGACGTCGCGGCGGAGGCGTTCGCCCGGGTGTGGGCGGCGCTCGCCGAGGGCCGCGGCCCGGTGAACGCGTTCCGCCCCTACCTCGCCACCACCGTGCGCAACATCGCCCTCAACGGGGTGCGGGCCGGCCGTGAGGTGCCCACCGACCCCGCCGATCTCGCCGACGCCGAAGCCGAAGCCGAGGACACGACCGCGACCGGCATCGCCGAGGCGGACGCGGTCTGCGGCGCCTTCGCGACCCTGCCCGAGCGGTGGCGGCACGCGCTGTGGCTCACCGAGGTCGAGGGACGGCCGGTGGCCGAGCTGGCCCGCTCGATCGGGCTCTCGGTGAACGCCGCCTCGGCGCTGCTGCTGCGGGCGCGCGAAGGGCTGCGGATCGCCTGGTTGCAGTCCCACGTGAACCGCCACGACCAGCCCGCCGAGTGCCGCTGGGTGCTCGACCACCTCGGCGCCCACGTCCGGCACCGACTGCCGGCCGGCCAGCGTTCGCGGGCCGAGGCGCACCTGGCGGAGTGCGAGCGGTGCACGCGGACGGCGTCCCGGCTCGCGGTGATCGGCGGCACGCTAAAGGTGGCCACCCTCTTCGGCGGGAGCGCGGCGACGCTGCTGGCCGGGAAGGCCGCGCTCGCCGCGTCCGGTGCGGCCGCGACCACGGGCACCGTGCTGGCGTTCCCGTCGCTGGTCGCGCAGCAGCCGTCGCTGGTGGCCGGCCTGGCCGCTGCCGGTCACGGCGTGGCCGCGCTGCTCGCCCGCGGCGCGAAGCTCGTCACCCATCTGCCCCGGGTCGCGATGTTCTCGGTCGGCACGACGGCCCTGGTCGCCGTTGCGGCCGTGGGGATCGCCGCCTCCGGGCCGGGACCCGCGCCCCAGCCGTCCACGCCGGCCGTGCTGACGCTCCCGGCGAGCAGCCCGACCCCCGAGCCGACGCCCACGGTGCCGACGCCCACGAAGACGCCGAAGCCGACGAAGACCCCGAAGCCGACGAAGAAGCCGACCAAGGCGCCGACGAAGGCGCCCGTGGTGACCCCGTCGAGCAAGCAGGTCGACCGTCCGTCGAAGAAGCACACGCCCAAGGCCGATCACACGCCCGCGCCGACCGTGCCCGAGCGGCCCCCGCGTCGGGGTCCGGTGGCGACCAAGCCCACGCGCGGGGTCCCGATTCCCAAGCTCCCGCCCTCGCCGGACGCCCGCGGCTGAACCCCGTCCCCGGGTCTGGGGATCGTCTGCCTGTTCTTGCCAGTGGGTGCGTCAACATGCCATAGTTGACTATCCACACAGGTACGAATATTCATGCGGAGAGCGAAATGGCCGAGGTTGTCCTGTCGCTCGACCAGGGGACGACGAGCTCCAAGGCCCTCCTGGTCGAACCGGCTTCGCTGCGGGTGATCGCAGCGGCGTCGCGACCGGTGGCGATCCGCTCCCCGCGCCCGGGCTGGGTCGAGCAGGACGCCGCCGAACTGTGGGAGAGCACCCGCGCCGCCGCGGCCGAGGTGCTGGCCGCCCACCCCGACGCGCAGGTGGTCGGGATCGCGATCTCGAACCAGCGCGAGTCCGTGCTCGCCTGGGACGGAGCCACCGGGACGCCGCTCGCGCCGCTCGTGAGCTGGCAGGACCAGCGGGGCGTGGAGCTCTGCGCCACGCTCAGCACGCCGGAGACGGTGGCGCTGGTGGCCGCCCGCACCGGGCTGGAACTCACCGCGATGTACTCGGCGGCCAAGCTGCGCTGGCTGGCCGACGCCACGGCGGGACGCCCCGGCGTCCGGCTGGGCACGGTCGACTCCTGGCTCGTCGACCGCCTCACCGGTGGCCGGGTGCACGCGATCGAGGCCGGCAATGCCGCCCGCACCCTGCTGTTCGACATCACCACCCTGGCCTGGGACGCCGACCTGTGCGCCCTGTTCGGCGTCCCGCGGGAGCTGCTGCCGCAGGTGCGGGCGTCGTCCGGGCCGTGGGGGACGACCTCCGGGGTGCCCGGGATCCCCGACGACATCCCCGTCCTCGCCGTGCTCGGCGACTCGCACGCCGCGCTGTACGGCCACCAGGTGCTCGCCCCCGAACATGCCGGGGCGGGCAAGGCGACCTACGGCACCGGCTCGTCGGTGATGGTGCCCACCACGGACGCGTCCGCGCGGCGCGACGGCGTCTCCACCACCCTGGCCTGGCTCCTGGACACCCCGACCTGGGCGTACGAGGCGAACATCCTGTACTCCGGCGCCGGGCTCGACTGGCTCGGCCAGACCCTCGGGGTGGACGGCGGACGCGGGCTGTCCGAACTCGCCGCCGGCGCCTCCGACAGCGGCACCGTGGTGTTCGTCCCCGCCCTGAACGGGCTCGGCGCCCCGTGGTGGGAGCCGTCCGCGGTCGGCACCCTGACCGGGCTCACCGTGAACAGCGGACGCGCCCAGATCGCGCGCGCCGGCCTGGAATCGGTCGCCCACCAGATCTGCGACGTGCTGGACGTGATGGATCCCGACCACCGGCTGGGCCTGCTGCACGCCGGCGGCGGCGCGACCGCGTCCGATGTGTTGATGCAGGCGCAGGCCGACCTGCTCGGCCGCGACCTGCTGGTGGCCCCGGTGCCCGACATCTCCCCGCTCGGTGCGGCGGCGCTGGCCGCCCGCGGCATCGGCTTCACGATCCAGCCCACGCTCCCGGCCGGGAACCTGTTCACCCCCGACCCCGCCTTCACCCCGGAACGCCGGACGGCCGAGCGCGCGCGCTGGCGCGACGCGCTGGTCCGCGCCGGCGTCCGTTCCGCAGCAACCCCACAACCCGCCCAACCCTAAGGAAGAGATCCATGACCGAGATCGAGTTCGGAGCAGGCCTCTGGAACTTCGCCACCTACCTGGACCGGTACGCCACCGACGGCTACGGCGAGCCGCGCAGCACGCTCGCCCAGATCGACCTGGCGGCGCGGGTGGGCGACATCAGGTGGGTGGACCTCAACTTCCCGTTCACCGACGGCGTGACCCTCGACGACGTGAAGGCGAAGCTGGCCGAGACCGGCATCAAGGCGATCGGCATCACCCCCGACATCTACCTGCGCGAGCACATGAAGGGCGCGTTCACCAACCCCGACCCGGCCAAGCGGGCGTCCGCGATGACGCGGATGAACGACGCGGCGAACGTGGTGCGCGAGCTCGGCGCCAAGTACGTGAAGATCTGGCCCGGCCAGGACGGGTTCGACTACCCGTTCCAGGTCGACTACAAGGAGCTGAACCGGCTGGCGGTCGAGGGCATGCGCGAACTCGCGTCCGGCCACCCCGACCTGAAGTTCGTGATCGAGTACAAGCCGCGCGAGCCCCGCACCCACATGTACTGGGGGTCGGCGGCGAAGACGATCCTGGGCATCCAGCAGATGGGCGTGGACAACGTCGGCGTGCTGCTCGACTTCGGCCACGCGCTGTTCGGCGGCGAGGCGCCGGCGGAGTCGGCGCAGCTGCTGATCGACCACGGCCTGCTGTGGGGCATGGACGTGAACGACAACTACCGCGGCTGGGACGACGACATGATGGTCGGCTCGATCCACATGGTGGAGATCTTCGAGTACTTCCACGTGTTGAAGAAGAACGGCTGGGAGGGTGTCTGGAACCTGGACCAGTTCCCGTTCCGGGAGGACGCGGTCGAGAACGCGCGGCTGTCGATCCGGTTCCTGAAGGCCGTCCACCGGGCCCTCGACCTGTTGGACGAGGACGCGCTCGCTGCCGCTCAGGCGAAGCAGGACGCGCTCGGTGCGCAGAAGGTCGTGCAGGAGGCCCTGCTGCAGTCCATGGCGGGCCAGTGATGAATGACACCTCGAAATGGGACTTCACCACCCCGGTGGTGGGCCGGATCGGACGCGACCGTCCCCGAGCGGAGGTGGTCGCGCACCTGAAGCGCGCGGCCACCGAACTGCGGCGCCGCGACCCGATCATGATCGCCCACTCCGGCAACGGCCACATCGGCGGTGACTTCTCGATCGCCGACATCCTGGTGACGCTGGTGCTGCACGAGCTGAACCTCGTCCCGTCCCAGCCCCTGATGCCCGAACGGGACCGGCTGATCCTGTCCAAGGGGCACACCGCGGGCGCGCTGTACATCGCGATGGCGCTGGCCGGCTACTTCGACGTGGACGAGCTGATGACGTTCATGGATTCTGGCTCGCGCCTCAACGGGCACCCGAACCGCAGCTACGTCCCCGGCGTGGAGGCCAACACCGGTCCGCTGGGCCACGGGCTGCCGATCGCGGTCGGCACCTCGATCGCCGCCAAGCTCGACGGCTCGCCGCGACGGACGGTGGTGCTGCTCGGCGACGGCGAGATGCAGGAGGGCTCGAACTGGGAGGCGATGATGTGCGCCGCCCACTACAAGCTCGACAACCTGACCGCGGTGGTCGACCGCAACCACCTCCAGCAGGGCGCCACCACCGAGGACACGATGGATCTCGAACCGCTCGCCGACAAGGCGCGGGCGTTCGGGTTCACCGTCCGCGAGATCGACGCCCACGACTACGAGGAGATCCTCGACGTGTTCGCCGCCGCCCCCGAGCCGGGCCGTCCGACGATGGTCATCGCCCACTCCCACAAGGGCCACCCGATCTCGTTCATGAGCGACAACGTCGGCTGGCACCACCACGTGCCGACCGAGACCGAGATCGACGGGATCCTGTCCGAACTGGAGCGTGTGTGATGGCCGCACAGGAGAAGTTCGACTGCCGCGACACCTACACCGCGACCCTGCTCGACCTGGCCCGCGGCGACCGTGACGTGGTCGTGGTCGTGAACGACTCGGTCGGGTCGTCCAAGCTCGACCGGTTGAAGGCCGAACTGCCCGGGCAGCTGGTGAACGTCGGCATCGCCGAGCAGGACATGGTGGGGGTCGCGGCCGGGCTCGAGAACGGCGGCAAGATCCCGTTCGTGTCCGGCGCCGGCAGCTTCCTGTCCGCCCGCGCGACCGAGCAGATCAAGGCCGACCTCGCCTACTCCGGACGCCACGTCGTGCTGTGTGCGCAGAGTCCCGGCGTCGCCTACGGCGCCCTCGGTGCCACCCACCACTCGATCGAGGACGTGGCGTGGATGCGGGTCCTGCCGGGCATGACCGTGTTGGTGCCGGCCGACCCGGCCGAAACCGAGCAGATGCTGCGCTGGGCCTACGGCCACGACGGCCCGGTGTACCTGCGGATCAGCCGCATGAAGGTGCCGGCCGTCCATGCCGAGAGCTACCGTTTCGAGCCGGGACGGGCGGTCGTCCTGCGCGACGGGGACGACGTCACGATCGCCGCGAACGGCACCGTGCTGCACCGCGCGCTGGCGGCGGCCGATCTGCTCGCCGCTCAGGGTGTTCGCGCCCGGGTGCTGTCGGTGGGTTCGGTCAAGCCGCTGGACGAGGACGCGATCCTCGCCGCCGCGCGGGAGACCAGCGGGATCGTGACGGTGGAGGAAGGGCTCTCCAGTGGTGGCCTGGGCGGCGCGGTCGCCGAGACGGTCAGCCGCCACCACCCGGCGCCGGTCACCAGCCTCGGCCTGCCCGACACCTTCGCCCCGACCGGCTCGGCCGGCTGGATCCTCGACCACTTCGGCATGAGCCCGGAGGGCATCGCCGCGGCCGCGGCCGAGCTCGCCTCCCGCGCCACCAGCCGTCCGGCGCGGCTGGTGACTGCCGGCTAGGGTCTTGCCAACTTCGCCACCGATTTGTCCCTTCGCCACCGGAATTCCGGTGGCGAAGGGACAGTTCGGTGGCGAGGAGCGGGAGGGACGCCCTCCGGCGATGGCGAGGAGGGCAGGGGACGGCGTCCGACGCTGACAGAGGGCGAGGGCTGAACCGGGTCTGGTTCGGGGCGGGGAGCGAGAACTAGGCTCCCTGCGTGCCCCCCGTCCGCGTCCGTCGCTCGCGGGGACCGCTGCGCCACGGACGGACCGGCGCCCTGCTGCTGGCGCCGAGCCTGTTCGGGCTGGTGGTGTTCCTGCTGCTGCCGATCCTGGTGGTGATCTGGCTGTCGCTGAACCGCTGGGACCTGCTCGCCCCGATGCGGTTCGTCGGCCTGGCCAATTACGCCGACGTCCTCACCGACCCGACGTTCGGCAACTCGATGCTGCGCACGGTGATCTTCGTGGTCTCGGTGATCCCGTTGCAGACGGCGCTGGGCCTGTTCCTGGCCGTGCTGCTTTTCCGTGGGCTGCCCGGCTCGGCGGTGTTCCGGGTGATCTACGTGGTGCCGTGGATCTGCGCGCCGCTGGCCCTCGGCGTGGTGTGGAAGTGGATCCTGGCCCCCTACGACGGCGCCCTGAACACCCTGCTCGGGCTGAACATGGAGTGGCTCTCCGACCCCGCGTGGGCGATGCCGGCGGTGGCGGGGGTGACGATCTGGTCGCAGGTCGGCTACACCACCCTGTTCTTCCTGGCCGGGCTGGCCGCCATCCCCGACACCCTCATCGAGGCCGCTCAGCTCGACGGCGCGTCCGGCTGGCAGACGTTCTGGCAGATCCGGGTGCCGCTGCTGGGCCCGACCCTGTTCTTCGTGCTGGTCACCGGGGTCATCTCCGCCTTCCAGGCGTTCGACCAGATCTACGCGCTGACGCCCAACGGCGGCCCTGAGGGCACCACGGACGTGATCGCGTCCCGGATCTACCTGGAGGCGTTCCAGGGCGGCTTCAACCTGGGCCGCGCGTCGGTGATGGCGCTGGTGCTGTTCGCCATCCTGGTCGTGGTCACGCTGGTGCAGCAGCGGTTCCTCTCCCACAGGATCACCTATGACCTCAGCTGAGACGAGCGCGCCCCGCGTCCGCCCGCTCGGACGCCGGCGCCGCAACCCCGCCGCCGACCTGGTCACCTACCTGGTGCTGGTGGCCGGCGCGCTGCTCACCCTGGGCCCCTTCGTGCTGAGCGTGATGACGGCGTTCAAGTCGCCGCAGCAGTTCGCGTCCGAACCCGCGCTGAGCCTGCCGAACCCGTTCACGACGGAGAACTTCGACAAGCTGTTCACCGGCAGCTACAGCTTCGTGTCGCCGATCGCGGTCACCGCGCAGATGGTCGTGGTGATCCTCGTCGGCCAGCTGGTGTTCTCGATCATGGCCGCCTACGCCTTCGCCAAGCTGCGGTTCCGCGGACGCGACGCGCTGTTCTGGGTCTACCTGGCGACGCTGATGATCCCGCAGGTGGTGATCGTCATCCCGCTGTACGTGATGATGGTGCAGGCGGGGCTGCGCAACACCTTCTGGGCCCTCGTGCTGCCGTTCATGTTCGGCTCCCCGTACGCGGTGTTCCTGCTGCGCGAACACTTCCGCAGCATCCCGGACGACCTGGTCGACGCCGCCCGCATCGACGGCGCCGGCGACTGGCGCATCCTGTGGCAGATCGTGGTGCCGCTGTCGCGCGGGATCGTCTCGACCCTGGCGATCATCACCGTCGTCAGCCACTGGAACAACTTCATGTGGCCGCTGATCATCACCACCGGACGCGACTGGCAGGTGATCACCGTCGCGACCGCGAACCTGCAGAGCCAGTACAACGCGAACTGGACGCTGGTGATGGCCGCCACCACGGTGGCGATGGCGCCGCTGCTCGTGCTGTTCGGCATCTTCCAGCGCACGATCGTCGAATCCATCTCGCTTACTGGCTTCAAGTGAGACGGACGGCGCCCGATGGAGTGAGTATTGCCTTAGCCCTACGTCGAAGGAGAACACCGTGACACCCCCTCTGAGTCGTCGTACGTTCATGACCGGCCTCGCCGGCGCGGCCCTGCTCGGGGCCGCCGGCTGCTCCCCGGCCCAGCAGCAGGCCAGCTCTTCGGCGTCCGCGTCCGGGTCCGGGGCTGCCGGCAGCGTCACCGTCCGTCTCTGGGACGAGCAGGTGCAGAAGGCGTACGACGCGTCGTTCGCGGAGTTCACCAAGCAGAACCCGGGCATCACGGTGAAGACGGTGCTGGTGCCGTGGGCGGACTACTTCACCAAGCTGCGCACCGACGTCAGCGGCGGCAACGCCGACGACATCTTCATGATGAACGGCTCCTACCTCCAGCCGTACGTGACCTCGAGCTCGCTGCTCGAGATCGGCTCCGACTTCGATGCGCTCAAGAGCGACTGGGTACCGGCCGCGGTCGAGCAGTACACCCGGGACGGCAAGCTGTGGGGCGTCCCGCAGCTCACCGACGGCGGCATCGCCGTGTACTACAACAAGAAGCTGCTGGACGACGCCGGCATCACCCCCGAACAGCTCACCGGGCTGGTGTGGGCGCCGGGCGGCGGCAGCGGCGACACCCTGCTTCCGATCCTGAAGAAGCTCACCATCGACGCCGCCGGCAAGCGCGGCGACGAGAGCGGCTTCAACGGCGCCAAGCCCAAGCAGTGGGGCTACTCGGCCGCGCAGGACCTGCAGGGCATCTACTACAACTTCATCGGCTCCAACGGCGGGCAGTTCCAGGACGACACCGGCAAGTTCGTGTTCGCCTCGGACGCGTCCGCGGCGGCGTTCCAGTACATCGTCGACCTGATCAACAAGTACAAGGTGTCGCCGGCGGCGTCCAACACCAACGACAACGGCGACTTCACCCGCGACCAGTTCCTGCAGGGCAAGATCGCGCTGTTCCAGTCCGGCGTCTACAACCTGAAGAACGTCTCCGACGGCGCCAAGTTCGAGTGGGGCATCGCGCCGCTGCCGGCCGGCCCGGCGGGTGCGGTGTCGGTGGTCAACTCGGTGATCGTCTCGGGCAACGCCAAGAGCAAGAACCTGGAGGCCACCAAGGCCGTGCTGAAGTGGCTGGGCTCGGGCGACGGAGCGAAGTTCATCGGCTCCAGTGGTGCGGCGATGCCGGCCGTGACGAGCGCCCAGCAGGCCTTCACCGACTACTGGTCGAGCCAGAAGGTCGACCCTTCGCAGTTCGCGAAGCAGGGCGGGATGGCCTCGATCTCGGCGCCGGCCGGCGAGAACTACGGTGCGGCGTTCAACGCCTGGAAGCCGACCTTCAACGAGATCTTCCTCGGACGGACGGACGTCGCCGCGGGCCTGCAGAAGGCCCAGGACGCGGCGAACAAGGCGGCCGGGTCGTAGTTCGAAGGCCGGTGGGTACGAGTCACGCATGACCGACAGGCCGACCGTGGCTCGGGGCTGATGCCGCGCCTTCGCCGGGTGTCCCCGGCGTCACCGGGGTGGACGCGCCGTCGCGCCGGACGGGGTTTCCGCTACGCCGACGAGTACGGCGGTCCGTTGGCGGACGGCCAGGTGCAGCGCGTCCGTGACCTGGTGATCCCGCCGGCCTGGCGGGACGTGTGGATCTGCCCGGATCCCCGCGGACACCTCCAGGCCACCGGGCTGGACGTCGCGGGCCGGCGCCAGTACCTGTATCACCCGCAGTGGCGGGAGAAGCGTGACCGGCTGAAGTTCGACCGGGTCGCCGCTGCTGCGCGGCGGCTTCCGCAGGCGCGCACCGAGGTGGCGGCCGACCTGGCGCGCGCCGGCATGCCGCTCGAACGGGCGGCGGCCACCGCCGTCCGGTTGCTCGACCTGGGCTGCTTCCGGATCGGCAGCGACTGCTACGCGGACGCCAACGGCTCGTACGGCCTGACGACGCTCGAGCGGCGGCACGCCCGGCTCCGTGGCGGCGGTCTGGCGTTCCGGTTCGTGGGCAAGTCGGGTGTCGAGCACCGGGTCGTGGTCGACGACCCGGAGGTGGTCGCGGCGGTCCGGGCCATGCGGCGGCGGCGTGGGGGAGAGCGCCTGCTGGCCTACCGCAACGGCTCGGGCTGGGCCGACCTGCCGGCAGCGCTGGTCAACGAGTACCTGGCGGAGTTGCTCGGCGGCGACTTCACGGCGAAGGACTTCCGCACCTGGCACGCCACCGTCCTCGCGGCCGAGTCGCTGGCCCTGTCCGCCGAGCCGGGGACGTCGTCGGCGTCACGGAAGCGCGCTGAGCGGGCAGCAGTGGCCGAGGTCGCGGAGTACCTCGGCAACACGGTGGCGGTCGCGAGGGCGTCCTACGTCGATCCTCGGGTGATCGACCGGTACGAGTCGGGTTCGACGATCGCTGCCGTGGCGTCGCGCCGCTACGCGTCCGCCGAGGCACGCCGCGCGGCGCTCGAGGCGGCCGTCCTCGACCTGCTCGCCTAGAGCTCGTGCCGTTCCCGCGCCTTGCGGGCGAGTTCCTCGTACGGCTCCCGGATCTTGTCGATGGCCTTGTCATCGAGCTGTTCGAGGTCGAGCAGGGCGTCGTCCGCGTTCTCGATGGCGCGGATCAGCTCGTCCAGCTTGGTCTGGATCGCGGCCGTGTCGCGGTTCTGGGTGTTCTGGATCAGGAAGACCATCAGGAACGTGATGATCGTCGTGGACGTGTTGATCACCAGCTGCCAGGTGTCGCTGAACCCGAACATCGGGCCGAGCACGGCCCACACGAGCACGATCAGGATCGCGCCCACGAAGGTAGCCGCGTGCCCGGCGAAGGCGGCCAGGACGTTGGCGACCTTCAGGAACCAACTCCTCTTCACGCGTCCCCCCTTCCGGCGAGCGTCTCCCTCTGCTGGTACCCGCTGGGGGCAGCGCTCAAGCCACCGTCTGATTGGCGCCGGGCCTGCCTGGGTACTTCCGCCACGAGAGGACGGCGCACGCATGGAGCAGGGGAGCGGGACCGAGCCGGAGCGGGACGAGACGGCCGCCGAGCGCAGTGACCGCAACTGGAGCGAGTTGCTCCAGGAACTGCGGGTCACCCAGACCGGCATCCAGATCCTGTCCGGGTTCCTGCTCACGATCCCGTTCCAGCCCCGTTTCGCCGACCTCGAGCCGGCGATGGTGGGGGTCTATCTGGCCGCGGTCGCGTCCGCCACGCTGTCCACCGTCCTGATCGTGGCGCCGGTGGCCGCGCACCGCAGGCTGTTCCGTCGTCACGCCAAGCGCGAGCTGGTGGACGCGGCCGACGCGATGGCGAAGGCGGGACTGGCGGCGCTCGCGGTCACGGTGGTGCTCGTGACGGTGCTGGTGTTCGGCTTCGTGCTCGGCAGCGCCGCGGGCCTGGTCGCCGGTGGGCTGGCCGCCCTCGTGTTCGTCACGGCCTGGCTCGTCGTGCCGCTGACGCTGCGCCGCCGCGCGGCGTAGATGCGACGAGGCCCCCTCCCGAAGGAGAGGGCCTCGATGTACGACGTACTACACGTGATCGGAAACGATCACATGTCGAAGTACATCTCGAACTCGTGCGGGTGCGGACGGAGCCGGATGGCGTCGATGTCGGCACGCTTCATGTCGATCCAGGTCTCGATGAGGTCCGGGGTGAACACGTCGCCGGCGAGCAGGTAGTCGTGATCGGCTTCCAGCGCGTCCAGCACGCCACCGAGGTCGGCCGGGACGGTCGGGACCAGGGCGTGCTCCTCGGGGGGCAGCTCGTAGAGGTCCTTGTCGACCGGCGGCAGCGGCTCGATCTTGTTCTGGATGCCGTCGAGGCCGGCCAGCAGGCACGCGGCGAACGCCAGGTACGGGTTGGACGACGGGTCGGGGCAGCGGAACTCGAGGCGCTTGGCCTTCGGGTTGGAGCCGGTGATCGGGATGCGGATGCAGGCCGAACGGTTGCGGGCGCTGTAGACCAGGTTGGTCGGGGCCTCGAAGCCGGGCACCAGGCGGTGGTAGGAGTTCACCGTCGGGTTGGTGAACGCCAGCAGGGACGGCGCGTGCTTGAGCAGGCCACCGATGTACCAGCGGGCCAGGTCGGACAGGCCGCCGTAGCCGGCCTCGTCGTAGAACAGCGGCTCGCCGTTCGCCCACAGCGACTGGTGCACGTGCATGCCCGAGCCGTTGTCACCGAAGATCGGCTTCGGCATGAAGGTGACGGTCTTGCCGGCCTCCCACGCGGTGTTCTTGATGATGTACTTGAACTTCATCACGTCGTCCGCGGCGTGCAGCATGGTGTTGAACCGGTAGTTGATCTCGGCCTGGCCGGCGGTGCCCACCTCGTGGTGCGCGCGCTCGACCTCGAGGCCGACGGTCTCCAGGTTGCGCACCATGTCGTCGCGCAGGTCGGTGAAGTGGTCCATCGGGGCCACCGGGAAGTAGCCACCCTTGTACTTGACCTTGTAGCCGCGGTTCGCGCGTCCGTCGCTGTCGTTCTCCGCACCGGTGTTCCAGGCGCCGGCCTCGGAGTCGATGTAGTAGAAGGACGAGTTCTGCTTGGTCTCGAACCGGGCGGAGTCGAAGATGTAGAACTCGGCCTCGGGCGCGAAGAACGCGGTGTCACCGATGCCGGAGGCGGCGAGGTAGTTCTCGGCCTTCCGGGCGATGTTGCGCGGGTCGCGGCTGTAGGGCTCCTTGGTGAGCGGGTCGTGGACGAAGAACGTCACGGCCAGCGTCTTGGAGCGACGGAACGGGTCGATGAACGCGGTGGTCGGGTCCGGCAGCAGGGCCATGTCCGACTCGTGGATCTTCTGGAAGCCGCGGATCGAGGAACCGTCGAAGGCGAGACCGTCCTCGAACACCTCCGGACCGAAGGCGGTGGCGGGCACCGTGAAGTGCTGCATCACGCCGGGAAGATCGCAGAAGCGGATGTCGATGGTCTCGACACCCTCGTCCTTGATGAAGGCCAACAGGTCGTCGGCGCCTTGGAACATCTTGCCTCCACACGTAAGGGGATTGAACGGATCACACGCTAGGCACCACCCGTAACCGTCGAGTTGCGCATTTGTTTCAGCGCGGTAACACCGCGTCCCACAGCGCTGCGACGGGCACGAGCTGGTCCGCGCTGCCAAGGATGGCACCGGCCGCCGGCCCCGCGCGGGGCGTCCACAACCGCGGGGGTGGACCAAAAGGGGACAGTCCCCTTTTGGTCCACCCACCCGGTTAAGCTCGGCGGCATGGCCGAGGACGAGGTGGACGCCTACCCTGGCGCGACGCTCGGCCTTCCCGAGAGCGGACGCGGCTCGCTGGCGTCCTGGTGGGCGCGGATCGCCGCCCTGGTGCTCGACTGGGGCGCCTGCATGATCGTGGCGGTGCTGCTGTTCGGCGCCGGCGTCCTGCGTGAGGGCGGGTGGCGCGCCTGGATGGTGCTGGCCACCTACTTCGTGCAGAGCGCGGTGCTCACCGCGCTCACCGGGAGCAGTTTCGGCCAGCTGCTGGCGCGCATCGTGGTCGTCAGGCTGGACGGCGAACCGCTGGGCTGGGGACGGGCGATCGCGCGCGCCGCGATGATCTGCCTGGTGCTGCCCACGGTGGTGATCGGAGCCGAAAGGCGCGCGTTGAACGACCTTGTTCTGGGTACTGCCGTAGTCAATCGACGATAAACCGCAGATTGCTCTTCGATAACGAACTGGCGCTCGGCACGGGTGCCGCGTTGCCCGCCGAAGGGCTCACGGGTACGTTGGTCGAAGCTCACCACGTTCGGTGCGACGAGACCCGTTGTCGCCGGGCGTCTATCTCACTGGAGGAATTACATTGGGCACCAAGAAGCTGCTCGCAGCCGCTGCGGGCGTGATTGCCGGAGCACTGGCGATCACGGCGTGCACGCCGGCGCCGCAGGCCACCCAGACCAATATCTCGACCGCCTCGGTCGCGACGGTGGCGTGGAACCAGGCGTTCTACTCGTACAACAACGCGACCTCTTTCGGTAACGCCGTTGCGAACACGAACATCACCTACCTCACGAACGACTCCTTCAACTATTACGACAAGGAGTTGAAGCTCGTTCAGAACAAGGGCTTCGGGTCGTACGAGAAGGTCTCCGACTCCCCGCTGACCGTCAAGCAGACCATCGCGGACACCGCGACCTGGTCGGACGGCACCCCGGTGACCGCCGCTGACCTGATCCTGGCCTACGGTGCCCAGAGCGGTGCGTTCAACAACTACGACGCGAAGCTGAACGAGGACACCGGTGACGTCGACAAGGCGAACTCCGGCAACAACGTCTTCTTCAACTCCTCCAACACCGGCTGGAGCCTGATCAAGGAGTTCCCGAAGGTCGAGGGCAAGACGGTCACCTACACCTACTCCAAGCCGTTCGTCGACTGGGAGATCGACCTGATGAACCCGGGCGTCCCGGCTCACGTCGTGGGCAAGCGCGCGCTCGGCATCGAGGATCCCACCCAGGCTGCGCAGGCCGTCCTCGACGCGTTCACCAACAAGGACAACGCGAAGCTGGCGAAGATCTCCAACGTGTGGAACTCCGACTTCAACTTCAAGACGATGCCGTCGGACAAGAGCCTGGTCCTGGGCACCGGTCCCTACACGATCACCGACCTGAACGAGCAGTTCGTCACCGTCAGCAAGAACCCCAACTACAAGGGTGAGCACAAGCCGACGATCGACACCATCACCACCCGTATCATCGCCGACCCGCAGGCCTCCGTGCAGGCCCTGCAGAACGGTGAGGTGCTCGCCACCCAGCCGCAGGCCACCGCGGACATCCTCAAGCAGCTCCAGGCGCTCCAGGGCGTCACGGTGCTGAACGAGACCGGCGGCACGTACGAGCACGTCGACATGGCACAGAACAACAAGGGCCCGTTCGACCCGGCCAGCTACGGCGGCGACGCCAACAAGGCCAAGCTCGTCCGTCAGGCCTGGCTGCAGACGATTCCGCGTCAGAAGATCATCGACACGATCATCAAGCCGCTGAACCCGGACGCCGCGATCCGCAACTCCTTCCTGGTGGTTCCGGGCAGCCCGATGTACGACGGTGTCGCAGCCGCCAATGGCATGGAGTCCACCTTCGGCGCCGGTGACAACACCGACAAGGCCAAGGAGTTGCTCGCCCAGGCCGGCGTCACCTCGCCGACCGTCCGCTTCCTGTACGACAACACCAACACGCGTCGCGTGCAGGAGTTCCAGCTGATCAAGGAGTCCGCCGAGAAGGCCGGCTTCAAGGTCGTCGACGCTGGTAACAAGGACTGGGGCAGCATGCTGCAGTCGACCTCGAAGTACGATTCCTGCCTCTTCGGCTGGCAGTCCGTGTCGACCGGTTTCGCCGAGTCCGACCCGACCTACCGCACCAAGGGAATCAACAACTTCTACGGCTACTCCAGCAAGACCGTTGACGGCCTGCTCGATGAGCTGATCGTGGCGACCGACACGGCCAAGCAGCAGGACCTCGTCAACCAGATCGAGAAGAACCTGGTCGACGACGCCTTCAGCATCACGATCTTCCAGTTCCCGCAGCCGACGGGCGTCAGCAACAAGCTCCAGAACATGAGCTCGATGGCGCTGGCCCCGACGTTCTACTGGAACTTCTGGGAGTGGAAGCTCGCGGGCTAAGCACTAAGCAGAAACCGCACAGTGGGGCGCCAGGTTCGCCTGGCGCCCCACTCGTCTGTCTAGAGCCGGGTATCTCCGCTACCGTGTAGCCCCGTGACCGAAGGTGTTCGATGATCAGATTCATAGCGCGACGGTTGGCCATCGCCATCGGCCTGCTGCTGGTCCTTTCCGCGATCGTGTACTGGATGCTCGATCTGGCGGTGGATCCACTGGACGACCTGCGAGTCTCCCCGGCGCCGAACAAGGCGGAGTTGATTGCGCACCGGGTGGCGCTCCTCGGCCTCGACCAACCGTGGTACGAGCGGTACTTCCGCTGGCTCATCCACTTCGTCCAGGGTGACCTGGGCGTCGCCTGGCGGTCCGGTATCAAGGTCTCCGAACTGCTCGGCAGCGCGATCTGGACGTCCATCCAGCTGATCTTCGGGGCGACCTGCATCGCCCTCATCCTCGGCGTCACGATCGGCGTGATCAGCGCCCTGCGCCAGTACACGACCTTCGACTACGCCATCACCTTCATCTCGTTCGTGCTCTACGCACTGCCGGTGTTCTGGGTGGCCGTCCTGCTCAAGCAGTTCCTGGCCATCGGGGTGAACGACTACCTCAACCACCCGGTGATGAACTGGCCGGTGGTGATCGCGATATCGATCGTCTCCGGCCTGTTCTGGGCCGGCGCCACGGCCGTCGGCCTCAAGCGCCAGCTGGTGGTGTTCGCCGCAGCCACCCTGATCACCCTCGGCGTGCTGGCCTACGCGCTGCTCAGCGGCTGGGTGCTCAACCCGCAGCTCGGCATCGTCGGCGTCGGCGTCATCGCCCTCGCCACCGCCGTCGCCATCACGATGATCTTCGCGGGCCTTTCCAATCGCCTGGCCCTCTACTCGGCACTGACCACCGCGGTGGTCGGCATCGCCCTCTACGCCCCGTTGCAGTGGCTGTTCTACCTGGTCCCGATGGACATCTGGTGGATGCTCGGCCTGCTGGTGGTCGCCATCGGTATCGCCCTGGGCATCGGCTGGCTGTGGGGCGGCCCCGACCGTGGCGTCTCGATGCGCGGCGCGGCCATCGTCGCGGTGCTCACCTCGATCGTCGTCTTCGTCGACCGGGTCATGCAGGGCTGGAGCCTCTACATGCACGCCAGTGCCATCAACGGACGCCCGATCGCGACGATCGGCCCGTCCACCCCGAATCTCGGCGGCGACTTCTGGATCTCCCAACTCGACCGCTGGACGCACCTGCTGCTGCCGACGATCGCCCTGGTGCTGATCTCGTTCGCCGCGTACACCCGCTACCAGCGCGGGTCGACGCTGGAGGTGCTCAGCCAGGACTACATCCGCACGGCGCGGGCCAAGGGCCTCTCCGAGCGGGTGGTGATCGTCCGCCACGCGCTGCGCAACGCACTGCTGCCGCTGGCCTCGATCGTGCCGGTCGACTTCATCGCGATGATCGGCGGTGCGGTGATCACCGAGTCGATCTTCAGCTGGTCGGGTGCCGGCGCCCTGTTCGTCACGTCCCTGCGACAGAGCGAGATGGATCCGGTGATGGCGTACGTGATGCTCACCGGTTTCCTCGCGATCATCGCCAACATCGTGGCCGACTTCCTCTACGGCCTCCTCGACCCACGGATCCGGGTGAACGCATGAGCTTCGACAACAACCTCCGCCCTGGGCAGGGCTCGTCCGACAGCTTCGACGACCTTCCGGTCACATCCGATCCCGAAGTGCTTCCCGGCGCTCAGTCCACCATCGGTGGCGGCGGTGCGCAGGGACGGGGTGAGGGCGTCGGCGAACTGAAGGAGGTCGAAGGCCTCAGCCAGAGCCAGCTGGTCTGGCGCCGGTTCATCCGCCACAAGGGCGCCATCTTCGGCATCGTGATGCTGGCGCTGATCGCGGCGCTGTCGCTGTCGGCGATGGGTGTGTTCGGCATGCCGGGCTGGTGGAAGTACCAGAACTACGCGAGCAGCCACGACATCGTGAACGGCGCCGCCCCGACGATGACGCTGCCGAAGTGGCTCGGCGGCCCCGGCTTCGCCATCGGCGACCACCCGTTCGGCCAGGACAACATCGGACGCGACAACTTCGCGCTGGTGATGAAGGGCGCACAGACGTCCCTGCTGGTCATGGTCGTGCTCGGCCTGATCACGCTGATCCTCGGCACCACGGTGGGCGCGTTCGCCGGCTACTACCGCGGCAAGGTCGACACCGTCCTGATGCGGACCACCGACCTGGTGATCACCCTGCCGGTACTCGTGCTCGGCGCGGTGCTGGGCAAGCTGTTGGCCACGCTGCCGGTGAAGCTGGACGCGTCCCAGGAGGTCAAGGAGGCGATCGTCGCCAACACGCCGCTGCTGCTGGCCGTGGTGCTCGGCTTCATCCTCTGGCCGGGCCTGGCCCGTCTGGTGCGCAGTGAGTTCCTGACCCTGCGCGAGCGGGAGTTCGTCGACTCGGCACGGGTCGCCGGCGCCACCGACTGGCGGATCATCACCAAGCACGTGCTGCCGAACGCGGTGGGCGTGATCATCGTCAACACCACCCTGGTGATGTCGCAGGCCGTGGTGCTGGAGGCGGCGCTGAGCTTCCTCGGCTTCGGCGTCGTCGACCCCAATGTCAGCCTCGGCAAGCTGATCAGCGACTACCAGGGCGCGTTCGCGACCCGTCCGTGGCTGTTCTGGTGGCCCGGCCTGTTCATCATCCTGATCGCGCTGAGCGTGAACTTCATCGGTGACGGCCTGCGCGACGCCTTCGACCCGCGCACGAAGCGCATCCCGTCCAAGCGGGAGATGGACAAGGCGCTGGCACGGATCACCGCCACCCCGGCCACCGAGAGCGAGGGCGCGCGATGACCCCGAAGTCCGTTGAGACCAGCCTTGAGGGCGCCGTCCGGCTGTCCCGCCGCATCGGCGACGGCGAGATCAAGCGTGGCGACACCATCCTCGAGGTGCGTGACCTGGGCGTGAAGTTCTGGGTGAACGGCGACTGGTTCGACGCCGCCGACCACGTCGACTACGACCTGAAGGCCGGCGAGGTGCTGGCGATCGTGGGCGAGTCCGGCTCGGGCAAGACCCAGTCGTCCATGAGCCTGATCGGCCTGCTCCCGTCCAACGGACGCGCGACCGGCTCGGCGAAGCTGAAGGGCGTGGAACTGATCGGGCTGTCCGGCTCGCAGCTGCGGGAGGTGCGCGGCAACGAGATCGCGGTCATCTTCCAGGAGCCGATGACCGCGCTGAACCCGGTGTACACGGTGGGCTTCCAGATCGTGGAGACCCTGCGGACGCACTTCGTGATGGCGCCGAGCCAGGCGAAGGCCCGCGCGCTGGAGCTGATGCGTCTGGTCGAGATCCCCGATCCCGAGGGCAGCTTCGACAAGTACCCGCACCAGCTGTCCGGTGGCCAGCGGCAGCGCATCATGATCGCCCAGTCGCTCGCCTGCGACCCGAAGCTGCTGATCGCCGACGAGCCCACCACGGCGCTCGACGTGACCGTGCAGGCCGAGATCCTGAAGCTGATGCGCGAGTTGCGCGAGCGGGTGGACGCGGCGATCATCCTGATCACCCACGACATGGGCGTGGTGGCCGACATGGCCGACCGGATCGTGGTGATGAAGGACGGACGCGTCGTCGAGCACGGCACGGCCGACCAGATCTTCAACAGCCCCCAGCACCCCTACACCCAGTCGCTGCTGGCCGCGGTGCCGCACCTCGGGTCGCAGACCGACGAGTCGCACATCACGGTGCGCGAGTCGCTGGTCTCCGACGGTGAGCACCCGCTGCCGATGATCGCCGGCAACCCGGACGTCACCCCGGCGCTGCTGATGGAGAACGTCTGCATCGACTACCCGAAGCAGGGGCGGCGTCCGGTGTTCCGGGCCGCGCACAACGTGAACCTGCGGGTCGACCCGGGCGAGGTCGTGGGTCTGGTGGGGGAGTCCGGTTCGGGCAAGACCACCATCGGACGCGCCGCGGTGGCGCTGCTGCCGGTGGCCGACGGCACCCTGCACATCGCCGGTCGCGACATCACGCACGCGAAGAACGCCGACCTGTACCCGTTCCGGCGTGACGTCGGGATCGTGTTCCAGGACCCGGGGTCGTCGCTGAACCCCCGGCTGCCCGTGGGCGAGTCGATCGGGGAGCCGCTGTACCTGCACGAGAAGCTGCGCGGACCGGACCTGTCGAAGCGGGTGGAGGCGCTGCTGGACAGCGTCGAGCTGCCGCGCGCGATGCGCAACCGCTACCCGCACGAGCTGTCCGGCGGCCAGCGGCAGCGGATCGGCATCGCCCGTTCGCTGGCCCTGGAGCCCAAGCTGCTGATCGCGGACGAGCCCACCTCGGCCCTGGACGTGTCGGTGCAGGCCCGGGTGCTGAAGCTGTTCGCCGACCTGCAGGAGCGGTACGGCTTCGCCTGCCTGTTCATCAGCCACGACCTCGCGGTGGTGGAGATGCTGTCCAGCCGCATCGCGGTGATGAAGGACGGCCGGCTGGTGGAGTTCGGCCCGACCGCCGAGATCGTGAACTCTCCGCAGCACGCGTACACCCAGCGGCTCCTGGCCGCCGTCCCCGTGCCCGACCCGGCCGAGCAGAAGAAGCGCCGCGAGGTCCGCGACGCCATCCTGGAAGCGGAGAACATCGTCTCCTGATCCGGGCCTGACGAAGGGCCTTCCGGCACCCGGTTTGGCTCCCGAAGTGTCCCCGCGCCACCGAATTGGCCCTTCGCCACCGGAATTCCGGTGGCGAAGGGACAATTCGGTGGCGAAGTTCGGGTTCGGGAGCGAAGGGTGGCCAGGGCCGGGATCGAACCGGCGACCTTTCACTTTTCAGGCGAACGCTACTACCATCTGAGCTACCTGGCCGAAGAAGCAATAGCACGCTTCAGCGACCCCGACGGGACTCGAACCCGCGACCTCCGCCGTGACAGGGCGGCGCGCTAACCAACTGCGCTACGGGGCCAGATGAGTGGCCTCACCGGCCGTTACCCGGCCAGCCCGGAAACTATAACGTACCCGCTCGCCCGCGCGAAAATCGGCCCGGGCCCGCCCTCGTTCGCCTACCCTGAGCGGCATGGGACGACGCGTCATGATCCTCGCGGCCGGGGTCGGATCCGGTCACAACCAGGCAGCCAGCGCGGTCGAAGCCGGTGTCGCGGAGATCGAGCCGGACGCCGAGGTGCGGCGCCTGGACATCCTCGAAACCACCAACGAACTGTTCAACCGGGTCTACGACGACGCCTACTTCCAGCTGGTGTCGGCGGCCCCCTGGCTGGTCGGCTGGGGCTACGACAACGCCGACCCGCCGTTCAAGCTGAGCGCCTCCCCGATGCAGTGGATGGAGCAGCTGAACACGATCCAGTTCGTGCGCGAGGTGAAGGACTACAACCCCGACACCGTGATCTGCACGCATTTCCTCCCGGCGCGATTGATCTCGCTGTTGATCGCGCGACGCCAATTGACGGCCAGCCTCACCATCGTGACCACCGATTACGACATCCAGGGATTGTGGTTCACCTCGCCGTTGTCGCATTTCTTCGCGGCGCGCGAGGAGAGCCGTGAGTACCTGACCAGCGTCGGCCTGCCCGCCGACCGGGTGAGCGCGTCCGGCATCCCGGTGCGTTCGGGGCTGACCGGGCCGATGGACGGCGGGGCCGTCCGGGCGTCGTTCGGGTTGCGGCCGGACGTGCCGGTGGTGCTGATCTCGGCCGGGGCGGCCGGCGGCTCGTACACGCTCCAGGTCGTCCGGCAGGCGATGCGGATGACCCACCCGTTCCAGGCCGTGATCGTGTGCGGGCGGAACGCCGAACTGAAGGCCGAGGTGGACGCGCTGGTCGCGGGCCGGGACGAGTTCGTCGTGCTGGGCTTCACCGACCGGATGGCCGAGCTGATGCGGGTCTCGAGCCTGTTCGTGGGCAAGCCGGGCGGGTTGTCGTCCTCGGAGTGCATGGCCGCCGGGCTGCCGATGGTGATCGTCAACCCGATCCCCGGCCAGGAGGTGCGCAACGCCGACTACCTGCTGGAGGAGGGCGCGGCCGTCCGCTGCAACTACGCGACCACGGTCGGTTTCAAGATCGACGCCTTGTTGGCCGATCCGGAGCGGCTGGCCCGGATGGCCGCCGCGGCCGCGCGGGTGGGGCGTCCGGACGCGGGACGCGAGGTCGCGCGCACGTCGCTGGCCCTGGGCACCGAGCCGCTGTGGATCAGCCGGGACGCCCAGAAGGCGATCATGCAGGCGGTCGAGGAGGGCGTGGCGGCCGCCGACCAGGTGGGGGAGCGGAAGGTGCGGACGCTGAGCGACGCGTCCACCGGCCGCTCGCTGGCGCTCGTCACGCAGGAGGAGGCGGAGGCGCTCGGCGTGTCGTGGGCCTCCACGGTGACCCTCTCCCGGATCCAGGTCACCGCCCTGCGCTGGCAGCCGGAGACGTTCGACCTGGCCGCCGCCGCGCGGTGGCTGCTGCGCGACGCCGAGGAACGCCAGGTCACCGTCCACTGAGGCCGGGGCAGGACGAAGGCCCGGCGCCGGCGAGGAGCCGGCGCCGGGCCGTCCGCTCTCAGGCGGCCGCGACGGTCGAGCTGTAGGTGGCCTTGGCCGCCGTGTCGGGGTCGCTGTGGGCGATCAGCGGGTGGTCGAAGTCGGTGTCCCAGTCGCCGACGGTGACGCTGACCAGGTCTTTCGCGGTGCTCCAGGCCCGGTTCGCCTTGAAGTGCAGCGGGCTGCCGGTCATCACCACCGGCGTGTTGGGCTGGTGGGCCGGCACCAGGTCGAACGGGTTGCTGTCCGCCTCGGTGCCCCACGGGGCGGCTGCGCCCGGTGCCTTGACCTGCGTCCCGTTGAGCCCAGTGACGGTGAGCGTCAGGTCACGGACGTTCAGCGGCCCGGAGTTCGACACCTGGACGGTGAAGGTGACGTCCTCGTTCACGTTGATCGCCGAGCCCGGCGGGTTGACGTCGATGATCTCGATCGTCAGGTAGGTGTGCGGATACGACTCGATCTCGGTCACGAGATCCTGCAGAACGGACATGTGGTGATCCCCCTCGGGTGTTGTCGGCGGGCCCCCTGCCCGCCTGCCATTGACGGTACGAGTGGGACGCCCGGGACGGCGACCGGGGAACCTGCACACCGGACCCCACACCGGCGGAAGTGCCCATTGGGGGTCCGGGGCGCGCGCACTAGGGTTCGCGTGTGGAGCCGACCACGGTTCGACCTGAGCGACGCCTCGTCGGGAGGGACGCCGCACGGCGCCGCGTCGACAGCCTGCTGGAGCGGATCCAGGAGCATCCCGAACACCTCGTGATCGTCGGCGAGGCAGGCATCGGCAAGACCACGCTGTGGCAGTACGGGCTCGCCGAAGCCCGCGCCCGTGGGTACCGGACGCTGACCAGCCGGCCCGGCGAGGACGACTGGGCTCGGCCGGACATGCTGATCCGGGACGTGGCGGCGGACGGGGTCGACCTGACCGACCGGCTGGGGGAGCCGGCGGACCCGAACGCGGTGGCCGCGGCCCTGTTGGCCGCCGTGCGGGAGCTGGCCGCCACGACGCCGGTGGTGCTGGCCGTCGACGACCTGCCGTGGCTCGACCAGGCGAGCGTGCACCACCTGCGGTTCCTGCTGCGCCGGGTGGCCGACCTGCCGGTAGCGCTGCTGGCGACGGCGCGGACGTGGGACCCCGCCGGCGATGAGGACGGCGGCGTCCGGCAGATCCGGGAGGTGCGCGAGCTCGAGCTGGGCCCGATGCCGGCGTCCGAGCTGCGGGCGGTGCTCACCGAGGAGGTGGACGCGCTGCCGCGCACCGAGCTGGAGCGCCTGCACCGGGAGAGCGGCGGCAACCCGCTGTTCGCCCTCGAACTGGCCCGGGCGGGCGGAACCGGGCGTCCGACGTCGGCGCAGGCGGCCGTGCAGGCCCGGCTCGCGGACGTCTCGCCCGGCGTGCGGACGCTGCTCGAACTGGTCGCGGTCGGTGGCCCGGCGAGCCTGTCGCGGCTGGCGGGCGTGCTCGGCCCGGACGCGGAGGCGTCCGCCCGGGAGGCGGTCCAGCGGCGGCTGGCCGTGGTCGAGGAGGACTTCACCGTCCGTTGCATCCACCCGCTGGTGGCCAGCGCGGTCGTCGCCGCGCTGGACCCGCTCACCCGGCGGGACGTGCACCGGCGATGCCTGGAGCTCAGCACCGACCCGCTGGAGCGGGCCGTCCACCTGGCGCTGGGCACGGCGTCCGTCGACGCGGTGGCTGCGGGTGACCTCCACCGTGCTGCGCAGCTGGCCGCGCGGCGGGGTTCCGCGCACCTGGCCGCCGCGCTCTCGGGGCACGCGGTGCGGCTGAGCCCGGACGGCGACCCGGAGCTGGACGCTCGGATCGCGCGGCACCTGATCGCGCTGGCCGCGTGCGGGCAGGCCGGTCCGGCGCGGGCGCTGGCGGAGGAGCGGCTGCGCGTCCTCGAACCGGGGCCGGCGCGCACCGAGGTGGTGACGCTGCGGATCCTGCTGGACTTCGTCGGGGCCGAGGGCTACCTGCGGGACGCCCTGCGCGCCGACGGCCTCGACCCGGGCGCGCGGCAGCAGCTGCTGGAGCTGCTCGGCTGGCAGCTGGGCCTGTTCAAGGGGCGGCTGGCGGAGGGCCTGGAGGTGAGCGCGCAGGCGTTCGAGGCCGCTCAACGGCGGGGTGGTGGGCCGAGGGCCGCCCGCGCGGCCGCGATCCTGGCGACGACGTCGATGATGGCGGGGCACCCGCGGCGGGAGCTGGCTGTCCAAGCCACGCTCGACGCGGGCGACATCGACGCGGCCGGGGCGGGGCTGCTGGGAATCTGGCCGGCGGTGCTCGAGGCGCGGCAGTTCGTCTGGGACGGCCGGATCGAGGACGCCCGGCGGGTGATGGAGCAGATGTACCGGCGGGCGGTGACCCTGGGCACCGAGTTCCAGCGGCCGTACCGGCTGCGGGACGTGGCGGTGGTGGAACTCTGGGCGGGGGAGCCCGACCGCGCCGCGGAGCTGCTGGCGGAGGGGCTGGACGCGGCCCGCGACGCGGGGAACCGGCAGGTGGAGGCGTGGCTCGCGCAGCCGTTCGGGCAGCTGTGCGCACTGCGTGGGGACGCGGCCGGCGCGGACTGGGCGGTGCGGGTGCTGGAGGCGTGGGGAGAGTTGGCCGACGAGCCGCCGCGCCGGGTGATGGCGCGCCACGTGCAGGGGCTGGCGGCGGCGACGCGCGGGGAGTGGGCGGTGGCGTCCGACCACTTCGCGGCGGCGCTGGAGCTGTTGGACGCCCTCGGCTACGGCCATCCCGGCGTCCACCGGGTGGTGCCGGACGCGGTGGTCGCGGCCGGGTCGGCGAACGACGGGGAGCGGGCCCGCGTCCTGGCCGCGGACCTGGCGGAGGCCGCCGGACGCCTGGACTCGCCGTGGGTGTCGGCCTGGTCGCGGGCGGCGGACGGGACGGTCGCGCTGCTGGACGCGGACGCGTCCGCGGGTCCGTTGCTGGAGCAGGCGGTGGACGAGCTGACCGGAATGGGGTGCCGGCTGGACGCCGTCGAACTCTCCTGGCTGCTGGGGGCGGCGCGGATCCGGGCCGGACAGCGGGTGGTGGCGCGTCGCGACCTGCTCGCTGCCTACGAGCAGGCCGACGCGTGGGGGTTCGAGGGCTGGGTCGCGCAACTGCGTCCGCTGCTGGACCGGCTCGGGGAGGGCACGGACGTGCTGACCGCCACCGAGGACCGGGTGGTCGAGCTGGTGCGCGCCGGCCTGCGGAACCGGGAGATCGCCGCCGAGCTGTACGTGACCGCGTCGACGGTGGAGGCGCACCTCACCCGCATCTACCGCAAGCTCGGCGTCCGCAGCCGGGCGGAGTTGCTGGCGCTGGGCGGCTGAGGGCCGTTTCACCGCGATACTGCACGTAGGGCGGCTCGGGAAGGAACACCAGCATGGCTTTCGTGAACACCAGCGTGGCGGGCGATGTGGCGATCGTGACCGGGGCGGCGAGCGGGATCGGGCAGGCGATCGCGGTGGCGCTGGCCGAGGCCGGCGCGAGGGTCGGCTGCGCCGATCTGGCGGCGAGCAGCATGGACGAGACCCTCGCCCGGGTCGCCGAGGTGGGCGGTGAGGGCGTCGCGATCGCCTGGGACGTCACCGACCCCGCGGACGCGACCCGCGCGGTCGCCGAGGTCGAGGCGCGGTTCGGGCCGCTGGCGCTGGCGGTGAACGCGGCGGGCATCGCCAACGCGGCACCGGCGACGGAGCTGGGCCTGGAGCAGTGGCAGCGCATGTACGACGTGGACGCGACCGGGGTGTTCCTCGCCTGCCAGGCGGAGGGACGGGCGATGCTGGGCCACGGCCGGGGCTCGATCGTGAACATCGCCTCGATGTCGGGGTCGATCGCGAACCGTGGGCTGACGCAGGTGCACTACAACAGCGCGAAGGCGGCGGTGATCCACCTGACCAGGTCGCTGGCGGTGGAGTGGATCCGGGACGGGGTGCGGGTCAACTCGCTGAGCCCGGGCTACACCTGGACGCCGATGAACAAGCGCCCGGAGGTGGCCGATCAGGTGGTGGAGTTCGCCGCGTCCACGCCGATCGGCCGGCTCGCCGAGCCGGTCGAGATCGCCGGGCCGGCACTGTTCCTGCTCAGCCCGGCGGCGTCCTTCGTGACCGGTGTCGACCTGCTGGTCGACGGGGGCTTCTGCTGCTGGTGAGTCAGCCGAGCAGGTCCTGGAGGACGACCGCTTCGTTGTGTTCGACGTCCCTCGCTGCATAGAGCAGGGTCACGACATCGTGCTGGGCGCATGTGCTGCGCAGGGCGGTCAGCGCGGGGGAGCCGTCCAGTTCGGCGCGGTACCGCTGGGTGAACTCGGCGAACTTCGCGGGGTCGTGCCCGAACCAGGTGCGCAGGGCGGTGGACGGGGCGACGTCCTTGTCCCATTCGTCGATGCCGGCCTCCGCCTTCGAGACCCCGCGCGGCCAGAGCCGGTCGACCAGGACGCGGTAGCCGTCCGTCACGTCGCGGGGTTCGTACACGCGCTTGAGCTTGAGGGTGCCCATGCGGCTACCGTAGTCCGGGAGGCGCTCGGGGCCCAGACGTGGCGATATTGACGCGTGTAGATGAAAGCCCATCGGCTTCCCATCGAACTCCACCTGTTCGCAGTCGCGAGGCGCTTGCCGTCCGCGAATCTACAGGCGTAGATTAGTGGCCCTGCGCACCTCACCCCTCGAAAGGACGGACGACCCGTGAAGATCGGCGTCATCGGAACGGGCCAATTCGCCCGCAGCTTCATCAGCCTGTGGCAGCTCCACCCCGCGGTGGAGGCGGTGTACGTCACCGACCTGGTCGCCGAGCGCGCCGCGCAGCACGTGGAACAGTACGGCCTGGCCGGGAGCTTCCCGGACGTCGACGCGATGCTGGCGTCCGACGTCGATTCGGTCGCGATCATGACGCAGCGCTGGACGCACGGCGAGCTGGCGCTGAAGGCGCTCGAGGCGGGCAAGAACGTCTACTCGGCGGTGCCGATGGCGATCAGCGCCGAAGAGATCGCCGCGATCGTGGCGAAGGTCGAGCAGACCGGGCTGATCTACATGATGGGGGAGACCAGCTACTACAACCCGGCCGTGATCTTCGCCCGGCAGAAGATCGCCGCGGGGGAGTTCGGACGCGTCTTCTACTCCGAGGGCGACTACGTGCACGACATGGACAACGGCTTCTCCGCCGCCTACCGGTTCAGCGGCGGGGACGACTGGAAGTCGACGGCCAGCTACCCGCCCATGCTGTACCCGACGCACGCCATCGGCGGGGTGCTCGGCGCCCTGCCCACCCACGCCACCTCGGTGTCGTGCATCGGCATCCACGACAGCGGCACCGACGGCATCTTCGACCGTGCCATTTCGGCCTGGGACAACGACTTCTCGAACATGTCCGCACTGTTCGAACTCGCGGACGGCGGCGCGATGCGCACCAACGAGTTCCGCCGGGTGGGCTACTGGAAGGGCCACGAGTCCCGGTTCCGCTTCTACGGCACCGAGCAGGTCTTCGAGCAGACCGGGGACGGGGCGAGCCTGAGCGTGAAGACCGAGGGCGAGGACTACGCCAAGGGCGCCACCCTCGACATCAGCGAGCTGTTCTACACCGGCGAGGGAGCCGTCCCCGAGGGCTTCGGCGACGTCGACCCCGCGCTGATGCAGAGCTTCGCGTCCGGCTCCGCCCAGGTGCAGGACCGCTCCCGGCTGCCGCGCGAGTTCGACGGCGCCCACAACGGGCACGAGGGCAGCCACCACTACCTCGCCGACGACTTCGTCCGCGCCGTCACCACTCGCACCCAGCCGCCGGTCAACGCGTGGCGGGCCGCCCGCTTCACCCTGCCCGGCGTGATCGCCTTCGAGTCGGCACGCCAGGGCGGTGCGAGGCTGCCCGTGCCCGACCACGGCGACGGCCCGGCCGATCCCCGCTGGGACTGAGCGGACGGCACTCAGCACGTCCACCTATACACGGCACTGCTTATAGGAGCTTGTGCCGGGAGGCGACGGACACGACAGACCCGTCTGAGGAGGTGCCAACTCCGAACCCCACGCTCAGCACCCCTGTGACGAGTGAAGTTGTCCTGGTTTGTCCCACCCATGCGGGCTGACCTCGATTGGCATCCCCAACGGGATTCGAACCCGCGCTGCCGCCTTGAAAGTTGGGCCCGGGCCTAAAGTGGGGTGTTCGGAGGGCCCTCGTGAGCGTCTTTGAGCGTGCGGAGCAACCTCTCAAACGGCCTTCAAGGGCCTGATCTGGCGACAACTGTGTTGAGAATGTGTTGAGTCCAGGCTCGACGACGGGCTGCTTGTCGGCGACGGTTGAAGACCAGGACCCCCGGTCGTTTCGACCTCAGATTCGGCCTTCGCCCACACAGCCTCACCGAACCCGAGCGCCAGCTTGGCCTGCATCTCTCCCCAGCCGCCGTTGACGAAGCCGCCGGCCGGTGTCATCCGCGGCTGTGGCACCTAGGATGCAGCTGTCAGGGCCGCGGGGCAAGTGCGGATGCGCCCTCGGCGCCACCGGCGAATCGCTTGTCGAACGCGATCGCTCACCGCTCGGCAAGGCGGATGTCGTCGGACTCTGTGCCACTCTTCCTGGTGTGAACGTCCTCGATGCTGTTGTGCCGATACTCGCCCTCGGCGGTACTGCGATCCAGGCGACTCAGAGCCTGCGGCGACTCAAGGAGGCGGACCCCGAAGCCCACCGCGCGTTCGTTGCAAGTCGACGACCTCAAGATCGAGTACGCCCTCACGAGACATCCCGTGCGCTGGAATGAACGCCGGCGCGAGATGGCGCAGTTGCTTCGAGAATCGCCGGCAGAAGCGAAGCTGTACAAACGGGTGCGATCGCAGTTGGTGGCATGGCTAATGCTCTTCTTCGCCGCTGTCCTTGCGGTCGTCGCTGCCTTCATGGGCTGAGCGCATAGACCCGTCTGGATGCGATCGCGGTGACGACTCAGTCGCTGAGGCGACGCAGGATGTTCGCGAGCAAGATCACAGCGTCGGCAGCGATTCCGGAGGACGTTCGGTCGGCTCGCGGTGAGTGCTTCATCTTGTGAGAGAGCGCGGAGGCCTTCTTCACCAGGCCGCGCAACTCCTCGTTCGCCGATCCGGGAAGGCGCCGGTCGATGTAGGCGCCGATGCGCAGGTCGGTCTTTTCGACGGGCAGCGGCTTGACGCCGTCCGGGCAGTCCAGGTCAGGGTCGTACACCAGCGCGCTGAGTGCTTCGATGACACCGACACATCGGTTACCTACATCCTTATAGTCGACCGGCGTCGACGCGGTGGCGAACCGGTGCCGCAGCTGCTCGATCTGGTCGTCTACCAGTGGCCAGCCCAGGTGATTGCGCGGTGACACGCCACGAGAGAGCTCGTTGGCCGATGCCTGATCCTGAACTGACTCGAGGGCCTTCAAGACCGGCTCGAACTGCTCCGCCAGCATGTCCCGTCGCGCTTGCCAGCTGTCTCGACCCTCATGTGCAAGCCAGTAGGTACGAAACGAAGGGAAGTCGCTCCACGGCGGATCGAAGGCGACCCCCTGACGACGGAGGACAGCCTGTAGCGACCGGTTGGCTTCACGGGACGTGACATCATCGAGCTGCTGCGACCGATCGGTGCCATACGCCTGATACTGACCTCGCACGAACTGAGTGAGTGCAATCGCGGTCTCCAATGCATCGTCGCCGGGAACCGGTCCGAGGGCGAGTCGGCGGACGATGTCCATTCGAACGGTCCTGCTGGGGTGCGTCGCCGCCCATGAACCAGCGGGGGCGAACTCCTCCTCGAACAGGTCGCCAAACCTCATGCGACGATGATCCCAGCTAAGCGGCGACAACGTCCGAGTCGACAGACTCGCTGCAAGCGGGGCAAGCGGGTCGCGCGGGCGGCATTCTGCGCGTGCGGTCTTCGAGGGATTTGCGGGGTACGGGTGTCACCTACCTTGCGAAGGCCAGCAAGTCGCTGATCTGCAGCTCAGGTCGAGCAGTAGACCTACTCTCGCTCTGCTAGCTTCGATGGGTGCATGGCACAGAGACCGATCCAGACTGGCTGACGCATCGATCGGCGGATTCCAACCCTGACCGCCCCAAAGCAATGGCTTGGCAGGAGTATCACGACCGCGCGCTCAGTGACTGGTGTGCGCTGCTCGCTCAGGATCCCGAGGAGGACCGAGTACAGGAGTTCCTTGAGCTACACCCGGCGATGATCCCGGGCGGGAGTGGCGACATCGGTCCCGGGGGCCATCACAATTCGGAGATGGGCCTCGTGTTTCGTCAACCCCAGCTTCGTGGGATGGATCGGTCCTTTCTGCCGGACTTCATGTGGGTAACCCAGTCCTCATCGCTGGCGACTCCAATTCTGATCGAGATTGAGAAGCCCTCCCGGCGGTGGTTTCGACGTGATGAGCGACCGACGGCCCACTTCACCGCGGCTCACGACCAATTGGCGGAGTGGAAGGCTTGGTTTGCTAACGAGCGGAACGTCGGGACGTTTCGGCAGCGCTACCTGTTCGGCGAGCGGTACGAAAGGCGACGATTCCTACCCCAGTACCTGCTTGTGTACGGTCGCAGTCACGAGTTTGAGTTGGGGGGAGGACACCTCAACCCCGACTTCCTCAATCACAAGCGCGACCACATGCGGCGCGACGATGAGCACTTCATGACCTTTGACTCGTTGCGGCCACGCCATGACCACAGCAACTCCATCACGGCGACGATGACAGCAACCGGCCCGGCGCCTTTCGCGTTCTCCCCGGTGTACGGGACGGGACCTCGCACCGGAGAGACCGCGTTGATGTTGGGGTCGCCGCTGGATGCGCTAGGAAGGAGCGTGATGATGTCCGACGAGAGGCGCCAGTATCTTGCGGCTCGATGGCGCTTCTGGGCCGAGCGACATGAGGACGACCTACGTCTTCGAAGACGCATCACATACAGATCTGGGCTGGAGTAGCGGACGAGTTGGAGACCCCCGCGCCGCAGCGGCGGGGAAGCGCACCCGGGTCGAGACCCCGAAAGACAGCGCCGTGTAGCAGGACGGGGGTGCAGGTTCGCCCGACGGCGGCAATCCCCTTGGTTGCTCGTGCTGATCGTGGATCGGAGCCGAGGATCAGTGGTCCGGTAGCGCGAGTTCCTCGCGGGCAGTGAGTTCGGCCCGCCGGGCGGCGTCGAGGGCGTCGGCGACGGTGTCGAGCCTGTCGGCGAAAAGGTGACCGTACAGGTCGAGAGTCATGGTGGCGGACTTGTGGCCGAGCATGCGCTGGACGACCTTCACGTCGGCCCCCGCGGCGATGGCCAGCGAGGCTGCGGTGTGGCGGAACTCGTGCGGATGGAAGTGCTTGGTGAACACCGGGATCTTGATCCCGCCGGGCCCGGTCGTGCTGACGGGCTGGCCGCCGGCGTCGAGCTTGCGGATGCACAGGCCCATCTCCTCGGCTGCAGGCGTTAACGCGGCGCGCTGGAAGGTCTGAGCGCGGAGCACGCCACCGCGTGGGCCTTGGAAGAGAAGGTCGTTGGCCTGCCGGCCGCGGACGGCGGTCTCCAGGTCGGCGATGAGGAAGCGGGGGAGTGCGACTTCGCGTCGTTCGTGTCCTTTCGTGGCGCCCCAGACCATGACGCCCCTCACCGGCGAGACCGATTCGGCGACTACCACCCGGCGGCGTGTCAGGTCGACGCGCGATACGCGAAGGGCAGCCACCTCGCCCCACCGCAGTCCGGTGTAGGCCAGGAAGAGGACCAAGAGCCTCCAATAGGGCCCGACCAGTGACGCCATGTCTTCGACCTGGGCGTGGGAGAGGAACCGCTTCTCGGTTGCGTGGACGCGGGGCAGGGAGATGTCCTCGGCGACGTTGCGTGCCAGGCGCCCGTCGCGGACAGCGGTCGCCAGGACTTGGGAGAACACACGGTGAATCTTGCGAACGGAGGCTGGCGCGAGCTTGATGCCGGCGATCCACTTCTGGACGTCACCGTGGGTGACCTGAGCGAGCTGAACCTCGCCCCACCGCGGCTTGATGTGCGCCTCGATCGCATCGCCGTATCGCTCACGCGTCTTGGGTGTGAGGTTGGTCTTGCCTGCGAGCCACTGGTCTGCCCACGGTCCGACCTTGACCCGCGCGCGGGAGGGATCGATGTAGCCGCCGTTGATCTTGGTGCCTTCGACGTTGACCAGGTGCCCCTCTGCGTCCTTCTTGCGCGTGAACGACTTGCTTCGGCTCTTTCCTTCCGGCGTCCGCCAACGGGCGTAGTAGCGTCCGTTGGCCATCTTGTCGATGGTGCCCATGCGTAATCCGGTCTGTGCTCTAGCCGGCCACGCCGTACTGCCGGTCGAGCCAGGTGAGCACGTCGCTCTTCTTGTAGCGGATGCCGCGCGGGCCGAGGTGGAAGGAGCGTGGTCCGATGCCCTGGTACCTCCACGTGCGCAAGGTGGCGTTGGGCGTGCGGAGCATGAGCGCGACCTCGGCGGTAGTGAGGAGCTGATCCTCATCAAATGCTGAGGCGTTCGAGGGCGCGCTGGCACCGGGTGGTGCGTCGCGGTGGTCCGGGCCGGGCCGGTCGTCGAATCCGGGCGTGTAGCTGGCGGTCATGGCGTCGTCCTCCTTGTGGGTGCCGATTGACGTCCTGACCCACTAAGCCGACGGCTAAGGCCGATCCGGACAAACTCCGTGATCGTTCTTCCGCGAAGTTGTACCTCCCGAGCGGCGACGGCGTCCGCGCACGAAGAGCACCTGTCACCTGCAAGCGGCAACGCGGGCGTGAAGCTGGAGGCTCTCTGCCCGCGCAGCAACCCCGGGCGGATGCACTACGTGTGCGCCGGCGGCAAATCGCGGGAGCCAGCTGCGCGGCGCGTGGCCCGGGGGCTGGAGCCCGTCGGCAGCGCGGCTTGGGGCTGGCCTAGATAGAGTCGCCGGCTCTGGGTGGCGGCGAGGACGAAGTCGGCGAAGCCGGGCATGGCGTAGCGGAGGAGTCCGGTTCCGGCGGATTCGATGATCCCCTTGTCGATGAGGGCCTTCCGGGTGCCGCTGAGTTGCGGGGTGGTTCGGTCGAGCAGTGCGGTGATGTCGCGGGTGCGGGCGATGCCGTAGTTGTCAGCGACCTGTGCGATCGCAGTCAGCAGCGCCCGCTCGGCGGAGGTCGCTTTGGCCCACCGGCCACGGAACATGCCGGCGTCGAGTCCGTCGCGGACCTGGGTTATGGCTGCGGTCACGGCGGCGAGTTCGATCGCCGTGTCTGGCTCGGGGTCGGCGGAGAGCCATGCCTCGTCGCCGTACTTCTGGATCAGGTAGGGCGATCCTGCCGCGGCGGTGAGGGCGGCGTCAGCGGCGTCGGTGTCCCAAGTGACGTGGAGTTGGAGGCTGGGCTCGAGGAGGGCTCGTTCGGCGGCCGTCTGGTCGAGGCGGTCGAGGGTGTGGAAGTCGAACCGTTCGGTGAATGAGGCGGCCTCCATCACCTTCTCAGGTGTCGTGGGCAGGCCGGCGGCGAAGATCACGATCGGGATCTTGCCGGGGGTGGTGAGAGCGTCCTGGATCGCGTTGAACAGCACCACCAGCTGAGTCCGGGGGGCTTCTTGCAACTCGTCCAGGAGCAGGACGAGCCCGGGCTGGTCGTGTTCGGCGACGATCTCGGCGGCTCTGGCGAGCAGTTCGCCGAGGGCTTGGCGGGCCGAGGTTTCGGTGTCCGTTCCACGCGAGTGCGGCTCGCTTGTGACCTTGACGACGCCAGCGTTGAGTTCGACCGAGAGGGTGCCAAGCCGGCGGACGAACCGATCCCACAAGGGTGCTGCGCGGCTCTGGAGCGGGGAGATCGCCTCGGCGATTCGTCCGGCGAGGAGCTGGATGTTGTCGGACACGCTGTCGAGGGACAGCGAGCAGGTGACGAACCCGCGGGCACGGGCGGTGGTGGCGATCTCACCGAGCGTCACTGTCTTGCCCATGCCCCTGGTGCCGGTCAGCACGGTGACCTGGGTCGCGGACCGTCCAGAGTTCGCCACCCGGGTGAGCGTGGCAGCCGCACGCGAAAGCACCTGGTCGCGGCCGACCAGCACGGACGGGCGAGCGCCGAACCCCGGTGTGTACGGACTCTCCATCGACTTCACCTAACTATCTATAAACAGGGCGTCTTATACGAGCTTATACGGGAGCGCGTAGGTTCGGGTCCGCCCGATCGGCCTTCCCCGGCAGTGTCAGTTGGGCCATTGACGGCCGGAGTTATGCTGATTCTGCCCCACCCCCTCGGGCTGATCGGCCTTCCCGGGTGACTCGTCTCGTTGGTGTCGGGCTTACAACTGAAGCCGCGATCGCGCTCCACGGTCTACTTCTGATGTAGCAACTTCTGTCTGTCTGTCCGGATCGACCCCTCTTCATCGGCTTAGTGGGCTAGAGAGAAGAAGGGTGCCCACATGACCGAACCCCGCCGGCTCCCCCTGGGCGGCTGCGTGCTCGCGGTCGTGCTGCTCGCTGGTTGTACGCCCGGAACGGCCTCCCCGCAGACCACGCCGACCCCGACCACCGCGACGACATCGAGCATCGCAGCCCCGTCCGTGTCGGCCACTCCGACCCCGACTCCGACAGCCACTTGGAACGCCACCCAGTCGGCAGCGATCAAGGTCGTCGAGGACTACTTCGCCGCAGGCGAGCGACTGTTCGCCGATCCCTCCCGCTACTCCAAGACGGAGGCGAAGAGCGCGCTGGAGCCACTGACCGGGAAGGACATGCTCGCCGGAAACCTGGCGCTGTTTCAGAAGCTGAAGGCGGAAGGAAAGCGCTACGAGGGCGCCGCTCGGATCAGCTGGATCAGCGCCTCGGGCATCTTCGGCAGCGGACTTGGGGAGTCCGTCAACATCACCATCTGCCGTGACCCGCAGGGCCAGGCCCTACTAGACAAGAACGGCGAGGTCCTATCCAAGGTTCCTTCGGCGATCCGAGAGTTCGAGGTCCGCAACCAGTCCGGATTCCGGATCGTGGGTGAGAAGGAAGGGTTCGGTGCGCCATGTCCATAGTCGCACGGGCGCTCTCGATTCTGCTGGCCGCAACGACACTGGCCGGGGTTCTCGCGCCGACCACCGCCCGAGCCGATGTCGTGTGCGACGAGGTGACCCGCATGTGCACCATCGAGGACGGCGGTGGCGGCGGTGGTGGTGGCGGTGGTGAGCCGCCGAAGGTGCCGTTGTGTTCGTCGTTCCCGCCGGTGGCGGTGCCGGAGGACCCGCCGGAGCCTGACTGGATCTTCATCGAGTGTCGGTTGTCGTCGACGGAGGAGGACACGATCGGGTTGTGGGTGCCGCCGCGGGAGAGCGCGGAGCAGCTGGCCTGGTTGTTGATTGCCCGGTTGCAGTTGAAGCCGGTGGAGATCGGCCTGACGCCGCTGGATCCGGATGTGATGACGGCGGTGGGTATCCCGGTGTGGTTGTGGGTGGATAACCCGTCGCGGACGAGTTGGGGGCCGGCGTCGATCAGCGCCGGTGGGATCTCGCTGACCGCGAAGGTGACCTCGGTCACCTGGACATTGGGGGATGGCACCTCGTTGCGGTGCGGGCGGGGCACCGAGTGGCGCCCCTCGATGGTGGACCGGAACGGCATGGTCGGTGAGTCCCCGACGTGCGGCCACATCTATCAGCAGCAGGGCCGGTATGCCGTGCGGGCGGTGGCGCATTGGGCTGCTGAGTGGCAGGGCTATGGCGAGTCGGGGACGATCCGGCTCGATGTGGGTTCCACCCGCCAGCTGCGGGTGGGGGAGATCCAGGTGATCGTGACCCGGGGCGGCAGGTAGGAGTGAGCCGATGAAGACCGTTGAGACCTCACCCGGCACCGGCAGCCCGGCTGTGTCGCCGGCGCCGGTGCCGGAGACGACGAAGTTGCAGCGGCGGCCCAGCGCGGTGGTGCTGGCGCTGGTGTTGGTGTGCCTGGGCGGCGTGACCGGGCTGTGGTTGTGGACGTCGTCCTCGGCGGCGACCGAGGTGGTCGCGGTCCGGACACCGGTCGAACGCGGTCAGCTGATCGAGCTGGCCGACCTGACAACGGTCCGGGTGACGCTGGATCCTGCGTTGCGCACGATTCCCGCGTCCGGGATCGATTCGGTGGTGGGTCGGCGTGCGGCCACGGATCTGGCGGTGGGCACTTTGGTCGCGCCGGAGCAGGTGAGTGATGCGGTGGTTCCGGCTGCGGGGTTCGCGGTGGTGGCGGTGCCGATCGCGCCGGGTCTGATCCCGACGGAGCCGCTGAAGGCGGGTGACACGGTGCGGCTGGTGCAGGCACCCGCGCAGGGGGTGGAGGTGACCGGTGCCCCTGCGGAGATCACCGGGACGGTGTTGAACGTCACGGCGGGGGACACCGAGACGGTGGTGGATGTGCTGGTGGCCGACAACCGGGCCGGGGAACTGGCTGCGAGGGCGGCGTCGGGTGAGCTGGCGTTGGTGTTGGCGAGCCGGGAGCGGTGAGTCATGGCTTTGATCACGCTGGCATCGGCGGGCGGTGCGCCGGGGGTGACGTCGACGGGGTTGGCGTTGGCGTCGTGCTGGCCGCGCCGGTGCTTGTTGGTGGAGGCTGACCCGTCCGGCTCGTCGGCGCTGTTGGCGGGGTTCTGGCGGGGCACCCGGGACCACACCGGGGTGGTGGATCTGGTGAAGGCGCACCGGGCCGGGGTGTTGGCCGATGCGTTGTTGCGGATGGCGATGCAGGTGGACGGCACCCAGGCGACGGTGATTATCGGGTCCCGCTCGCACGAGCAGGCCGCCGGGCTGGCCCGGTTGTGGGAACCGCTGGCCGGAGTGTTGCGGGATCTCGCCGCCCGCGACCAGGACGTGATCGTGGACGCCGGCCGGCTCGGCCTGGAGGGCTCACCCACACCGCTGATCGAGCAGGCGGATGTCACGGTGCTGGTCAGCCGCACCCGGCTCGCCTCTGTTGCGGCGGCCCGGTCGTGGGCGCTCACCCTGGGCGAGGCGGCGTTGCCGAGCCACGAGGTGCGGCTGTTGCTGGTCGGCGCGGGCCGCCCGTACAGCGCCGGCGAGGTGGGTCGTGCGCTCGGGTTGGCGGTGGTCGGCTCGATCGGTTGGGACCCGGAGCGGGCTGCGGTGTTCTCCGACGGTGCGCCGCTCCCGCCGCCGCGGGGGGTGCGTCGCCTGTTCGGTGGGAGCGCGGCGGCGGCGTTTGCCGGGTCGGGCTATCAGCGCAGTGTGCAGGCGGCCGGGGAGGCGTTGCGGGCGTTGGTGGACCGCTCCGAGCAGGAGCGGGCCCGGTGGATCGCACCACCGCGCAGGGAGGAGACCGGGTCATGAGTGAGCTGGAAGAGCGCGAGTTGATGGATCTGCCGATGTTCGGTAGCGACAAGCCGGCCGGCGCCCGTCGGCCTGGCCGGGTGCGGGGCGGTTTCCGTGTCCCGGGCGAGCCGGAGCCGCCCGTGCCGGCGTCGGTGTCGCGGGTGGTGCCGATCCGGCCCGCGCACGCCACCGCGCCCCGCCCGGCCGGAGATGTGGATTGGGCGGAGGTGGCCCGGTTCCGTGGTGATGTGGCCAAGCGCCTTCCGGGCCGGGTGGGTGGTGGTGTGGCTGACCGGGCCGAGGAGGAAGCGGCGGGCTGGTCGGTGATCCGGCAGTTGCTGGAGGAGGACACCGCCACGTCGGTGGCCCGTACGGGCGAGTTGCGTTCACCGGAGGCGCAGGAGGCGTTGGCGCAGGCGATCTTCGACAGTGTGTTCCGGCTGGGCCGGTTGCAGCCGTTGGTGGACGACCCGCGGGTGGAGAACATCCTGGTGTACGGCTGTGACCGGGTGGTGGTGGAGTACGCCGACGGGTCGATGCGGCAGCTGCTGCCGGTGGCCGACAGTGACGCCGACCTGGTCGGGTTCATCGCGTTCGTCGCCTCCCGAGCCGACAACCCGCGTTCCTTCACCCCAGCCCACCCGTCGCTGAACTTGACGTTGGCGGACGGGTCCCGGTTGGCGGCCTCGCTGGAGACCGGCCGGGTGTCGTTGGTGATCCGCCGGCACCGGATCCGCAGGGTCACCTTGGCTGATCTGGTCGAGTGGGGGTCGCTGTCGGAGGTGATGGCGGACTTCCTGCGGGCGGCGGTGCGGGCCCGGAAGTCGATCGTGGTGTCCGGGGCGCAGGGTGCGGGCAAGACCACCCTGGTGCGGGCGTTGTGTGCGGAGATCCCGCGGATGGAGATCGTGGGCACGTTCGAGTCGGAGCGGGAGTTGTTCCTGCCGGAGATCGAGGGGCAGCACGCGGTGGTGTTCGACTGGGAGATGCGGGCCGGGTCTGGGGAGCGCAGCGAGGACGGCAGCCTGGCTGGGCAGCGGACCACCGGGTCGCAGGTGACCAGCAGCTTCCGGTTCCGCGCCGACCGGCAGATCGTCGGTGAGGTCCTGGGCGCTGAGGCGATGGACATGATCAAGGTGATGGAGTCGGGCACCGGCTCGATCTCAACCACCCATGCGGCGAACGCCCGGCTGGCGGTGCACAAGCTGATCACCTGCGCGATGGAAGCCGGGCCGCACGTCAGCCACGACCTGGTCTCCGCGAAGCTGGCCGCCACCCTCGACTTGGTGGTGCAGATGCATTCGGAGATCACCCCGATCGACGACTTCGGCCAGGTCGCCCAGAAACGCCGCTACGTCTCCGAGATCGTCGAGGTCACTCCGGGGGAGTGGCCGCGCGGCATCTCGTTCACCACCGTGTTCCGCCGTGTGCCCGGCCAGTGTGGGGTGGCCGACACCCGGCCCGACAGCATCTGGGACGACCTGGTCGCCGCCGGCCTGGACGATGTCGCCTTCGAACGCGAAGCCGCCGAGCACCACCCGCCGGGAGGGCTGCGATGACCGGCGCTCTGCTGTCCATGCTGGCCGGGGCGATGATCACCGCCGGCGTGATCCTCGGCATCTATGGGATGACACCCGGCCCGGCCCGTGAGCGGCGCCCGCGTCCGCGTCCGGCATGGCTGGTGCGGGCGGCCCGGATGCCGACCTGGCAGCGCTGGGCGCTGGTGGCCGCCACGGTGGCGGGGTTGGTGGCGAGCGTGTTCGGGGTGCCGCTGGTGGTGGCGGTGTTGTTGCCGTTGGCGGTGCTCGGCCTGCCCGTGCTGCTGGTGACCTCGGATGGGGGCCGGCGGATCGCCCGGCTGGACGCGATCAGTGAGTGGACCCGGAACCTGGCCTCGGTGATCACCGCCGGGCAGAGCCTTGAGCAGGCGGTCACGGCGAGCGTCCGGTCTACTCCGGAGGCGGTCCGGCCGCAGGTGACGAACCTGGTGGCCCGGCTGAGGTCCCGGTGGCCGACCGAGGCGGCGCTGTTGGAGTTCGCTGACGAACTCGACGACGCCACCGGCGATCTGGTCGTCTCAGCGTTGATCATCGGATCCCGGCATCGCGGGGAGGGCTTGTCGCGGGTGTTGACCGGTCTTGCGGAGTCGGTTTCGGAGGAGGTGCGGTCGCGCCGCGAGATCGAGGCCGACCGGGACAAGGCCCGCGGCTCGGCCCGGCTGATCACCGTGCTCGCGGTCGGCGGCACCGCCATCTTCGCCCTGTCCGGCGACTTCTGGCAGCCCTACACCACTCCGGCCGGGCAGCTGGTCCTGGCCGGCCTGATCGGCCTGTTCATCAGCGGCCTGGTTTGGCTCAGGAGGATGGTGGCCGACGATCCTCCGGCACGGTTTCTGCCTGCCCGGGAGGTGCCGCGATGACCGGGGCGCTGCAGCTGTGGATCCTGGCCGGGGCGATGGTCGGGGGCGGGATCGGCCTGCTGGTGTGGACCCTGCGACCCGCCCAGCCCGACCTGGTGCAGGTGTTGGCCCGGCTCGCCCCGGCCAACCACACGGCGCAGCTGGCGAGCAGCCCGGCCCCGGCGGGCTGGAAGGACCGGATCGGGATGTGGGCGATCCGAACCGTGCCCAGCTCGTGGTGGCGCGCGGTGCCGGACTCCGACCTGGCGATCCTTGGCATGCCGCTGCGCGCCTACTACGGGGAGAAGGTCGCCTCGGTGCTGGTCGCGCTGGTCGGTGTGCCGCTGCTGGGTGGGCTGTACTCGCTGATGATGGGCCTGCCGCTGGTGGTGCCGGCGCTGGCGACCGTGGTGATGGCGGTGGTGGCGTGGCTGCTGCCGGACCGGCGGATCGCGCAGGCCGCGGCCCGGGCGCGGGTCGAGTTCCGGCGTGCTCTGAGCGCCTACATCGACCTGATCGCCCTGGGAAGGGCAGCCGGGGGGATCGGCACCCGGCAGGCGATGGAGACCGGTGCCGGGCTGGGTCGCTCCTGGCCGTTCGAACGGATCGGGACCACCGTCGTCCGTAGCCGCTACTCCGGTGTCCCGCCGTGGGACGCGCTGGCCGAAATCGCCACCCAACAGGGCCTGCCCGAGCTGGACGATCTGGCCGACACGCTGCGGCTGGCCGGGGAGGAAGGCGCCCAGGTGTTCGCCACCTTGAAGGCCCGGTCCTCCGCGCTGCGCAACGCGATCACCACCGCCGACCGGGCCGACGTCAACGCCCGCAGCGACCGGCTGATGCTGCCCACCCTGGTCATGGCCGCCGCCTTCATCGGTGTGGTGATCATGGCCGCCGTCTTCCGAATCCTCGCCGCCTAACCCTGGAAGGAACCCGTCATGCTGACGATCTGGAACACCAAAGCCACCGTGTGGCTGCAGGCCCTGTTCACCGACACCCGCACCCGGCTACGCGAAGAGAGAGGAGCCCTCGGCACCGCCGAACTGCTGGGCCTGATCATCATCGTGCTCGCCGTCCTGGCCCTGGTCGGCCCCGCCGTCATGGACTACATCCAGAGCAAACTCGGCGCCCTGCGCTGAACACCATGACCCGCCAACCCCACCCGAACCGCCGCCTGCACGCCGGCCGATGTGACCGCGCCCACCGGCGGGGGGAGCGGGGTGCGGTCGGGTCGGTGCAACTGGTGGTCGTGCTGCCCCTGCTGATGGGCCTGTTCATGGCCGCGATGCAGGCCGCCATGTTCTACTACGGCCGGACCGCGGCGATCAGCATCGCCCAGACCGGCGCTGCCGCCGCTGCCGCCGAGCACGGCACTGTCGCCGACTGCGAGCAGGCCGCCGCCAGCCTGCAGGCCAGCATCGGCGACGCCCTGACCGAGGTCCAGATCAGCTGCCAACGCACCCCTACCCGGGCCCGCGTGACCGTTTCGGGGCAGGCGCTCAGCGTCTTCCCTGGCTGGCGCAGCACGGTGGTCCAGCAGGCCGAGGCGCCGGTGGAGCGGCCGACATGACCCGGGGGAGGTGGCGGGACGAGCGGGGTTCGGTGTTGGCGGTCGAGTTGCTGGTGTGCGCCCCGATCCTGGCCGCGTTCATCCTGCTGATCGTGTTCGGCGGCCGGATCGCGCTGGCGAACCAGGCCGTCCAGACCGCCGCCGCCGACGCCGCCCGCGCCGCCTCGATCGCCCGAACCGCCACCACAGCCAGCACCCAGGCCCGTGAATGGGCCACCACCAGCCTGACCAACCAAGGCCTGGCCTGCAACGACGTCCAGGTCCAGGTCGACACCGCCGGATTCCGTCGCCCGGTCGGCACCGAAGCCACCGTCACCGTGCGGGTCAGCTGCACCCTCGACACCGCCGACCTCGCCGCACTGCCCGGCATCCCACGCAGCATGCCGATCGAAGCGTCCATGACCAGCCCGCTGGACAAGTTCAGGGAGAGACGATGACCACCCCCGGCCGACTGCTCCACGACGAGCGCGGCGCGGTCGTCTCAGTGTGGACGGCCGTGATCGCCACCACCATGGTCCTGGTCCTGGGCATCGCGGTCGACCTCAGCGGCCTCGTCCACGCCAAACAACAAGCCGCCGACGCCGCCGCCCAGGCCGCCCGGCAGGCCGGGCAGCAGCTGTCCACCGGCACCCTGCTGCAACAAGGACGGCTCGAAGTCCGCACCCGCCAGGCGAGGGCCGCCGCGGTCGACTATCTCGAAGCGGTCGGCATGACCGGCACCGCCACCGTCGAGGACGGCACCACCTTGGTCGTGACCGCCCAAGCCACCTACCAGCCACTGTTCCTGTCCGGCATGGGCATCGGAACAGTCCAGGTCAGCGGCACCAGCTCGGTGCGGGTACTGCGCGTCGAAGACGGAACGGAGCGATGACCATGAGACGACGACTCACCGGGCTACTCGCCGCAGCTGGCCTGGCCGGGATCATCATCGGCCTGCCGCTGCTCCTGATCGCCACCCACAACGTCGCCGCACCTCGGCTGGGCTGGACCTGGGACGGGATGTGGCGGGCACTGCTGGCCCCCGATGACGGCACCCTGCTCGTCACCATCGTCAAGATCGTCGGCTGGATCTCCTGGGCCATCCTCACCACCACCATCGCTGTCGAGATCACCAGCCGAGCCCGACACCTCCCCGTCCCCCAACTCCGAGGCCTGGCCTGGCCCCAACTCCTCGCCCGCGGCCTGGTCTCGGCGATCCTGACCGGCTTCATCGCCACCAACACCCTCAACCCCACCACCGAGCCCGCCGCCGCGCACCCGACCAGCCCGGTCGCCGCGCCGTTCGTGGCGACCGCACCACTCCACGCACCCGCCAAGACGCCCACAGCAGCCGACACCTACACGGTGAAGCGCGGCGACACCCTGTCGGAGATCGCGCTGGACGAACTCGGCGACGGGCACGCCTACCCGCGCATCTTCAAAGCCTCCAAAGCCACCCTGCAGCCCGACGGGCGCAAGCTCACCGACCCCGACCTGATCATCCCCGGCTGGAAACTCACCATCCCCAACACCCACACCGACCAGGAGAAGCCCGACACCAAGCCCGACCGCGATCGCACCGACGACAGTCCGGCCAAGCCGCCGCGGCCGGCATCGCCGCAGCCGACGGCGACAACGTCACACCCAGCCACCGAGGCGACACCGACCCAGGCGACGCCTGGCGTTGCGGACTCGGATCGGATTGACCCGGCACCGGTCCTGGACGACGCGGACGATGGGTGGGTGGACCCGCCTTGGCTGGTGGCGGGCCTGGCCGGGGCCGGCAGCCTGCTCGCCGGCGCCCTGTGGCTGATGCTGCAGCGCCGCCGACGGGCGCAGTTCCGGGCCCGGCGGCCCGGCCGCACGATCCCGGTGCCCGCCGCGGGGTTCGCACCGATCGAGAAGACCCTGGCACAGGCCGGGGCACCCACCAGCGAGATCATCATCGCCATCGACGAAGGCCTGCGCCGCCTCGCCACCGGCCTCCACACCAGCGGCCAGCCGATCCCCACCGTCACCATGCTGAAGGTCACCCCCAGCACCCTCACCGCACGGTTCGCCGACCCGGTCACCCTGCCAGACCCGTGGCAACCCGCCGACAGCACCGAGGTCACCGCATGGCGGGTGGAACGCCGCAGCCTCGACCAAGCCGGGCCCCTCGACCCCGACAGCCCGCCGCCGTGGCCGCAGCTGGCTACCATCGGAATGGACGACCACGACACCTGGCACCTGCTCAACCTCGAAGCGCTCGGCGTCATCACCCTGACCGGCGACCCCGACTACACCACCGACCTGGCCCGCTACCTCGTCGGCGAACTCGCCGTCGTCCCCTGGGCACGCGACCTACGCATCGACTGCGTCGACATCTGCCCCGAACTCGCCGCCCTCAACCCCGCCCGAGTCCACCACCAAGAGACCGGGGTTGTCGCCAACACGGTCGCGGCAGCGGTGAAGGTCCACGACCGGCTCACCGCCGCCAGCATCGACCACCTCGAAGACGCCCGCCTCGCCCAGACCGACGACCGGCTGTGGGACAGCCGCATCCTCATCACCAGCCCTGAGGCGGCCGAGCTGCCCGTGCTCACCGACCTGATCGCCAAACAGCCCGGACGAACCGCAACATCCGTACTCATCGTCGGCAGCGGGGAGACCATTCCCGGGACCGAGATCAGGGTCGACGCCGACGGACGAGTACAGATCCCAGACCTAGGACTCGACCTGATCGCCAACGGGCTCACCCCCTCCGAAGCCACCGGATGCGCCGCCGTCCTGGCCGCCGGCGACACCCTCGACGACATTGCAACTCCCCTGCCGCACAACACCGGACAGGCCTGGGAAGAACTATGCGACGAAGCCGGGCGACTCCGCACCGAACTCACCGTGCCCCGAGACGCCGACCCTGACAGCGACGCGACCAGCCTCATGCCCGGCGACGACGAGCACTGGGTGACCATCACCGCCAACACCGCCGAAGACCTCGCCGTGATCGCCCCACGCGTGCCGACCCACGTCCGGGCCAGAGCCGAAGCCGCTGACCCGACGCTGGACAACGACCTCGCCGCGTGGGCGGCGAGCAGTTGTGACCGGCCACGGCTCAGCGTGCTCGGACCGATGCGGCTCCGCGTCGGCCCCGGCGGCGACCCGACCGTGGTCGCCAAACGCACTCCGTACTACACCAACATGGTCGCCTACCTCGCCGCCACCCGCGGCGCCACCGCCGACCAGGTCGCCACCGCCATGGGCCTGGGCACCAGACGAGTCCACAAAGACATGTCGGTCGTACGTGACTGGCTCGGCATCAATCCCCGCACCGGCGACCACTACCTCCCCGACGCCGCCCACAACAAAGAAGCCCAGCTACGCGGCGTCGGCATCTACATCGTCGAAGACCTCATCGAAGACGCCGACCTGTTCCGCCGCCTCCGCCTCCGCGGCGAAGCCCGCGGCGCCAACGGGCTCCCCGACCTGCTCGCCGCACTCCGCCTCATCGTCGGCGCACCCTACGAGGACCAGCGACGCAAAGCCCGGCCTTGGCTCACCGACACCCGCCCCGACCGCTACCTGCAATGCGCCATCGTCGACGTCGCACACCTGGTCACCAGCATCGCCCTCGAAGCCGACGACACCCGCCAAGCCAGAGCCGCCGCCGAACTCGCCATGCTCGCCGCCCCGGACCAACACACCCCAGCCCTCGACCTCGCCGCCGTCGCCGCCAAACAAGGCCGCGACGACGAAGCCGCAGCACTGGCCCGATCCGTCATCGACTGGACCGACGGCAGCGGCGAACCCCCCATCGAACTCCCCGAACGCGCCGACCGCATCCTGCGCACCCACCGCTGGCTCGAACCCAAAGAACAAGCCAGCTGACCCAAGACACCAGTTGACCATGAACGGTCCCGAGAGTCGGGGGCCGGACTTCGACGAGCCGAAAGGAGCTACCGATGGACCAGACGCAAGCACCACCCGCGCCCCGGGTCGAGCCGAACATTCCCGACAATCCGTCCACCTGGGTCGATGACCTGCGGCATCTCTCGACTGGCAAGGTGGATAGCTGTCCTTCCCGATCAGTCGGCGGCAGGGTTATCCACAGCCCGCCAGTGACGAGCGGTGGATTCGCATGCAACAACCAGACACTGGCCGGCATCAGGACCGCGATTGGAAGGATTGGCCGATGGAAGCACTGGAACTCATGGCACGACGCGAAGCCCTCGGCCTGGACCAGGCCACCCTCGCCGGGCTTCTTCAGTGGGAGATCGTCACCGTGGTGGACTTCGAGGCGGCCAAGCGAGACATCCCGACCCTGGTGGACGCCAAGCTCAACGAACTCGAACTCGCCCGCGACACGATCGCCGGCATTCTGGAGGACACCCTCCCCGCAGACCTGCCCACCTACGCCAACGACACGGCATTCTGGGACGCCTGGCCCGACCTGCGCGGCATCCCGGCCACCATCCACCGGGTCGCAGCCGCCGACGCACTTCGCAGCGCCAGATGGGCCGGCATTCATGCCCGCATCGTTGCCGCTCAGCCTCAGCCCTCCACCACGGGAACGGGACCGACCTCAACGCCCTAGTGTCGGCGCCGCCGGAGCAGGCGAGTACGCCGGCTGCCAAGCCCAAAGCTCCGGATCGGGACGGTGACCCATGGTTGGCTTGCCAGGCGCGTTGCCGCTGCTGAGCGCCGACGAGGAAGCCCATCTGGCGTGGACGATCGAGGCTGGTGTGGCCGCGGCGGCTGTGCTCGCCGGACACCAGCTGCGGGTGGACGCGAAGCGCGCCGAACTCGAACGGATCGCCACCGAAGGCGACCAGGCACGCGAGCGGTTCGTGCTGTCCAACCTGCGCCTGGTTGCGTTCGTCACCAGCGGTATCAGCGGCCGCGACCCCGGACTGTCGCGACAGGAAGTGATCCAGGAAGGCGTCGCGGCAATGGCTGAAGCACTCCGGAGGTACGACTGGCGCCGCGGCCGGTTCTCGACCTTCGCGGTACCAACCATCCGCCGGAAGGTCACCGAGTACCGCGCCAGCCGCGGCGGCTCGCTCGGCGTTCCAGCCCACCGCGCCATCCAGATCCGACGCGCCCGAGCGATCGCGGCCCGCCTCGAGTCCGAATCAGGCCAACCAGCCGAGATGCACGCCGTCGCAGACGAACTCGGCCTCAGCGAAACACTCACCGCCGCGCTCCTTCGGCACCAGGCCCCCGTGTCGATCGATGCGATGGCGCCGCACACACAAGAGCAGACCCTTGGGGTCGCCATGGCGCACTACCTGGTCGACGATCCGACTGCGGACCTGAGCAGCCTCCCCGATGACCAGAGGGAAGCGCTCACCCTGCGCTACGGACTGACAGACGGACGACCCCGTAGCTTCCACGAGATCGCTGAGGAAACCGGACAGTCAGCCAGCAGCGCACGACGCACCTGCGAGCGAGGACTCGCCAACCTCCGCGCCCAGGCGACGAAGCCGGCCGACGACCACAACCAGGCGAACTGGGCGCGCGTTCAAGCGATGACCGAGACCCTGAGGCTGGTCGATCGGCTGAGCAAGGCCGGACTGAGTCTCCCGGAAGTCGCGATCGCCCTCGAGATCGAACCGGCCCAGCTGCACGACCTGTGCCAAGCAGCTCATCGGCAGGACCTGCTCGCCAGATTCGGCCGGCTGGAACAGACCTACGGCTTCGAACCCAGCCCTTACACCGCCCCCTACGTGACTGTGACCGAAGAGTCCGTCCGCCGGCGCGAGCGATTTCAGGCGGCCGCAGCCGCGCCCAACGACACATCCCCGCCACCCGAGGATGGGCCGCGGGCATACGAGACGATCGCGCCGCCCGTGGGAACGGCCTCTGGCCGAGATACACCGCGCCCCAAGCCAGACACCCGGAGGGGAATCGGAAGGTGAGGTCTTCGCGCCGCATGCCACGACGTCATCGCGGCACCGCGAAGTCCGGCCCCGCAATTCGTTACGGCGGTCGAGGGGCTCACACGGAGCGCGAGGTCAGTTGGCCGACCCTCCACCCGGCGCGCGGCGGACTTGCTCGGGACAAGTGCCTGTTCCCAGTAGCCTCAGCCTCGTGGCTAGCTTCGAGCAGGTGGGCGACGGGCGCACGACGAGCGTCTATCAGGATGCTGTTCGCCTCCTGCTGCTCATCGACGCGGCAGCGGAGTCTCTCCCCGACCCGCCACCGGCCGAGGCACCCGTAGACGCAGTCGCCGTCCTCCACTCTCAGGTCTTGCTCCAGAAACTTGACTTCTGGCTACGGAATCCCGATTACTTGGCGGACGAGCTGATCTCGCGGTTCGAGCGTGACGGCAACGCTGAGGATCTGGAACTCGCTCGGGACATCCTTGAGAGCGACGAGCCCGAGGTCCGCTCTTACCAGATGCTTCGCTTTCTGTTCGGCGCCTACGAGCCGCTCGACGAAGCCCTATCGGTGCTTCGCACTCCTGGTTTGGTGATTCGCCGCAAGCAAGGCAGTGCTGGCAAGGTCAGGCAGCACGACTATTACCTCACGGCCTCCGGGCGAACCGTGGCCCGGGCGGTAGTCGATACAGCACCGGCCCTCTCCTACTACGTGGAGCGTTCGGCACTCGTCGCAGATCTCGCTGCGGGCCGGCGTGGCAGTGCGCTTCGCGACATTCAGTACCTCCAGCCTGAATACGCGGACGCCGCGTTGGGCACCCGTATCGCGGGTATCGCCGACCGCGCCAGGCACCGTCTCGAGGAAGCGCTGGCGAGCGCAGGGAGCGAAGGACCGCAGTGATTGGAAGTACCAGTCTCGTCGAACGAGTTGCCACAGGAGTCTCCTGCCCGCGAGAGGCAGTTGAGCAGGTATTCAACGACTTCGGCCTCAACCTGACGACGAGCAACCGGCGCCATCGGAGCCTTCGACTCGATCGGCTACGCCTGCGCGGTGAGAAGGCCGGGGAAGTTGAACCTGGCCCCTTTGATGAGACTTTCGAGTTCGCCCTAGGAGTTACTGTCATCGCGGCCGACAACTTCCGTGGCAAGACCAGCATTCTCGAAGTGCTGACGCTCGTCCTAAGGGGTGAGCCTCGGGGCCTCCAACCCGACGTGTTGTCCTGGCTGGAGGAGGTTTCGCTTGACGTTCATCTCAACGGCCTGCCCATCGGATTCCGTATCTCTCTGAAGGCCTCGGAGATCACCGCTGGCCGCATCCTGGCCGGCACGATCGAAGACCTAGAGGCGAGCGATGACTCCATCGCAGGCGGTGCCATCGAGCTAGCGAATGCCCGGGGCAACGACGAGTGGGGCGAGCAGATTGCTTCGTTCATGATGACTCAGCTCGGGCTGGAGGAGATGCAAGTCTTCAACCGGGCACGCGCTGAGGACGAGGCAGGGATCATCAAGTCACACGGTTGGCCGTCCTACTTCGGCGTCTTGTACCCGCCGTCAGGAGCAGACACTGTCCTTCTCGGCAGCACGGCTGGTGACCAACTCCCCGTGAGGCTCATGCAGGTATTCCTGGACATGCCCGAAGCAACACGATCGATGCGTGTCCGAGCACTGGCCCAGCGACTCGAGAGCGAGTTCAAGGCCGAACAGCGGCGTGGCCGGGACGCATACGGAGCGATCGCAAAGCAACTTCAAGACGCCACTCTGCGGCGGGCAGACGCCGAGGCGCGACTCCAGGCACTAAGCGACCAGGCTCCCGCGGAGAGTCTGGAGGAGTTGGCACAACTGGCCAGTGCGGCGGGCAAGCGGGTCGTGGCTGCGGGGCAGGCCGCAGAAGCGGCGGCGGCCGCTTTCGTCGAAGCGCAGGTTGCTCGAGTAGCCGACGAGAAGGCCCTCAATGGTCTTCGGGAGTCGAAAGCAGCGAGCGCGCTCTTCCAGGGCCTAGATCCCCAATCCTGTCCTCGATGCGAGACGGCGATCAGCGCCGAGCGTCGTTCGCGAGAGCACGACGAACACCACTGCGCGGTCTGCGCCACAGCACTTCGCATCGACGACGAAGACGACTACGCGGAGCGTGAAGATGAAGCCGTCCATGCGCTCACGGCCACGCGCGCAGCTGAGAAGGCTTTGGATGCGGCGAGAAGCAAGGCGCTGGTTGACTTGGATGTCGCGCAGAAGGGCCTCGACTCAATCGGCGCGCGAATTGGTCGGGCGCAGGCTGTGCGCCAGATGAGCGAGCGGACCGAAGCGGAACATGAGCTTCTGGTCGGACTTGTCCTGAACAGCACGCTGGGCTGGTACTGGGCCGATCCGATCGCCGCGCTCGTCATCGCTGGTTTCGCGGTCAAGGAAGGGCGCGACGCCTGGCGTGGGGACGCGTGCTGCGCCCCGACCGCGTCCGCTGTGGACGGCGACGACTGCACCGACAACTGCTGCCGCTGACACCCACGAACGCGCCGGCGGTTCGGGTTCACCAGTCCGCGCCCTGGCAGTCGCCATCTCCGGCGGTCTCGATCTGGAGGGTGGCGTGGGCAATCTGGAAACGGTCCCGCAGCGTCGTGCTGGCATCGGCGAGCACGGCGCCGGGCGTGGCCCCAGGTGAGGTGACCAGGTGTGCCGTGGCGACGTCCATCCCCGAGTTCAGCCGCCACACGTGCAGATCGTGCACCTCGCTCACGCCGGTGACGGCCATCAGGGCGTCGGTGAGTTCTGCGGGTTCCATGCCTTCGGGTGCGTGTTGTCCCAGGACAGCCAGAACCTCGCGTCCCAACGCCACCGCCCTCACGACGACGAAGAGTGCGATAGCCAGGGCGATGCCGGTGTCCCACCACGCGTTCCCCGTCCAGGACACCATCAGTCCGGCCACGATGACCCCGACCGACCCGACGGTGTCGGCGATCACCTCGAAGTAGGCGCCCTTCAGGTTCAGGCTCTCTCCCGCTCCGGCCCGCAGGAGCACGATGCTGACCAGGTTGACGATCAGTCCAAGGACGCCGACGACCATCATCATCCCGGTCGCGAGCGCCGGTGCCGTTCCGATGCGTCCGACCGCCTCCAGGCCGATGTAGACGCCGACCCCGAGCATCATCAGCACGGCCAATCCGGACGCGAACACCTCGGCACGGTAGGAGCCGAAGGTGCGCCGGCCGGTGCTGTCCTTGCGCGTGGCCAGCCGGGTCGCGATCAGCGCCGCGCCCAAGGTGGTGACGTCGGCGGCCATGTGCCCGGCGTCGGAGATGAGCGCCAGCGAACCCGACAGCAGCCCGGCGGACAACTCGACGACGAAGAACACGGCGACCAGCGCGAACGTGACAGCGAGCCGCCAGCGATGACGGCCCGCGGCGCTGCCTACCTCGTGCGAATGGCCCATCAGGCCTCCTCTGCCGCGGCCGCCGCTGCCTGCCGCGGGTCGTGCGTGATGTGCTCCCTGGTCACGTCCAACAGCAACCGGACGTGGGCGTCCGACAACCGGTAGAACACGTTGCG
>JAIUOS010000023.1 GCA_020161755.1 Actinomycetota bacterium
ATCTTCGGCCGCGCCCTCGGCTTCGGCACCTACAAGCTGAAGTACGGCCACCGCGGCATCAACCAGCCGGTGATGGATCTGGCCACCCGCAAGGTCGAGATCACCGCCCAGAACCACGGCTTCGCCGTCGACGCCCCGCTGACCGGGAGCACGCCGACCGCCTGGGGCGACGCCCGGGTCTCGCATGTCTGCCTCAACGACGACGTGGTGGAGGGCCTCGAACTGCGCTCGCCGGAGGGCGACCTGCTGAGCTTCTCCGTCCAGTACCACCCGGAGGCGGCCGCCGGGCCGCACGATTCGGCCCATCTGTTCGACCGGTTCATCGACGTGATGACCGCCCGCCGCGAAGGGAAGGACGCCTGATGCCGCGCCGTACCGACATCTCGTCCATCCTGGTGATCGGTTCCGGGCCGATCGTGATCGGCCAGGCCTGCGAGTTCGACTACTCCGGGACGCAGGCCTGCCGGGTGCTCCGCGAGGAGGGGTTCCGGGTGATCCTGGTGAACTCCAACCCAGCCACCATCATGACCGACCCCGAGTTCGCCGACGCCACCTACGTCGAGCCGATCCAGCCCGACTACCTGGAAAAGGTGATTGCCACCGAGCGCCCGGACGCCCTGCTGGCCACCCTGGGCGGCCAGACCGCGCTCAACGCCGCCGTCACGCTGCACGAGACCGGCGTCCTGGAGAAGTACGGCGTGGAGTTGATCGGCGCCTCGGTGGACGCCATCCAGTCCGGCGAGGACCGGGAGAAGTTCAAGGAGATCGTGCTCGGCCTGGACGTTCCCGGCGTCGACGTCGGCGTGGCCAGGTCGGCGATCTGCCACACCATCGAAGAGGTGGTGGCCGCGGCCGGCGACCTCGGCTACCCGGTCGTTGTGCGGCCCTCCTTCACCATGGGCGGGGTCGGCTCGGGCTTCGCCCACGACGAGGCCGAACTGCGCCGCATCGCCGGCACCGGCCTGGCCGCGTCACCGCTCACCGAGGTGCTGATCGAGGAATCAGTGCTCGGCTGGAAGGAGTACGAGCTGGAGCTGATGCGGGACAAGGCCGACAACGTCGTGGTCGTCTGCTCGATCGAGAACCTCGACCCGATGGGCGTGCACACCGGGGACTCCATCACCGTCGCTCCCGCCATGACGCTCACCGACCGGGAGTACCAGAACCTGCGCGACGTCGGCATCGCCGTGATCCGCGCGGTCGGGGTCGACACCGGCGGCTGCAACATCCAGTTCGCGATCCATCCGGAGAACGGTCGGATGATCGTGATCGAGATGAACCCGCGGGTCTCCCGCTCGTCCGCGCTGGCCTCGAAGGCGACCGGCTTCCCGATCGCCAAGATCGCCGCCAAGGTGGCGGTCGGCTACACCCTGGACGAGATCCCCAACGACATCACCGAGCAGACCCCGGCCTCCTTCGAACCCACCCTCGACTACATGGTGGTGAAGGTGCCGCGGTTCGCCTTCGAGAAGTTCCCGACCGCGGATTCGACGTTGTCGACGCACATGAAGAGCGTCGGCGAGGCGATGGCGATCGGCCGCAATTTCACCGAGGCCCTCGGCAAGGCGCTGCGTTCGCTGGAGGACGCCAACGCCGGCTTCGACCTCACCGGCGAGCTCACCCAGACCCTCGACGAGGTGCTGGCAGCCGCGTCCCGCCCCCACGACGGACGACTGAAGCTGGTGATGAACGCCTTCCGGCTGGGCGCGACCGTCGACCAGCTGCACGAGGCCACCGGCATCGACCCCTGGTTCCTGGATCAGATCCTGCTGATCCACGACATCGCGGTGCGGGTGCGCGACGCCGACGCCCTGACCGAGCCGCTGCTGCGGCTGGCCAAGCGGCACGGCATCTCCGACGGCCAGCTCGGCCGGCTGCGCAACCTCTCCCCGGACGTGGTGCGCGGGCTGCGCTGGGCGCTCGGCATCCGCCCGGTCTACAAGACGGTGGACACCTGCGCCGCCGAGTTCGCCGCCCGGACCCCGTACCACTACTCCAGCTACGACTCCGAGACCGAGGTCGAGCCGCGCACCAAGCCGGCGGTGATCATTCTGGGCAGCGGGCCGAACCGGATCGGCCAGGGCATCGAGTTCGACTACTCCTGCGTGCACGCCACGCTGGCGCTGCGGGAGATCGGCTACGAGACCGTCATGGTCAACTGCAACCCGGAGACCGTCTCCACCGACTACGACACCGCCGACCGGCTCTACTTCGAGCCGCTCACCCTGGAGGACGTGCTGGAGGTCGTGCACGCCGAACGCCAGGCTGGGCCGGTGGCCGGGGTGCTGGTGCAGCTGGGCGGGCAGACCCCGCTCAAGCTCGCCCAGGCGCTGAAGGACGCGGGCGTACCGATCCTGGGCACCTCCCCGGAGGCCATCAACCTGGCCGAGGAGCGCGGCGCCTTCGGCCGGCTGCTGGCCGAGGCGGGCCTCACCGCCCCGGCCTACGGCATGGCGGAATCCTCGGCGCAGGCGCTGCAGATCGCGCACACGATCGGCTACCCGGTGCTGGTGCGGCCTTCCTACGTGCTGGGTGGACGCGGCATGGAGATCGTCTACGACGACGCCTCGCTGGCCTCCTACATCGAGCGGGCCACCGACATCACACCGGCCCATCCGGTGCTGGTCGACCGCTTCCTGGACGACGCCATCGAGATCGACGTCGACGCCCTCTACGACGGCACCGAGCTCTACCTGGGCGGCGTGATGGAGCACATCGAGGAGGCCGGCATCCACTCCGGCGACTCCGCCTGCGCGCTGCCCCCGCTCACCCTGGGCAGCGAGGTGATGGACGTCATCCGCGACGCCACCACCAAGATCGCCGCCGGCGTGGGGGTGCGCGGGCTGCTGAACATCCAGTTCGCCCTGCTCGGCGACCTGCTCTACGTCCTGGAGGCCAACCCGCGGGCCTCGCGCACCGTCCCGTTCGTGTCCAAGGCGACCGCCACCCCACTGGCCAAGGCCGCCGCGCGGATCTCGCTGGGGGAGTCGATCGCCGACCTTCGGGAGGCCGGGCTGCTGCGTTCGGGAGCCGACGGCACCGCGATCATCGAGGCGGCTCCGATCGCGGTGAAGGAGGCCGTGATGCCGTTCAACCGGTTCCGTACCAGTGACGGCAGCTGGGTGGACACCCTGCTCGGCCCGGAGATGAAGTCGACCGGCGAGGTGATGGGCCTGGACGCCAGCTTCGGCGCGGCCTTCGCCAAGAGCCAGTCGGCCTCCTACGGCGAGGTGCCGACCTCCGGCACGGTCTTCGTCTCGGTAGCCAACCGGGACAAGCGGCACGCCATCTTCCCGATCAAGAAGTTGGCCGACATGGGCTTCACCGTGCTGGCCACCGAGGGCACCGCGCAGGTGCTGCGGCGCAACGACGTCGACGTGACGGTGATCCGCAAGCACTCCCAGGGCCGTGGCCCGAACGGGGAGCCGACCATCGTGGAGGCCATCCTGGCCGGTGAGGTCGACCTGATCTTCAACACCCCGCACGGCCAGTCCCGCGACGGCTCGCCGCGGCGGGACGGCTGGGAGATCCGTTCGGCGGCGATCCTGGCCGACGTGCCGTGCGTGACCACCGTCCAGGGCCTGTCGGCCTGCGTGCAGGGGATCGAGGCGCTGCAGCGCCACGAGATCGGGGTGCGTTCGCTGCAGTCGTGGAGCGACGCGGTGACCGCCGAGTTGCGCGGCTGATGGGACTGCCGGCCGAGTTGCTGCGGGGCGGCTACGCCGGGCTGCTGCGTCCGGTGCTGTTCGCCAGCCACGGCGGCGACCCCGAGGCGATCCACGAGCAGCTGATTGGCCTGCTGGCCGCCATCGGCGACACCCCGCTGTTGCGGGGGATCCTGGATCTGGTCGCGGCCAGCTCCGGCGTGGCCACCGAGGTGGCCGGCGTCCGGTTCCCCAACCGGGTCGGCCTGGCTGCCGGCATGGACAAGGACGGCCTGGCGGCCCGCGCCTGGGCCTCGCTGGGTTTCGGGTTCGCCGAGGTGGGGACGGTGACCGCCCAGGCCCAGCCCGGCAACGATCGTCCCCGGGTCTTCCGGCTACGCGAGAGCCACGCCCTGATCAACCGGATGGGCTTCAACAACCACGGCGCCGGCGCCCTCGCCCAGACCCTGGCCGAGGCGGGGATCCGCCGCGGCAACGGGGGCGCGGGGATCCCGATCGGGGTCTCGATCGGCAAGACCAAGCTGGTCGCCGTCGAGGACGCGGTCGCCGACTACCTGGCCAGCCTGGAGGCCGTGGCACCGCACGCCGACTATGTCGCGATCAATGTCTCCAGCCCGAACACCCCGAACCTGCGCACCCTGCAGGACGGCGGTGCCTTGGCCGGCCTCACCGCGGCCCTGGTCGCCCGAGCCGCGGAACTCGACGCGAACCCGGTCCCGATCTTCGTCAAGATCGCCCCCGACCTGAGCTGGGAGCAGATCGACGAGGTGCTCGCCTCCTGCGCGGCGGCAGGGATAGCCGGGCTGATCGCCACCAACACCACGCTGGGACGCGACGGACTGGCCCCCTCCGACGCCGGTCTGGCCGACCAGGCCGGGGGGCTCTCCGGCGCGCCGCTCACTGCCCGCGCGCTGGAGGTCGTCCGCTACGTCGCCGAACACACCGGCCTGCCGGTGATCGGGGCGGGCGGCATCATGACCGCCGACGGCGCGCAGCGGATGTTCGACGCTGGCGCGGCGCTGATCCAGCTTTACACTGGCTTCATCTACCACGGGCCGGGGTTGATCGCAGCGATCAACGCCGCGGATACAAGGAGGTACCCCAGGTGACGACCTACTGGCGTCGGTTGCGCGAGATCGTCTCCGATCGCGGACCGCTGTGCGTCGGCATCGATCCGCATCCGCCGATCCTGAGCGCCTGGGGCCTACCGGCGACCGCGGCCGGCGTGGAGCGGTTCAGCCGTCACCTGGTGGAGACCCTGGGTGACCGGGTCGCCGCGTTCAAGCCGCAGTCGGCCTTCTTCGAGTGCTACGGGTCGGCGGGCATCGCCGTGCTGGAGCGGGTGCTCGCCGATATCGCGGAATCCCCGGCGCTGAGCATCCTGGACGTCAAGCGGGGCGACATCGGCTCGACCATGGCCGCCTACGGCCAGGCGTACCTCGCCGACGGGGCACCGCTGGCGGCGGACGCGATCACCGTCTCGCCCTACCTCGGCTTCGGCTCGCTGCAGCCCACCATCGACCTGGCCCACCGCTACGAGCGCGGCATCTACGTGCTGGCGCGCACCTCGAATCCCGAGGGCGGAACCGTGCAGCTGGCCCTGACCGAAGACGGTGAGGGCTCGGTCGTCCAGTCGATGATCGACGCCGCCACTGCCGTGAACCGGGAATCCCGGCAGAAGGCGGTCGGCCTGGTGGTGGGTGGCACCCACAGCTCGCTGGGCTGCGATCTGTCGGACTTCAACGGTTCCATCCTGGTGCCGGGAATCGGCGCCCAGGGTGGCCGGATGGAGGATCTGCCCTCCCTCTTCGGCGACGCGGTCGACCAGGTGCTGGCCGTCGTGGGACGCGGGGTGATCGGCGCCGGTCCGGATCCGCAGGCGCTGCGCGCGAAGGTGGACATGCTGGTCGGGTGATTTCCCCGGAATTCCTGCGAAGCTCCTAGTTGGGCGTTAGATTGACGACATCAGCCAGCTATTTCGTCTGCCGGAGAATCTTGTGACCATTCCACAGCTCACCAGTGAGCAACTCGAAGCCGCCCGGGCCGCAGCCACCCAGGCCCGCCGTGCCAGGGCGGAACTGAAGAACGACGTGCGCTCCGGCAAGGTGAGCCTGGCCGAGGCGCTGGACGCTTCCGCCGGCGACGACGTGCTGGCCCACATCAAGGTGGTCGATCTGCTCAAGGCGGTGCCGCGGGTGGGGGAGAAGCGGGCCACCGTCGTGATGGAGAAGCTCGACATCGCGCCGAACCGGCGGATCCGCGGCCTCGGCCGGCACCAGCTGGCCGGGCTCAGGGCGGAGTTCGGTGATCGGTGACGTCACCATCGTCTGCGGGCCTACCGCGGTAGGCAAGGGAACGGTCGTCGCAGCGTTGCGCGATCGGTACCCGCAGGTGTGGGTGTCGGTGTCGGTGACCACCCGTCCGCCCCGTCCCGGAGAAGTGGACGGCGTGCACTACTGGTTCATCGATGATGCCGCTTTCGACGAGCTCATCGCCACCGACGGGCTGCTGGAGTGGGCGCTGGTGCACGGCGTCCATCGCTATGGGACGCCCTCGGCGCCCGTGGAGGATGCCGTGGCGGCCGGCCGCCGGGTGATCCTGGAGATCGACCTGCAGGGGGCCCGGCAGGCGCGGGCCAAGCTGCCCGGCGTGCGCTCGGTGTTCATCGCGCCGCCCCGCTGGGAGACGCTGCGCGAGCGCCTGCTGCAACGCGGAACCGAGGACGAGGCAGAGATGAATCGCCGGCTGCAGACCGCGCAGGCGGAGCTGGCCGCCGCCGGGGAGTTCGATCACGTGGTGGTCAACGACGATTTTTCGACTGCGGTCGATCAGTTGGTAGACTTGCTGGGCCTGTGAACAGCCGTCCGGCTGCAGGGCAATGTTCTCCCAGACCGGGTTCTCCCAGACCAGAAGGCACATCTTGAGCACACAGACTCCCGAGGGGATCACCAATCCGCCGATCGACGACCTGCTGACCAGGGTCGACTCGAAGTACCGTCTCGTGCTGTACGCCGCCAAGCGAGCCCGTCAGATCAACGCCTACTACTCGCAGCTCGGCGAAGGCCTGCTGGAGAACGTCGGCCCGCTGGTGGACATCGGGATCCAGGAGAAGCCGCTGTCGATCGCGCTGCGCGAGATCAACGCCGACGTGCTGGAATGCACCGACATCGACCCCGAGGCGGAGGCCGCCGCTCGCGCCGAGGCCGAAGCCGACCCCGATTTCTCGCTGGATCCGTTCGGCACCGACGAACTGGCCTGAGCCGGCGCCATGAGCCGGATCGTGCTCGGTGTCGCCGGCGGGATCGCCGCGTACAAGGCGTGCCTGCTGCTGCGCCGTTTCGCCGAGGCCGGCCACGAGGTGACCGTGGTGCCCACCCGCAACGCGCTGGAGTTCGTGGGCGCGACCACCTGGGCGGCACTGTCGGGCAAGCCGGTTGCCGCCGACGTGTTCACCGGCGCCGAGCAGGTGCCCCACGTCCGGCTGGGCCGCGAGGCCGACCTGGTGGTGGTAGCCCCGGCGACCGCCGATCTGCTCTCCAGGGCTGCGACCGGACGAGCGGACGATCTGCTCACCAACGTGCTGCTGACCGCCGGTTGCCCGGTGCTGATGGCGCCGGCGATGCACACCGAGATGTGGCTGCACCCGGCCACCCGAGCCAATGTGGCGACGCTGCGCTCGCGCGGCGTGGTGGTGCTGGAGCCGGCCGAGGGCCGGCTGACCGGCGCCGATTCCGGCCCGGGGCGGCTGCCCGAACCCGAGGACATCGAAGCGCTCGCGCTCGCGCTGCTGGACGCCCCCGGGCTGGCCGAGCGGATGGCCGCCCAGGATCTGGCCGGGCAGAAGGTCGTGATCTCGGCCGGCGGCACCCGGGAGGCGCTCGATCCGGTGCGGTTCGTCGGCAACTCCTCCTCGGGCCGCATGGGCGTCGCTCTCGCCCGGGGCGCCGCGGCGCGGGGCGCCGAGGTGACGCTGGTCGCGGCCAACCTGGCCCTGCCGCTGCCGTCGGCAGTGAGCGGCGTGCCGGTGGGATCCACCGCCGACCTGGCAGAGGCGATGTTCGTCCACGCCGCCGATGCCGATCTCGTGGTGATGGCCGCCGCGCCGGCCGACTACACACCGGCCGCGCCGAGCCCCACCAAGTTGAAGAAGGACGGCGACGCCGGCCTGACGGTGGAGTTCACGCAGACCACCGATATCCTGGCCACGCTCTCCGGACGCCGTCCCCCGGGGCAGGTGATCGTCGGCTTCGCCGCGGAGACCGCCGGTTCCCGCAACGAACTCCTCGCGCTGGGCCAGGCGAAGCTCGCCCGCAAGGGCTGCCAGCTGCTCGTGCTCAACGACGTCTCCGGTGGCCGGGTCTTCGGTTCCGACGCCACCGAGGTGATCGTGATCTCCCCGTCCGGCGTCGTCGCGGAGGCGACCGGCAGCAAGGCCGCTGCCGCGCACGCCGTCCTCGATGCTGCACTCGCTCTCAGAACCGCCGAAAGGAAGCCAGCGTGAGCCGCCTCTTCACCTCCGAATCGGTCACCGAGGGGCACCCCGACAAGGTCGCCGACTCGGTCTCCGACCACGTGCTGGATGCCCTGCTGCGCGAAGACCACCGCAGCCGGGTCGCCGTGGAGACCCTGGTCACCACCGGGACGGTCGTGGTCGCCGGCGAAGTGACGACCTCGGGCTACGTCGACATCGCCAAGCTCGCCCGCGACCGCATTCTGGAGATCGGCTACGACTCCTCGGAGAAGAGCTTCGACGGCGGCTCGTGCGGCGTCCTGGTGTCCCTGGGCACCCAGTCGCCGGACATCGCGCTCGGCGTGGACACCGCGCTGGAGGCCCGCGCCGAGGGCTCCCGCGATCTGCTGGATGCGCAGGGGGCCGGCGACCAGGGGCTGATGTTCGGGTACGCCTGCAGCGACACCGCCAGCCACATGCCGTTGCCCATCGACGTTGCCCACCGGCTGGCCGAGCGGCTGGCGGAGGTGCGTCAGCGGGCCGACCTCGACTTCCTGCTGCCGGACGGCAAGACGCAGGTGACCGTCGAGTACGACGGCGACCGTCCGGTGCGGATCGACACGGTGGTGGTCTCCACCCAGCACATCGAGGCGGTCAGCCAGGCCACCATCGCCGCCGAGGTGAAGGCCCGGGTGATCGAGCCCGTGCTGGCCCGCTATCCGATCCCGCACGACGGCCTGACCGTGTACGTGAACCCGACCGGGAAGTTCGTCGTCGGCGGCCCGATGGGCGATGCCGGCGTGACCGGGCGCAAGATCATCGTCGACAGCTACGGCGGCATGGCCCGCCACGGCGGCGGCGCGTTCTCGGGCAAGGATCCGTCAAAGGTGGATCGCTCGGCCGCGTACGCGCTGCGCTGGGTCGCCAAGAACGTGGTGGCGGCCGGGCTGGCCGAGCGCTGCGAGGTGCAGGCCGCCTACGCCATCGGACGTGCCCACCCGGTCGGCTTCTACACCGACTGCTTCGGTACGGAGAAGGTGCCGCTGTCGCAGATCGAGGATGCCGTGCGCCAGGTCTTCGACCTGCGGCCGGCCGCGATCATCCGCGATCTCGACCTGCTGCGCCCGATCTACTCCCGGGTGACCAACTACGGCCACTTCGGTCGCGAGCTCGACGTGATGACCTGGGAGCGCACCGACCGCGCGGACGCGCTCGCTGCAGCCGTCAAGGGCTGACGCGCACCGCTCCCGCGTTCGCCCGGGTCGACGTCGGAGCCGGGCTCTACCATTCACGTCATGGAGCAGGTGCGGGTGGCGAGCGTGGCGGTGGACATGCCGCTGGCCAACCTCGACCGTCCGTTCGACTACCTGGTGCCGGACGAGCTGGCCGAGGCCGCGGTGGTCGGTTCGCGGGTGCGGGTGCGTTTCGCCGGACGGCTGCGCAACGGGTTCGTCCTCGAACTGCGAACGGACTCCGCTCGCGACAAGCTGCTGCCGCTGCAGGGGGTGCTCTCGCCGGAACCGGTGCTGAGCGCCGAGGTGACGCGACTGGTGCGGGCGGTCGCCGACCACTACGCCAGCAGCTTCGCCGATGTGGTGCGGCTGGCGGTGCCGCCTCGGCACGCGCTGACCGAGCGGGCCGAGCCCCCGGCCTACCCGGCGCCGCGACTGGAGCCGGCACCTCCCGTGCTCGGCCGCTACCCCGACGGCGAGGTCTACCTGGCGAAGCTCGCCGAGGGCGGCCGGCCGCGTGCCACCTGGACGACCGCACCGCGACCTGACGGGGTGGGGGACTGGGCCGGCGGGCTGCTGGACGCCGCCGCCACCACCCTGGGTTCGGGCAGGGGAGCGGTGCTGCTGGTACCCGACGCACGCGACCTGGCCGAACTGGCCGAGCGGGCCAAGGAACGTCTCGGTGCCGGCAGCTTCGTCACCCTCACTGCCGAACTGGGGCCGGCGGCGCGCTACCGGGCCTTTCTGGCCGCTGCTCGCGGGCAGGTGCGGCTGGTGCTGGGCAATCGCGCGGCGGTCTTCGCCCCGGTGCACGACCTGGGCCTGATCGCGCTGTGGGACGACGGGGACGACTCCTACGCCGAGCCGCGGACTCCCTATCCGCACGCGCGGGAGGTGGCCGTGCTGCGCGCCCATCTGGCCGGCTGCGGGCTGTTGCTGGCCGCGCGCTCCCGCACCGCGGAGGTGCAGCGACTGGTGGCCACCGGCTGGCTGCACCCGCTTCAGCTCAGCCCCGCCGACACCCGGGCCGTCTCCGCAGCGGTCCGCGTCACGGCCAGCGACGAGACCCGGCTGCCCCGGGAGGTTTTCGCCACGATCCGCACCGGGCTGACCCACGGCCCGGTTCTGGTCAGCGTGCCGCGTGCGGGCTACCACCCGGTGGTGGTGTGCGCCGGCTGTCGCGAGGTGGCGCGCTGCGCGAAGTGCGGTCAACCGCTGCGTCACACCAGGGCGGGGCTCGCGTGCGCCTGGTGCGGTCCGCCGCAGGCGGGCTGGCGCTGCCCGGAGTGCGGTGACCGGCGGGTTCGCACCCCGGTCGCCGGCGTCACCCGCACCGCCGAGGAGTTCGGCAAGGCGTTTCCCGGCGTACGGGTGCTGTCCTCGTCCGGCGATCACCCGGTCGGCGAGGTGGACGAACAATCCACGCTCGTGCTGGCCACCCCCGGGGTGGAGCCCCCCGCGCGCTTCGGGTACGCGGCGGCCGTCCTGCTCGATACCGCGGCGACCCTGGGACGGCCCGAACTGCGGGCCGGCGAGGAGGCACTGCGACGCTGGCTCGCGGTGACCGCGCTGGTGCGCCCGGGGGAGGAGGGCGGCACCGTCCTGGTGGTGGGGGAGGCCGCGGATCGGCAGGTGCAGGCGCTGCTGCGGCTCGATCCGGTCGGTTTCGCCGAACGTGAGCTGGCCGACCGGGCGGCCGCAGGGTTCCCCCCTGCGGTCAAGCTGGTGGCGCTGGAGGGTGAGTTCGCCGTGCTGCACGACGTGCTGGGCGCGCTGCAACTGCCCCAGGGCGTGCAGGTGAACGGTCCCTTCGAGACCGCCGGCGAGCCGCGGGTCACGCTGCGCTGCGCGCTGCCGCTGGCTTCCGAACTGATCGCGGCGGTGCGCACGATGCTCTCCCAGCGCGCCGCGGCGAAGACCGCTGGTGCGCTACGCGTCCGGGTCGACCCGCAGGTCGTAGGCTGACGCCCATGCGTCTCGTCTTCGCAGGCACCCCGACCGTCGCCGCGCACACCCTGGCGCACCTGCTCGATCGCACCGATCACGAGGTCGTCGCTGTGATCAGCCGGCCGGACGCACCGGTGGGACGGTCGAAGCGTCCGGTGCCCAGCCCGGTCTCCGAGCTCGCTCTGAGCCGCGGCATCGAGCTCCTGCGGCCGACGCGTCCCAGCGAGGCCGTGGCGCGACTCGGCGAGCTCGCGCCGGACGCCTGCCCGGTGATCGCCTATGGCGCGCTCCTGCCGCAGCGCGTACTGGACGTCCCGGCCCACGGCTGGCTGAACGTCCACTACTCGCTGCTGCCACGCTGGCGCGGGGCGGCCCCGGTGCAGCGCGCGATCCTGGCCGGTGACGAGGTGACCGGCGTCAGCGTCTTCCGGCTGGTGGCGGCGATGGACGCCGGTCCGGTCTTCGCGACCTCCGCGGTGGCGATGGAACCGGGGGAGACCTCCGGCGAACTGCTGGAACGGCTCACGCCGCTCGGCGCCGCGCTGCTGGCCGAGACCCTCGGCCAGGTGGCGGAGGGAAGCGCGGTGGCCGTCGAACAGCCGGCGGACGGCATCACCATCGCCCCCAAACTGACGGTGGCGGAGGCACGCCTGGAGTGGGCTGCGCCGGCGGCGGAGCTGGCGCGACTGGTGCGGGCGTGCAACCCGTCCCCGATGGCCTGGGCCGGCCACGGCGGCGAGCGCTTCCGGGTGCTACGCGCCGAGCCGGCGGCCGAAGCGGTGCCTGGCCTGGCGCCGGGTGAGCTGGCGGTCGGCCGCAGGGAGGTGCTGGTGGGCACCGGCGACGGCGCCCTGCGGCTGCTGGAGGTGCAGCCCCAGGGCCGGCGCGGCATGCCAGCCACGGCCTGGGCCAACGGCCTGCGCGGCGATCCCGGGGTGCTGGAGTGAGCCGTTCCGCCGGACGTCGCGCCGATCCCGCACGGCGCGCGGCCTACCGGGTTCTGCGCCGGGTGAGCGACGAAGACGCCTACGCCAATCTCGCGCTCGCCCACGAGGCGGCCGGCCTCTCACCGCGGGACGCGGCCTTCGCCACCGAACTCACCTTCGGCACCTGCCGGGCGCTGGGCACCTACGACGCGATCCTGCAGGCGGTCTCGAAGCGTCCGCTGGCCGAGCTCGACCCACCCGTACTCGACCTGCTCCGTCTGGGCAGCCACCAGCTACTGGCCATGCGCGTGCCGCAGCACGCCGCCGTGGATTCCACCGTCGCCCTGGCGAAGGCCGAGGTGGGCCCGCGGATCACCGGCTTCGTCAACGCCGTGCTGCGCAAGGTCGCCGGCGACAGCCTGGCCGGCTGGGTGGACTGGCTCACCGCCGACGCCGATCCGCGCGACGCGCTCGCGCTCGCCACCCAGCACCCGCGCTGGATCGTGGACGCCTGGGCCGATGCGCTCGGCCAGCCGGGGGAGGCCGAACTGCGCGCCGCGCTGGAGGCCGACAACAGGGCGCCGGTCAATCATCTGGTGGTGCGTCCGGGCCTGGCCGCCGTCTCCGAATTGGGCGGCGAACCCGCTCGCTACTCGCCGTTCGGGGCTTACGCCTCCGGTGCGCCGGGTGGCGTCCCAGCGGTCGCCGAGGGCCGCGCCGGGGTTCAGGACGAGGGCTCGCAACTGGTCGCGCTCGCCCTCAGCCGCGTGGCTGCGCCCAGCGGCCCCTGGCTGGATCTCTGCGCCGGCCCCGGCGGGAAGGCCGCGCTGCTGGCTGGGCTGGCGATCGAGGCCGGAACCAGGCTGGTGGCCGGCGAACTCCAGCCGCACCGCGCCCGCCTGGTCGCGCAGAACCTGGCGGGCTACGCGACGGACGCGAATGCCCCGGTCGCCCTCGTCGCCGACGGCACCCGCCCTGGGTGGGCACCAGGGAGCTTCGCCAAGGTGATGGCCGACGTCCCGTGCAGTGGGCTGGGCGCCCTGCGACGACGTCCGGAAGCCCGCTGGCGCCGGCAGCCCTCCGACATCGACGACCTGGCCGGGCTGCAGATCGCCCTGCTGCACTCGGCCCTGGCGGCGGCCGCTCCGGGCGGGGTGGTGGCCTACGTCACCTGCTCGCCCCACCTGGACGAGACCCGCGGGGTGCTGGCCACCGCCGGTGAGGCGGAGATCCTGCCGGCCGCCGACTACCTTCCCGAGGTGCCCGACGCGGCGGTGGGAGATTTCGTGCAGTTGTGGCCGCACCGCCACGGCACCGACGCGATGTTCCTGGCCCTGTTGCGGGTCGGCGGCGGCTGACCTACTCCCTCAGGAGGCGGCCGGCCCGGTTGCCCGCAGTACCCGGTCGAGCCGCTCCGGAGCCAGCAGCGCGTCCGAGACGAGGAAGGCCGCACCGATCACCCCGGCCGATTCGTCCAGCCTGCTGAGCGAGATGTTGAGGTCCTTGGTGGCCAAGGGGAGAGACCGGCTGTAGACCAGTTCGCGCACGCCGGCCATCAGCTGGTCGCCGGCGCGGGCCAGCTCGCCCCCGATGACGATCACCGCCGGGTTGAGCAGGCTGGTCGCGAAGGCGACGGCCTCGCCGAGGATGCGCCCGGCGTCGCGGATCAGGGCCATGGCCTCGGGCGCGCCTCGCCGGACCGTGGAGACGACGTCGCGCGCGGTCATCACACCGTCGTATTCGCCGCTCTGCAGGAGGCGGAGTTCCCTGGCCATGGCCCAGCCTCCGGCCAGTGCCTCGAGGCACCCCCGGTTCCCGCACCGGCAGACCGGATCGCCGTAGCCGGCGATCCGGGCGTGCCCGATGTCTCCGGCGGCACCGAGCGAGCCGCGGTTGATCCGGCCGTCGACGACGAAGCCACTGCCGATGCCCGTTCCGGCCTTGATGAACATCAGGTGGGACTCCTCCGGCCACACCAGGCGGTGCTCGGCGAGGGTGAGCAGGTTTACATCGTTGTCGACGAAGACCGGGACGTCGAACTCCGCCGCGAGATGCTCGCGGACCTCGTACCCTTCCCAGCCCGACATGATCGACCAGCCCACCGTGCGTCCGGTGGCGAAGTCGACCGGGGCGGGCAGGCCCACCCCGATGCCGCCCAGCCGGTCGCCCTTCACGGCACGGGACGCCAGGAGTTGCCGGCCCGCCTCGATGATCGTGGCGAGGACGGCCTGCGGGCCGTCGCTGACGCGCTGGTCGAGAACGGTCTCTTCGATGATGGTGTTGCGCAGGTCGGCGATCGCGACCCGGGTGTGCACCTCGCCGATGTCGACGCACAACGAGACATAGGCGCGCGGCTGGAACTCGTAGACGGTGGCGGGGCGGCCTCCCGAGGCGACGCGACGATTGGTCTTGTGGATGAGCCCGGCGGCCGACAGCGTGCGAAGGCGCTCGGTGACGGTCGGGCGGGACAGCCCGGTGAGCGATTCGATGGCCGAGCGAGTGCAGTCCGCGTTGTCCATCACCACGGCCAGTACGGCGCCAGGACCAGGGCCGGCGGTAGGTGGCTGGCGCGTCGTCGTCACGGCACCAGTGTAGCTTTGGTAAATCATTGTTACTAAAGAGTAACGTTATTTGTTTGACAGCATTGCGTAAGGCTGCCAATCTGATGCCAGAATCGCAGCTGCGCCGTCGGGCCAGGTGTGATGGGCCTTCCGGACGGAGGAGCCCCACAACGTCGTTAGGAGAACGCAATGAAGCTTCGCCAGACCAGGGCAATGCATCGTTGGAGCGCCTTCGTGGGTTCCGCGGTGGTTGTCAGCAGCTTGGCTCTCGTCGGGTGTTCTACTGGTACGCCCGCCCCCTCCGGTACGCCAACCTCCGGTACCCAGACCGCCACCCAGCCCCCGGCGGCCGAGACCTACACGATCGGCATCGTCGAGCAGCAGCTCGCCAATCCGTTCTTCGCCAAGCTCCAGCAGGCCGCCGTCGACGCGGCCAAGGCCGCCGGGCTGGAGGTGACGACGGCCGAATCCAAGACGGCCGGCGACTCCGCCACCCAGGTGGATGCGATCGAAAACATGATCGCGCGGGGAGTCAAGGGGATCGTGCTCGACCCGGCCAACGCCACCGCGCTGGTCGACGTCGTGCAGCGGGCTCGTGACGCCGGGATCCTGGTCGTCACGGTCAACACCTCCCTGGAGCCGGTGGACGCCGCCGACGCCTCCTTCGAGACCGACAACCTCGCCGGCGGACGCCTGATGGGCCAGTGGGCGAAGGCCGCGCTGGGCGATCAGGAGCCACGGGTCGCCATGCTGGACTACGACCTCTCCGACAAGACCGCCGCGGCCCGTCACAACGGCTTCCTGGAAGGATTCGGGCTGACCGAGGACTCCCCGGAGATCGTCGGAACGGCGCTGACGAAGTCGAACGTCGAGACCGGCCAGACCGCGATGGAGAACCTCCTCTCGGCGCACCCCGACATCAACGCCCTCTACACCATCAACGAGCCGGCTGCCCAGGGCGCGTTCATCGCGATCAGCAACGCCGGCAAGCAGGAGCAGATCGCGATCACCTCGATCGACGGCAGCTGCTCCGGCGTCCAGAGCGTCGTCGACGGCGAGATCGGCGCGACGGTCATGCAGTTCCCGAGCCGGATGGGCGAACTGGCCGTCCAGGCGATCGTCGACTACGTCGAGAGTGGCACCAAGCCCTCGGGTGTGATCGACTCTGGTACTGCCCTGATCACCGACCGGCCGGTCGAGGGCATCGAGTCGCACGACACCGCCTGGGGCCTGCAGAACTGCTGGGGCGAGTGACCGACCTTTCCTGGGGTCAGGCCGTGTCCTGGCCCCAGGAAGTCCTGAACGAAAGGGGGAGGCGGTGACGGATCCCAAGGGGAGCGTTGACCGGCTACGGGGCTTCCTCACCACGCAGGTGGCGGGGCCGCTCGCGGCGCTACTGGTGGCGATCGTCGTGTTCTCCGCCACGACGGACACCTTCCTCAACCCGGCGAACTTCTCGCTGATGCTGCAGCAGTCGGTGGTGATCGGCACGTCGCCCTCGTCGAGGTTGGACGCCTTGAGCTCGGGCATCTCGCCGTAGACCTTGCCGCCCTTGATGCCGCCGCCCATGAACATCGCGATGTTGCCGTGCCCGTGGTCGCTGCCGCCGTCGCCGTTCACCTCGGCGCGGCGACCGAACTCACTCATGGTCACCACCGTGACGCTGTTCCAGCGGGTCCCCAGGTCCTTGCGGAACGCGGCGATCCCGGTGGCGAAGTCCTTGGCCTGCCGGGTGAACCAGCCGTCCGCGTCCGTCGGGGCGCCGATGTTCTGGTGCATGTCCCAGTTGCCGTAGTCGATGCACGCCACCTCGAGGCCGAGGTCGGCCTTGTGTAGCCGGGCGATGTCCTGCAGGCCCTTGTGCCACTCGGAGTCCTTGTCGTACTTCGCACCACCCTCGGGGGCGTAGGTCTTCTCGCGGAGCGTGCCCAGGCTGGTGACGGCGTCGATCGTCGCCTTGGCCTGGGTCTCCAGCACGCCGCCCGCGTCCCCGTAGACGATGCCGAGGTCGCGGACGAGGTTTGCGCTGTCGTTCCAGCCCGACTCGAGCTTGAAGGAGTCGACGCTGGACATGGCGAGCGCCTGGTAGCCGGTGGTGGTCAGCGACAGCACCACCCGCTGGTTGCCCATGGTGATCGCGCGGAACGTCCCGGAGGAGGCCGAGGACGAGACGATGTGGCGTCCGATCCACCCCGACCGCTGGTTGGCGGACGCGGCGCGTTCGCACATGTCCTGGTCCTCGAAGTGCGACCGGGTGACGGCGGGGTGCCCCGAGCCGAGCACGACCGCCATCTGGTTGTCCTTCCAGATGTCGCCGAGCGCGGAGAACCCGGGGTGCAGGACGTAGTCCGACGACAGCTTCAGGCCGCTGGTGACCCGGACGTTGCCGCGCAGGTCGTGGTAGTAGTTGTCGTTCACTGCGCCGAGCGCGGCCAGGCCGTCGAAACCACCGCGCAGGAACACGCAGACGAGCAGGTCGCGTCCGCTCCCGGCGGCGAACGAGTAGCGCGGCACCGCGGAGGCGGCCAGGAGGCCACCGATCCCGATCAGCGAGCCCTTGAACAGGCCGCGCCGTGCGAACCGGGGTCCCGTCGGGACGTGTTCGACGCCGGGGTCGTCGACCCGGGTGTTCGGACGCAGCGTGGTCACCAGCCGGTTGGCCTCGTCCGGGCTGACCACGCGCGAACGACCGCCGACGGTCGCGATCAGCTTGTTGTGGGCCTCGTCGTGGTGGTGCAGGGGAGTGATGAGGTCCTCGTGCAGCAGGGCCTCACCGCGGAGCAGGGAGGCGTCCAGGTTCTTGGTCATGGCGTGAACGACCTCTCAGCGGAGCTTGAAGTAGGGGGAGCAGAAGACGAAGTCGAGCGCGATGCCGAGGTTGTACTTCAGTTGGTTCGCACTCAGCGTCTCGACGGTGGCGTCGCCCTTCAGGCGTGCCACCACGATGTCGAGGTGTTCCTGCTTCCACGTGTAGCCGGTGAGGTCGCGGGTGATCTTCTTCGCCGCGTCCGTGGCCAGCATCCCGGTCTTCAGGCCGAGCGCCGACCGCCACGACCCCGACTTCGACGGCCAGTCCTCGTCGTTGCCCCAGTTCGTGCGGGCATTGGCGGTGTACCAGGAGCTCAACAGCGCGGCCGTCCCCATCCAGGCACCGGCCTTGTCGGGGTAGCCGTTGACCACGGGCCACATCCGGGGTTGGTGGTCCTCCAGGTAGAGCAGCCACTGGGCGGTCCCGGTGATGTTCCACAGGTTCTTGGTCTGGGTGTCGTTCTTCCCGGTCTTGATCTTGTACGGCTTGCGGGCCTTGATCATCGTCGCCAGCGTCTCCTGCGGACGGCGCCACTTGGAGCCGACCTCCTCGGCGAACTCGTCGCTGAGCAGCAGCGCCCGCAGCACCGCCTTCAGCGAGGTGCCGTTCGCCTCGTACACGTCCGCGAGCTTCGAGATGAGCGCGGTGGACGGGGTGTCGGAGACGTACCGGGTGGCGAGCCGGCGCGCGATGTGCTCGGCGGTGCCGCGGTGGGCGGCGAGGTCCCTGAGGTAGGCCTTCAGGGTCGCCGGCCCGTCGCCCTCGGCGTTGGCGTAGGTCTTGCCCATGATCGTGAGCTCACCGAAGTGGTGCTGGTCGGCATGGAAGGCGTAGGTGCGCTTCTGCCAGTTGTAGCCGTGGCCGGTGAGGAGCAGCGCGGAGGCGCGGACGTCGTCCTCGGTGTAGCGGGGGTTGCCGTCCGCGTCCTCGACCCCGACCGTGTGGAGCTCGAGGAGTTCGCGTCCGAGGTTCTCGTTGGGGTTGTCCGCGGAGTTGTACTGGTTGTCCAGGTAGACCAGCAGCCCGGGGTGCCGTACCGCGGCGTACAGCATGTCGGAGAACTTGCCGAGCGCGTACTTGCGGATCACCGACCAGTCGAACCAGGCCGCGAGGTCGGACGCCTTGCCGTCGGCGCACACGTAGAGGTGGTCGGCCATCGTGTCGACCATCGACTCGTACAGGTAGCGCTTCGTGAACACCTGGCGGATCGTGCGCGAGGTGCTCAGCGCCTTGCCGCCGCGCCACGCCTCGTTCTTGCTCGCCTTGACCAGTTGGGACGCGGTCATCGTGGTGAAGCTGAGGTGCTTCTTGATCAGCTTGTCCGCGGTCTTGTCGCTGATCTTCGTCCAGTTCAGCTGCTTGTCGATCCAGGCCGTGGTGCCGAGCTCGGCGATCTGGGCGACGATCGCCTTCGTCGGCGCCGGGCAGACCCGGCGGGCGAGGTGCCACTCCTTGGTCGAGGTGAGGTCGAGGCTCTTGGCGAGGTCGCCGATGACCGCGGGGAGCACCGGCGACATCGGGTACACCGGAGCGGCCTGTGCCGGGGTCGCCCGTCCGAACGCGGTGAGGGCGAGTCCACCTCCCGCAGCGAGCCCGAGGGCGGCCCGTCGTGAAGGTCCGGAAGCCGCCGGGGGCGGAACTGTGGGCAGTGCAGTCATCGGACCACCTGATGTCAGAGGGGGCATGGGGGAGCCTGAACGGCGCTAACCATAACGGATCCTGAGAGTTTTGTTAAGACTATCTGAGACTGGGTTGTGCAAGTCCCCTTTCGGGTGACAGCCAACGGGGCCGAGCTGGCCGACCTAGCATGGGTGCGTCGGAGGAGGGCCATGATCCAGGTCGAGATCGCCAGTGTCGCGGTCGATTCGCGGGGCCAGCCGGTGATCGTGCTCGCTCCCGTCGGCGCCGAACCGGGTGCGCGGCGGCTGCTGCCGATCTGGGTCGGCGTGCCGGAGGCGGCCGCGATCATGATGGCGATCTCGGGCGAGGCCCCGGCCCGGCCCCAGGTCTACGACCTGATGGCGACGCTGGTCGCCCGCCTCGGCGCGGCGGTCGAGAAGGTGGTCGTCACCCGGCTCGAGAACAGCACCTTCTTCGCCGAGCTCAGCCTCGAGACACCGATGGGGAGCCAGGTCATCGACGCCCGGCCCTCGGACTCGATCGCCCTGGCCGTGCGCGCGGGTGCGCCGGTGTTCGTGGCCGAAGCGGTGTTCGCCGAGGCCGGCATGCCGGACGCCGAGGCCGCCGGGGACGAGCAGGCCGAGATGGCGGCGTTCCAGGAGTTCCTCGCCGACGTCGAACCGGATGATTTCACGGGCTGAGGAGATTGGTCACCCGGAAGGGGTCTGACCATTTCGAGGCGCGTCGCCTATGGTCGAGGAAGGCCTCTCTCGGCGGATCCGCCAACCTCCGGGAGCACGAAGGGCACGGCGACCTGATCTGGAGGGGGCAGGTTGGCGTGGTTCGTGTCTGTCGTGGTGGCGCCACGAATTGGGTAGGGCCGTGAGCGCCCCCGGCAGGGCCGTGGCATCGATGGTGACGGCGTCGCCGTCGAGGCCGGCCCAAGGGCCCGGCGGACCATGCTCAGGCCTCCTCGGGCTCCACCCCGGTTTCGATCACACGACGGGCGACCTCACGCAGCTTCAGGTTTCGGTTCTGGCTGGCCGCACGTAGCCGCTGGAACGCCTGCGCCGGCATCAACCGGTGGCGTTCGACGAGGATGCCGATCGCCTGTCCGACGAGCCGATGGCTCTCCATCGCGGCCTGGAGGTTGGCCTCGCGGTCGGCGGCGCGCTGCGCGGAGATCACCCGGTCGACGGCCAGCGCCAGGGACTGCGCGAGCAGGTCGGCGACGATCATCTCGTCCGGGCCGATCGCCCGCGGACGGAGGAACTGCACCCACGCGCGGACTCCGGAGGCGCTGCTCCGCGGCACCAGCAGGATGCCCGGACGCCGGCCGCGGGCCTCGCTGCCGGGGTCACCGGCGAGGCCCGCGCGCACCTGCTCGGGAAGGCTCTCGGCCGTGACCGTGACGCCGCCGCTCAGCAGCAGCTGGTGGGTCTCGTCGAGGTTCAGCTGCACGGTGCTCCCGCCGTCGAACAGCACCCCCAGGCCGTGCTCGGCGACCGCGAGCAGCGTGTCGAGCTCGTCAATCGAGCTGAAGTCGGCGCTGACCTGCGCTGCCGCCACCCGGCGCTCGCGGGCGACGTGCTCGCGGGAGATGTCGCGCAGCGTCCGCACGGTGGCGGTGAGGCCACTCTCGCGGTGCCGCACCTGCGCGCCGGTCGACTCGACCCACACCGGCTGGCGGTCGCGCCGGTAGAACTCGAACTCGCCGGTACGGTCCTCGCCGCCCCGGGCCTCCTCGTAGGCCGCGGTGATCACCGCGAGCGCCTCGGCGTCCTCCTCCTCGGTGGGCCACCACGGGTAGGGCGGGCGGAACGGCCCGTCCGCCATGGTGTAGCCGAGCAGGTCGCTGAACGCCTGGTTCATCTCCAGCACCAGGCCCTCGGCGTCGAAGATCACCAGCCCGTCGTGGATGGCGGTCATCACCGCGCGCCGCCAGGCCGTGTCGAGGGAGCGTTCGCGGGCGCGCTCGAGGTTGGCCGCGATGCGCGCCTTCAGGTCGACCAGCGTGAAGGGCTTGGCGATGTAGTCGTCCGCGCCCTCGCCGAGTCCCGCGGCCGCCGCGTCGTCGCTGCCGCGGGCCGACAGCAGCAGCACCGGCAGGCCGCGCAGCGAGGGATCGTCGCGGATCAGCCGCACCAGTTCGAGCCCGTCGACGCCGGGCATGGCGAGGTCGCTCAGCACCACGTCGGGCCGGTCGCGCCGGATCGCCTCCAGCGCGGACGCCCCGTCGGCGGCGGTCTCGACCACGTAGGAGTCACTGAGGCTGTCGGCGAGGAACCGCGCCAGCTGTGCGTCGTCCTCGACCGCCAGCAGCCGTGGGCGGTCGGTGCGGGCGGACGCCGGCGCAGACGCCGTCCACTCCGCGAACTCGGCCAGGAAGGACGGCGCACGCCGCGGCGTGATCGAGTCGCCGGTGCCCGCCGGCTCCGGCGGCTCGAACGGCAGCCGGACGGTGAAGGTGCTGCCCTCGCCGAGCGCCGAACGCAGCGCGACGGTGCCACCGAGGAGTTCGGTGAGCTGTCGCACCATCGCCAACCCGATGCCGGCCCCGACCGGCGCGCGGGTACCGGACGGGGGGCCGAGCCGCTCGAAGCGGGCGAAAACCCGGTCGTGGTCGTCGGGATCGATCCCGGACCCGGTGTCGGTGACGGTGATCGCGTAGCCGGTGTCGTCGGAATCGAGGCTCAGCGTGACCGAGCCGGACGGGGTGAACTTCACGGCGTTGGAGAGCAGGTTGAGCACGATCCGTTCCAGCACGTCGTGGTCGACGAGGGCCGGCCGGGCCAGGTCGGGCACGTCCACGACGAACTCCAGCCCGGCGCGTTCGAGCGTCGGGGCGAAGGTGGCGGCCAGGCCGCGGACGAGCGTCGTGACGTCGCAGCGGCGCAGGCGGGGCACCAGCCGTCCCGCCTCCATGCGGTTGAAGTCGAGCATGGCCTCGACGAGCCGGGACAGGCGGGCGACGTTCGCCTGCACGAGGGCCAGGTCGGCGCGGGTGTGGTCGTCGAGGTCGCGCGCGAGGATGTCCTCGACGGGGGCGGAGATCAGGGTGAGCGGGGTGCGCAGTTCATGGCTCATCCCGGTGAAGAACTGCGACTTCGCGGCATCCAGGGCGGTGGCGCGCGCGACCCGGTCGCGTTCGGTCCACAGCTCGGTGCGGGTCAGGAGCGCGGCGGCCAGCGAGATCGCGAGCAGCGTCAGGTAGCTGTCGAGTTCGGCGTCCCACGGCCGCGCGGCGTGGTGCCGGATCACCAGCACGTGGGTGGGGGTGTGGGTCTCGGGTTCGAGGACGGGGTAGGCGTGCAGGCGTGCGGCCGCCGTGTCCTCGCCGTTGTCGTGGTGCGGGGCCGAGTCGGCCAGGCACGCCCGTGCAAGCGCGCCGGCGCGGTCGTGGTCGATGGGCTCGCCGAAGCTCGCCAGCGCGGCCCCCACGTCGTCGCCGGAGCGCGTGGCCCGGAACAGGGCGCCGGCCGGGTGGTCGGCCGCGTTGGAGGCCAGCACGGCCATCGCGAGTTCGGCCAGCTCGGTCTGGGTGCTGCTGTCGACGATCTCGCGTCCGAGGCGCTCGAGGCAGCGCAGGCGCCGGTCGGCCAGGACCTGCCAGGTCGACTCGACGACGACCGACATGACGCCGCTGGTGCGTCCGTCGTCCTCGACGATCGCGGAATGGCTGAAGGTGAAGTAGCACTCCTCGCCGGGCAGGGCGCGGTCGAGGTGGACGCCGCGGTCGACGGCGAAGAAGGGTTCCCCGGTGGTGACCACCTGCTCGATCAGGGCGCGGGACTCGGCGTCCGCCTCGGGCCAGACCTCGTCGCTGCGCCGGCCGAGGGCGGCGCTGAACCGTTCGGGACCGAAGACCTCGCGGCAGGCGTCGTTGTAGAGGACGATCAGCTCGTCGCCCAGGCGCAGCGTCATCGGGAACAGCGAGCCCAGGCACAGCACGACCGCGCCGCGGGCGGCCGCGGGCCAGCCGGTGATCGGTCCGAGGCGGGTGCCGGCCCAGTCGAAGGACGCGACCTTGGCGCCCATCTCGCCGCGGGTGGAGATCCACCGCAGCCATTCGGGCGGCGACGACACCGGGCCGGGCGGGTCCGCGGCGGCGATCTCAGGCGTCATTCGGCTCCATCGGGCAGGGCCGCGGCAGGCGCGGACCTCTCAGAACTGCGCCTCAACCCTAATACGGTCGGCAACTCCGGCGACCGCGAACCCCGTCCGACGTGCGGTGGCGGTGTGCCGGCTGTTGGCTCAACCGACACACCTGGTCCGGTGGCGACCCGGGTGGCCATCGGACCTTGCCCCGTGGGCAATTAGCACTTACCCGAGATGCTCCCCGGCATTCGTGGCCCGGGAGTACGACCGTGCCAGCCTCCGCCCCCGACCGTCAGCCGGTGGTGGCGAGCCGCCGGGCCGCGTCCGCGATGGAGTGGCCCAGCGGTCGCCAGGGGGTGGGGGCCAGGCCCTGGTGTCGTCCGCCGACCCAGAGGGTGAGGTCGGCGATGTCGGCGAGTTCGGCGGCGACCGGGGCGAGCCGGTCGGCGTCCCGGCGCCGGTGGAGCGAGCTGACCGCGTGCCGCGGTCGCACGGTGGTCACGGCGTGGCGCCAGGCGTCCGCCGGCACGTGGCCACCCAGGTAGATGGTGGACAGCCCTGCGCGGCGGGCAGCGGTGGCGAACGCGAGCAGGCCGATCTGGTGATCGACGTCGGGCGGCGCACCGATCAGCACCGGCCGCCCGGCGGTCCCGCGTCCGGCCGCGTCGTAGGCGTGCGCGAGCCGGCGCATCACCACGTTGCTGACGAGGTGCTCCCCGGCCACGGAGACCTCACCTCGCGCCCACGCCTGGCCGAGCCGGAACAGCGCCGGCATCAGCCAGTCGTCGACCACCGTCTCGAACGAGGCCAGGGCGAACTGCTCGTCGAGGATGCGGGCGACGTTGTCGGCGTCCAGCGCCATGGCGGCCGGCACGAGGTCGTCGGACGCGGGCGCCGCGGCTGGCAGGGCGCGCCGGGTGGACTCCACGGCCGCGTCCCGGGCCGTCCACCCGGTGTCGACAAGGCCTTTCATGGTGCGGATCGTGTCCAGCGCGCGCAGGTCGTACGTGCGATAGCCGCCTTCGGTACGGGACGGGTCCACCAGCCCGTAGCGACGCTCCCAGGCCCGGAGCGTGTGCTCGGGGACCCCGGTCAGCTCGGCTGCCTTCTTGATGGTGACCATGTCAGGTCGAGGATACGACCCTGGACGGCGCGAGCCCAGCATTGTGCGCACTTTTGTCCAATGTTGCGCCGGTGGCTTGTCCAATGTTTGGTGCCGCTGACAGACTCAAATGTCAAAGGTTGGAGATGAGGGGAGGCGACATGACTGATCGCGTGCGGCAGCTCGGTGTCACAGCGAGTGCGGTGTTCATGGTGGTGGGAACCCTGTTCGGGATCGGTGTCCTCGGCACGCGGGTCGAGGAGTCGTCGGGAGGCAGCCTGTCGGCGACCGCCACGCTGCTCGCGCCGGCCGTCCGGGCGTTCTCGATCTGGTCGCTGATCTACGCCGGCCTGATCGCCTACGTGGTCTGGCAGTGGCTCCCGTCCAACACCGCCTCCCCGAGAGCCCGTCGGATCGGCTGGCTCGCGGCGGCGTCCATGGTGCTCAACGGCGCGTGGCTCCTCGTCACCCAGGCCGGCCAGCTGTGGCTGAGCGTGGTCGTGATCGTGGCGCTGGTCGTGGTGCTCGGCGTGCTGATGCGCCGCCTCGGCGCGCCGCAGTCCGCAGGTCAGGTCGAGAAGCTCATCGTCGACGGCACCTTCGGGCTGTACCTCGGCTGGGTCTCGGTCGCCACCGTCGCCAACATCACCGCCACCCTGGTGGCGTCCGGGGTCGACCCGGGCCACGAGGTCGCCGAGCTCTGGGCGGTGGGCGTCCTCGCGGTCGCCGCCGTGATCGGCGTGGTCCTGGCGATGGTTCTCGGCGCACGGATCGGCGTCGCGGCGGCCATGGTGTGGGGGCTGTCGTGGATCGCCGTCGGACGCCTGGCCGGCGAGCCGGCGTCCAGCCTCACCGGCGTCGCGGCCGCCGTCGCCGCCGCAGTTGTGCTGACCGCGACCGGGTTGATCTGGCTGAGGAGGGCCGGTCAGCTTGTTCCTGTCCACGTCCACCACTGAGGGGCTCCCGGGATGACCGCTGGCGCAACTGACGACCTCGTGGTGCTCCTCGACGAGCGCGACCGCCCGATCGGGGAGGCGGCACGCAGCCGCGTCCACACCGACCGGACGCCACGCCACCTGGCCTTCTCCAGCTACCTCTTCGACGACCACGGACGCGTGTTGCTCACCCGCCGCGCGCTGACCAAACGCACCTGGCCGGGCGTGTGGACGAACTCCTGCTGCGGGCACCCGCGTCCGGGTGAGGCCGCCGAGGACGCCGTCCGTCGTCGGGTCGCCCAGGAGCTGGGCGCCGTCGTCGAGGACCTCGAACTCGTCCTGCCCGACTTCGGCTACACCGCCACCGACGCCTCCGGCATCGTGGAGAACGAGTTCTGTCCAGTGTGGGTGGGCCGGCTCGGCAGCCTGCTCGACCCCGATCCGGACGAGGTCGGCGAGACCAGCTGGATCGACTGGGACGATCTGGTGCGCGTGGTCGCGGTCTCCCCGTTCCTGCTCAGCCCGTGGTGCGGGTTGCAGGTGCCGTTGCTGGACGAGGCGCTGCGCAAGGCGGGTGCCGCATGACCCTGATGAATTCCTCGGCCCGGCGCGGCGTCGGTCGCGACCGATCTCCCGGCGCCGATGACACCACGGTGGCCGCGGTCGAGTCGGAGGTCGCCCGGACCCTTGGCTCCCTGCGGGCGAACTGGACCGATCTCGCGGCCGCCGTGGTACCCCGGGAGGGGGTGCTGCGCACCGACTCGGTGCTCGACCTGCTCGAGGAGATGGTTCGATCGGGTGGCAAGCGGTTCCGTCCGCGGATGGCCCACTGGGGCTGGGTGGCGGGCGGCGGTCACCGCACCGGGCGCGGTCGCGACGACCTGGTGCGGGTCGGGGCCGCGCTCGAACTGCTGCACGTGTTCGCGCTGATCCACGACGACGTGATGGACGCCTCCGAGACCCGCCGGGGACGTCCTTCGGTGCACGCGAGCGCCCGCGACCAGCACGTCGCCCTGAACGGGACAGGCGACCCGCGGCGGTACGGGGAGAACATCGCGATCCTGGCCGGCGACCTGGCGCACAGCGAGGCCGGACTCCTGGTGGCGGAGCTGCCGCGGCCGCTCCAGGAGCTGTGGCGGACGCTCATCATCGAACTGATGGTGGGCCAGGGTCGCGATCTCGTCGGGGCGGCCAACGGACGCCGGGACGTCGCGCACGCCCGGGAGGTGGCGCGGGCCAAGTCGGGTGCCTACACGGTGTGGCGGCCGCTCCAGCTCGGCGCGGTCGCGGCCGGCGCCGGACCCGACACCCTCGCCGCGCTCGAACGCTACGGCGTGGCGGTGGGGGAGGCCTTCGCGTTGCGCGACGACATCCTCGGCGTGATCGGCGACACCCGAGCCACCGGCAAGCCGGTCGGCGACGACCTGGTGGCCGGCAAGCCGACCGTGCTGATGGCGCTGGCCAGCCAGCGGTTCTCGCCGCGCTGGCGCCGGGCCCTCGGCCGGGCCGCGCGCGGACGCGCGTCCCGTGGCCTGGTGGGTGCGCTCCAGGCGGAGCTCGTGGCCTCGGGGGTGATCGGCGAGGTCGAGGAGATGATCCGTGAGGCGGTCACCGCCGCGTTCGGGGCGCTCGCGGACGAGGCGATCGACCGTGACGCGGCCGCGGGCCTGGAGGCGCTCGCCCGCCGGGTCGCCTGGCGGGAGACGTGAGCCGGGTCGCCGTGGTCGGTGCCGGCCTCGCCGGGCTGGCCGCCGCGGCCAGGCTGGTGGGCGACGGCCACGACGTGGTGGTGCTCGAACGCGGCGGCGAGCCCGGCGGGCGGGCCGGGACGTGGACGGCAGCCGGCTTCACCTTCGACACCGGGCCGACGGTGCTGACCATGCCGCACCTGCTCGACCAGGCGTTCGCCCGGTTGGGACGTGACCGGGCGGCCGACCTGCCGCTGATCCGGCTCGACCCCGCCTACCGTGCGGTGTACGACGACGACTCGGAGCTGCTGGTGCGCGCCGACCCCGCCGACCAGGTCGCCGAGCTTCGCCTGCGCGGTCTCGCCGCGGACGCCCGGGCGTTCCCCGGCTTCGTCGACTGGCTACGGGAGTTGTATGACGTTGAAGTACCGAACTTCATCGAGCGCAACTTCGACTCGCCCGTTGACCTGCTCACCCGGCCGGTGCCTGCGGCCAAGCTGGTGCGCCTGGGCGGTTTCGGCAGCCTGGAGAAGGCGGTCTCCCGCCACTTCGCCGACCCGCGGCTGGTGCGGCTGTTCACGTTCCAGGCGATGTACGCCGGACTGGCCCCTGCCGAGGCGCTGGCGATCTACGCGGTCATCACCTACATGGACTGCATCTCGGGGGCCTACTTCCCGGTCGGCGGCATGCACCAGGTGCCGCGCGCGCTCGCGTCCGCCCTCACGAGCGCGGGCGCGGAGGTGCGGTACGAGCACCCGGTGACGAGCCTGCTCACCGATGCGACCGGCAAGCTGGCCGGGGTGGTCGCGGGCGGCGAGCGGATCGCCGCGGACGCGGTCGTGATCACGTCCGACCTGCCGACGGCGTACGCCGAACTGCTGCCGCAGCTGCGCCCGCCGCGTGCCCTGGGGGGCGCGGACTGGTCGCCGTCCTGCCTGGTGTGGCACGTCGGGGTGCGCGGCGAGCCGCGTCCGGGGGTCGCGCACCACAACATCCACTTCGCGCGGGCGTGGGCGGAGTCGTTCGACCAGCTGATCACGCGCAAGGAACTGATGGGCGACCCGTCGCGGCTGGTCACCATCCCGAGCCTGGACGCGCCGGGCATGGCGCCGCCGGGGCACAGCGCCCTGTACGTGCTCGAGCCGGTGCCGCACCTGGGCGGCTCGGTCGACTGGACGACCGAACGCGGCCCGGCACGCGAACGGCTGCACGGCTTCCTCCAGGCCAACGGCTACCCCGACGACATCGTCACCGAGCACCTGGTGACGCCGCTGGACTGGCGTGCGCAGGGCCTGGCGATGGGCACCCCGTTCAGCCTCGCGCACACGTTCGCGCAGACCGGGCCGTTCCGTCCGGCCAACGTGGAGCCGCGCCTGCCGGGGGTGTTCTTCGCCGGCTCGGGCACCACGCCGGGGGTGGGGGTCCCGATGGTGCTGATCAGCGGCGAACTGGCCGCCGACCGCGTCCGCGACTACCTGGGGGGTGGGCGATGACCGACGAGCTGGCCGCCGGGTACGCCGAGTGCGCGCGCCTCACCCGCGCGTACGGCACCACCTACTACTGGGGAGCGGTCCTGTTGCCGAAGCGGCAGCGGCGCCACGTCCATGCGATCTACGCGCTGTGCCGGCTGGCCGACGACATCGTGGACGCCGATGGCGCCACCACGCAGCGGGGCGCGGCGACCAGACGCGCGCTGGCCGGCTTCCGCGCGTCCTTCGAACGGGCGCTGGCCGGCGACCCGGCGGACGCGACCCTGGCCGCGATCGCGCGCACGGTGCAGGTGACCGGCATCGAGCACGAGTGCTTCGACCGGTTCTTCGACGCGATGGCGATGGACCTGCGGGTGGCCGGCTACGACACGTGGAAGGACCTGTGCGGCTACATGGAGGGGTCGGCGGCGGTGATCGGGGAGATGATGCTGCCGGTCCTGGAGCCGCTGTCGCCGGCGGCGAAGGAGCCCGCGCGGGCGCTGGGCTTCGCGTTCCAGCTCACGAACTTCCTGCGCGACGTGGGGGAGGACCTCGACCGTGGCCGGGTCTACCTGCCGGCCGACGACCTGCGCCGCTTCGGCGCCGATCCGTGGCGGCGGCGGGTGGACGACGCATGGCGTGAGGTGCTCGCGTTCGAGATCGCGCGCAACCGCGAGCTGTACGCGCTGGCCCGCACCGGCGTGCCGCTGCTGCCCCCGGCGTCCGCGCGGTGCGTGGGCACGGCGCTCGCGCTGTACTCGCGGATCCTCGAACGCATCGAGGCCCGCGACTACGACGTGTTCTCCGGACGTGCCCGGGTGCCGACGTGGCGCAAGGCGGTTACGGCCGCCGGGTTCCTGGTGGCCGGGCCGAGGGCGGCCGCATGAGGTTCGAGTACCTGCTCCTGATGGCGGCCTGCCTGGCGGTGACGCTGCCGCTGGAGTTCTGGCTGCGGGCGCGGGTGTACCGGCGTCCACTGCGGCTGTTGCTGGCGATCGTCCCGGCGCTGGTCGTGTTCTACGTCTGGGACGCGGTCGCGATCGCCCGCGGCCACTGGACGTACAGCCCTGCGCACACCACCGGCTGGCTGCTGCCCGGCGCCGTCCCCGTCGAGGAGGTCGTGTTCTTCATCGTGATCCCGATCTGCGGCCTGCTGACCTACGAGGGGGTCGGCACCGTCCTGCATCGCCGCGCCGTCCGAAAGCCCGCAGAAGAGGGACCGTCCCCCCTTCTGCCGGGGCCACCGAAACGAAAGGGGACTGTCCCCTTTCATTCCGGCGCGGACCAAAAGGGGACTGTCCCCTTTCGGTCCGGGGAGGGGCGGTGACGATGCCTGAGTACACGCTGTACACGCTGGTGGCGGTGGTCGTGGTCGTCGCGATCGAGCTGCTCTGGGCGCGCACCGGCATCTTCGCGACCGCGCAGTACTGGATCGCGCTGGGGATCGTGTTCTTCTTCCAGGTGCTGGTGGACGGCTGGCTGACCCGGCTGGTCGACCCGATCGTGCTCTACTCGCCGCAGCACTTCCTCGGCGTCCGGTTCCCGTTCGACATCCCGATCGAGGACTTCGGGTTCGGCTTCGCCCTGGTCACGCTGGTGATCGTGTGCTGGCAGGTGGCCGGACGCCGGGAGCGGCGCGCATGAGCACCTGGCGTCCCGGACGCGACCGGCACGCGGTCCGCCACCCGGCGTCCCCTCCGGTGAGGGGTACGACCACGCCCGACTCGACCGTCGTGGTGGTCGGCGGCGGCATCGCCGGGCTCGCCGCCGCGACCGGGCTGGCCGAGCGCGGCGTCCGCGTGGTGCTGCTGGAGGCGTGCGAGACCCTCGGCGGACGCGTCCGCGCCTGGCCGCTCGACCTGCCGGACGGGCAGCGCGGCACGATGAGCCGCGGCTTCCACGCATTCTTCCGCCAGTACTACAACCTGCGCGCCCTGCTCCGCCGCGCCGACCCCGACCTGTCCCGGCTCGTGCCGGTGGCCGACTACCCGCTCCAGCTCGCCCCTTCCGCCGGCGGTCCGCCGGTCGTCGACTCGTTCGCCGCCGTGCCCCGCACCCCGCCCTGGAACCTCGTCGGCTTCGTCGCCAAGAGCCCGACCTTCTCGGTGCGCGACCTCAGCGGCGTCGACGTCAAGGAAGCCCTGGGCCTGCTCACGGTGGCGTTCCCGCGCACCTACACCGACCTGGACGGGGTCAGCGCGGCCGAAGCGCTCGACCGGCTCAACTTCCCGCACTCGGCGCGGCACCTCGCGCTCGAGGTCTTCGCCCGCAGCTTCTTCGCCGACCCCCGCGAGTTCTCGGCCGGCGAGCTGGTGGCGATGTTCCACACCTACTTCGTCGGCTCGGCCGAGGGCCTGCTGTTCGACGTGCCCAGCGACGACTACGACACCGCCCTGTGGGCTCCGCTGGGGCAGTACCTGGCCCACCTCGGCGTCGAGGTCCGCACCAGCACCCGGGCGCTCGGCCTCACCGACACCGCGGACGGCGTCGAGGTCGCCACGACGTCCGGAACCGTCACCGCGGACGCGGTCGTGCTCGCGCTCGACACGCGCGCGCTTCAGTCCCTGGTGGCGGACGCGGCGTGGCTCGGCGACCCCGACTGGCGCGACCGCGTCCACGCCCTGGGCAGTGCGCCACCGTTCGGGGTGGGGCGGCGCTGGTACGGCGGATGCCTGCCGGCGCTCGGCGCCTTCCTCGGCACCAGCGGCTACGGGCCGCTGGACAACGTCAGCCGGCTGGACGCCTTCGAGGACGGGGCGGCGCGGTGGAGCGCCCAGACCGGCGGCAGCGTCGTCGAGGTGCACGGCTACGCGCTCACCGACACCTCTCCGGGCACCCGCGACCGGCTGTGGCACGAAGCCGCCCGCGTCCACCCCGTGCTGGGCCGGACGCCGGTGGTCGCCGAGCAGTGGCTGGTGGCCGACGACTGCCCGCTGGTCGACACCAGCCCGTGGGAGCGGCGTCCGACCGTCCGGACGCCCGACCCGCGCGTGGTGCTGGCCGGCGACCTGGTGCGGTGCGACTGGCCGGTCGCGCTGATGGAACGGGCGGCCACCACGGGCTGGCAGGCGGCCAACGAACTCCTCAGCGGCTTCGGGAAACGCGGTCACGACCTGTGGTCGCCGCCGCTGGAGGGGCTCCTCGGACGCCGATCCTCCCGAGCCTGAGGCCGGCTCAGACCAGCGGCCAGGGCACCCGGTAGCCGCTGAGGTCGACCGGCAACCGGCCGGCCGCCAGCAGCCGTCGTGCCCGATCCCGCAGGGCGTCCAGCTCCCACTCGTCGAGGAGCGTGGACAGCCCCGCCGGCACCTCGTCGGCCAGCGGCGCGAACCCGTCGAGCAGGTCCCGCCCGATCGGCTCCCCGGCGAAATCCCAGATCACGGTCCGCAGCTTGTCGTCGGCGGCGAAGCACAGGCCGTGGTCGATGCCCTGGATGCGTCCGTCCGGGCCGAGCAGCACGTGGCCGCTCTTGCGGTCGGCGTTGTTCGCGAGCACGTCGAACACCGCCATCGCCCGGAGTGAAGCCAGGGTCTCGGGTGCGCTCTCGTACAGCGTGAAGTAGTGCTCGGACGGGTCGGCCTCGATCCAGAGCTGGAGCGACCCGACCCCGGCGGGGGCGTCGTCGCGCACCACCGTCGGCGGCACCAGCCCCCAGCCGAGCGCGTCGCTGAGCAGGTAGGCGGCCACCTCGCGGCGGTACAGGCCCGGCTCGAAGTCCCACAGCGGACGCTCGCCCGCCTCCGGCTTGTAGACCGCGGACACCGTCCGCTCCCCGCAGCTCACCCGCACCAGCAGGGCGTGGTTGCTGCTCGGCACGATGCGGGCCACCACCTCGACCTCGCCCGTGGTGAGCAGCTCCAGCACCGCGTCGTCGCCGGAGGCGGCGATCTTCCGGGCCATTCCTCAGGCCCCGCCCTCGGCGCCGTCCAGCGGCCCGTGCCGGGAGTTGATCGCGAACACCACCGGCGGCGCCCCGACCGGGTAGCGGATCGCCGAGATCGACCCGGGGGTCACCGCCACCCGGTGGAACGACTCCAGCGGCGCGCCCAGGGCGAAGGTGAGCGCGGCCTGGATCGGGTCGGCGTGGGAGAAGCAGGCGACGACCTTCCCGGGGTGCGCGGTGCGGATGCGGTCGAGCGCGGCCACCGTGCGGGCCTCCAGCTCGGCGAAGCTCTCCCCGCCCGGGAACCGGAACGTGGACGGCGACGCGTGCACGGCCCGCCACTCCGCCCGCCGGGCCAACGATGCCAGCGACAACCCCGTCCACTCGCCGGTGTCGCACTCCAGCAGGCCCGGCTCCTCGACCGGGGTCAGGCCGGTCGCGGCCGCGGTCGGTTCGGCCGTCTCGCGGGCCCGTTCGAGCGGGGAGGTGTAGACGGCGGCCAGGGGCAGGCCGCTCAGCCGTTCGGCCACCTGCTCGGCCTCGCGGCGTCCGACGTCCGACAGGTGCAGGCCCGGCGCGCGTCCGGGCAGCACCGTGCCCGTGGTGGGGGTGGTCCCGTGGCGCACCAGCAGCACCAGGGTGCCCGGCGGCCTGCGCGATGCCATGGCGGTGAGCGTAGCTCGCCGGCCGGGGTGCACAAGCGGGCAGGACTACGGTCGTTACCGACGGTTGCGCACCGGGTTAGCGTGAGGACGTGAGCGAAGCCCCAACCATCTCCACGGTCGGCGAACTGCGCGCGTCCGGCCACGTCCACAAGCACCTCCACGACGAGATCTGCGACAACCTGCTGGCCAGCCTGGCCGCCGGCGAGAACCCGTGGCCGGGCATGCACGGCTTCAGCCGGACGGTGCTGCCGCAGCTCGAGCGCGCCCTGATCGCCGGCCACGACGTCGTCCTGCTGGGGGAGCGCGGCCAGGGCAAGACCCGCCTGCTGCGTTCGATGGTCGGCCTGCTGGACGAATGGACGCCGGTGATCGCCGGCGCCGAACTCGGCGAGCACCCCTACGACCCGATCACGCCGGAGTCGCGGCGCCGTGCCGCCGAGCTGGGCGACCAGTTGCCGATCACGTGGCGGCACCGTTCGGAGCGCTACTCCGAGAAGCTGGCCACCCCCGACACCTCGGTGGCCGACCTGGTCGGCGACGTCGACCCGATGAAGGTGGCCGAGGGACGCCAGCTCGGCGACCCCGAGACCATCCACTACGGGCTGATCCCGCGCTCGCACCGCGGCATCGTGGCGATCAACGAGCTGCCCGACCTCGCCGAGCGCATCCAGGTGTCGATGCTGAACGTGATGGAGGAGCGGGACATCCAGATCCGCGGGTACGTGCTGCGGCTGCCGCTGGACGTGCTCGTGGTCGCGTCCGCCAACCCCGAGGACTACACGAACCGGGGACGGATCATCACCCCGCTGAAGGACCGGTTCGGGGCCGAGATCCGCACCCACTACCCGATCGAGCTCGACGACGAGGTGGCGGTGATCCTCCAGGAGGCCCGGCTGGTGGCCGAGATCCCCGACCCGATCATGGAGATCCTGGCCCGCTACACCCGCGCGCTGCGCAGCTCCGACGCCATCAACCAGCGGTCGGGGGTGTCGGCCCGGTTCGCGATCGCCGGTGCCGAGACGGTGGCCGCGGCCGCGCTGCACCGGGCCACCTCGCGCGGGGAGCCGGAGGCGGTCGCCCGGGTCGTCGACCTGGAGTCGGCGGTGGACGTCCTCACCGGCAAGCTGGAGTTCGAGAGCGGCGAGGAGGGCCGGGAGTCCGAGATCCTGGGCCACCTGTTGCGGACGGCGACCGCGGAGACCGTCCGCCTGCACTTCCGCGGCATCGACCTCGGCCCGCTCGTCGGGGCGCTGGACGGGCACCTCACCGTCACCACCGGCGAGCAGGTGACCGCCCGGGAGTTCCTCTCCGGCCTGCCGTCGCTGGACGGCGCGGACGTCTACGACGTGATCTGCGAGCGCTTCGGCGCGTCCAGTGACGGCGAACGGGCCAGCGCGATCGAGCTCGCGCTGGAGGGGCTCTACCTGGCCCGCCGGATCTCCAAGGAGTCCGACGAGGGCCAGACGATCTACGGCTAGGCAAGGACGGACGCGCATGGCTCGGACCCGCTCCCGCTACGGGCGTTACGTCGACGGCCCGGACCCCCTCGCGCCCCCGGTGGACCTGTCCGAGGCGCTGGCGGCGATCTCGGAGGACGTGATGGCCGGCTACTCGGCCGAGCGCGCGTTGCGGGAATACCTGCGTCGGGGCGGCCAGAACCGGGAGGGGCTGGACGACCTGGCCGGACGGGTGGCGCGCCGTCGGCGCGAGCTGCTCACCCGGCACCGGCTGGACGGCACGATGGCGCAGGTCAAGGAGCTGCTGGACGCCGCGGTGCTGGCCGAGCGCAAGGAGCTCGCCCGCGACATCACCCTCGACGACACCGACCGCGACTTCCGCGAACTGCGGCTGGAGAACCTGCCGGACTCGACCGCCGCGGCGGTCACCGAGCTGGCCGACTACGACTGGCGCTCCGCCGAGGCCCGCGCCGACTACGAGAAGATCAAGGACCTCCTCGGACGAGAGCTGCTCGACCAACGCTTCGCCGGCATGAAGCAGGCGTTGGAGAACGCCACCGACGCCGACCGGCAGGCGATCCAGGAGATGCTGTCCGACCTCAACCAGCTGCTGGACGCGCACCGTCGCGGCGAGGACACCGAGCAGGACTTCGCCGACTTCATGGACAAGCACGGCCAGTACTTCCCGGAGAACCCGCAGAACGTCGACGAGTTGATCGACGCGCTGGCGAACCGGGCGGCGGCCGCGCAGCGGATGCTCAACTCGATGACGCCACAGCAGCGCGAGGAGTTGCTGCAACTCTCGGCGCAGGCGTTCGGGTCGGCGGAGCTGATGGCGCAACTCGGACAGTTGGACGCGAACCTGCAGGCGCTGCGTCCGGGGGAGAACTGGACGGGCTCGGAGCGGTTCGGCGGCGAGGAGGGCCTGGGGCTGGGCGACGGCACCGGCGTGCTCCAGGACCTGGCCGAGCTCGACTCGCTGGCCGCTCAGCTGGGGCAGGGCTACGGCGGCGCCCGGATGGACGACATCGACCTGGAGGCGCTGGCGCGCCAGCTGGGGCCGGACGCGGCGGTGTCGGCGCGGACGTTGGCGGAGCTGGAGAAGGCGCTGCGCAACGCCGGCTACCTCAGCCGCGGCGCGAATGGCGACCTGCGGCTCTCGCCACGGGCGATGCGCCAGCTCGGGCGGACGTTCCTCCAGGAGGTCGCGGAGCGGATGAGCGGTCGCACCGGCCAGCGCGACACCCGCCTGACCGGGGCCGCCGGCGAAATCACCGGCTCCACCCGACAGTGGGCGTTCGGCGACACCGAGCCCTGGGACGTGACCCGCACGATGCTGAACGCCATGCGCCGCACGGCGTCCGACCCCACGGTCCCTGAGGAGCGTTCTAGAGCGCAGCGTTCGGACCCCACTCCCACGGTCCCTGAGGAGCGTTCTGGAGCGCAGCGACCGAACGCGTCACGAAGGGCCGCCGTCCCACGGTTCCGCGTCGAGGTGAGCGACGTCGAGGTGACCGAGACCGAGACCCGGACGCAGGCCGCGGTCGCGCTGCTGGTCGACACGTCGTTCTCGATGGCTGCCGAGGGACGTTGGCTGCCGATGAAGCGCACGGCGGTGGCCCTGCACCACCTGGTCTCGACACGGTGGCGCGGCGACCAGCTCGAACTGGTCACGTTCGGCCGGTACGCGCAGGCGATGGGAGTGGCCGAACTCGCGGGGCTGCCGGCGCTGCGCGAGCAGGGCACGAACCTGCACCACGGGCTGTTGCTGGCGGAGCGGATGTTCCGCAAGCACCCCACCATGCAGCCGGTGGTGCTGGTCGTCACGGACGGCGAGCCCACGGCCCACCTCACTCCGGAGGGCGACGCCTGGTTCAACTATCCGCCGGACACAGCAACGATCCGCGCGACGGTGGCGCAGCTCGACCGGCTGGGCCGGTTGGGGGCCAGGATCACGTTCTTCCGGCTGGGAGACGATCCCGGGCTGGAGCGGTTCGTGCGGCAGATGGCCGATCGGGTGGACGGACGCGTGGTGAGCCCCGACCTGGACGATCTGGGGGCGGCGGTGGTCTCGGAGTACCTCAGCGCGCGGCGTGCTTCGTGGAACCGGTACCCCGGCTGGGACGTGTGAGTGAGGTTCGGCACGCGCACCCTCGGGGGGTGGCCCCCCACGTCCACCCACACCCGAAGGGCCTGCAAGCGCTGCCCGGTCGACCTCCCCATCCCCCCGAACGAGGTCCTCGACCGACGTAAGTAAGTCTACCACCAAAAATCACCAATCGGTGAAACTGGTCAGTACTGGTCCGTACCGGCTTGTCGCGCGCTCTCACGGCGTGTTCGCGAGGCGGGTGAGGGCTCGGGCGACCTCGTCGCGGTGCTTGGCGGTGACCATCCAGGCGGGGAACTTGTCGGCGAGTTGGCGGTTGCCGGAGACGCTGGGGAAGTCGGCGCTGCGGTTCCGGGACGCGACGAAGGCGAGTTCGTAGGCGACGTGGTCCTCGTCCAGGGCCCAGAGTTGGTGGCCGCCGCAGCACTCGGCCACGAACCAGAGTTCGAGGCCTGCCTCCTGGACGACCCGGCGCGCGGCGGCGAAGGAGAGCGGCCAGTGCTCGGGCCAGGTGCCGAGCACGTCCGTCCGGCCGCACGCTGGGGAGGTCAGTCGCACCTCGGAACCGAACGGGGCGACGGTGGCCCGGCTGCCGCACGTGGGGCAGTGGACCCGCACCTTGTGGCCGAAGGCGGCGTCAGGCTGGACCGGCGCGGAGTGTTCCATCTCTGGGAGGCTAGCGCCCGGTCCCGGGAGTCGGAATGCCCGCCGGCGGCACGCAGGGGCGACGATGGACCCATGACTTGGACCGCACCCCTGGTGACCCGGCGAGAGTTCGCGCTCGACCTGTCCGACCGCCAAGCGCTCGAGGCCTTCATCAGCTGGCACCGGCAGACCCTGCTGTGGAAGGTGTCGGGGCTGACCGGTGAGCAGTTGGCGAGCCGGCCCGTCCCGACGTCGAACCTGAGCCTGCTGGGCATCGTCCGGCACATGGCTGAGGTGGAGCGCTACTGGTGGCGACAGCGGGTGGCGCGCGAGGACGTGGCGAGCCTGTACCTCGACGACGACGAGTGGGACCGGATGGACCCCGAGCGCGCCGCGGAGGACTACCAGCAACTCCTCGACGAGTGGGCCGAGGTGGACGCGGTCGCGCAGACCTACGACCTGGACCACACCTTCGACCGGCGGGGCGAGACGTGGTCGATCCGGACGCTGTACCTGCACCTGATCGAGGAGTGGGCGCGGCACAACGGGCACGCCGACCTCCTGCGCGAGGCGATCGACGGACAGACCGGCGAGTAGCGCGTCTCGAGGGTGTTCTACGCCAGACGTTGCCGTTTGCTCCTCAGCAGCACGAGCGCGCCGCCGGCGATCAGCATCGGAATCGTGGAGACCATCGCGATGGCCGAGAGGGCCTGCCAGAATGCTTGCGCTCCGACCGGGATCCCACCTTCGACATCACCGCCCGCGACGAGGGCCAGGAGGAACACCAGGTACGTGGCGACGCCGGCCGTGCAGACGACTCGTCCCCAGCGGTCGAGGTCGGCATTGCGCCATTCGAGCGCAAGGATGATCGCGGCCCCGACGATGAGCACCGGCGCAGCCAGGAAGAGGATCGCGACCCTGAGGCCAGCCGGCAACGGGATGCCGCCAACCAGGCAGAGTCCGCCAAGGAGCGCCATCCAGCCGATCGCTGGTTGAGCCCAGGGGCGTTCGGGCGAACCGTCCATGCTGCAAGTGTGCCTTCCGCAGGGTCGCGGACGCGGACCGGCGGACCGGCGCCCTGTTGCTCGCCGGCCCGGCCCCTGGAGTGGACTCAGCCGCAGTCCCAGGTGTAGAGGACGTTGGAGAAGTCGCAACGGCTCAGGCGTTCGGGCTCGATGAGGAAGCAGGCCACGCCCATGTCGCCCCACATGATCTCGCCGGAGGGGTCATCGAGAGACGAGTCGAGCTGCAGCAGCGCGGTGTGCCCTTGCAGCGACTGGTCAAGCGGGTGTGTCAGTGCTTCTCGATGCTCTCGCGAGGGCTGCCAGTTCGAGGCGTAGCGCGCTTCGCAACGGGTCGTGCACAGCGCTGAGTTGGTGATCGGGGTCCTGCCAGTTCTCGGGCGGGTACAGCCAGACCGGCTTCCCGACCAGACCTGCGGGCTCCCAGTCGTACCTGGGCCATACGTGCGCGTGGAGAAACGGGTCGGTGTTGCCCAATATCTCGATGTTCACCCGCCTGAAGCCGCCGTCGCCGGCAGCGCAGACCCGTTCCACTGCGGTTGCCAGCAGGTCCACGTCAGCGAGGTAGCGAACTCGCTGCGCCCGAGGCAGATCGGTTAGCCGATCCACACCCCGGACCTTCGTCAGCGCCAGGCAGTATCCGGGCAGGAACTGCACATCGCCGATCACTGCGAAGGCTGAGTCGAGCTCGCTGAGAACGGTCGGATTGTGTCCCTCGATCGCGGCGCCCACGCGGTCCGCTCGCCAGTCCTGCACGGCCGCGAGGTTAGCACCACCCACCCGGGGCCATCTCAACCTCCGCGGCATGATCGGACGTCGGCTTGGATGTGCCTCCGCCAGGCACGGACCCCGTGAGCGGACGCCCCTCCGGCGCGGTGCCCTTCCTACGTTCGTTCAGGAGTTGTCGGTGAGGGGAATGTCGAGGTCGTAGGCAAGGACGATGGCTCGGGCGAGCATGCGGTCCTGCCCGGAAGTCAGGTAGCCGACGGTTCGCCCAAGGGCCGTCGCGGGGATTGTGATCGGCCAGCGGCTCCGACGCCTGGGGCACTGGGAGGTTCGAGGACTACCGACCCTAACTTGTAGACCGCGACCAGCACGGCAGTTCCAGACGTGGCGAAGCCAGTGTTGGGTAATGACGACTTCGATCGTGCAGCGGGGTCCGGTGGATCTGGCGAGACGCCGATCGCCGGTGAGCAAGGGCACCTGGAGTGCTTCGGCCAGGGCGACGTAGGCGGCGTCGTAGATCGTGAGGTTGTCGCGGAGTTCCCAGCAGCGGGTCAGGAAGGCGGTGTGCTCCACCCGCTGGATCGGCAGGTCCTGCAGATCGTCGAGCGCAAGCCCGACCCGCCGCGGATCCAGATGTCCGGCACGGGCCAGCCCCCGCCACACCGAGACCACCTCGAGGTCGATCAGGGCCGGAGCGGCGAGCTGTTCACCGCGCAGTCGCAGCCGGGCCGCGTCGCCGTCTTGGCCGTCGTCGAGCAGGGCGACGGCCAACACGCTGGCGTCAATGACGAGCACGGTCGAACCGCAGCGCGCCCACCGCATCTGCCAACGGCAGCGACCCGCCGGCTCGGCCACCGGCCCGGGCCAACACCTCGTCCACAGTCGGCCGGGCCGCTTCGGCGATCAGCCTCGAGCGCAGGTACTCCTGCAGCGACTGGTGCGCAGCGCTGGCCCGCTGCCGCAAGACCGCGTGAGTGTCCTCGGGCACGTCCTTGATCTGAATGTTCGGCATGGAGCCATTGTGGCTCCACAGGCACCAATGTGGAAGCGCGCGCAGATCGGCAAATCCGGTCGTATCGCGTGCATATGCCGACGGGCGTTCGCAGCTCGGCTGGCCCGTAGGTCTGACGCCTGTTTCAGGCGCCCTGCTCCAGGCTCGCCTCCGCGTCGGCGAAGGTTCCGGCGAGTGCGGCCCGCCACGACGCGAGGTCACCGGCGAGGGTCTCCCAGGTCAGCGCCCGGTCGATCTCGTCGTACTGGTGGATGAGCCAGTTGCGATTCGCGATGGCGTCCGTCCAGAGCACACCTTCGGGTGGCTCGATGTTGGCTCTGGCGAGGCGACCGGCCGCCTCGCCGAGTTTCATCATGAGGGAGTCGCCGGCCTCTTGCAGCAACGGGTCGTCCTGATACGCACCCCGGCCGTGGTCAACGATGTCGCCGGCGCGTGTGAGCCAGTCGCGAATGTGCAGGAACTCCTTGGCGACTCTCCGGTCCATCACAGGAGCACCGCCTCTCGTCGGATGTCGTCGTCCAGCCCGGCCTTGAGCCCGCCGTACGTGACGAGGTCGACGGGACGGCCGAGGATCTGCTCGAAGGTGACTCCAAGTGCGAGCAGCTCCTTGATTGCGGTGCCCGCAGGAGCATCGACCAGGAGATCGATGTCCGAGTCGTCTCGGGCCTCCCCTCGAGCCACCGATCCGAACACCGCCAGGCGCTCGAAGCCCTGAGACCTTGCGACGTCCACCAGAACCGGTGCCGCGGCCCTCACCAGGTTCTCCGGATGCACCTTGGTCAGGTCTCGCGACGCCCTGAGTTGCTGGCTCACGGCCGGCTGACTGATCCCGAGCTTCGAGGCCACGTCGCGTTGACTGGAACCCGTCGCGAGCAGGGCGCGTAGCGCCAGCATCCTTCGCAGTCGCGAGCTTTCCTCGTTGGCCCGCGCGTCGCGGTACTCGGCTACCAGGCTCATAAGTACAGCTTATCACCGCCGGACCGCTCCACCGAGCGGGGTGGGGCGACGGGGTCGAGGCGGGTGACTTTGGGCAGGCCGGCGGCGCGTTCGGCGGCGAGGTCGTGAGCAGACTTCATGGCCAGCCAGGCGCGGGCCGTGCCGACACCGGCCTCTTCGAGACGGACGGCGAAGTTGGGGCTGATCCGGGCGTGGCCGTGCAGGACGCGGCTCAGGGTGACCCGGGAGATGCCGAGCCGGGAGGCCGCTTCGCCGACGCTGAGCCCGAGGTCGGCCAGGACGTCCTCGCGGAGGATCTCGCCGGGGTGGACCGGGTTCTTCATCACCATAGTGTTCACCTCCTCAGTGGTAGTCCTGATGACCCTGTGGAGATCCTCGACAGCTTCCGCGTCCCGATCGACGTCTTCGTTGGCGGGTCGACGTGGCCCTAGAGTCTCACAGGAGGCTCAGGGCACGCGTCCGCGCCTAGGGCACGATAGGTGCACGCGGGGGTAGTCCGGGAAGACCCAAGGTGGGCTTGACTAGGGGAAACACTAGGTGGAGCTAACGGGATTCGAACCCGTGGCCTCTTCCATGCCATGGAAGCGCGCTACCAACTGCGCCATAGCCCCAGCGTCCTGCGGACGGGTCCGTACTCTACCCGGGCCGGGGCGACGAAGGGAAATCGGCGGCGGGCGGCAGTTCCCGCGGCGCGCGGGGAGCGATCCGTCGCCGCAACAGCACCTGGTGGACGGTGATCAGCAGAGCCAGCCAGGCCAGGCCGAACAACCAGGCGAACATCACGTCGGTGAGCCAGTGGTGGCCGAGGAAGACCCGGCTGAGCCCGATCGCCACCGCCCAGAGTGTGGCTCCGACCACCGCGAGCACCCGGGCCCACACCCGCGCGGACAGCCACACCACCAGATAGGCCAGCATCCCGGCCACCACCGTGCTGTTGAGCGTGTGGCCGGACGGGAACGAGAAGCTCTGCTCGTACGGCGGCACGGCCAGTTCCAGCGGCGGACGGTTCCGTCCGACCAGCGCCTTGCCGACGATCGTGAACGTGACCGAGCCGGCCGCGGCCACCAGCATCAGGACCCAGATCGTCCGCCGGCGGTACCGGTAGTACAGGGCGCCGGTCAGGAGCAGGCCGATGATCACCATCGAGAGCGTGTCGCCGAGGTTGGTGAACCCGGTGACGAACGCGTCCAGGAACGGGGTGCGCAGCCGGATCGCCGCGTCCAGCACCGGCTGGTCCAGGCCGGCCACGCCGTCCGCCTCGGTGACCGCGTCGTAGATCCGCTCGGCCGCGACCATCAGGCCCAGGAACACGCCGCCGCCGATCACGCCCGTCCACACCAGCGCCCGGTTCGACGGTGCCTCGACCACCGCGGGCGGCGTCGGCGCCACCGGTCCGGTGAGTTCGCCCTCGTCCGACATGGGCCGAGAGTACCCACCGTCCGACCCGACAGCCGGAATAGGCACCGTGAGACCTCCGTTGGACGTGGGTAGAACCCACGCAGCAGTGGACCCACCAACGAAAGGCGCCACCATGACCGTTCGCTCCGCACAAGCCCACTGGGAAGGTTCCCTCATGGAGGGCCAGGGCGAAGTCGAGTTCCTGAACTCCACGCTCGGCAGCGTCGAGGTCGACTGGCGCTCCCGCGCCGGCGAGACCGAGGGCAGGACCAGCCCCGAGGAACTGATCGCCGCCGCCCACTCCGCCTGCTACTCGATGGCCCTGTCCCACGCGCTCGCCCAGAACGGCACCGTGGCCGACACGGTCGACACCAAGGCCGACGTCACCTTCGTCCCGGGGGAAGGCATCACCGGCATCGTGCTCACCGTGCGCGCCGCCGTGCCCGGCCTGACCGCCGAGCAGTTCGCCACCTTCGCCGAGGGCGCCAAGACCGGCTGCCCGGTCTCCCAGGCCCTCACCGGCACCAGGATCACCCTGGACGCCGCCCTGGTGTGACCCCGCGGCTCACCTCGCGCACCTGAGAGACCGCTGTCTGGGCGCAGTCTGAGAATTGCGCAAGGTATTCCCGCGGCCCTTCCCTGCTCTGACAGGCAGCGCAATCATGGGAGCGACGCGAGAGGGGAAGCTCGTGCAGCCAAGGCACGCCTACCACAGCGTTCCCCGGCATGCTTCCAGCCGGCCAGCCGCCCGTGGTGTCGGGCATGCGGCGCCACGGCGAGCCGCGGCCGTCGACGTCCTGGGACGCCGCTCGGCCGCAGGCTCCCTGGTGATCCGGGCCGTCCAGCGCGCCGTCCTCGTCGGCTTCGTGGCCGTCGCCGCGGGCAGCACCGCGTATGCGTCCGTCCCGGTCCCGTCGGCGGCCGCGCCGGGGCTCGCGACGGTCGTCACCGCCGCACCCGTCGTCGTCCCGTCCATGGCACCCGTGCCCGGTCTGGTGGCCGGTCTGATCGACGGGGACGACCTGGTCACCGACCCCGAGGGCATCTCCACCGTGCCGGTGGTCGGCGTGGACGGTGCCCTGATCGGCTGGCCGGTCAGCGACCACACCCCGTCCACCGGGTTCGGCTACCGCAGCGACCCCTTCACCCACAAGCAGCGCTGGCACGACGGGGTCGACCTCGGCCAGCCGTGCGGCGACGCCGTCCACGTCTCGCTCGACGGCACCGTCGCCTTCACCGGATGGGCGGGTGGCTACGGCAACCGCATCATCGTGCGGCACGCGGACCGCGGCGGGCACACCTTCTCGACCACCTACAACCACCTGAGCAAGATCGAGGTGACCGCGGGGCAGGTCCTGAAGCAGGGCGACGTGATCGCGCGGATCGGGTCGACCGGACGCTCGACCGCCTGCCACCTGCATTTCGAGGTGATCCTCGACGGCAGCTACGTCGACCCGATGCGGTTCCTCACCGGCGACCAGTCGAAGGCGTCGCTGAGCCGCCGGGTGGGCAGCTACATGCCGTCCGGACTGCCGTCGCCACACGTGCCGACGACCGTACCCAGCATCCCGTCGGGCACGACGGACACGTCCACGAAGACGCCGAAGTCGACACCCACGCCGACGCCCACGCCGACCACCGCGTCGCCGTCGCCCACCCCGACCACACCGGCCCCGACCACGCCCGGCGCGTCCACAACCAGCCCGACCCCGACGCCCACCGACACTCCGACGGCCACCACGACACCCGAGTCCGCGTCGCCGGGCAACACAGCGAGTGCCTCGCACAGCGCGACGTCCACGACGGCGTCGACCGCCGCGACACCGTCCGCCGCGCGCAGCGGCACGCCGACGGCCGACAACTCGCCCACGTCCGGCAGTACCGCCTCGCCGTAGACTCGGTTGATGAGCCGACTCGCCGCTGGCCTCGCCGCGTTCGCGGTGCTGCTCGCCGGCTGCACGGGGTCGACCCCGTCCGTCACTGATCGGTCGCCGGCGTCGACGGCCACCTCGTCCAGTGGACGGCAGGTGCTCGCGTCCGGCCTCGACGTGCCCTGGGACGTCGCCGTCCTGCCCGACCACAGCGTGTTGGTCACGCTGCGCGACCGGGCCGAACTGGTGCGGGTGATGGACGGCACCACCTCGGTCGTCGCGACGGTCGACGGAGTCGTGCCGGCGGGGGAGGGCGGTCTGCTGGGGATGGCGCTGTCGCCCGGGTTCGCGTCCGACCAGCTGCTGTACCTGTACTACACCGCAGCACAGGACAACCGGGTGGTGCGGTACCGCTACACCAGCACCGGGCTCAGCGATCCTCACGTCGTCCTCGCCGGCATACCCAAGGCGTCGAACCACAACGGGGGCCGCATCCGGTTCGGCCCGGACGGCAACCTCTACATCGGCACCGGGGACGCCGGTCGGCGCGAGCTCGCGCAGGACACCAGCGCGCTCGGCGGCAAGATCCTGCGGGTCGCCCCGGACGGATCGATCCCGTCCGGCAATCCGTTCGGCAACGCGGTTTGGAGCTACGGGCACCGCAACGTCCAGGGGCTCGCCTGGGACGACGCCGGCTCGCTGTACGCCAGCGAGTTCGGCCAGGACCGGTTCGACGAGCTCAACTTGATCACGGCGGGCGGCAACTACGGCTGGCCGGGCAGCGAGGGCCTCACCACCGACCCGGCGCTGGTGTCGCCGCTGCTGGTGTGGGCACCGTCGCAGGCCTCGCCCAGCGGCATCGCGATCCGTCGCGGCGGCTCGATCTACATCGCGGCGCTGCGCGGCGAGCGGGTCTGGCGCACCACCAACGACATCGAGAGCATGGCCGAACCGGACGTGTTCCTCGACGGCCTGGGACGTATCCGCGACGTCGAGGTGGTCGGCGACCAGCTCTACGTCCTCACCAACAACACCGCCCGCGGCACCCCGCGTCCCGGCGACGACCAGCTGATCGCCGTCCCGCTCTCCTGACCCGGGGGACGGTTCCTAACTCGGTCCCGGACCGAAACGGGGACGGATCCCGGCGCGGTCCACCTGAGAATGGACTGAGTTAGGAACCGTCCCCAATTCGGGCCGTGGAGGTCAGCGGTCGGGCGTGGCCCCCCAGATGCGGCTGAGGTAATCGCGCATCGAACGGTCGGAGGAGAAGAACCCGCAGCGGGCGACGTTGCGGATCGCCGACTTCGTCCACGCCTCCTTGTTCAGGTACGCCTTCTCGACGTTCGCCTGGGCGTCCATGTACGACTGGTAGTCGGCCAGCGCCATGAACCGGTCCTGGTAGAGCAGGTTGCTCACCACCGGCTCGAACGCGTTGCGGTCGCCGTCGCTGAACACGCCGGACGAGATCAGGTCGATCGCGCCCTTCAGCATCGGGTTCGCCTCGTAGTACTCGCCCGGGCGGTAGCCGGCGGTCTGCAACTCCTCGACCTGTGGTTCGGCCATGCCGAACAGGAAGAAGTTCTCATCGCCGACCAGCTGGCGGATCTCCACGTTCGCGCCGTCATCGGTGCCGATCGTCAGCGCACCGTTCAGGGCGAACTTCATGTTGCCGGTGCCGGACGCCTCCATGCCGGCCAGCGAGATCTGCTCGGACAGGTCCGCCGCCGGGATCAGCTTCTCGGCCAGCGTCACGTTGTAGTTGGCCGGGAACGCGACGCTCAGCCGTCCCTTGATCCGGGTGTCGGCGTTGATCGTGGCCGCCACCGAGTTGATCAGGAAGATCGTCTCCTTGGCCATCCGGTAGCCGGGGGCGGCCTTGGCGCCGAACACCACCGTCCGCGGCAGGATCGTCGTCGGGTCGACCTCGCCGGAGATCAGCTGGTTGTACAGCGTCACCAGGTGCAGCAGCTTCAACGACTGCCGCTTGTACTCGTGCAGCCGCTTCACCATCACGTCGAGCAGGTGGCCGTCGGGCAGGTCGATGCCGTCACGGTTGCGCAGCAGCCGGTACAGCCGGGTCTTGTTGTCGTCCTTGGCCTTGCGGAAGGCGCGACGGAAGTCCTCGTCCTCGGCGTACGGCTCGAGCTCGGACAGCCGTTCCAGGTCGGTGACCCAGCCGGGGCCGATGGTGTCGGTGATCAGCTCCGACAGCCACGGGTTCGCCATCCGCACGAACCGGCGCGGGGTGACGCCGTTGGTGACGTTGGTGAACTTGTCCGGCCAGTAGCTGGAGAAGTCGGGGAGCACCTTGTCGGCCAGGAGCTGCGAGTGCAGGGCGGCCACGCCGTTCACCTTGGTGCCGGCCACGGTGGCCAGATACGCCATCCGGACCGAACGCTCGGGGTAGTCGGCGATGATCGACATCCGGCGGGCGCGCAGTTCGTCGTCGGGGTACGCGGCGCGCACCTGCTCGAGGAACTCGTCGTTGATGCGGTAGATGATCTCGAGGTGGCGCGGCAGCAGCCGTCCCATCAGCTCGGTCGACCAGGTCTCCAGCGCCTCCGGCAGCAGCGTGTGGCAGGTGTAGGCGAAGCACTTGCTGGCGACCGCCCAGGCCTCGTCCCACTCCCACTTCTTCTCGTCCACCAGGATCCGCATCAGCTCCGGCACCGCGATCACCGGGTGGGTGTCGTTGAGCTGGAAGTGGATGCGGGACGGCAGGTCGTGCAGGTCGAAATCCTCCTCGACCATCTGCTCGATGAAGTCGCGGATCGAACACGCCACGAAGAAGTACTGCTGCTGGAGCCGCAGCTCCTTGCCCTGCGGGGTGGAGTCCTCGGGGTAGAGCACCTTGGTGATGTTCTCGGCGAACGTCTGGGCACGGACGGCCTCGGCGTAGTCGCCGGCGTTGAAGATCGACAGGTCGAACGCCTTGGTGGCCTGCGCGCTCCACAACCGCAGCGTGTTCACCCGGCCGTTCTGGTAGCCGGGGACCATGTAGTTGTAGGGGATGCCCAGGACGTTCCAGGCCGGCACCCAACGGGTGCGCTCGACGCCCTCGTCGTCGTAGGTCTCGGTGTGGCCGCCGAAGTCGACCTGCACAGCCGCCTCCGGGTGCGGGAACTCCCACGGAGCGCCCAGCGCCAGCCACGTGTCGGGCTGCTCGACCTGGCGGTTGTCAACGAAGGTCTGGCGGAAGATGCCGTACTCGTAGCGGATGCCGTAGCCGATGCAGGGAACGCTCATCGTCGCGAGCGAATCGATGAAGCACGCGGCGAGCCGTCCGAGGCCGCCGTTGCCGAGGCCCGGCTCGACCTCCTGCGCTCGCAGCGCGGTCAGGTCGAGGCCGCAGCTGGCCAGCGCCTTCTCGGCGACGTCGTTGAGGTCGGTGGCCATCAGGGCGTTGCCGAGCTGGCGTCCGAGCAGGTACTCGGCCGACAGGTAGCCGACGTACTTGGCCTTCGACTGCCGGTTGTGGCGCAGGGTCTCGAGCCAGCGGGCCATCAGGTAGTGCCGCACGGTGCGGGCGAGGGCGAGGTACTGGTCGTTCGCGGTGGAGCGGGAGAGGGCGACGCCCTGGCCGGTGTTCAGTTCACGCAGGAACTCCCGGACGAAGCCGTCGACGGAGTGCGGGGGAGCCGAGACCGGGGCCAGGGCGAGCGGATGGGTGGGCGTGGTGATCGGACCGACGCGATGCGTCTCGGTGATCGGGGATTCGTCGGTCGGGACGGGGGCCGGGACGACAGTCGAATCCGGCACGGTGTCAGCGCTCATTGGACCACCGTAACCAAACTCCCTGAGGACCACGAAAACGTCCAAACCGACGGCTCGGGTCGACGCCGGTCGGGGTGGTGGGTTGACCGGCGCTGACAGGATGGGCGCCATGACGGAGCACCGCAGTGACGTGATCGTGATCGGCGCAGGACTCGCCGGGCTGCAGTGTGCGCGCGTCCTGACCGCCGCCGGGCTCGGGGTGACCGTGCTCGAAGCCGGGGACGCGGTGGGCGGACGGGTCCGCACCGACCTGGTGGACGGGTTCCGCTGCGACCGTGGCTTCCAGCTGCTGAACCCCGCCTACCCGGACGCGAAGACCCAACTCGACCTGGGCGCGCTGGCCCTCCAGCCGTTCGGACGCGGGCTGGCCGTCCGCGACGACGACGGCGTCTCGGTGCTGGCGGCGAACCCGCTGAGCCTGCTCGGGGCGGACGGGTCGCGCTACCTCACGCCGGCCGCCGTGGCCGCGCTGGCCCGCTGGGCGGCGCCCGCGTTCGGCCCCGTGCCGCGCCTGCTCGCGCGCCCGGACCTGACACTGGCCGAGTCGCTGGACGCGGCCGGGCTGTTCGGGCCGCTGCGTGACCGGGTGATCGAGCCGTTCCTGGCCGGGGTGCTCCTGGAGGACAGCGGACGGACGTCGGCGCGGTTCGTCCGCCTGCTCGTCCGCTCGTTCACCCTCGGCGTTCCGGGACTGCCCGCGCAGGGGATGGCGGCGATCCCCGTGCAGCTGGCCGGACGCCTGGCCGCCCCGGTCGAGCTGGGCACGCCGGTGGACGCGGTGGTCGCCGACGGCGACCGCTGGGTCGTGCACACCCCGGACGGGGAGCGCGCGGCGTCCACGGTGGTGGTCGCGACCGATCCGGGCACCGCCGCACGGCTTGTGCCCGGGGTGCCGGTGGCGGCGATGAAGGGCGTGATCACGTGGTGGTTCGCCGCCGCGTCCGCGCCCACGGACAGCCGCTTCCTGCTGGTCGAGGGACGCTCCGGCGCCGGCCCGGTCGTCAACACGGCCGTGATGTCGAACGTGGCGCCGAGCTACGCCCCGGCGGGCCGGCACCTCGTGCAGGCCTCAGCCCTGCTGCCGGCGGACGCCGAGCCGCCGTCGGTCGACGTGGTGCTCGACCAGCTGGCGTCGCTCTACGGGCGTCCGACGGACGGGTGGCGGCTGCTGGCCACGCACGTCATCCGCGACGCGCTGCCCGAACTCCCGCCCCCGGTCGAGGTGCGGCGGCAGATCGCCTTCGGACGGGGCCGCTACGTGTGCGGCGACCACCGCGACACCGCGTCCATCCAGGGTGCGCTGGTCTCCGGCCGCCGCACCGCGGAGGCGATCCTCGACCGCCTCTGAAACGAAAGGGGACAGTCCCCTTTCGTTTCGCCCCGCAGGAGTGGGGGACAGTCCCCTTTCTGCGGCCGGAGAGCTCAGGCGCCGGCGTAGTCCAGGCCGATGTCGAGGACGCGGACGGAGTGGGTCAGCCAGCCCACCGAGATCAGGTCGACGCCGGCCTCGGCGATCGCGACGGCGGTGGCCGGGGTGATGCGTCCGGACGCCTCGGTGATCAGGCGGCCGTCGACCATCGCCACCGCCTCCCGGAGCAGGTCGGGGGGCATGTTGTCGAGCAGGACGGCGTCCGCGCCCACCTCGAGCAGCTCGGTGAGCTGGGCGAGGGAGTCGACCTCCACCTCGATCTTCACCAGGTGCCCGACCCCGGCCTTCGCGCGCGTCACGGCCTGGGTGACTCCGCCGGCGACGGCGATGTGGTTGTCCTTGATCAGCACGGCGTCGTCCAGCCCGAAGCGGTGGTTGCTGCCGCCGCCCGCCCGCACCGCATGCTTCTGCAGCGCCCGCAGGCCGGGAATGGTCTTGCGGGTGTCGGCCACCTTCGCCTTGGTGTGCGCGATCGCGTCCGCGATCGTGGCGGTGCCGGTCGCGACGCCGGACAGGTGGCCCAGGAAGTTCAGCGCCACTCGCTCGCCGCTGAGCAGCCCGCGGGCCGGGCCGGACGCCGTCCCGATCACCGTGCCGGGCTGGACGCGGCTGCCGTCGGGCAACAGGTCGCTGACCACGATCCGGGGGTCGACCAGCTCCCACGCCAGCCGGGCGCAGTCGGTGCCGGCGATCACGCCCGGCTCCCGGCTGACCAGGGCGACGGTCGCGTGCGCGTCCGGGCTGAGGATGGCGTCGGTGGTCAGGTCACCGGCCCGCCCCAGGTCCTCCAGCAGCGCCGCCCGCACCAGCGGCTCGATCACGATGCGCGGCAGCGATCTCATCGCAGCCCCCCAACCGCCGACTTGTCAGACGCTGGTTGCGCTATAGCGCAACCACGTTCTGACAACTCGGGGAGGGTGAGGGTGTGCACGGCCTCGGGGTCGGTGGACGGGAAGTCGAGGCGGGTGTGGCCGCCGCGGGACTCCTCGCGGCGCAGAGCCGCCTCGACCACCAGGTAGCCGACCAGGCCGGTGTCGCTGCCGCGCAGCGGCTCCAGCTCGGCGAGGGCCGCGCGCAGCCCGCCCGCCTCCCGCAGGACGCCCGCGCCGGCCGTCACCACCTGCCGCACCTTCGCGATCACCGGGTCGGGCGGACCCTGCTGCCAGGCGTCCGACCAGTTGTGCGCGAGCGGGGCGGGCGGCGCGCCCGCGTCCACGCCGTCGCGGCGCCACTGCTGGGCGACCCAGCGTCCGCACACCACGGCCTCGAGGAGCGAGTTGCTGGCCAGCCGGTTCGCGCCGTGCAGCCCGGTGGAAGCGACCTCGCCCGCGGCGTACAGGCCGTCGATCGTGGTGCGTCCGGCGAGGTCCACCAGCACCCCGCCCATGTGGTAGTGGGCGGCCGGACGCACCGGCAGCAGGTCCTTCTCCGGGTCGAGCCCGGCCTTCATGGCGGTGGCGTAGATCGAGCCGAACAGCTCCGAGAACCGCGCGCCGGGGTCCTTTCGGGCGTCGAGGAACACCTTGTGCCCGGCCTGGAGCTGGGCCCACTCGGCGCGCGAGACCACGTCCCGCGCCGAGAGCGGGTTGCGCAGCACCCACTCGCCGAGTTCGTTGACCAGGATCGCGCCCTCGCCGCGCACCGCTTCGCTGACCAGCGGCATCGGGTCGATGCCGACCTCCAGGGCGGTGGGGTGGAACTGCACCATCTCGATGTCGCGCAGCACCGCGCCGGCCCGGTGTGCGAGCGCCAGGCCCTGGCCGCGGGACGACAGCGGGTTGGTGGTGTGGGTGTACAGCCCGCCGATGCCGCCGGTGGCCAGCAGCACCACGTCCGTGCGCAGCTCGACCGGGCCATCGGGGGTGCCGACCAGGACGCCGGTGACGCGCCCGTCCTCGGTGAGGATCTCCAGCGCCGGGGAGTGGTCCCACAGCGAGACGGACGGCAGCGCGCGGGCCGCGTCCACGACCGTTTCCAGCAGTTCGGCGCCGGTGCGGTCGCCGTGGGCGTGGACGATGCGGCGGCGTCCGTGGGCCCCCTCCAGGCCGAGGCGCAGGGTGCCGTCCGGTGCCCGGTCGAAGTCGGCGCCCTGCCCGGAGAGCCAGGCGATCGCGCCCGGGGCGGCGGCGGTGATGGCCCGCACCACGTCCGGGTCGCACAGGCCGGCGCCGGCGGCGAGGGTGTCGAGGGCGTGCAGTTCGGGGTCGTCGTCCGGGCCGACCGCGGCGGCGACGCCGCCCTGGGCCCAGCCGGTCGACGTCCCGGTGCTGACCGCGCCCGCGCTGAGCACGACGCAGGGCAGCGGGCTGAGTTCGATGGCGGCGGTGAGCCCGGCCAGGCCGGCGCCGATGATCACGGGGCAGCCGGCGTCCACGACGGTCGTCACTTGCCCACCGCCAGCATCTTCTCCACCGCCAGCCGCGCACGGTCGGCGACGTCGTCGGGCACGGTGACCTCGTTCGTCATGGTCTCCAGCGCGTGCCGGATCCGGGCGAGCGTGTTCCGCTTCATGTGCGGGCACAGGTTGCAGGGCCGGACGAACTCGAGGTCGGGGTAGGCCTGCGCCACGTTGTCGCTCATCGAGCACTCGGTGATCAGGGCCACCTTGAGCGGACGCCGGGCCTCCACGAACTTCACCATCTGGGCGGTGGAGCCCGCGAAGTCGGCCTCGTCCACGACCGCGGGCGGGCACTCGGGGTGGGCGAGCACGGTGATGCCGGGGTTCTCCGCCCGGACCTGCTGGATGTCGTGCGGGGTGAACCGCTCGTGCACCTCGCAGGCGCCCGGGTGGACGATCACCTCGACGCCGGTCTGGCGGGCCACGTTCGCGGCGAGGAACTGGTCGGGGATCATGATCACCTTGGGCACGCCGAGGCTTTCGATCACCTTCACCGCGTTGCCGGAGGTGCAGCAGATGTCGGACTCGGCCTTCACCGCGGCGGACGTGTTCACGTAGGTGACCACCGGCACACCGGGGTGGGCGGCGCGCAGCGCGCGGACGTCCTCGGGGGTGATCGACTCAGCGAGCGAGCAGCCCGAGCGCAGGTCGGGGATCAGGACGGTCTTGCCCGGGTTCAGCAGCTTCGCGGTCTCGGCCATGAAGTGGACGCCGGCGAGCACGATCACGTCCGCCTCCACGTCGATCGCCTCGCGGGCCAGGGCGAGGGAGTCGCCCACGATGTCGGAGACGCCGTGGAAGATCTCCGGCGTCATGTAGTTGTGCGCCAGGATCACGGCGTTGCGTTCCTGCTTGAGCCGCATGATCGCGTCCACGTCGTCGGCCATCGTGGCCCATTCGACGCTCGGTATCACGTGCGCAACCTTCGGGTAGAGGTCGGCGGCGGTCAGGGTGGTCATCGGTCGTCCCTTCGTTGACACCCTTATGCTACAACTGAGCAAAACCCCGTCAAGCGCATTCCCGACCCGTGGACAGCGTGCGAAGGTGCGGGCAGTGGTCAGCGGGAGCGGGTGGTGGGCAGCGTGGTGCCGGCCACGTGGCGCTCGTGCAGCACCTGGCGGCGGAAGCGGTAGAGCCGGGCGGGACGGCCCCCGGTGCCGGCGTGCACCTCGCCGGTTTCCTCGACGAGGTCCTGCTGCTCGATCAGGCGACGGAAGTTCTGGGTGTGGACGGCGCGTCCGGCCAGCGCCTCGACGCAGTCCTGGAGTTGGCGCAGGGTGAACGCCGGACTCATCAGCTCGAACACCACCGGGCGGTAGCCAATCTTGGCGCGCAGCCGGGCCAGCCCGGTGGCGAGGACGCGGCGGTGGTCGCCGGCCATCCGGTCGCCCGGCACCAGCTCGGCGTCCGCGCCCCGCCAGGAGTCGGGCGACTCGGGCACCAGGCCGCTCTCGTAGAGCAGCTCGTAGCGCTGGAGCACCAGCTCGGGCTGCCAGGTCTCGCCGGACAGGCCGAACGTGATCTGCACCCGGCGGCGGCGCTCGGCGCGCTCGCCGGTGTCGGCGTCCACCCACTGCCACAGTCGGGGGGCGATCACGTCGGTCAGCAGCCGGGTGTCGGTGCGGGTGTCCTCCCAGGGCAGGAACGAGTACCAGTCGCGCCACCCGCCGATGCCCGGGCTGCCGGGGGTCGTGAGGCCGAGGTACGACACCGACATCGGACGGCCGCCGTCGCCCTCCCGGTCGAGGTCGGCGAAGGTGTAGAGCTGCTCGAGGTAGCCCAGGCTGCGTCCGGTCTGTTCCTCGACCCAGGCGCGGGTGGCGGCCTGCAGCGAGCGGTGGCTGGGCAGCAGCGGGCCGGACGGCAGCCGCGGCGGCTCGCCGAGGGTGAGGACGGACGGGCGCCCGTCCACCAGGGCGACGATGACGGCGAGCAGTTCGGCCGTGACGGCCTGTCCGCTCATCGCCCACCTCCTTCGTGGCGTCAGGATAGCGATCGGCCGGACGTGGCACCCGGCCGAGCTGGGCGGAACGCCACCGTCCACCCCTCTCGGCCCGCTGGCGCGATCTGGCCGCTCTTGCGGTCCCGGGCGTCCCACTCGTCACACCCGGGCACGCGGGCGGCCGGATCGCGACACCCGTCTGGGTGGCGCGTGGGGCACCCGCGCCCGGGTGGCGCCGCGACCTCGGCAGAACCGTGACGCCATCGGTCCACCGAACCACTCATCGGGGGCTGCTGGGACAGGCGGGACGCAGATCGTGGCCGGATCGCGACACGGGGCGCAGCCGCGCAGGGCCTGCGACCTCAGGGATCGACCGGGGTGCCGATGTTGTTAGGCTCGAAGGCATGAAGCGGCTCGGGATGGCCCTGTTCGCCCTGGTGCTGGTGGTCGCACCGATGTTCCTCGCGCCCACGCAGGCGCGCGCGGACGTCGGGGACGGCACCATCACCGACTACCGCGTCGTCGCCACCGTCGACGCGGACGGCAACGCGAGCGTGCAACTGACGCTGACCTATGTGTTCGGCAGCGACGGCGGGCACGGGGTGAAGCTGTTCCTCCCGCTGCGGCAGGAGATCGGCAACGACCCCGACCACTGGCGCATGCTCGACACCACGATCGGCCAGGTGACCAGCCCCAGTGGCGCCAACGCGGAGGTGCAGACCGACGAGGAGGACGGCAACCTCCTGGTGCGCGTGGGCAGCGAGAACCAGATCTTCCACGGCACGCAGACCTACCAGGTGAACTACACGATCCACGGCCTGATCGCGCCGAACCAGGCGACCTCCGGCCTCGACGAGTTCAACTGGAACGCGGTCGGTGACGCCTGGGAGGTGCCGATCGACTCGGTGCAGGTCACGGTCAACGGCCCGGCCGCGATCACCCGCGTCGCCTGCTTCTCCGGCTCCGACTTCAGCCGCCCGTGCGACGCCGCCATGAGCGGCACGGCCGCGACCTACTCGGCGCGCGGGGTCGGCAACGGTTCCGGCGTGCAGGTCGTCGCCGGCTTCCCGGCCGGCACGTTCACCCAGGCCGCCCAGCCGCGCCTGGAGCGCCGCCTCAGCGTGGGCAACATGTTCCCGCTGACCCCGTGGACGGGCGGGGCGGCCGCAGCCCTGTCCGCGCTCGGCCTGGCGGCCGTGTTCCGGCGGACGCGCCGCGGCGCGCGCGACCAGGTCTACCTGGGTCTCACCCCCGGCGTGGCGCCCGCTCCCGGCCAGGAGGGCACGGTCGGCTACCAGACCCAGGACGTGCCGGTGGCCGTCCAGTTCACCCCGCCGGCGGACGCCCGTCCGGGCGAACTGGGGACGCTGACCGACGCCACCGCCGACAACAAGGACATCACCGCCACCATCATCGACCTCGCGGTCCGTGGCCACCTGCGCATCGACCAGACCGGCAAGAAGGACTGGCGGTTCACCCGGCTGAACGGCGGCGACCAGCCCGTCGGCTACGAGTCCAAGCTGCTCTCCAAAATGTTCTCCGCCGGCGACCAGGTGACCACCGACGACCTGCGCGAGTCCCGCTACGCCGGGATGCTCACCGACACCCAGGCTGCCCTGCACAAGCGGGTCACGACCGACCTGAAGTGGTTCACCCGCAACCCTGCCACCGTGCGCGGGCTGGCCCTCGCCGCCGGGCTCGGCCTGATCGTGGCCGGCGTCGGGCTCGGGCTCCTGCTCGGCCTCGTCGGGTGGGGCCTGGTCGGCGTCGCCGGCGTCCTGACCGGCCTCGCGGTACTCGTGATGAACAACAAGTTCGGCCACCGCACGGCCGCCGGCTCCGCGGTACTCGCGCAGACCCGGGGCTTCGAGCTGTACCTGACCACGGCCGAGGCCGACCAGATCAAGTTCGAGGAGGGCATCGACGTGTTCTCCCGCTACCTGCCCTACGCGATCATGTTCGGTGTCGCCGAGCGCTGGACGAAGGTGTTCGCCCAGCTCGCCGAGCAGGGTCGCTACACCTTCGCGCCGTACTGGTACACCGGCTACGGCTACGGGTTCAACTACTCCACCTTCAGCTCGTCGATGGACTCGCTGGCCAGCACGATGTCGAGCTCGATGCAGCACGCCACGGCCGCGACCAGCGGCGGGTCCGGCTTCTCCGGGGGTGGCGGGTTCGGCGGCGGTGGCGGCGGCGGTTGGTGACCGTCCGGGCGTCCCACGGCCGCTAGGCTCAACAGCCATGAGCGAGGTGTGGGCCGGCTGGACCGTGCCGCGCGCCGCGCTCGCCCTGAGTGCCGTCGCGACCGTCGTCGTCGTGGCCTCGGTGGTCGCGGGCTACCTGCTGGGCGGCGTGCCGGCGGCGCTGTGCATCGGCCTGGGCTTCATGACCGCGCAGCGTCCCGCCCTCTACCTGCGTCCGGCCCACGCCCTGGGGCTCATCGTGCCGACCGTGATGGCCGGCGTCGTGGCGGTCGCCCTCCGCGGCCAGCCGCTGGCCGCAGCCTGCTTCGTGGCGCTCTGCTGCCTGCTGGTCGCGCCGGCCGGGATGCTCTCGGACGGGCTGCTGTCGGTGCTGCCGACCAGCGTCGCCGTGCTGGTGCTTGTCCCGGGTGACGTCGAACCGGGGCCCACAGCGCTCTGGCTGCTGGTCGGCGCCGTCCTGATGGTTGCGATGGCCGCCCGGCTGCCGCGCCGCCCGCGGGCGCCCGGCATCGAGCAGCGGCGGGCGTGGCGGCACGCGATCGTGATGGCGCTCTCGGCAGGCCTCGTGGTCTACCTGGTGGGTGTGTGGGACGTGCCGCACGGCTACTGGGTGGCGCTCACGCTCACCGTCGTGCTCCGTCCGTTCGACGACCAGACCATGACCCGCGCCTCTGAGCGGGTGCTCGGCACGATCGCCGGTGCGCTGCTGGCGCTGGTCGCCGCCCTGTTGCTGCCCCTGCCCGCGCTGCTCGTGCTGCTGATGGGGTGCACGGTGCTGAGTTTCGCCTACGCGATGAAAGGGGACTACGTGCGTCAGGTGCTCTTCCTCACCCCCTCGGTGGTGCTGATCGGCTCGGCGGGCGGCAACGCCGCGCTGCTCGCCTCAGAGCGGGCCCTGGCCACGCTGGCCGGCGCCCTGCTCGCGGCCGGGATCGCTCTCGCGCTGGCGCGATTCGACACCCACCGTCGAGTGGAGGTGTCCTGATGGGGACGGTTCCCGACCTGCCGGCGCTGTGGCTCACCGCCGGGGCGCTCCCGGTCGTCCTGCTGGTGGCCTGGGCATTCGGCGCCGTCGCCCGGCTGCTGCTGCGCGGACGGGCCCGGCTGGGCGTGGCCACCTCCATCGTGATCTCGATCCTCGCCACGTCGCTGGGCATGTTCATCGCGGGCTGGATCAACCCGGACGCGCCGCTGTGGAGCGTGCTCTCGCTGCTTCTGTGCCTGGGCCTGTCGGTCGCCGGCATCGCCCTGTACGGCGCGGTCGCCGCCCATTTCCAGCACCCCCAGCGGGAGACGGTCGCGGAGCTGCTGGCGGCGGGGGAGTCCGACCGGGTCGAGTTCAAGTCGACGGCCCGGGTGAACCTGCGCACCGGTGCGCGGGACGACCGCATGGAGCAGGTGATCGCGAAGACCGCCTGCGCGTTCCTGAACGCGGACGGCGGCACGCTGGTCATCGGGGTGGACGACCTGGGCACGCCGCTGGGCCTGGACGCCGACCTCGCCACCATGAAGAGCCCCGACCTCGACCGGTACGAGCTGTGGCTGCGTGACCTGCTGACCACCGCGCTCGGCCAGAACGCCGCCGCCGGCGTCAGCGTCGAATTCGCGACCGTGCCGGACGCCGCCGAGCAGCCGGCGACGGTCTGCCGGGTGACCTGCGTGCCGTCGCCGCGTCCGGTGTACCTGCGTCCCAGCAAGGCGGCGACGCCCGAGCTGTGGGTGCGGTCGGGCAACTCCACGCGCCAGCTCGGCGTGGACGAGGCCACCGAGTACGTGATGCACCGCTGGCCGCTGAACCTGGGCTCCAGCATTGCCGCCCAGCTACGGGCGGCCGTCCGCTTCTCCGAGGTGCGCTGAGGCGCCGGGTGGCGTGGCAGGCGCCCGTGTGATGGGGAATTCGGCGACACCGGATAGGCTGGCCGCCCCATCGCCCCTCTGACGGACAGGTCGGCTTTGATCCACTCGATTCCGCTGGTCATCCCGGGTCTCAACTTCGGGGAGCAGAACATCCCGCTCGCGATCGGCATCGTCGTCGTCGCGTCCTTCCTCTTCGCCGGCGGATCGACCATCCAGCACCTCGCGGTCAGCGGCACCGTGGAGAAGGACGCGGAGAACCGGTCGATGGGCCTGCGCCAGGTGCTCAGCCTGCTGCACAACCCCCGCTGGCTGCTCGGCCTGGCCACCGTCGCGGTCGGCGCCAGCATGCACATCGTCGGGCTGATGCTCGCCCCCGTGACGGTGGTGCAGCCGGTCGGCATCCTCGCGGTGCCGTGGGCGGTGCTGCTGGCGGCCAAGATCCACGGGTTCCGGCCCACGAAGGTGATCTGGGGCGCGGTTGCGCTCACGATCATCGGCATCGTGGTGTTCACGCTGTTCTCGGCGTCCACGGCCGCCCCCGACACCCAGCTGCCGCCGACCCGGATCGTCGTCGCCTGCCTGATCGTGTTCGCCTGCGGTGGCCTGCTCGGTTTCTTCGGCCGGTTCGGGTCCCCGGCGGTGCGGTGCCTGATGTGGGCTTCGGGCGGCTCCTTCTTCTACGGGCTGTCCTCGGCGATGGTGAAGTCGGTCTCCGAGCTGGTCCGTGAGCCGAACTTCACCGACCGCCCGCTGTTCTGGATCGTGGCGGTCTTCCTGGTGATCTGCTACGTCGTGGGCGGCTGGATGGTGCAGCAGGGCTACGCCAACGGGCCGGCCGAGATCGTGGTGGGCTCGATGACCACCACCGACCCGATCGTCGCGGTCACGTTCGGCCTGGCCGTGCTCGGCGAGGGCGCCCTGCTCGGCCCCGGCGACGCGGTCGGGATGGCGATCAGCGGCGCGGTCGCGGTCGCCGGCGTGGTGATCCTGTCGCGCTTCCACCCCGACGCGCAGACCAACCAGCCGAAGCCGGTCGCCGAACCGCTCGTACCTGCCGAGGAGTAGGACGGACGCCGCCCGCGTCCGGGTCGTTCGGGCTCAGCGCGTGCTGTGATGGGCGTCGATCGCCCGGCGGCAGACGTCGAGATACGCCTGCGCCATCGCGCCGGCGGTCAGTCCGCGGCCTCGCTGCCTCGACGCCGCCGACATCGCCTCCAGTCGCTCCGGGGCGGAGATCAGCTCGGCCATGCCGGCGGCCAGCGACTCCGGCTCGGGGCCGGTCAGCAGCGCGTTGTCGGGGCCGACACCCACCGTGAGCCGGTCGTCGCAGTACAGGATCGGCGTCCCGGTCGCGGCGGCCTCGGCCAGCACCATGCCCTGGGTGTCGAAGCGGTAGGAGCCGAGGACGAACACGTCGGCGTCGGCGATCTCCTGGGCGATCAGGTCGGCGTCATCGAAATGGCCCAAGAAGCGGACCTTGCCGTGCCGCACCCGGGACGCCTGCTGGCGCAGTGACGACTCGGCCGAACCGGTGCCGACGATGTGCAGTTCCGCGTCGTCTCGTCCGAGGCGGTCGAAGGCGTCGAGGATCACGTCCACCCGCTTCTCCGGGCCGAGCCGCCCGCAGCTGAGGAACCGGGTCACCGGACCGCGGGGCCGCTTGCGCTGTGCGCGCACGAACGCCTCGGCCACCCCGGACGCCACCACGGTGCCGCGATCGGCCAGCGCGCCGCCGGAGGCGTCCACGATCGAGTCCACGACGTAGCCGGCCGGCGAGGTGAACCCGTCCACGGCGGACGCGAGACGGGCCAGGCTGCGCCAGTCGCGCCCGGCGAACACCGAATCGGTGGACGCCTCCGGGTCGGACGGGTGCCCGACGGCGACCTCGCTGCCCTGGCCGGCCGCGCGGCGCAGCCAGCGTCCGGACCAGTCGAGATAGGTGAGCGAGTTCAGCCCCGACCACATCGGCGTGGTGCGGTGGGTGCCGACGTAGTTGGAGTGGAACGTGTGCACGTGCGGCACATCCAGGGCCTTGGCGACCGCCGCGGCGAGGAAGATCGAGCCCCGCTCGTTCTGGGAGTGCACCACGTCGAGGCGGTGGTCGCCGGCGATGCGGCGGGCCAGCCGTCCGCCGACCTGGAGCGAGCACACGTGGCTCGGGGTGCCCGGCAGGTGCCAGTACGGCAGCCCCTCCCACGCGCACTCCGTCGGCGGGGTGAGGTGCAGGGCGGGGGCGAACAGCGTCGGGCGGTGCCCGGCCGCGCTGAGTTGCTGCACCTGCAGCTGGATCGAACGTGCGACGCCACCGGATTCGGGGTAGAAGTCGTCGGTGAACAGTCCGATCTGGAGTTCGGCGTCCGGCTGCGTCACCGCTTCACCATAGCGGCTGGGAGGCTCCGCTCAGCCGGCGACGGCCAGGGCCGACATCTGGTTGCCGCTCGCGGTGGCCAGGATGATCGTGGACGCGCCCCGCTCGAGCGGGAAGAACAGCCAGCCGGTCGCCTCCTGGCCGGTCTGGAGCGGCAGGCCGTCGAACTTCGGGTTCTGCGAGCCGGGCGAGGCGTTGGTGGCCTGCACGTCGTTGTTGCCGAACGCCAGGAACGAGTACGAGATCGGACCCTTGTCGGCCGCGAGCCGGATCTCCACCTCCAGGCCCGAGTCCGTCCACTGGTGCCGCAGCACCTCCCAGCGGCCGTTGTAGCGCTGGTCGGGGGTGACGAACGGCAGGCCGGACGCGGTCGACGTCGCGCCCGGCGAGGACGCGGACGGTGACGGGGACGAGCCGGCGGTGATGTCCTGCTGGCCGCGCCAGGCGGTGCCGGCCCAGATCAGGCCCGCGACCAGGAGCGCCACGACGACCACGACCAGCGGCAGGCGCGAGCGCGGCGGGGCGAACTCGTCGATCTTCACCGACGAGAGCTGCCCACCGATCGGGGTGCTCCGCGGCGGCGCGACCTGCGGCTCGCGGGCCACGGACGGACGCCCGCCGTCGGACAGGGGGGCAGGGGCCCACCCCGACGGTGGTGCCGAGTGGCCGGCGCCCGGCTGATCGGCGGGACCGGTGGGGAAATGCTGCTGGCTCATCGCCGCCAAGGTTACCCGTCGTCCCTGACCGGTTGCTGTGGATAACCTGCCGCGGGGCCGGGGGCTGTGGACGGGTGACGTCTCTGCGGCACCCCTGCCGAAGATCCGGGTGTGAGTGTCTCAGAACCGCTGGCCCGGTTGGCCGTCCGCAGTATCGAAGACCTGGTGGGGCTGGTGCCCTACCTGATCGGGTTCCATCCCGAGGAGTCCCTGGTGGCGATGGTGCTCGAGAACGGCCGGGTGGCGGTGACCGCCCGGATCGACCTCGACGCGATCACCGACGCCGGGGCGCTCGACCCCCTGCTGGCCCGGTTGTTCGGGCGCTTCCCCGGCGCGGAGGCCTGGTTCCTCGCCTACACCGACGATGATGACCTGGCCTGGCAGGTGCTGGCCGACTGCGTCGAGCTGGCCGGTCTGGTTCGGCTGGGCCGAGTGCTGCAGGTGGGCAGCCACCGGTGGCGTGCCGACTGCCCGGACGGGGATTCCGGACGCCTGGCCGGCGTCAGCGCAGCGGCGGCGCAGGCGGCCGTGCTCGGCCTGCCGGCACGCTCATCGCGCCGTGAGCTGGCGGTGGGGATCGCCGGCCCGCCCGACGCCGAGGTCGAAGCCCTGGTGCGCGAGTTCGATGCGCGGTCGACAGAGCTGGAGGCGATGGGTGTGGTCGCCCGGCGGCGGCTGTTGAAGCGGTTGTTGGCCCAGAAGCCGCCGCTGGCGTTCGCCGACTGCGTCCGCCTGGCCGTCCTGGTGACCAGCACCGAGGGCCAGCTCGCCGCGCTGCGGGCGATCCGCTGGCGCAACGCCGACCAACAGCTCGAACGCTGGACGCAGGTGGTGCGCCACTGCCTGACCGGGTGCCGTCCGGTCGTGCTCGGCCTGCTCGGGCTGGCGGCGTGGCAGACCGGGGACGGCGCGCTGGAGGTGGTGTGCCTGGAGGAGCTGGAGAAGCTCGACCGGGGTTCGCCGGTCGCGTGGCTGCTCGGGTGGGTCAACAGCGAGGTGGTGCCTCCGCAGGAGTGGGAGGACCAGCGCGAGGCGTGGCTGAGCGCGATCGCCGCCGAGCTCAGAGCTGGCGACCGACCACCCAGCCCACCGCGTAGGTGAGGCCCATGGCCAGGGTGCCGACCACCACGTTGCGCACGACCGCCCGCCACGTCCCGGCGCCGCCGAGCCGGGCGCTGACCACACCGGTGATCACCAGGGCCACCAGGACGGCCGCCACGGTGACCGGCAGCCGCACCGCCGCGGGTGCGGACACGATCGCGACGAGCGGGATGACCGAGCCGGCCAGGAACGCCACCAGCGATGCCCGCGCGGCCGCCCAGGGCGAGACGTGGGTGCCGGCGTCCAGGTTCAGGAACACCTGCGCGTGCGCGTCCAGGGCGGCGTGGGCGCTGAGCTCCCTGGCGACTTCATCGGCCAGTTCGGGGGAGAGGCCGCGCTCGGCGTAGTGGTCGGCCAGCTGGCGCTGCTTGCCCTCGGGATCGGTGGCCAGCTCGGCCTCCTGCCGGCGCAGGGCGGCGAGCTCGCTGTCCTTCTGGCTGCTGACCGACACGTACTCGCCGCCGGCCATCGACAAGGCGCCGGCCACCATGCCGGCGAACCCGGCGATCAGCAGCGCGATCGAGTCGGTGGTGGCGCCGGCGACGCCAAAGACGATGCCGGCGGTGGAAACGATGCCGTCGTTGGCACCCAGCACGCCCGCCCGCAGCCAGTTCAACCGGTGCGACAGCGACGGCGTCGAACCGGAGGTCGAACCGACCTCTGCGGTGCCCACGGTGAGTGCCATGACACCATCGTTCGCCGGTATCACCCCTAGTCGCAAGCAAGGAAAGGCTTGCCTTACCGGTGTTCGGGGGGCGTCGAACGCTCCGGTCGTGGGGAATTGTTGGCAGTCGACGCCGGCCGGGCAGGCCCGCGGGACGACGGCGTCCACGCCCGCGACGGGCGATCCGTTACCATTGACGGGTGCACCACGCATCCCTGCTGCTTCGATAGCCGCGGCTGCTTTCGCAGTCGCGGCGGCCCCTGGCGAGCCTGACGGCCCGCGGGGGCTTTTTCATGCCGGTGATCAGGGAGATGCGCAGATGAAGGAGAAAGCGGAAGTGACCATCGAACGGGAACGGCTGGGCTACGACGCCGCCGCCGCGCAGGAGAAGTGGCAGCGGTTCTGGGAGGAGGACGGCACCTTCACCCCGCTCGACGACGGGACGAAGGAACGCCGCTACATGCTCGACATGTTCCCCTACCCGTCCGGCGACCTGCACATGGGCCACGCCGAGGCGTTCGTGATGGGCGACATCGTGGCCCGCTACTGGCGCCTGCGCGGGTTCGACGTGATGCACCCGATCGGCTGGGACTCCTTCGGCCTGCCCGCCGAGAACGCCGCCATCGCCCGTGACGCGCACCCCGCCGACTGGACGTACGCCAACATCGAGACCCAGGCCCGCTCGTTCAAGCGGTACGGCCTGAGCTTCGACTGGTCGCGCCGGCTGCACACCTCCGACCCCGAGTACTACCGCTGGACGCAGTGGCTGTTCCTGCGCTTCTACGAGCGCGGCCTGGCTTACCGCAAGGACTCGTTCGTCAACTGGTGCCCCAACGACCAGACCGTGCTGGCCAACGAGCAGGTGGTGCAGGGGCTGTGCGAGCGCTGCGGCGCACTGGTCACCAAGCGCAAGCTCACCCAGTGGTACTTCAAGATCACCGACTACGCGCAGCGGCTGCTGGACGACATGGCCGCGATCGAGGGCCACTGGCCCGACCGCGTGCTGGCCATGCAGCGCAACTGGATCGGCCGCTCCGAGGGCGCGTGGGTCGACTTCGCGATCGAGGGACGCGAGGAGCCGGCCCGGGTGTTCACCACCCGTCCCGACACCCTCTACGGCGCCACGTTCTTCGTGGTCGCTCCCGAGGCCGCCCTGGCGTCCGAGATCGTGACCGACGCGCAGCGTCCGGCGTTCGAGGAGTACCTGGAGGTCACCAAGCGCGCCACCGAGATCGAGCGGCAGAGCTCCGAGCGTCCCAAGACCGGGGTGTTCCTGGGCGTGCACGCGATCAACCCGGTGAACCAGGAGTTGCTGCCGGTGTACGCCGCCGACTACGTGCTGGCCGAGTACGGCACCGGCGCGGTGATGGGCATGCCCGGCCACGACCAGCGCGACCTGGACTTCGCGCGCGCGTTCGACCTGCCGGTGCGGATCGTCCTGGACACCGGGGCGCCGCACCCGTCGGAGACCGGCATCGCCACCAGCGGCGACGGGGTCTACGTCGACGCCGGCCCGCTGACCGGCCTGACCAGTGTCAAGGAGGCGGTCGCCCGCACCAACGAGGTGCTGGCCGAAGCCGGCACCGGCGAGGCGGCGGTCACCTTCCGGCTGCGCGACTGGCTGCTGAGCCGGCAGCGCTTCTGGGGCTGCCCGATCCCGATCGTGCACTGCCCGGCCTGCGGCGAGGTGCCGGTGCCGGACGACCAGCTGCCGGTCACCCTGCCCGACCTGCGCGGCGCCAGCCTCCAGCCCAAGGGCACCAGCCCGCTGGCCTCGGCCACCGACTGGGTGAACACCGAGTGCCCCCGGTGCGGCGGGCCTGCCAAGCGGGACACCGACACCATGGACACCTTCGTGGACTCGTCCTGGTACTTCTTCCGCTACTGCTCGCCGAACTACACCGAAGGACCGTTCGACCCGGCCCAGGTCGCCACCTGGATGCCGGTCGCGCAGTACGTCGGCGGGGTCGAGCACGCGATCCTGCACCTGCTGTACTCGCGGTTCTTCACCAAGGTGCTGCAGGACCTGGGCATGGTCGACTTCGGCGAGCCGTTCCTGCGGCTGATGAACCAGGGCCAGGTGATCAACCAGGGCAAGGCGATGAGCAAGTCGCTGGGCAACGGTGTCGACCTGGGCGCCCAGATCGACGCGTTCGGGGTGGACGCGATCCGCACCACCGTGGTCTTCGCCGGGCCGCCGGAGGACGACATCGACTGGGCGGACATGTCGCCGGGCTCGTCGCTGAAGTTCCTGCAGCGCGCCCACCGGCTCGCGCAGGACGTCGCCAGCCCGGTCGGCACCGACCCGGCGTCCGGTGACGTGGCGTTGCGGCGGGTGACGCACCGGGCGATCGCGGACCTGACCGAGTCGCTGGAGAGCCACCGCTTCAACGTGGCCGTCGCCCGCATCATGGAGCTGGTGAACGCCGCGCGCAAGGCGATCGACAGCGGTCCCGGTGCGGCCGACCCGGCCGTCCGCGAGGCGGTCGAGGCCGTCGCGATCGCGCTGAGCACGGTGGCGCCGTACGTCTCGGAGGAGATGTGGGAGCTGCTGGGCCACGCGCCGTCGGTGGCCAATGCGACCTGGCCGAGCGTCGACGAGGCCCTGCTGGTGGCCGAGTCGGTCACCTGCGTGGTGCAGGTGCAGGGCAAGGTGCGGGCGAAGCTGGACGTGCCGCCGTCGATCACGGAGGCCGAGCTGCGCGAGGTGGCCCTGGCCGATCCCGGCGTGCAGCGTGCGCTGGCCGGACGCGAGGTGCGTCAGGTGATCGTCCGGGCGCCGAAGCTGGTCAGCATCGTCCCGGCCTGATCGGGAGCCCGCTCAGGAGAGCTGCAGCTGCACCAGCAGCCCGAGGTGGTCGGTGCCCGGCACGCGCAGCGTGCGGAAGCCGGTGACCGCGAACTCGCGTGAGACCAGCACGTGGTCGATCTGGATCAGCGGCGGGTACCAGGCGTCCGCCGGGAAGGTCGGACGCCAGCCCTGCCCGGCGACGGTGTCGGCGAGCCCCGTCTTCGCCAGCAGGGTGCGCAGCGTGAGGTGTTCGCCGGTGGCGTTCAGGTCACCGGCCAGCACCATCGGCCCGTTGGCGCGACCCATCGCGAGCCGGGTCAGGGAGTCGGCGTCCTTGAGCCAGGTGCCGACGCCGTACTGGGGGTTGGCGGGGTGCGCGGCGACCAGCGTGAACGGGTGACCGGGCAGTTCGACGCGGACCGCGAAGGTGCTGAAGCTGGTGTCGTCCGCCCCTTCGAAGTGGGTCACCGGGTAGCGCGAGGCGACCAGTGTGCCGCGGGGGTCGCCGACGCTGTCGGCGGTGTCGTAGTCGTGGCCCGTGGTGCCCACCACGTACGGGTAGCCCTTCGCCCAGGCAGCCCGGCGCAGGGTCTTCTCGGTGGCGCGCGTGGCCTCGGCCAGCACCAGGACGTCGGGACGGCCGGCGGCGACCTGCGTGCCGAGCGCGTCGGGGTCGGCCAGGCCGTAGCGCAGGTTCAGCTCGAGCACGGTCACGGCGGTCCGGGAACCGGCGGACGCGCGAGACGGCTCGGGCAGGTAGGGGGCCAGGATGCCGGTGTGCAGGGCCAGTCCGAGGGCCAGCGGGGCCACCACCAGACGGGTGCGGCCGCGGGCGCCGGCCAGGCCGAGGACGACCGCGGCCAACCACGCCAGCCAGCCGTACGGGGCGAACGAGGCGGCCATCGCCAGCCACTGGTGGCGTCCCTGGAGTTCGGGGGCGGCGTCCAGCACGAGCAGGAACAGGCCGATCGTCGCGCAGACGGACGCGGCGACCAGCAGCCACCGGACGCTGCGGGGCTCGCCGCCGGGGGCCGTGCCCTTGCCCTCGCCCTTGCCCTCGCCCTTGCCCTTGCCCTTGCCCGACGGTCCGCCCGGACGTCGGGTGGCCGGACGTCGGGTGGCCGGAGGCGCTGTTGTGCGCGGACGCCCCGGGCGCGGGCGCGCCGAGGTGGGGCGGGCGGACTGCTTCACTGATCCAGCCTTGCAGCAGCGTCCAACGAAGACGGCCGCGACGTGCCGTTCAGCGCCGGGTGAACTCCAGCCGGTAGGTCTCCGGGCCGCGCTCGAGGTAGTCGAGGTCGAAGGAGTCCGGGGCGACCCGGTTGAGCTGCGTGAGCAGCGGCAGCGGGTCGTGGTTCACCACGAGCACCAGCTTCTGGCCGGGCTTCATGCTGGTGAGGCCGCCGATGATCGCGCCGTGGCGGATGATCTTCGGCAACGAGCTGACTACGAGTTCCGGCGTGCTCTCGGCGCCGCTGCACCCGCAGCCGCAGCCGCCGGAGCGGGTGGCCGCGCCGGCAAGGGAGATGTCGATGGGCATGTGGTTCCTCAGCTCGGGGGTACCCCCAGAGGGTACCCGCCCGGACGAGCCGGCACCGAACCGGGTTGTGCACAGGGCCGGGTTTTCCACAGGTCGACCGATCGGGTGACGCGTCGGAGGCCCGGCTGCCGATAGTGCAGGCATGAAGGTGGCAGCGGACCCGGCGATGAGCGAGGTGGTGCGGCAGCGGTTGGAGTTGCTGCTGGCCGAGGTGGGGCCGCGCCACGCGATCGAGCCCCTGCTGCCACCGTCCGTGGACGCGGACGGCGAGCGGACGCCGGAGAGGCCGCCCGACGACGACCGGGCGGCGCGGCGGGTGCGGCCGCCGCCCGGTGGGCTGGCCACGCAGGCCGTCCAGGCTGCGCAACGGGTCCGGGAGTTCACCCGCGAACACCTGGCGGCGGTGGTCCTGGTGCTGGTGGTGGGCTGTGGCTGGACGGTCTACAGCCTGTTGCAGGCACGGTCGACGCCGGTGGCGGTGGCGGCCGCGATCCCGTCGGTGGTCGCCAGCCCGACGCCGACACCGACGGACGCACCGGCCGTGCTGGTGCACGTGATCGGCGCGGTGCACCGTCCGGGACTGGTTGAGCTGGCCGCCGGCAGCCGGGTCGCGGACGCGATCGCGGCGGCGGGTGGGCTCACGGCCTCGGCCGACCCGGCAGAGTTGAACCTGGCCGAGGTGGTCGTGGACGGTTCGCAGGTGGCGATCGGCACCAAGGCGAAGCCGCGCGGTGAGGTGCGGGCGCCCGGAGCGACCGGGTCGGGCAGCGCCAACGGGTCGTCGGCGGCGAACGGCTCGGCACCGCTCTCGCTGAACACCGCCACGCTCGCGCAGCTGGACACACTGCCGGGCGTCGGCCCGGTCACCGCCCAGAAGATCCTGGACTGGCGCACCAAGCACGGCCGGTTCAGCGCTGTCACCGAGTTGCAGGAGGTGGACGGGATCGGCCCAAAGACCTACGCCGAGATCGCTCCGCATGTCACGGTCTAGGCGCGGCGACGATGGCGACGATGCTGCTCCCGGGCTCGACTGGAGGGGGCCCGCGATCGGGGCCTCGACCTGGCTGGGTGCGTGGGCGGGCACCTCCGGCACCTCCTGGGTCGTCGCCGCGACGGTCGTGACGGCTCTCGTTCTCGGCGGGGTCGCGCGGTGGCGACGGAGTCGGCTGCTCGCTGCCTGCGCGCTGGTGGTGCTCGCCGCGCTCGGGGTGAGTGGCGCCCGGTCCTGGTTCGCCGGGACCGGCCCGGTGCCGTCCTGGGCTCGCGAGGGCGCGGTCGTCACGATCGAGGTGCGGGTGTCCGGCGGCCGGGTGGCCGACAGCGGTCCGGGCGGGCCGCTGTGGACGGCCGACGGTGTCGTGCGGACGGTCACGGGGCGTGACCAGGTCTGGGACAGCGGGGTGACCGTGCGGCTGTCGGCGTCCGGAGACCTCACCCGGGCGTGGGCTTCGCTCCCGGCGGGAGCCACTGTGCGGGCGGTGGTGCGGCTCAGCCCGGCCGCGGTCGACGAGCCGGTGAGCGCCTGGGCCCGGGCCCGGACACCGCCCGAGGTGGTGGTCCCGCCCTCGCCGGTCGACGCCGCGGTGACGACCGTGCGGGCAGGGCTGCGGCAGGCGGTGGCGGGGCTCCCGCCCGATCCGCGGGCGCTGGTGCCGGCGCTGGTCGTCGGGGACACCGACGGCATGACCGCGGAGCTGCAGGCCACGTTCCGGGCGACCGGGTTGACCCACTTGACCGCCGTGTCGGGGGCGAACCTGACCCTGATGCTCGCGGCGATGCTGTGGTTCGCCGGGCGGCTCGGGCTGTCCGGGTGGTGGCGGCGCGGGGTCGTGCTGGTCGGCGTGGTGGCGTTCGTGCTGCTCTGCCGGGCCGAGCCCAGCGTCCTGAGGGCGGCCGCGATGGGCGTGATCGGGCTGGCCGCGCTCGGCTGGGGCGGCACGCGGCAGGGCCTGCGGTACCTGTCGTGGGCGGTGGTGCTGCTCGTGCTCCTCGACCCGTGGCTGTGTCGCTCGACCGGCTTCGCGCTGTCGGTCTGCGCGAGCGGGGGCATCATCTGGTGGGCCGGACGGTGGGCCCGGACACTGGAACGCTGGCTGCCGACCTGGCTCGCCGAGGCGGTCGTCGTCCCGGTCGCCGCGCAGGTGGCCACCCAGCCGATCGTGACCGCGATCTCCGGCCAGATCAGCATCGCCGGCATCGCGGCCAATGTGGTGGCGGCACCGCTGGTCGGGCCGGGAACGGTGCTGGGGTTCCTGGCAGCGGGCCTGTCCGTCGTGGCGCCGCCCCTGGCGAGCGTCGCGGGCTGGCTCGCCGGAGGCTTCGCGCAGGCCCTGTGCTGGGTGGCCGAGGTGGGCAGCAGCCTGCCCGGGGCGGTGTTCACCTGGCCGGACGGACCGTTCGCCCTGGGCGTCCTGACCGCCTGTTGTGCGGTGGCGCTGCTCGGACTGCCGCTGCTGTGGCGGCGTCCCTGGCTGGCCGTGGCGCTGGCGGTCGCCATGGTCGGGGTGCTGCTGCGGCCGGTGGCGGTGCCGGGCTGGCCGCCGCGGGCCTGGCAGTTCGTCAGCTGTGACGTCGGGCAGGGCGACGCGTCCGTCGTGGCGGCGGGGGACGGGCGCGCGATCGTGGTGGACACCGGCCCCGATCCGCGGGCGGTCGACCGGTGCCTCGACCAGTTGGGGATCAGCGAGGTCGCGTGGCTGGTGATCACCCACCTGCATGCCGACCACGTCGGCGGCGTGGCCGGGGTCGCGTCCGGCCGGCGGGTCGACAACGTGCTGTACTCGGGCATCACCGAGCCCGAGGGCGGCTGGCGACTCCTCGCCTCGGCCCTGCCCGGCGTGCCTCGCACCGTCGCCGAGCCCGGCCTGGTCGTCGCCGCCGGTCCGGTGCAGCTCGCCGTGCTGGCGGTGAAGTCGTACGTCGCCGGCGGCGCAGTGGGCGAGGACTCCGCCGACCAGAACGACAGCTCGGTGGTGATGCGGGTGACCTCGGGCAACCTGCGGGTGCTGCTCGGAGGCGATGTGGAGGAGGCCGGTCAGAGCAATGCGGTGGCCACCGCACCGGACCTGTCCGCGCAGGTGCTGCTGGTGCCCCACCACGGCTCCGCCCACCAGTCACCGGCCTTTCTGGGTGCGGTGGGGGAGAGCGTCGCTCTGGTCAGCGTCGGCAAGGACAACGACTACGGACACCCCGCCGCGCGCACCGTCGCCACGGTCGCCGACACCGGGGCCAGGGTCTTTCGCACCGATGTGAACGGCGCGATCGCCGTCGCCCTGGACGGCGACACCCTCGTGGTCACCACGCAGCGCACCCCGTGAGCCAGCGGGGTCAGGGCTGCGGTCAGGCGGCGCCCGCGGGCACCCCGACCAGGGCGCCGATGCGGGTCGCCTCCTCGGTGAAGAACGCGCGTCGCAGCTCCGGGTCGTCGTCGATCACCTGGTGGAGGTGCCCGAACAGCTCGAACGACACGCTCCCGAACAACAGCATCCAGGCCATCAGGCCCTGGATCAGGACATCGTCCGACAGCCCGGCGGGCATGAACTCCCGTGTGGGGCCCAGCGCCGCGCGCCAGCCGTCCCCGGCCCCGCCCGTTGCCGTCACGTCCGGGGCCGCCCCGTCCGATGCCGAGGCAGGTGCGGCCGGGAGGTCGGCGAGCACGCCGGAAAGCAGCGCGGTCACCCGCGTGGCCGGCCCGACGGTCGTCGGGGGAGCCACGTAACCCGGCACCGGCGAGCCGTAGATCAACGCGTACTCGTAGGGGTGCGCGAGTGCCCAGTCCCGCACGCCGTGGCAGATCGCCAGCCACCGGTCGGTCGTCCGCTCCCGCGGCACCGGTCGCTCGGCGTCCTCCGCCCAGGCGCCCAGCGCGTCGAAGGAGTCGATGATCAGCAGCGTCAGCAGGTCGTCCCGGCTGGCCACGTAGCGGTAGACCGCCGAGCTCGCCATGCCCAGCTCGCGGGCCACCGCCCGCAGCGACAGGCCCGCTGCCCCGACCGTCGAGAGGTGGCGACGGGCGACCTCCACGATCTCGGCGGTGATCTCCGCACGGGCGCGGCGTCGGACGGCGCGGGGGAGCGATTCTGGCTGCGTCACGGTCTCCATGGTGCCACATGTGAGAGCACCGCCAACAGTAGAGAGCACTGCTCTTGACGCGGGAGGGCGCATGCGTCACCATCACCGTGTGAGCACTGCTCGCAAATCGAACCATTGCTCTTGATCGGGAGGGTTTCATGCAGGCAGCCAGTCACGTCGTGGTCGGCTCGGGAGTGATCGGACGCGAGGTCGCGCGGCTGCTGGCCGAGCGGGGCGAGCGCGTCCGGATCGTCACGCGGTCGGGTTCGGGACCGGAGCACCCACTGATCGAACGGGTCGCAGCCGACGCCGCGGACCCCGTCCGGCTCACCGAACTCACCGCCGGCACGGCCGCGCTCTACAACTGCGCGAGCCCGGCGTACCACCGGTGGGCGACGGACTGGCCGCCGCTGGCGGCGTCCCTGCTCGTCGCGGCCGAGCGCTCCGGGGCGGTGCTGGTGACGATGTCGAACCTGTACGGCTACGGGCCCTGCCCGATGCCGATGACCGAGCGGACGCCGCTCGCGGCGACCTCCGTGAAGGGGCAGGTGCGCGCCCGGATGTGGCGTGACGCGCTGGCCGCCCACGAGGCCGGACGGGCCCGGGTCACCGAGGTGCGCGCGAGCGACTACCTCGGGGTCAGCCCGAACAGCTTCGTCCACGGCCGGGTGGTGCCGGCGCTGCTCGCAGGGCGGAAGGCCCAGGTGTTGGGCGACCCGGACGCGCCGCACACCTTCACGTGGACGCGTGACATCGCGCGCATGCTCGTCACCGCCGCCGGCGACGAGCGTGCGTGGGGCCGCGCCTGGCACGTGCCCTCGCACGATCCGGTCACGCCGCGCGAGCTGGTCGCCGACCTGTGCCGGGCGGCCGGGGTGGCGCCGGTGGAGGTCACCACGCTGTCGCCGTGGGTGTTGCGCCTCGGCGGGCTGTTCTCCCCGGTGCTGCGGGAACTTCCGGAGGTCGCCTACCAGACCGCACAACCGTTCATCATGGACTCCAGTGCGGCCACCACGACCTTCGGGCTGGTGGCGTCGCCGTGGGACGACATCCTCACCGACACCCTCGGCAGGTCCTGAGCCGACCGCCGTCCCGTCTCGGTGCGGACGTGTCGGCGCGGGCTGGCATGCTAAGCCCGTGGACGACGCCAGCCCGTTCGGGCGAGTACTGCTGGTCACCGGACCCGAGTCGCTGCTCGCCGAGCGGGCGGCGGCCGAGTTCGTGGCCGCTGCCGGCGCCGCGCGTCCCGACGCCGCGGTCACCCGGGTCGAGGCCGGCCAGCTCGACGCGGGGTCGCTGGCCGAGGCGGCCGGCGGGTCGCTGTTCGCGTCCGCCACCGTTCTGGTCGTCACCGAGCTGGGCGACCTGCCCGCCGAGGTGGCCGACCAGCTGGTCGCGCTCGCGTCCGACCCCGGCCCTGACCTCGCGCTGGCGCTGGTGCACTCCGGTGGCAACAAGGGCAAGGCGGTGCTCGATCGGCTGCGCAAGCTGAAGCTGCACGTTCGCGACTGCCCCTCGATCAAACCGTGGGAGCTGCCGCAGTTCGTGGCCGCCGAGGCCCGCCGGTTGAAGGGACGGGCCGACGCGGCCAGCGCCGGGGTGCTGGTCGACGCCGTCGGCACCGACACCCGCTCGCTGGCGGCCGCCGTCCGGCAGTTGCTGGACGACTCTCCCGACCGGCTGCTCACCGAGGCGGCCGTGCGCCGCTACTTCGGCGGACGCGCCGAGGTCACCAGCTTCGCGGTGGCCGACGACGCCCTGAGCGGACGCACCGACGGTGCGCTGGGCAAGCTGCGCTGGGCCCTGTCCACCGGTGTTGCGCCGGTGCTGATCACCAGCGCCCTGTCGAACAACCTGCGCAGTCTCGGCAAGTACCTCGACGGGCGCGACCAGCGCATGGGCGACGCCGACCTGGCCCGCGCGATCGGGGTGCCGCCGTGGAAGCTGAAGGACCTGTCCCGGCTGGCCCGGGACTGGGCGCCGGCCTCAGTGGCCCGCGCCATCCAGGCGGTGGCGGTGGCCGACGCGCAGGTCAAGGGCGCGGCCAGCGACGCCGGGTTCGCACTGGAGCAGGCGGTGCTGAAGGTGATCGGCTGCCGCGGGCGCCGCTGACCCACCGGCGACCGGGGGCGCGACCCGATCAGTGTGCGGAGACGACAAACGCCGCCCGGTCTCCCGGGCGGCGTCTGACGAGGAAGGTCAGAGCGCGGCGGCCTTCGCGGCGATCGCCGACTTGCGGTTCGCAGCCTGGTTCTTGTGGATGACACCCTTGCTGACGGCCTTGTCCAGCGCGCGGGTCGCGGTCTTCGCGGCCTCCTGCGCCTTGGCGGTGTCGCCCTCAGCGAGGGCCTCGTTGAACTTGCGGACGTGCGTGCGCAGGCCGGACTTGACGGCCTTGTTCCGCAGCCTGGCCTTCTCGTTGGTCAGGATCCGCTTCTTCTGAGACTTGATGTTCGCCACAGGGCTTGCCCTCTTCGCAGGTTGTGCTTGGTTGTCGCGCCGCGCAGACGCGACTGTGAACTCTATCAGCGACCCGGCGAACCCCTCAAATCGTCCCCCGCCCCCCGACTTGTCAGAACGTCAGCTCGCTCTGGCGTCCCCAGGTTCTGACAAGTCGGAGGGTGGGGGACGCGAGGGCGCGTCCGGTATCGTGTGCTGGCTAGTCCACCGACCGAAGAATGTGCATGCCGACTCCCGCTCCTGGCAAGACGCCGCCCGCGATCATCCGCAACTTCTGCATCATCGCGCACATCGACCACGGCAAGTCCACCCTGGCCGACCGCATGCTCCAGTTGACCGGGGTCGTGGACGCGCGCTCGATGCGCGCGCAGTACCTCGACCGCATGGACATCGAGCGCGAGCGCGGCATCACGATCAAGTCCCAGGCAGTCCGGATGCCCTGGCAGGTTGACGGCACCGACTACGTGCTGAACATGATCGACACCCCCGGCCACGTCGACTTCACCTACGAGGTGTCCCGGTCGCTGGCGGCCTGCGAGGGCGCCATCCTGCTGATCGACGCCGCGCAGGGCATCGAGGCCCAGACGCTGGCGAACCTTTACCTGGCCCTGGAGGCCGACCTGCACATCGTCCCGGTGCTGAACAAGATCGACCTGCCCAGCGCCCAGCCGGAGAAGTACGCCGCCGAGATCGCCCACCTGGTCGGCTGCGACCCTGACGACATCTTCCGGGTGTCGGCGAAGACCGGTGAGGGCGTGAAGGAGCTGCTCGACCACATCGTCGCCGACATCCCGCACCCGGTCGGCGACCCGGACGCGGCGCCGCGCGCGCTGATCTTCGACTCCGTCTACGACACCTACCGCGGGGTCGTCACCTACGTCCGCGTCGTCGACGGCGAACTCAGCCACCGCGAACGGGTGCTGATGATGTCGACGAAGGCCACCCACGAGACCCTCGAGGTGGGCGTGATCTCGCCCGACCCGGTCAAGGCGAACGCGCTGGGCGTCGGCGAGGTCGGCTACCTGATCACCGGTGTGAAGGAGGTGCGCCAGTCCCGGGTCGGCGACACCGTCACGTCCGCCGCGCACCCGGCCACCCGCGACCTCGGCGGCTACCGTCCGCCGCACCCGATGGTCTACGCGGGCCTGTACCCGATTGACGGCGCCGATTTCCCCGAGCTGCGCGAGGCGCTCGACAAGCTCCAGCTCAACGACGCGGCCCTGGTCTACGAACCGGAGACCTCCGGCGCCCTCGGTTTCGGCTTCCGGGTCGGCTTCCTCGGCCTGCTGCACATGGAGATCGTCCGGGAGCGGCTGGAGCGCGAGTTCAACCTCGACCTGATCTCCACCGCGCCGAACGTCGTCTACCGGGTGGTGATGGAGGACGGCACCGAGCACATCGTCACCAACCCGTCGGAGTACCCGGAGGGCAAGATCGCCGAAGTGCACGAGCCGGTCGTCCGGGCCACGATCCTGACCCCGTCCGACTTCATCGGCACCGTGATGGAGCTGTGCCAGGCGCGCCGCGGCGAACAGCTCGGCATGGACTACCTGTCGGAGGACCGGGTCGAGATCCGGTACCTGCTGCCGCTGGCCGAGATCGTGTTCGACTTCTTCGACGCGCTGAAGTCGCGGACGAAGGGCTTCGCCTCGCTCGACTACGACGAGGCCGGCGAGCAGGTCAGCAAGCTGGTCAAGGTCGACATCCTGCTGCACGGCGAGCCGGTGGACGCGTTCAGCTCGATCGT
>JAIUOS010000024.1 GCA_020161755.1 Actinomycetota bacterium
AGCCCATTTTCCTTGGCGGCCATCACCGCCGCGCCCAGATCAACGCCCGAGATCGAGCGGCCCGATCCCTCGCCGACGCCATCCTCGTCGATCGCGATTACGATAGACGGCCGGCCGAGCTTCTCCTTCAATCGCCCCGCGACGATGCCGATCACGCCGGGGTGCCAGCCACGGCCGGCGACGAGCGCGACCGCGCGATTACCCTGGCCGATCGAGGCGGTTTCGGCCGCTTCCTGCACCAGCGCCTCGATCGCGCGGCGTTCCTCGTTCAGCCGGTCGAGCTCCTCGGCGATGCCGCGCGCTTCGTCCGGATCCTCGGTGACGAGCAGCCGCACGCCGAGATCGGATTTGCCGACGCGGCCGCCCGCATTGATTCGCGGGCCGAGCGCGAAACCGAGATCGGTGCAGGTGGGCGCGCGATTGAGCCGCGACGCGCCGATCAGCGCGTTGAGCCCGATATTGCGCCGCGCCGCCATCACCTTCAGCCCCTGCGCCACGAAGGCGCGGTTGAGCCCGCGCAACGCGGCGACATCGGCGACGGTGCCCAGCGCGACGATGTCGAGCAGGTCGATCAGCCGGGGTTCGGGGCGGGCGGCGAAGAAGCCGCGCTGGCGCAGCAGCCGCAGCAATGCGGCGCCAAGCAGGAAGGCGACGCCGACGGCGGCGAGATGGCCGTGCGCCGCGCCCTCATCCTCGTCCAGCCGGTTGGGATTGACCAGCGCATAGGCGGCGGGGCCATGGTCGGGGTCTGCGGTCAGGGCGGCGGAAATCTCGCCAAAGCCCAAGGTCCAGCCCAGATCGGAGGTGGCGGCAAGGCTGGTGGCCGAGAATCCCGCCCGGCGCAGCGGCAGATCGGGGTCGGGGGCGGATGTCAGCGCCAGCAGAAGGCTGTCGGAGGTCAGGGTGATGCCTTGGTCGGGAAGGGACAGCAGCTGGCCGGGGGGCAGCGCGGCACTCAGGTCCCAGGGCGCCCAGATGGGGGCCGAAACACCAAGCTCCGGGGCCTGCCAGCCTGCGCCGCTGACCGGATCGGCCAGATGCAGGCTGGTGATCCGCAGGTCCAGCGCGGCGGGAAATCCGCCGACAGCCACCGACGAGGCTTCGGCCGTCTTGCCTTGGGCGCGGGCATCGGCAAGCGCCGTTTCGACGGTATTCTCGATCGCCAGCTTTGCGGCGAACCAGCCCGCAGAGGCCAGCACGACAAGCACCACCACCAGCCATTTCAGAAACCGCATCGGCGCACCCTTTTCCGCAGCTCTCCCCCATGGTTTACAGGGCGGCAAAGAGGAGAGCCAGTGTTGCGCGAAACGATGTGGGTGTTCGGCTACGGGTCGCTGATCTGGAACCCGGAGTTCCCGGTGGCGGACCGCCGGATCGCCCGCGCGGCGGGCTGGCATCGCAGCTTTTGCATGCGCTCGATCCACCATCGCGGCACGGTGGATGATCCGGGGCTGGTGCTGGCGCTGGACCGGGCCGAAGGTGCTGCTTGTGACGGGGTGGCCTTTGCGGTGGCTGCGGGGGCCGAGGATGACACCCTGGCGGCGCTGCGGGAGCGGGAGTTGATCTCTTCGGCCTATCTGGAAAGGCGTTTGCCGTTGCAGACGGCCGAGGGCGCGATCGAGGCGCTGGCCTATGTGATCGACCCCGACCATGTGCAATATTGCGGCGGCCTGCCGCTTGAGGAACAGGCGCGGATCATCGCGGATGCGGTGGGCGGGCGCGGACCGAACCGCGATTACCTTTTCGCCACGGCGCAGCATCTGGCCGATCTGGGCATTGCCGACGGCGATCTGGAATGGCTGGCGGCGCGGGTGGCGGCGCTGTAACTGCGCCCGCACACGCGGTTTTGCTTGGCCTTTGCCCGCCGCCTGTTATGCTTTGCCCGAGCAGCAAGAGGTCGGAACCAACCGATGGACAGCACCAGAGCGGCCCCCGAGACCCATTTCAGCCAGCCGATCCGCCAGATCGTCACCATGTTGCTGGTCTGCGTGCTGGTCGCCAGCGGCGCGGTCAGGGTGTGGCTCGTGCCGGCCTGCGTGACCGTGCGCACGATCTGCGTGAACGCGGCATCGGTGGCGATCTCGAGCGTGTAGCTGACGGCCTGCGCCTCGGCAGCCCAGCTGAAGGTCGGCAGCGCGGCGACGTTGCCGGCATTGTCGGCCGGTGCCGTCAGGGCCGGTGCATTGGCCGCCGCGTTGGCGACGTGCACGGCGATGGAACGCGACTGCGGGCCGCTCGCCCAGCTCGCATTGACCTGCAAGGTATACGCACCCGGCGTGACCGCCGCGGTGTTGCCAAGTGTCAGCGTGCTCGAATTGCCCGGATTGACCGGATTGCTGCTGAACGCGGTCGAGGCGCCCGTGACGCCGCTCGCCGACAGCGTGATCGGACTGCTGTATCCGAGCACCGACGCCGTGTCGATGTCGAAGTTCGCACTCGCCGGTGCGCAGATGTTCGCTGTCGACGGATCGACCGCGAACGTGTACGTCGGCTGCTGCACGCAGTTCGTGCAGACGAGGGCGTAGTCCTGGTCTAGCGGCGTCGCGTTGCCCGGCACGCCGTCGCCGGCCTGCGGGCCGTAGCGGCCGAAGAAGCTGTGCACAGCGCCCTGGACGTCCACCAGCGGCGTGCCCGCGGGGAGCCGGGCGAGTCCGCCCGCGACGTCCGCGGCATCGGCCACCCCGTCGTTGCCCGCCCGCAGGCTGAGCGCCGCCAGGCCCGATCCGCTGAGGTCGGCACCGTCGGGCGGGTAGGCCGCCATCAGCACCAGTCCCGCGGCCGGACGCCGTCCCGCCCGCTGCTCGTCCGCGAGGTACTGGGCGGCCATCGCCCCGCCGAGGGAGTGGCCGGCGAGCACCACCTTCCGGCCCTGCCCGTAGTGCGCGATGAGCGCCGTCGCACGCCCGGGATCGGTGACGGCCAGGTCGAAGGAGAACTCGGGGATCACCGTCTCGTACCCGCGCACGGCCAGCGCCCTGGCCAGCCACTCGTAGGCCTGGGGACGCACCAGTCCCCCGGGGTACAGGACCACCAGCACGTCCTTGCGCGAGGTGCCCGTGGGGGGCGGGACGTCGATCACCCGGCCACCGCCCACGGTCTCCAGCACCGGGGTGACACCCGCCGACGCGGCGTCGGTGACGGCGTCCTGGCCCAGCACGAGCGGCGGCCGGACGATCACCGGCCACGCGGAGCCCACGCCGAAGGCGAGCGCCACGGCGACCACGATGCCGACCCAGGCGAGGACGCGCCGCACGTCAGGCCCTGCCCAGTCCCGGCTCCGGGCGCCAGTGCAGCCCGGACTCCGGGTCGACCAGCGCCTCCTGGGACGCCGCCACCCCGTCCACCTCCAGCGCGGCGTCGACCGGGACCGTCCGCTTCAGCAGCGCGAGGCCCACCGGGCCCAGCTCGTGGTGGCGCTCGGAGGTGCCCATCCGGCCCACCGGGCGACCCTCGAGCAGGACGTCGGCCCCGAGCGTCGGCAGCCGCTCCGCGCTGCCGTCCAGGTGCAGCAGGGCCAGCCGGCGCGGCGGCCGGCCGAGGTTGAAGACCCGCGCGACCGTCTCCTGGCCCGGGTAGCAGCCCTTGCGCAGGTGCACGGCCAGCCCCAGCAGGTCGCCGGAGGGATTCGCGAGCTCGTTGGGGATCGTCCGCTCGTCGGTGTCGAGGAAGATCCGTGGCGTGCCGGACGCGATCCGGACGGCCTCCATCGCCCAGGTACCGGCGCGCGTGTCGCCGAGCACGGCCTCGACCTCCGCCGCCGGCACGATCACCGGCCCGGTCGTCGATCCCGGGGGAAGCACGAGCGCGTGGTCCGCGCCGAGCTCGGCCACCTCGACCCGGGCGGCGAAGATCATCCGGCGCAGCCAGGCCACCAGCGCGTCCCGGCGACCCGGCTCGGTGTGGCACCACAGGGTGGCGCCGTCGTCCACGGCCCCGAACACATGGGTCAGGTGGCCCTGGGCGTCGAGGATGTAGGCGACCGTCGGCGTGCCGGGCGCGAGCGAGGCGAAATCCTGGCTGGTGATGTCGTTCAGCCAGCGCAGCCGGTCCGCACCGCCGACCGTGAACAAGGGCCGGTGGGACAGGTCCACCCCCGCGCGGCCGGCCTCGAGCGCCTTCTGCTCCCGGAGGGGGTCGCCGTAGTGCCAGACGGCACCGGCGTCCACGCCCTCGGGGACCCGGACGGTCACCGGCGTTCGAGCTGCGCCCACAGGTAGGGCTGCAGCTCGTGGTCCTCGGTCGCGCGGTCGAAGGAGAACAGCAGGCGTCCCTCGACGTTGCCGTACAGGCGCCGGCCCGCGGTATAGGCCACCTTGGCGTCCCGGGTGCGTGCGACCGCGTCGGTCACCAGGTCGAGACGGCCCGGCTGGAGCTTGCCGAACCAGATCTCGACGAAGCCGTCCGGCGAGCACATCACGACGTCGACCGTGCCGTCGGCCAGCGGGCGCCAGAAGCCGGTCTCCATGAACAGCGGCTTCGTCGGCGCGCCCGCCTCGTCCACCTCGAACGCCTGGCACAGGTAGTGCAGGTAGTCCTCGCCGTTGTCGGCGAAGTCCACCTGGAGCGCGTAGCTGTGCTTCTCCAGGCCGGGCCACTGGCGGTAGCCGGTGCCCTCCCAGCGTCCGCGCAGCCACGCGACGCCGACCAGGGCCGGGTTCAGGTCGGACGGAATCTCGAAAGCCATCTCACTCCCCTCTTCTGCCGCGCACCAGCGCGACGATGCCGAGCCCGGCGAGGACGACCAGCACCAGGCAGGCGGTGAACACCACCACACCTGTCACAGAGAGCGGGGTCAGCACCTGTGCAGCATAACCGCCGGGGCACGCCGTCCCTTCCCGGCCGGGGGCGCCGTCCACAGGCTCGCGCGGCCGGGCGCGTCGTCCACAGGCCGGGGGCGCGTGTGACCGCGGCGGGGTGCGTCGACCGGAGGATCAGGATGTGCCCGCACCCACTCCCTGGCTCCGTCCGAGCCGTCCCACCACCGCCGCAGCACTGCTCGACACGGGGGTGACGAAGCGCATGATCACCACGGCGGTGTCGCACGGCGATCTCGTGCGGCTGCGCCGCGGCGTCTACCTGGCGCGCGCGTCCTGGCCCGACGACCCCGCCGCCCGGCACCTGCTGCGGGCGCGGGCCGAGGTGGCGGCCAACCCGTCCGGCGTGCTCAGCCACCAGTCGGCGGCCCTGGCCTGGGGGATGCCGGCCCCCGGCCGGCCGTGGGAGGACCTCCCCGTGGCGATCACGCTGCCGTCGGGCACCGGCGTCCGCGCGGTGCGGGCCGTCGGGGAGCACCACACGGCCCGCCTTCCGCCGGGCCAGGTGATCACCGGTGCGGACGGCACCCCGGTCACCAGCCCCGCCCGCACCGCCGTCGACCTCGCCGACGGCCTCGGCCTGCCGGAGGCGCTGGTGCTGTTCGACGCCGCCGCCCGCCTGCTCTGCGCGGGCTTCGTGGCGCAGGTGCGCCGCCAGGACTACACGAACCCGCACCTGGCGGACGCGGCGCGCGAGCACCTCCGCGAGGTTGCCGGGTCCCGGCGCCGCACGTCGCTCGCCGCGTCGATCGCCCTCGCCGAGCCCTGCCGGGAGTCGGCGGCGGAGTCGCTGTCGGCCGGCCACTTCGCGCTGGCCGGCCTGCCGCGACCGGAGTACCAGGCGCCCGTCCGCACGCCCGCCGGGTTGTTCTTCCCCGACTGCCTGTGGCGCGCCCACGGGGTGATCGGCGAGTGCGACGGCGCGGTGAAGTACGCCGACCCACGGGCGTACGTGCGCGAGAAGCAGCGGGAGCAGGTGTTCCGCGACCTCGGCTTCCAGGTCGTGCGCTGGCTCGCCGAGGAGATCATGTTCCGGCCCTGGGAGGTGGTCGCCCGCGTCGACCGCGCCCTCGCCCGGTGACCAACCGCGGCTTTCGGCGCGCGGCAGCGCCCGTCCCGCACGCCGGCCGCGCTCACCGCGGGTTTCGGCGCGGAAAAGGGCGCTCCAGACGGGGTTTTGCGCGTCGAAACCCGCGGTGAGAAGGACGGGCGACCGACCGTGCCGTCCGTGCGCGCCGAAACCCGCGGTGAGGCGGGGTCGAGGAGGCGACCTATCCTCTGGGCATGTCGTTCACGCCCAGCCACGTGGCTGCGGTCCTGCCGCTGCGGCGGGTCGGCGGCGGCGCGCTCCCCTTCGCCGCGCTGGCGGCGGGCAGCATGGCTCCCGACCTGCCCTACTACCTGCCGGTGCTCGGCGTGCTCACCCCGTGGACCCACACCGCTGCCGGCGTGGTCACCGTCGACGTGGTGCTCGGGCTCGCGATGTGGGCGCTGTGGCGCTCCGCGGCCGGCGCCCTGCGTGACCTGTCGCCGGCCGCCGTCCGGGAGCGCTGGGTGCCGGCCGGCTGGACGGTCGCCGCCTGGTGGGTGGTGCCCCTCGCCCTCGCCATCGGTGCCGCCACCCACGTGGGCTGGGACGAGTTCACCCACCCCGGGCGCTGGGGCACGACGGCCCTTCCCGCGCTGGCGGCCAGCTACCCGAGCCCGGTCGGCCCGCTCGCCGGATACCGCTACGCCCAGTACGCCAGCGGGGCGGTCGGGCTGGCGGCGGTCGCCCTGGCCGCGTGGCGGCGCCCCCGCACCCGGGGGGAGGGCGATGCGGGCCACCCAGCGCTGGCGCGGTCACTGCCCTGGCTCGTCGGCGCCGCCGGGCTCGCCGGCGGCGTGGCCCGGGTCCTCGCCTCCGGCGGCTTCGGCCTGCCGTGGGACGCGATCGCCTTCGCCGGCCTCACCGGCGGGATCGGCGTCGCTGCCCTCACGCTGCTGGCCGTGTGCTGGGGCGTCGCCCTCGCTCCGCGCATGGTTGGATGGGCGCGTGCGGGTGGTGGTGCAACGGGTCAGCCGGGCGAGCGTGAGCGTTGACGGGGCTGTCGTCGGCGCGATCGGCGAGCCTGGCCTGCTGGTCCTGGTGGGGGTGACGCACACCGACGACGCGTCGATCGCCGACCGGCTGGCGGAGAAGACCTGGCAGCTGCGCATCCTCGACGGTGAGCGCAGCTGTGCCGACCTCGGCGCCCCGCTGCTCGTGGTGAGCCAGTTCACGCTCTACGCCGACACCCGGAAGGGGCGCCGGCCGTCGTGGAACGCCGCCGCGCCGGGTCCGGTGAGCGAACCCCTCGTGGACGCCTACGTCGCGGCACTGCGCGCCCGTGGCGCGAGGGTGGAGACCGGGCGGTTCGGCGCGGACATGGAGGTGTCGCTGGTCAACGACGGCCCGGTGACGCTCGTCCTCGACCTCGACGCCTGATCCCCCGGTTCGGTCCGTGTATCGGCAGGGACCGAGGTATCACTAAGGTTTACCCGGGTCGATCGGGCGAGGTGTCCGGGGAGGTGGTGGTCATGGCGCAGCTGCTGCTGGTCAGCAACGATGTCGCGGCCGGCGCCGAGCGGTCGCTCCCTGTGCTCGCCCTGCTGCCCCACGACATCCACCTGGTCGGTGCCGACACCCAGGCGCTCACCGAGTCCGCGCGCGCCGACCTCGTCGTGCTCGACGGGCGTTCGGACCTCGCCGGGGCGCGCATGATGGCCCGGCTCTTCCAGTCGTCGGGATCCACCGTGCCCCTGCTGCTGGTGCTCGCCGAGAGCGGGCTGGCGGCCGTGGCCGCCGACTGGGGCATCTCCGACATGGTGCTCGACACCTGCGGCCCGGCCGAGTTCGAGGCGCGCATCCGGCTGCTCGTCACCGCAGCCGCGAACGACGGGCTGATCTCCTCCGGCGGCATCGTGATCGACGACGCCGCCTACTCCGTGATGCTGGACGGCGAGCCCCTCGACCTCACCTACACCGAGTTCGAGCTGCTGAAGTACCTCGTGCAGCACCCCGGACGGGTGTTCAGCCGCGAGCACCTGCTCGCCGACGTGTGGGGCTACGACTACTACGGCGGCACCCGGACGGTCGACGTGCACGTGCGCCGGCTGCGGGCCAAGCTCGGCCCGGAGCACGAGGCCCTGATCGGCACCGTGCGCAACGTCGGCTACCGGTTCTCCCCGGACGCCGGCGTCCGCCGCTGAGTCACGCCACGGCACCCGGCCCCGGCGCGCGACTAGCCTGCAGGGATGAACGCACTCACCGCCGCCCAGGTGGACCAGGTGCTCGCGCTGGCCGGACGCGCCGCTGCGCACGACGGGGTCGAGCCGCTGAACGAGGCCGCGCACTTCGCCCTGCGTGACGACTCGGCGATCCACCTGTTCAGCGGCGGTGACGCCCCCGAGGGGTACCTGCAGTGGTCACCGGCGTACGGCACGGCCCAGCTCGTGGTCGACCCCTCCGCGCGCCGCCGGGGCATCGGCCGGGCCCTGGCCGGCCGCCTGGCCGACATCGCCGACGGCAGCTGGGGACTGTGGGCGTTCGGCGACCTGCCGCCGGCGCGGGGCTTCGCCGCGGCCCTCGGGCTGCGTCCCGGACGCGGCCTGCTGGTGATGGAACGGACGCTGGACGGGGTGTCGCGCCCAGCCGTGCCGGACGCCCTCCGGCTGCGCGGCTACCGTCCCGGGGACGCGGAGGAACTGCTCCGGGTGAACGCCGAGGCTTTCGCCCACCACGCGGAGCAGGGCGCGATGGACGCCGGTGAGCTGGCCGCCCGGATGGCCGAGCCGTGGTTCGACCCGGAGGGGCTGCTGCTGGCGTTCGACGACGCCGGCCTGGCCGGGTTCCACTGGACCAAGCGGGTCGGGACGACCGGCGAGGTGTACGTGGTGGGCGTCGCCCCCAGGGCACAGGGACGCGGCTACGGCCGGGTCCTGCTCGACGCGGGGCTCGCGCACCTGGCGTCCACCGGCGCCGACCACGTGGTGCTCTACGTCGACATGGCCGAGCCGGTAGCGGTAAGAATGTACGAAAGCGCAGGATTCCGCGTCGCCTCCCGCGACGTCCTCTACGCGCCGGAGCACGGGCACGTGCAGAAGCAGGAGCAGCCATGACCGCGGTTGAGGACGAGGACATCGAACTGGAGCAGCCCGACCTGCCCGCCGACCGGTTCTCCGACCGGGAACTGTCCTGGCTGGCGTTCAACAACCGCGTGCTCGACCTGGCCAAGGACGCGAAGCGCGTCCCCCTGCTGGAGCGTGCGCGCTTCCTGGCGATCTTCTCCTCGAACCTGGACGAGTTCTTCATGGTCCGCGTCGCCGGGCTGAAGCGGCGCATGGCCGCGGGCGTGGCCGTGCCCAGCAACTCCGGCCTGATGCCACGGGAGCTGCACGACGCCATCCTGACCCGCACCCGCGAGCTGGTGGCCGACGCCGCGGCGGTGTTCGCCGACGACGTCCGCCCCGCGCTCGCGCAGCACGGCATCGAGATCCTGCGCTGGGACCAGCTCACCGACGACGAGCGCCGCCGCATGACCGAGCTCTTCGAGAACCGGATCTTCCCCGTCCTCACCCCGCTCGCGGTCGACCCGTCGCACCCGTTCCCCTACATCTCCGGCCTGAGCGTGAACCTCGCGGTGCTCCTGCGCAACCCGGTCACCGGCGTCCGCCAGTTCGCCCGGGTGAAGGTGCCGACCATCCTGAGCCGGTTCGTCCCGCTGGGCGGGGGACGGTTCGTCCCGCTCGAGGACGTGATCGCCCGGCACCTCGGCCAGCTCTTCTCCGGGATGCAGATCATCGGCCACAGCACGTTCCGGGTGACCCGCAACGAGGACGTCGAGGTCGAGGAGGACGACGCCGAGAACCTGCTGTTCGCGCTCGAGAAGGAGCTGCTGCGCCGCAAGATCGGACGCCCTCCGGTGCGCCTGGAGGTCGAGGACGACATCGACCCGCAGATGCTCGAGCTGCTGATCAGCGAGCTGGACATCGCCGAGAAGGAGGTCTTCCGGATCCCGAGCCCGCTCGACCTGCGCGGCCTGTTCTCGCTGGCCGACCTCGACCGGGAGGCGCTGCTCTACCCGTCCTTCCTGCCGAAGACCCACCCCGAGCTGGCCGAGGTCGAGACAGCTCAGCCGGCCGACCTGTTCGCCGCGCTGAAGAACCGCGAGGTGCTGCTGCACCATCCGTACGACTCGTTCGCGACCAGCGTCCAGCGCTTCATCGAGCAGGCCGCCGCCGACCCGGCGGTGCTGGCCATCAAGCAGACGCTGTACCGCACGTCCGGCGACTCCCCGATCATCGACGCCCTGATCGAGGCCGCCCAGGCCGGCAAGCAGGTGCTGGCCCTGGTCGAGATCAAGGCCCGTTTCGACGAGCAGGCGAACATCGCCTGGGCCCGCAAGCTGGAGAAGGCCGGCTGCCACGTGGTGTACGGCATGCTCGGGCTGAAGACGCACTGCAAGCTCTCGCTGGTGGTGCGCGAGGAGCCGGCCGGCCTGCGACGCTACGTCCACATCGGCACCGGCAACTACAACCCCAAGACCGCCCGGATGTATGAAGACATGGGCCTGCTCACCTCGAACGCGGTGATCACCGACGACGTGGCCCGGCTGTTCAACCACCTCTCCGGCATGGCCCAGGAGACCCACTACAAGCGCCTGCTGGTAGCGCCGCACGGCGTCCGGCGCGGGCTGATCGACAACATCAACACCGAGATCCTCAACCACAAGCGGGGCATCCCGGCCGGAGTGAAGCTCAAGGTGAACTCGATCGTCGACGAGGCCGTCACCGACGCCCTGTACCGGGCGTCGATGGCCGGCGTCCCGGTGGACCTGTGGGTGCGCGGCATCTGCTCGGTACGTCCGGGCGTGCCGGGGCTGAGCGAGAACATCCGGGTGCGCAGCATCCTGGGACGGTTCCTCGAGCACAGCCGGCTGTTCTGGTTCGCGAACGGCGGCGAGCCGCGCGTCGGGATCGGCTCCTCCGACCTGATGCACCGCAACCTGGACCGCCGCGTGGAGGTCGTGGTCGGGCTCAACAACCCCAAGCACATCGCCCAGATCGAGGGGCTGTTCGACCTCGCCTTCGACGAGGGCACCGCCTCCTGGTGGTTGGAGGGCGACACCTGGACACCCCGCACGCTCGGGCCGGACGGCGAGCCGCTGCTCGACATCCAGGAGCACCTGATCGCGACGATGGGCCAGCGCCGGGCGGTCGAGCGCTAGGACATCATGGCGAACAACCACGCGGAGAAGCGGATCACCGCGGCGGGCACGATCGCGCTGCGTCCGGGCGACGGCGAGCCCGAGGTGCTGCTGGTGCACCGGCCCCGGTACAACGACTGGAGCCTGCCCAAGGGCAAGATCAACTCCGACGAGTACCTGCCGGCCTGCGCGACGCGGGAGACCGTCGAGGAGACTGCGGTGGCGGTGCGGCTCGGCATCCCGGTCGACCACATCAGCTACCTGGTCGGCGGCGGCACGAAGACCGTCTACTACTGGCGGGCGAATGTGGTCACCGAGGCCCCGCGCCAGCCGGACGGCGAGGTCGACGACTCGTCCTGGCTGCCGGTGTCGCTCGCCATGGAGCTGATCACATACGCCGACGAGCGTCCGTTGCTGCGGCAGGCGGTGGCCCTGCCCGACTCCACGCCGCTGGTGATCGTGCGGCACGGCAAGGCGATGCTGCGCGCCAACTGGACCAAGCGTGACCAGGCCAGGCCGCTGAACGAGCGCGGACGACGGCAGAGTCGGCTGCTGGTGCCGCTGCTGGACGCCTACGGCGTGCGGCGGCTGGCCTCGTCCACGTCGGTGCGGTGCATGAAGACCCTGCAGCCCCACGCCCGCGCCCACCGGCTGGACATCGAGCCGTGGACCACCCTGTCGGAGGAGCAGGCCGAGCGCGACGACAAGGCCGTCGTGACCCTGGTCAAGCGCCTGGCCAGGCAGACTGCGGAGAGCGGCACCCCGATGGCGATCTGCGGTCACCGTCCGGTGTTGCCGTTGATGCTGGAGGCGCTGGGCGTACCGAGTCGTGCGCTCCAGCCGGGCGCCGCGCTGGTCGCCCACCTCGGCCCCGACGCGGGCGTCCTGGCCGTCGAGATCCACAAGCCCAGGGTCTGAGACCCGGGGACGGTTCTTTGATCCGCCACAATCCGGCGGAAAACGGGGACGGTTCCTCAATCCGCCGAAATCTGGCGCGAGAAGGGGACGGATCCTTGCCTCGCCGACGCTTGGCGGACGAAAGATCCGTCCCCCAAATCGGCCGAATTCTGGCGGATCCAAGAACCGTCCCCGAAATCCGCCAAAATCTGGCGGATCCAAGAACCGTCCCCGAAATCCGCCAAAATCTGGCGGATCGAAGAACCGTCCCCGGGTCAGGGGGCGGGCGGGGCGGTGCTGGCGCGGACGACCAGCTCGGGCTCCAGGACCAGGTGCTGGGTGGACGCCGCGCCGGTCTCGACCAGGTCGAGCAGCAGGCCGACGCTCAGGCGTCCGATCTCGTCGAAGTCCTGGCGGATCGTGGTCAGCCCGGGCGAGAAGAACTCCGCCTCCGGGTAGTCGTCGAAGCCGACCAGGCTGACGTCCTCGGGGCACCGCAGGCCGAGCTCGTGCAGGGCGTGCAGCACGCCGAGCGCCATCGCGTCGTTGCCGACGAAGATCGCGGTCACCCCGGGCTGGGGCAGCAGGTCGCGGGCCGCCCGGTAGCCGGACGCGGCCGACCAGTCGCCGTGCGCGACCGGCGGCACCTCGACGCCCGCCGCACGCAGCGCCTCCGTCCAGCCCACCACGCGCTCAAGCCCCTCGTACCAGACCTGCGGGCCACTGATGTGGTGGACGGTGCGGTGCCCCAACGCCAGCAGGTGCTCGGTCGCCAGCCGGGCCCCGGCGCGCTGGTCGACCGAGACCGCCGGGTAGTTGCCGGGCGTCCCGGCGTGGATCGCGACCAGCGGCGGCAGGTCGGCCGGCGTCGGCGCCGCGTCCGCCTCGACCTCGGCGATCATCGGCTGCAGCAGGATCACCCCGTCGCGGGCACGGGTGCGCAGCAGGGCGGCGCCCTGCGCGACCGCCGTCTGGTTCGGGTCGTCCAGGTGGGCGATGGTCACGGTGTAGCCGCGGTCGCGCGCGGCCAGCTCGATGCCCCGCAGCGCGGCGCGCGGACCGTACAGGGTGGTGTCGACGGTGAGCACGCCGATGTTGTACGAACGCCCGCTGGCCAGGCCGCGGGCGAGCATGTTCGGCCGGTAGTCGAGGGCGGCCATCGCCGCGTGCACGCGATCGCGGGTCTCCGCGGCCACCTTGGGGTGCCCGTTGATCACCCGCGACACGGTCATGGTCGACACCCCGGCGATCCGCGCGACGTCGGTCAGGGTCGGAGCCCGGAAGCCGGCACCGGCCCCGCCAACGGCGTCGTTCATGGTGTTAGCGTATTACATTCCGCTGTCGCGCCCCTTCCCGGAGAGGCGGCAACCGCTGGCCCGCAATTCACCTCGCGTTCACCCGACGGTCCCGGTCCGGTCAATCTCGTTGCCTAGCTTGGGCCACGGAGCGAGCCGCTCCCTAGAACTCGAACGTGAAGGAAACGCGTGAAGATCAAGCCGTTTGCCGCCGCCGCCCTGGTCACCGCGACCGCCCTGGCCTTCGCCGGCTGCGCGAGCAACGAGACCTCCGCCGCCGGCAGCACCTCCGCATCGGGCGGCAGCCAGACCCTCACCGGCGTCGGCTCCAGCGCCCAGAAGGCCGCCCAGGAGAAGTGGGTCGCCACCTTCCAGACCGCCAACCCGGCGATCACCGTCAACTACTCCCCGGACGGCTCCGGCGCGGGTCGCACCCAGTTCATCGCCGGTGCCGCGAACTTCGCCGGCTCCGACCGTCCGCTCAAGGACGAAGAGATGGGCGCCGGCACCTTCGCCGGGTGCGCGGCCGACTCCAGCGCCCTGAACCTCCCGGTCTACATCTCCCCGATCGCCGTGATCTTCAACGTGGACGGGGTGAAGGACCTGACGTTCGACACCGACACGATCGCCGGGATCTTCTCCGGCAAGATCACCAAATGGAACGACGCGGCCATCGCGAAGACCAACCCGGGCGTGACCCTGCCGGACGCCAACATCACCGCTGTCCACCGCGGTGACGACTCCGGCACCACGAACAACTTCACCGACACGCTGAACAAGACCTCCCCCACGGTATGGACGCAGCCGGCCGCCGACACCTTCCCCGCCGATTTCGGCGGCGAGGCCGCCAGCGGCACCTCCGGTGTCATCCAGGCGGTCTCCGGTGGCAGCAACACCATCGGTTACGCGGACGCCTCGGCGGCCAAGGACCTCGGCAAGGCCAGCATCCTCGTCAACGGCAAGGCGCTCCAGCCGACCGCCGAGGCCGCGGCGTCCATCCTCGACCACTCCAAGACGGTGGCCGGGCGCGACGCGAACGACCTTGCCTACACCCTGGACCGGACGTCCGAAGGGGTCTACCCGGCGGTACTCGTGTCGTACGCGATCGTCTGCCAGACCTACAAGGACGCGGCCGTCGGCGCGCTCGTCAGGGACTACCTCGGCTACATCGCCTCGGCGGACGGCCAGTCGGCCGCGGCCACCGCGGCCGGGTCGGCGCCGCTGTCCACCGCCCTGCAGGCCAAGGTGAAGACCGCGGTCGCGTCCATCAAGTGACCCACGCAGAGGTGACCACCTCCCCGGGCGGCGTCGGTGCTTCCACCGGCGCCGCCACGGCACGTAGCCTTCACGACAGCGGCAGAAAGCAGGACGAGCGCATGACCGACACGCCCACCGGGCAGCAGGACACCGCTGTCGGGGGGCCGGCGCAGCCGGTGGCCGGACTGACCGGTCGACGCCGGCCGGGCGAAGCGGTCTTCCGCGGCGTCGCGACCGGCGCCGGCATCCTGATCCTGCTGATCCTGATGCTGGTGGCGGGCTTCCTGGTCTTCCAGGGATCGCCCGCCCTGTTCGCCGACCCGGCGAAGCTCGCGTCCCAGGGGTACGGCGAGTTCGCGGCCTGGGTGCTGCCCTACGCCTTCGGCACCGTCTGGGCGGCCGTGCTCGCCCTCGCCCTCGCCGTGCCGGTCGCGATCGGGATCGCGCTGTTCATCTCCCACTACGCGCCGCGCCGCCTCGCCCAGCCGCTGGGCTACGTGATCGACCTGCTCGCGGCCGTCCCCTCGGTGGTCTTCGGCCTGTGGGGCTCGCTCGTGCTCGCCCCGGCCGTGTTCCCGCTCTACAAATGGCTCAACGAGAACATGGGCTGGTTCCCGCTGTTCTCCGGACGCTACTCCGGCACCGGACGCACCATCCTCACCGCCGCCATCGTGCTGGCCACGATGGTGCTGCCGATCGTCACCAGCCTGTGCCGTGAGGTCTTCCTGCAGGCGCCGCGGCTCCACGAGGAGGCCGCGCTCGCCCTGGGTGCGACCCGGTGGGAGATGATCAAGATGGCCGTGCTGCCGTTCGCGCGTCCCGGCATCATCGCCGCGGTCATGCTCGGCCTCGGACGCGCGCTCGGCGAGACCATGGCGGTCACGATGGTGCTCTCCGGCACCCGGAACATCACCTTCCTGCTGCTCACCAGCGAGAACCCCAACACGATCGCCGCCACGATCGCCCAGAACTTCCCCGAGGCGTCCGGGCTGAAGACCAGCCAGCTGATCGCCGCCGGCCTGGTGCTGTTCCTGATCACCCTGGTGGTGAACATGATCGCCCGCTGGATCGTCGCGCGTCGCGCCGAGTACTCAGGAGCCAACTGATGGCCACGCTCAGCCCCACCCTGGCCTCCGGGGACCTCACGTCCGGACGGCTGCCGAAGTTCACCGTCCCGGTCGCCATCGTCGCGTCGCTGGCGCTCGGCTACGTGCTGGCGTCCGTCCTCGGCGGCGGCAACCTCGCCCTCGCCACCCTGCTCGCGTTCGTGATCTACCTGGTCGGCATCGAGATCGCCGCCCGGATCGTGGAGGGCGCGCGCCAGGCGTCCGACCACCGGGCGCGGAACCTGATCGTCGGCGCGTTCGTGCTGGCGCTGGTGCCGCTCGGCTCGGTGAGCTGGGAGGCCATCAGCAAGGGCCTGGCGCGGTTCGACGCCACCTACTTCAGCAACTCCATGCGCAACGTGGTCGGCGAGGGGGGCGGCGCCGCCCACGCCATCTACGGCACCCTCTGGGTCACCGGCATGGCCAGCCTGATCTCGGTCCCGATCGGGCTGATGACCGCGATCTACCTCGCCGAGTACGGCGGACGCAACCGGCTGTCGAAGGCCATCACGTTCTTCGTGGACGTGATGACCGGCGTCCCGTCCATCGTCGCCGGCCTGTTCGCCTACGCGCTGATGAGCCTGGTCTTCGGACCCGGCACCAAGAACGGGTTCTCCGGCGCCATCGCCCTTTCGGTGCTGATGATCCCGGTCGTCGTCCGGTCGTGCGAGGAGCTGCTGCGGCTGGTGCCCAACGAGCTGCGCGAGGCGTCCTACGCCCTCGGCGTGCCGAAGTGGGTGACGATCGTGCGGGTCGTGATCCCGACCGCCGTCTCGGGCCTGGTTTCCGGCATCATCCTGGCCGTCGCCCGGGTGATCGGCGAGACCGCTCCCCTGCTGATCGCCGCCGGCTTCACGGCGTCCGTCAACAACAACCTGTTCGCCAACCCGATGATGACCCTCCCGGTCTTCGTGTACGACTCCTACGCGCACCCGGGCACCGACATCCAGGCCTACACCGACCGCGCGTGGGCGGGGGCACTGACCCTCATCCTGATCGTGATGGTCCTCAACCTGGTCGGACGCCTGATCGCCCGCCGCTTCGCACCCAAGACCGGACGCTGAGAGAGAACCCATGTCCAAGCGCATCGAAACCACCGACCTGAACGTGTACTACGGCAGCTTCCGCGCCGTCGAGGACGTCACCATCACCATCGAACCGCGGACGGTGACCGCGTTCATCGGCCCGTCCGGCTGCGGCAAGTCCACCTTCCTGCGCACGCTGAACCGCATGCACGAGGTGATCCCCGGCGCGCGCGTCGAGGGCGAGGTGCTGCTGGACGGGGAGAACCTGTACGGCAACGGCGTCGACCCGGTCCGCGTCCGGCGGCAGGTCGGGATGGTGTTCCAGCGACCCAACCCGTTCCCCACCATGTCGATCCGCGAGAACGTCCTGGCCGGCATCACACTCAACTTCTCCCGGATGCCGAAATCCGAGCAGGACGACCTGGTCGAGCGTTCGCTGCGCAACGCCAACCTCTGGGAAGAGGTGAAGAACCGGCTCTCGCTGCCCGGCTCGGGGCTCTCCGGCGGTCAGCAGCAGCGCCTGTGCATCGCCCGCGCGATAGCGATGGCCCCGGACGTGCTGCTGATGGACGAGCCGTGCTCGGCACTCGACCCGATCTCGACGCTGGCCATCGAGGACCTGATCGGCGAGCTGAAGGAGAACTACACGATCGTCATCGTCACCCACAACATGCAGCAGGCTGCCCGGGTGTCCGACGTGACCGCGTTCTTCAACATCGCCGGCACCGGGTCGCCCGGACGCCTGATCGAGTCCGGCCCGACCGACAAGATCTTCTCCGCCCCCGACGTCCGCGCCACCGAGGACTACATCTCCGGCCGCTTCGGCTGATCCCCCGTCCTACCGTCACCCCCCGAACCTCCGACCTCCGAGTTGTCAGAATCTCAGGTCGTCCTGGCGACCTGAGATTCTGACAACTCGGAGGTTCGGAGGTCGGAGGTTCGGGGGACGGAAGGGGGTGCCCGGGGGCAAAGCTTCCCCGGCTACTATTCCCGACGTGAGCAGCAGCGCAGGGTGGTACCCGGATCCAGGCGGTCAGCAGGGCATGTACCGCTACTGGACCGGCAGTGCCTGGACCGAGGCGATCACGCCGAACCCGCACGGGACGCCGGCCCCACAGCTCCCTGCCTCCGGCCAGGGCACGCCGGGCCACGGCAGCGGCACGGGGTACCCCGCGGGATCGTCGCGCCGCAGCACCACCGTCTGGTGGGTCGTGGGACTCGCCGCGCTGGTGGCCGTCGTCCTCGTCGTGGTGTTCGTCGTCCGGGGCATGGCCTCCGGCGGCACGGTGCTGCCCACCCTGGGTGGTGGCGGTGGCACCACGTCGTCCGCGAACGTGTGCCCGCCGGCGTCCTCCGACCTGCCGACCCCGACCACGGCCGACCGTCCGGGGTGGCGCGTGGGCGGCAAGCTGGGCTACCCCGCCCTCACCGATCCGTGGCAGAACGGCCTCGACAACCGGGTGCCGTGGGGCGCGCTCGCCCAGGAGCAGGAAGTGCTCGACCAGGCCGACTACGACGGCCAGGGCCTGGGCCATGACTGGGTCGCCAGCGTGCTGGTCAGCGACCTGTTCGTCGGCGACGGCTTCGCGAGCACCAAGGTGGCCGCCGAGACCGTCCTGCGCTGCGTGCTCGGCGTGTACTACGCGGACACCGTCGTCACCGAGAACCCCGTGAGCAGCGCCCGGCACGACGTCGACGGGCACTCCGGCTGGCTGATCGAGACCCAACTGAGCTTCGACATCCCGGGCCTGAACGCCAAGGGCGAGCGGGTGCTGCTGCTGGTCGTCCAGACCAGCGACGCCGACTACGGCCTGTTCTACGCCTCGGTGCCCGACACCAGCTCGCACCTGCTCCCGGACGCGCGGAAGGCGCTCGCCGGGGTGAAGGTGCTCGGCTGACGCCTGCCTGGCCCCCGTCCGCCCCGCGAGGGGCGTCCCCGGCCGTTCAGGAGCAGTGGTACTGGCCCAGGGACGCCTTCAGCGCCAGCACCCGCGCCGCCGACTCGGCCACCCGGGTGGCCAGTTCCGGGTCGTCCTTCGCCGCGCGGTACAGGCCGGACGCCATCGCGCCGGCCGTGCTCGCGTCCACGTTCAGGGCCAGGTCGCCGCCGGCGGCGACGAAGCGTGTCGCCCGGTCGGCCACCGGCACGGCCTTAAGAGCCGCGGCCGCCCCGAGGTCGTCGCTGATGACGACGCCCTCGAACCCCCATCCGCGCAGCAGCCCGATCACGGTCGGGGAGAACATCGCCGGACGGGCCGCGTCGATCCTGGCGTAGTAGGCCGACGACACCATCACGGCCTGCGCGCCGGCCGCGACCGCGTCCTTGAACGGGGTGAGCAGGCTGCTGCCCTTCGTCGTGGTGCGGTCCACCACCTTGGTGGCGAAGTCGGTGTTGCCGCGCACCGCGCCGAGGCCGGGGAAGTGCTTGACGGCCACGCCGACGCCGGCACGCTCCATGCCCGCGCGGAACGCCTCGACCTTCTTCGACACCGTCACCGGCTTCGACCCGTAGCCGCGGCCCAGCCGCGCGATCGGCTCATTGGTGCCACGGTTGTCCGCGGGCACCACATCGGCCACCGGGGCGAGATCGAGCAGTACCCCGGCCTTGGCCATCGCCCGCCCCCACGTCTCGGCGCGGGCGGTGAGCGTGGCGTCCGACCACGTCGCCTGCGTCCGGGCGGACGGGATCGTGCCGAACCCGTCGCCCTTCAGCCGTTGCACCAGGCCGCCCTCCTGGTCGGACGCCACCAGGAACCCGGTCTCCCCGCCGAGCTTCCGCAGCTTCGCGGTCAGGCCGGCGACCTGGCTGACGCCGCCCGGTGTGGCGCCCATCACGATGGCGGTGCCGAGGTGGTGGGTGGTGATCGCGGCCCGCTGGCTCGCGGGCAGGTCGGCGGTGACACCGATCATCACCAGCTGGCCGACCTGGTCGCGCAGGCTGAGCGCGGTCGCCTCGGCGGTGCAGGGCGCTGGGGTGTCGGTCGGCATCGGGGTCGGCGAGGGCGTGTCGGGCGTGGACGTGGCCGGGCTCGCCGACGACGCGGGCGCCGTGCTCGCCGTGGGCGCGGACGCCGTCCCGCCGGCGCTGCACCCGGCCAGCAGTGCCCCGCCGAGCAGCGCCGCGACCGCCCGGCTCCCGCGGCCGGTCCTGCGCCCCTGCCCGATCATGCGCCCAATCCCCTCACGAATCGGCGGCGGCCCGCTGCTCGAGGTGGCGACGGACGGGCTGCCCGAGCGCCACCAGCAGCAGGATGATGCCGCCGGTCAGCAGGATGTGGCCCAGACCGGCGACACCGGCGATCGCCGGGCTCTCCGGCGCACCGGCGACTTGCAGCAGGCCGTGCCACACCATCATCGAGACCGTCAGCAGCAACCCCGCGTTGTAGACGACGAAGAACCAGGTGAAGACCTTCGACCCGCTGAAATGCAGGGTGGCCTCCAGCGCCATCAGGGCCAGCATCATCAGCAGGCCCAGCGCGAGCAGGTGGGTGTGCATCACCGACAATTGGGTGTCGACGCCGGGGTGGTCGCGGGTCATCTCCCGGTAGAACAGCCCGGCCAGCAGCCCGAGGCCGGCGTAGCAGCAGGCGGCCACGTAGAGCTTTCGCATCACGTTCCCTTTCCATCGAGGTCGACGGCGAGCAGGGCGTTCTCCACGACCTCCGCCAGCGCCGGGTGGATCCAGTACTGGCCGCGCGCCATCGTCCGCACGTCCAGCCCGGTGCTCATCGCCTGGATCAGCGGTTGGAGCAGGTTCGGGGCGTCGGGGCCGAGGATGTGGGCGCCGAGCAGCTGCCCGGTGGCCGGGTCGGCGATCACCTTGGCGAAGTGATCGGTGTCCTCCAGCGCCCACCCGTACGCCACGCTCCCGTAGTCGCGCCGGCCGACGGCGACGCGGCGTCCCTGCGCGCGACACTCCTGCTCGGTGAGCCCCACCCACGCCGCCTGTGGCCCGCTGAAGGCCGCCTGCGGCACGAAGCGGTGGTCGCTGGCGACCAGGTCGTCGGGGTGCAGCAGGTTGTGCTGCACGACCCGCGCCTCGTGGTTGGCCACGTGTTTGAGCTGCCAGTGCGACGACACGTCGCCGAGCCCCCAGATGCCGTCCTCGGTGGTGCGCTGGTACTCGTCGACCACCACGAGTCCGCGCTCGTCCACCTCGACTCCGGTGCTGGCCAGGTCGAGGGTGTCGGAATTCGACACACGCCCGGTCGCGATCAGCACCTGCTCGGCCTCGAAGAAGTACTCGATGCCGTCGTCGTCGGTCGTGCCCACCTCGACGCGTCCGGCCGCGTCGGCGACCGAGGCCAGGTGCTGGCCGAGCCGCAGGACGACGCGGCGGCTGATCAGGTCGGTGAACCGGCGCGACACCTCCTCGTCGGCGTGCCGCAACAGCGCCGAGCCCCGGTGCAGCAGCGTCACCTGGGTGCCGTAGGCGGCGAAGATGTGGGCGAACTCGACCGCGACCAGGCCGCCGCCGACGATGATCAGCGACCTGGGCAGCGTCTCCAGGCGCATGATCGAGTCGGACGTGTGGACACGGCCGGCGAGCTCGGGATCGTTGATGCCCGGCACGTCGGGGACGAACGGACGCGAGCCCGCGGCCAGCACGAACCGGTCGGCCGTGAACTGCTCGTCGCCGACCCGGAGCATCTTCGGCGCCACGAACCGGGCCTGCTCGCGGTAGAGCGTGACGTTCGGGGCGTCCCGCCGGTAGGCCTCGCCCCCGGCGACGATCGCGTCGATGCGGCCGAACACGCGGTCGCGGACGTCGCCCCAGCGGACGCTGACCGGGCCGGCGTCCAGCCCCAGCGGACCGGAGGTGCGGGCGTCCTCGGCGAGGTCGGCGACGTGGGCGAACATCTTGGTGGGGATGCAGCCCACGTTGAGGCAGGTGCCGCCGAACCACGTCTGGCCGTCGACCAGGGCCACCTGCCAGTCGGCGAACCGGTCATCGACGATCGAGTTGCCGCTGCCGGAGCCGATCACGCACAGGTCGAAGTGCCGCATGTCCCCGATTGTGGCATGGCGCCCTGACTGCCCGACCACGACCCTCGGGTCAGATGCCGGCGTAGGAGTGCAGGCCGGAGACCAGCAGGTTGATGCCGACGAAGTTGAACCAGAAGCTGAACAGGCCGATGACGGCGACGATCGCCGCGCGGCGTCCCTTCCAGCCGGCGGTGGCCCGGGCGTGCAGGTAGACCGCGTAGACGATCCAGGTGACCAGCGACATGGTCTCCTTGGGGTCCCACCCCCAGAACCGTCCCCAGGCGTACTGGGCCCAGATGGCGCCGGCGGCGATGGTGAACGTCCACAGCGGGAAGGCGAAGGCCAAGGTGCGGTAGCTGACCCGGTCGAGCGCCTCGGCGGACGGGACGCGGGCCAGGTAGCCGCGGACGCGTCCGCGCTCCTCGGCGCGGGTGCGCAGCAGGTAGAGGATCGAGGCGATCCCGCCGATGTTGAACGCCGCGCCGGCGGTGGCGGCGGCGATGATGTGGATCACGAACCAGACCGAGTGCAGCGCCGGCATCAGCTCGGAGACCTGGACGTAGAACACGGTCACGGCAAGACCCTGCCCGATCGTGAGCAGCAGCGTGACCGGCAGCCCGAGCCAGCGCATCCCGTAGCGCAGCACCAGCACCAGGTAGGCGATCGCCACGATCGCCAGGGACGTGGTGATGAACTCGTACATGTTTCCCCACGGCGCCCGGCCGGCCGCGATGCCCCGCAGCACCACCCCGGTCACGTGGGTGAGCGCAGCGACCACGGTGATCGCCACGCCGACCCGACCGAACAGTTCGACGCGGCGGCTCGGCACCGGACGGTCGGTGGCCACCGGTGCGTCCGCGGCCGGCTTCCCCGCGGTTTCACCGGCACCGACGCTGACCAGCGCGGGCTCGGCGACCCGCGCCGTCCGCGCGCTCGCCCACTCCAGGGCGTGCGCGGTCATGGCCAGCAGGTAGAGCACCACCGAGGTGACCATCGCGAGGTTGGAGTAGTCGGCGATCACTGCGGTTCCTCCTCGTTCGTGTCCGTCACTGTAACCCCCAGACCACACGCGGCCGCCAGTGCGGCCACCTCGTCGGTGAGACCGCCGCGTCCGTCCGCGCGGTCGAGGCCGGCCACCGAGACCGTCATCGTGTCCGGGGCCCTTCGTGACGCCGGCTCGTCCCTCGCCGGCTCCTCAGGGACCGTTGGTTCGACGCTCCCTGAGGAGCCGGCGGTGAGGGACGAGCCGCCGGCGTCACGAAGGGCTGCGGCCGGGGTGGTCTCGTCCGGCGTGATCGTGGCCGGGGTGACCCGGACGAACAGGCGGCGCAGCTTCACGGTGAGCGACAGCGCCATGCCGAGCACGGCCAGCATCACCGAGCCGAGCACCAGCCAGCCGCCCGGGGAGTTGGACACCTGGAGCTTGGTCCAGCGCTTCCAGCCGTCGAAGGTGATCGAGCCCTTTCCGTCGGGCAGTTGGTAGTTCGCGCCGACCGCGAGCCCGACCGTCACCGGTTTGCCGTCACGCATGAGCTGGGTGAGGCCGGTCCTGTCGAGGCTGTAGACGCTCTCCGGCTGGCCGGTCTCGACCTTGGGTGGGCCGGTCCACACGTTCAGCAGCAGTTCGGGGTTGAGCACGTCCGGGAACGCGGAGACCATGCCGGACGCCCCGCCGGAGACCGCGGTGGGCAGGAAGATCCCCTCGAACGCGAGCCGCTCGGGGCGTCCGTCGGGAACCTTGATGACCCCCTGGGAGGCGAAGTTGGCGTCCTGGGGCAGGAACACGACCGGCCCGGAGAAGGCCACGTCGCCGTTGCCGTCCCGCACGGTCACCACCGGCGCGTAGCCGTGGCCCAGCAGGTGCACCGAGTCGCCGCCGATCTGGAGCGGCGCGTTCACCTGCAGGCTCTGCTGCACCTCGGGGCTGCCGGGCACGGTGACGCCGACGTGTGCGTTGAACTCCCGGGCCGCGCCGGTCTGCACCGTCCCGGCCTCGAACTTCACGTCGAAGGAGTTCAGCCGCACCGTGAACGGGGCCAGCTGGGAGGAGGAGAAACCTGCGCCGGCGCCGAACTCGTCGTACTGGGTGAGGGTGTTCGAGAACGCTTGCCCCTCGACCACGATCGCGGTGCCCTTGAAGCTGAACAGCGAGCCCCAGCCCAGGCCGATCAGCATCGTGAGCAGGCAGATGTGGAACACCAGGTTGCCGGTCTCGCGCAGGTAGCCGCGCTCAGCCGACACCGCACCCGCGTCCCGACGGACGCGGTAGCGGTGCTCGGTCAGGTAGCGCTCGGCGTCGGCGAGCACGTCGGACGCGGTCGCGGTCACCGGTCCGGAGACGAAGCCGGGCAGCCGGTCCAGACGGCCGGGGCCGGCGTCGGGCAGCGCGCGCACCTGCCGCAGGTAGACGGCGGTACGGGGCAGGATGCAGCCGATCAGGGAGATGAACAGCAGCAGGTAGATCGCGGCGAACCACGCCGAGCCGAACACGTCGAAGAAGCCGAGCCGGCCCAGCCACGGCCCGTAGTCGGGGTGGGCCTTGAGGAAGTCGCTCACGCCCACCGGGTTCGTCGGACGCTGCGGCAGCAGCGACCCGGGCACGGCGGCGACGCCCAGCACGGCCAGCAGGATCAGGGCGGTGCGCATCGAGGTGAGCGTGGTCCACGCGAAGCGCAGCCAGGCGACCAGGTTCTTCATCAGATGATCACCTGGAACCCGGACGCCCACTGGCGCAGGCCCGCCACCAGCACCTCCCACCAGCCGGTGACCAGCAGGACGCCGACCGCCATCATCGTGACGCCGCCGGCGATCTGAATGCGGCGGTGGTGCCGCTTGACCCAGTCCAGGGTGCCCGAGAGGCGGTCGAAGGCCATGCCGAACACCACGAACGGCAGGCCGAGGCCGAGCGCGAACGCGAACGACAGCACCCCGCCGCGCAGCGCCGTCGCTTCGTTCAGCGCCAGCGACAGCACCACCGACAGGGCCGGCCCGATGCACGGCGTCCATCCCAGGGCGAACACGATGCCGAGCAGAGGGGACGCGGCCACGCCGAGTCGGGGCGCCACGTTCGGCCTCCAGCCGGCGACGGGCAGCCAGCCGGTGAACACCAGTCCGAGGACGATCGAGAGCACCCCGGCGCCGATGCTCAGCGGACGCTGCCACTCCACCAGCACTGCGCCGAGCGTGCCGGCCAGCGCCCCGGTCGCCACGAACACCACCGCGAGCCCGGCGACGAAGCCGAGCGTGCCGGCGAACACCTGGCGGCGCCGTCCGGTTCCGGCGGTGATCTCGGTGGCGCCGAGCCCGGTGGCGTAGGACAGGTAGCCGGGCAGTAGCGGCAGCACGCACGGCGAGAAGAACGACACCAGCCCGGCCAGGAGCGCGATCGGGAGCGCCAGCAGCACCGAGCCGCCGACCGCCTGCTGGATCCAGTCGCTCACTTGCCGGCCACCAGGTCGTCGATGAGGCCGACGATCGTGGCCTCGCTGGTCTCGCCGATCACGCGCGCCGCGATGCGTCCGTTCGCGTCCACGATCAGGGTGCTCGGGATCGCGCTGGCCGGCAGCTGGCCGGAGAACTTCAGCAGCAGCGCGCCGTCCGGGTCGTACAGGTTGACGTACGGCACCTCGAAGGCCCGGACGAAGGCCGTGGCCTGCGCCTTGTCGAGGTCGCGGGTGTTCACCCCCACGAACACCGCCTTCCCGGACGTGCGGGTGCTGGCTGCGACCAGGGCCGGCGCCTCCGCCCGGCAGGGTGCGCACCAGGAGCCCCACACGTTGTAGACGAGCACGGCGCCGGTCGCGGAGCTGCTGCTCCAGGCGGCCCCGGCGAGCGTGGTGCCCTCGATCACCGGGGCGGCCGGACGCTCGGCGACCGGCAGGCGGGTGATCGTCCCGTCGCCGCCGACGAAGCCGGCGTTGCTGCTGGGCGCGGAGCCGCAGCCGGCGAGCAGGGTGGCCAGGGCCACCACTGCACCGGCGAGCCGGACCCGCGCCGACACCATCAGGCCCCCGGCCGGAACTTCTTCACCTTGGGGGGCACCAGGTCGGCGCAGGGCTCGGAGTAGTCGACCCGCACCAAGTGGGTGCCGTGGTAGGTGAAGGTGGTCACGCTCGCCAGCCGGGCCTCGCGGCGCCGCGGGTCGTGCACCAGCGGACGCCCTTCGGCCCAGCAGCGGGCCATCCAGATCGGCAGCTCATGGGACAGGATCAGCACCTCGCCACCGATCGCGTGGGACGCGGCGTCCGACAGCGCGGCGCGCATCCGGGCGACGATCGAGGTGTACGGCTCGCCCCACGACGGCCGCAGCGGGTTGCGCAGCGACCACCAGCTGCTGGGCCGCAGCAGGATCTCGTTGCGCGTGCCGAAGCTGCGCCCCTCGAAGACGTTGGCGGCCTCGATCACCCGGTCGTCGATGTGCACCTCGAGCTCGGGGTGGCGGGCGGCGATCGGCGCGATGGTCTCCTGTGCACGCTGCAACGGCGAGCTGACCAGCCGCACCAGCGGGGCGTCCGCGAAGTGCTCACCGAGGCGCTCGGCCATCTGCCGACCGAGGTCGGAGAGCCCGAAACCGGGGGTGCGTCCGTACAGAACCCCCTCGGGGTTGTGCACCTGACCATGCCGCACCAGATGGACGACCCTGGGTTCCATCGATCTCCTCGCCTCAGTGTGTGCCCCCACAATACGGGGACGCCCTGTGTCCCCGGCATCCCGACTTGTCAGACTCAGGGAACGCTATAGCGCTCCGTGCGTCTGACAAGTCGGAGGGTGGGGACGGGGGGCGCGGCTCAGGGCCGCAGGGCGGCGGCCAGGGCGGCGGGGTCCACGACCCAGATGGAGTGGCGGACGCCGTCCACGAAGGTCACCGGCACGTGATCGGTGTACTCGGCCTTGAGGCCGGGATCCGCGTCGACGTCCTGCACCGCCCAGGTGTCCCCTGAGGCGGTGCAGACGGAGCGAACAGTGTCGATGGCCTGCTCACAGAGGTGGCAGCCATCGCGGACCAGCAGCACGACGCGTGCCTGGTCCATCAAGAGCGCTCGTTACTTGCCGGCGCGACGACGCTGGATGCGCGTCTTCTTGAGCAGCTTGCGGTGCTTCTTCTTCGCCATCCGCTTGCGGCGCTTCTTGATGACCGAACCCACTGGCAGACCTCTCGAATACCGTCCGGAGACGGCAGGTAACGGGATCGGGGCTGGTGTTCAGACCCGAAAGGATGTGGCTGGGAATCCAGCCAAGTGATGATCTTAGGCGAACCCCTGCTCGCGGGGCGAATCAGCCTGCGTGGTAGAACGACTCGCGCAGGTAGGCGTTGACCGCGTGCTCGGGGACCCGGAAGTTGCGACCGAAGCGGACCGCCTCCAGGTCACCGGCGTGGATCAGCCGGTACACCGACATCCGGGACACCCTCAGCGCTGCTGCGACCTCGGCCACCTTCAGAAACCGGACCGTTCCCAACGGCGTCACCGGGTCATTCATCTGCGCACCTGCCCCCTCCGTGGACTGCCCCTGCGACAGCCGCTCCGCCACACACTAGTGGGCAATCGGGTCTCGTGGGACCGCTGGGAAAGAAGTTGTCAACGAGCCACGCCGGTCCGTGCGTCGAACAGCAGGATCGCGAAGGACGCGAGCCAGTGCTCGCTCATGTAGTCGCCACCGAGGACGTGCGCGAGGCCGGCCCCGGCGTGTTCGTCTGCGGCCCGCAGCATCGCGGCGCTGCGGGGGTCGGCCGGGCCGAGGCGCGTCGCGAGGCGGGTCAGCGCGTACGCACGGTGCAGGTTGAGGCCGTCGCGGTGCGCGACCTGGCCGTCGCTGCGGTCGCCGGCGCCGAGCGGGTGCTCCCAGGCATCGAGCGCGGAATCGGGCAGGAAGACGTCCAGCCAGTCGCCGAACCGGGACGCGGGCAGCAGTTCTGCCATCAGGTCGATCTCGGCCAGCCCCGGGGCGAGGAAGTCCCAGGCGTCGGGCTCCCAGCGGTTGGCGTAGCCGGCGTCCGCGCCGAACCAGCGCTGGGCGGCCGCGGTGATCGCGTCCAGCAGTTCGGGCTCACCGGACGCCGCCAGACGCCGCGCCCACGGCAGCGCGCGGGACACCCCGAACGCCGAGTTGAGGTGCATGCCGGCCCGGACGGGGCGGTCCATCGTGGGCAGCCAGACGACGAACCGGTCGGTGAGCAGGTCGGCCAGCGGCGCGAGGGCGGCGCCCCAGCGGCGGGCGTCCGGGTCGTCCCAGCCGGCGAGCTCGTCGGCGAGGGTGAGCGCCCACCCCCAGCCATAGGGACGCTCCCACGTCGGGTCGCCGGCCAGGTAGCCGACCTCGACAGCCAGGTTCGCCGGCGTCAGGTGGTCGTCGAGGACCGCCCGCACCAGGTCGGCGTCCAGCTCGTCGGGGGCCTCGCGCAGCAGCCGCACCACCGACCAGTGCATGTGCACGGCAGAGTGCCAGTCGTAGCAGCCGTAGAAGGCCGGGTGCTGCTCACGCGGACGCAGCTGCACCGGGCCGGCGGCGTGGTGGCGCCAGCCGTGCGGGTACTCCCGCCGGACGGCCTCGGTGATGGCGGACGCGTAGTCGGCGGCGATGGCGGCGAACGTGGTCACACCCCGATTCTGGCCCACTCGACAACGGCCGCGGCGAGGCGGGACGCTGTTGCCATGCGGATCGACCTGAACGCCGACCTGGGCGAGGCCCACGGCGAGTGGTCGAGCGACGACGCGGCGATGCTCGACGTGGTCACCAGCGCGAACATCGCCTGCGGGTTCCACGCCGGCGACGCGCTCACGATGCTGCGCACCACCGCCTTGGCCGCCGAGCGGGGCGTGGTGGTGGGCGCCCACCTCAGCTACCTCGACCGGGAGGGGTTCGGACGCCGCGCCGTCGCCGTCGAGCCGGAGGAACTGCGGGCGCAGGCGGTGTACCAGCTGGGCGCGCTGGCCGGGGCGTGCCGGGCGACCGGGGCCCGGCTGGCGTACGTGAAGCCGCACGGGGCGCTGTACCACGCGATCACGACCGACCGCGGGCAGGCCGGGGCGGTCGTCGGCGCGATCGCGGCGTTCGACCCGTCCCTGGCACTGCTGGGCCTGCCCGACACGCTCGCCACCGAGCTGGCCGCCGCGGCCGGGCTGCGGACCGTCGTGGAAGCGTTCGCCGACCGCGCCTACCGGGCCGACGGCGGCCTGGTGCCGCGTGGGGAACCCGGCGCCGTGCTGGACGACCCGGCGGTGGTGGCTGCCCGGATGGTCGACCTGGTCACCACCGGCAGCGTCGAGGCGATCGACGGGACGCGGGTGGCGGTGGCGGCCGATTCGATCTGCGTCCACGGGGACTCCCCGAACGCGGTGGCGATGGCGCAGGCCGTCCGGGCGTCGCTGGCGGCCGCCGGGGTCGGGGTCGGGTCGTTCGCGTGAGGCTGCTGCCGTGCGGCGAGACCGCCGTGCTCGTCGAGACCGACGCGGTGCCGTCCGTGGTCGCCGTGCTCGCCGGGCTGGACGCCGAGCTGGTGCCGGCCGCCCGGACCGTGCTGGTGCGGGCGGCGTCGCCGGCGGACCTGCCGGCCGTCCGTGCCCGGGTGGCCGAGCTGCTCGCCGGGCCGCTGCCCCCGGCGCCGGTGGCGGACCCCGCCCAGACAGTGGTGATCGGGGTGCGGTACGACGGGGAGGACCTCGCCGAGGTCGCGGCGCTCACCGGCCTCACGGCGGCCGAGGTGGTCGCCGCCCACACCGGACGCCCCTGGCGGGTCGCGTTCGGCGGGTTCGCGCCGGGCTTCGCCTACCTCGACGGCGGCGACCCCCGGCTGGTGGTGCCGCGCCGGGCGGACCCCCGGACGGTGGTGCCGGCCGGCGCGGTCGGGCTCGCCGGGAGCTGGTCGGGGATCTACCCGCGCCCCTCCCCCGGCGGCTGGCAGCTGATCGGACGCACCGACGCGGTGCTGTGGGACCTCGGGCGGACGCCGCCGGCGCTGCTGCGTCCCGGGTGGTGGGTGCAGTTCGAGGAGCTCCCGTGATCGAGGTGCTGAAGCCCGGACCGCTGGCGCTGGTGGAGGACGCCGGCCGTCCCGGGCTGGCGGCGGTCGGGGTCAGCCCGTCCGGCGCCTTCGACCGGGCCGCGTTCGCCGACGGGGCGCGGCTCGTCGGCAACACAGCGGGCCACGCAGCGATCGAGGTGACGCTGGGCGGCCTCGTGGTGCGCTCGGCCGCCCACCACCGGGTGGCGCTCACCGGGGCGGTCTGCGCGGCCACCGTGAACGGCCTCCCGGTGCCGTGGGGCGAGCCGGTGCAGCTCCGCCCCGCGGACGTGTTGGCGCTCGGGCTGCCGACCCTCGGCCTGCGGAGCTACCTCTCGGTCGCGGGCGGCGTCGACGTGCCCGCCGTGCTCGGCTCCCGCTCGACCGACCTGCTCTCCGGCATCGGCCCCGCCCGCCTCGCCGCCGGCGACTTCCTGCCCATCGGCGTTGTCACGGTCCCTGAGGAAACACCGGAACGTCACGAAGCGCCGTCGCCCTCCACCGTCCTCGACCTGCTCCCCGGTCCCCGCACCGACTGGCTGGCCGACCCCGACGCCCTCGCCGGCACGTGGACGGTCTCCCCGGAGAGCAACCGCATCGGCGTCCGGCTGACCGGACCGGTACTGACCCGGGCGGCCGCGTTCGAGGGCGAAGAACTCCCCAGCGAGCCGATCGTCCGCGGCGCGGTGCAGCTGCCCCCTTCCGGGCGGCCGGTGCTGTTCGGGCCGGACCACCCCACGACCGGCGGCTACCCCGTGGTGGCGGTGCTCACCGAGGCGGCCGGCGACCGCCTCGCCCAGTGCCGCCCCGGCGAGCGGGTACGGCTGGCCTGGGTCGCACCGCGCTGAGGCGCGCGAAGGCTCAACCCAGCGCCGCGCGCCAGTCGAACGGGCCGAGATGACGGACGCGCTCGGACGCGGCGGCCACCGCCGCTTCCAGCGCCTCGACCCGGCCGAGCCCGGACGCCAGCCAGAAGCAGTAGGCGCCGTGCAGCACGTCGCCGGCACCGACGGTGTCGACCGCCTCGACGACGTCCGGCGTGAGAGTCCCGGACGCGTCGCGCGTCCACCACTCCAGCGGGTCGCCGCCGTGGCTGACCGCCACGAGTTCGGCACCGAGCGACAGCAGGTCGGCCGGTCGCACCCCGCCGCTGCGGGCGTAGTCGGCCGAACAGATCACGTCGGTCGCGAACGGCAGGACGTCGTCGAACACCGGCTTGTGCGAGCCCGCGTCCACCACCCTGGGCACGTCGGAGGCGGCCAGCACAGCCGATCGAGCCAGCGCGGCGTGGTGGCCGTCGACCAGCACCACGTCCACCCCGGACAGGTCAGGTCCGGCGATCTTGCCGAACACGGGAGCCTGGCCCGAGCCGCTCACCACCGCACGTTCACCGCTGCCCGCGTCCAGCAGCACGGTGGACGCCGCGAGCGCGAACCCCGGCGGGGCCACGTCGACGACCTCGACGCCCGCGGACGCCAGGTCGTCCGCCACCAGCCGAGCCGCCGGTGAGGCGCCGAGCGCCGTCCACAGCCGAGCACGACCGCCGAGGGCGGCGAAGGCGATCGCGGCCACCGCCGCCGGGCCGCCGGCCGCCAGCCACGTCCGGCTCGCCACCGTCTTCTCGTTCACCGCCGGCCGGGCGTCGACGAGCTGCACGACGTCGAGCGTGGCCAGTCCGACGAACAGCCCGCCGGGGCTCACCGGGCGTCCGCGCTCATCGCAGGTCGCCCGGCTCGACCTCGACCACGCACAGGGCGGTGCCGCCGGGCGCCTCCAGGATCGTCTTGCCGGCCCGCGACGCCCGCGGCATCGCGCCGAGCTCGGCCAGGCGCTCGACCTCCGCCTCCAGGTCGTCGGTGGCGATGTGCAGGTGCGAGGTCACCTCGGCGCTCACCTCCGCGGGCTGCAGTCGGACGTCCAGCGCCCAGCAGCCGGCCGGACGCAGCGCGGTCTCGGGGTCGGCGACCTGCTGCCAGTCGCCACCGAGCAGCTCCTGGAAGAACGCCACCTCGGCCGCGTACTTCTTGCGCGGCACGTCGAGGCAGAAGCGGGTCACCCGGCTGCGGTGCTGCCAGGTCGGCCAGACCAGCGCCGGGGGCACCTCGGCGCCCGGATGGGGCACCAGGCAGAACGTGAACCCGGCAGGGGTCCGCATCACGAAGTAGCCGTGCGGGGACTCCTCGACCAGCTCGGCCCCGGCCGCCTCGGCCGCCTCCGCCGAGGCCCACGGATCGTCCACGTGCACGTCGAGGTGCAGCCGGGTCGGGCCGTCGCCGAGGCGCTGCACCCGCAGGTAGTTGTCACCGACCGGCGGCAGCAGGGTGGCGAACTCGCCGTCCGCTCCGCGCACCGGCGACAGCTCGTACCCGGTGCTGCCGCGCCAGAAATCGACGCCGGCCTCGAACTCGGCGGCGGGGAAGTCCAGGAAGACGGTCAGCCAGGACGGTGGGGGTGGTGCGGCCGTCACGAAGAAGCCAGTGCCCGACTGCGGTCACGCGCCGCCTCCATGGCGGTCATGAACGCGGCCTTCACCCGGTGGTCCTCCAGCTCGCGCAACGCGGCGGCGGTGGTGCCGCCCGGCGACGTCACCCGCTCCCGCAGCACCGTCGGGTGCTCGCCGGAGTCCGACAGCAGCTTGGCCGACCCGTACATGGTCTGCACGACGAGGGTGGTGGAGATGTCGCGCGGCAGGCCGAGCATCACGCCCGCGTCGATCATCGCCTCGACGACGAAGAACAGGTACGCCGGGCCCGAGCCGGAGATCGCGGTCACCGCGTCCTGGTACTTCTCCGGCACGGTCACCACCTTGCCGACCGCCGACAGCAGGTCGGTGACGTGCGCGAGGTGCTCGGGGGTCGCGGACGCGCCGGCCGAGATGGCCGCCATGCCCTCGTCCACCTGGGCGGGCGTGTTCGGCATCACCCGGACGACCGGGGTGCCCTCGGGCATGGCCGACTCGATCCGGGCGGTCGACAGGCCTGCGCACAGCGACACCACCAGCGTGCCCGGACGGATGGACGCGCCCACCTCGGGGAGCACCTCACCCGCGTCCTGCGGCTTCACCACGATCACCACGGTGTCGGCACCGGCGGACGCCTCCCGGGTGCCGGCGGTGCGGATGCCGTGCCTGGCCTCCAGTTCGACCAGGCGCGGGGCGTGCCGGTCGGCGGCGGTGATGGTGTCGGCGGCCCAGCCCGCGCGCAGCAGGCCGGCGATCAGCGTCTCCCCCATCACCCCGGCCCCGATGACGGCCAGGGTGCTCATCGCCCGGCCACCAGCTCGGCGATCTGCACCGCGTTCAGCGCCGCGCCCTTGCGCAGGTTGTCGCTGGACACGAACAGCACCAGGCCGCGTCCGCCCGGCACCGACTGGTCGGAGCGGATCCGGCCCACGTAGCTCGGGTCGGTGCCCGCCGCCTCGCGCGGGTTCGGCACGTCGACGAGCTGGACGCCGGGCGCGGTCGCCAGCAGCCCGGTGGCCCTGGTGACGCTGATCTCCTCGGCGAACTCGGCGTGGATGCTGAGCGAGTGGCCGGTGAACACCGGCACACGCACGCAGGTGCCCGCGACCAGCAGATCGGGGATGTGCAGGATCTTGCGCGACTCGTGGCGCAGCTTCTGCTCCTCGTCGGTCTCCAGCTGGCCGTCGTCGACGAGCGCGCCGGCCAGCGGGATCACGTTGAACGCGATCGGCTTCACGTACGGCGCCGGGTCGCCCGCGGCCACGGCCGTGCCGTCCAGCGCCAGCTGGGCGGGGTCGTCCGCGGCGGCGGTCTGGTGGGCCAGCGCGAGCACGCCCTTGGCGCCCGAGCCGGAGACCGCCTGGTAGGTGGCGACCACGAGACGCTGCAGGCCCGCCGCGTCGTGCAGCGGCTTGAGCACCGGCATCGCGGCCATCGTGGTGCAGTTGGGGTTGGCGATGATGCCCTTGGGCGGGTTCACCGCGTCCTCGGGATTCACCTCGGAGACGACCAGCGGGACCTCGGGGTCCTTGCGCCACGCCGAGGAGTTGTCGACGACGATCGCGCCGGCCGCCGCGACCTTCGGCGCGAACTCGCGCGACATCGACGCCCCGGCCGAGAACAACGCCAGGTCGAGCCCGGCGAAGTCGGCGGTCGCGGTGTCCTCCACGATGACCTCGCCGCCCGCCCAGGCCAGGGCCTGGCCGGCCGAACGGGCCGAGGAGAAGAACCTGATCTCATCCACGGGGAACCCGCGCTCAGCGAGCAGCGTCCGCATGACGCCACCGACCTGACCCGTTGCCCCGAACACACCAACACGCATGGGCGCCAGCCTACCGAAGGGGTGTCCGCGGGGGCCGGTCACGGTGCCCGGGCGTGAGACCGGACGGGGGGTCAGCGCATGATCTCGCGCGCGAACCCCAGGTAGCGGGTGCCCTTCATGGACACGGTCCCGCGGTCGCCGACGACCAGCAGCCCGTACTCGGGGGCCGGCACCTCGAGCTCGAAACGTTCCCCGCTGGGTTGCTGGAACGACACGAAGTGGGTCTGGGTGACCGACGTGTCCCCGCCCCCGGAGGTCTCGATGCGCTTGTCCACGATCGCGGCGACGGCGGTGACCTCCGGCGACGCCTGGTTGCGGGCGGCCTGCCGGGCGGCCTTCACGATGCCGAAGATGATCAGCCCCAGCACCGTCAGGAAGACGGCGAAGAAGAGCACGAAGAAGATCACGAAGAACAGGGGAGGCTCCATACCCATGGGGCACAGGGTAGCGAGCCGGCGGAGGGTTCAGAGCCAGTCGACGTACGGCGCGACCAGGGAGTAGCCGACAAAGGCCACGAAGTCGAGGATGAAGTGCGCGACCACCAGCGGTCCCACCCGTTTGAACCGCAGGTAGAGCAGCCCGAACACCACCCCCATCACCAGGTTGCCGACGAACCCGCCGAAGCCCTGGTAGAGGTGGTAGCTGCCGCGCACGACCGCCGAGCCGAGCACGATCGCCCACACCGGCCACGCCAGCTGCCGGCCGCGGACGAACCAGAAGCCGATCATCACGACCTCTTCGAGGACGGCGTTCATCGCCGCCGCGCCGACCAGCACCGGCACCGTCCACCAGTTCTCGGAGAGGTTCGCCGGCGACACGTTCGTGTTGACCCCGAGCGTGCGGGCGGCGAAGTACAGGCCGAGGCCCGGGATGCCGATGCCGGCCGCGACCGCGAACCCCCAGCCGATGTCGAACTTCGGACGCCGCAGGTCGAACCCGATGCTGCGCCGGTCGGCGGTGCGCTGCAGCAGGTAAAGGGCCAGCAGCGCCGGGACCAGCGGGAACACCAGGCCGGCCAGCTGGTAGGCCAGGTCGAGCCAGGGACGGTCCGGCACCACCGAGTTGTTCATCGACGTGGTCTGCTCGTTCAGCGGGACGTTGCGGGTGAGCTTCTCGATGATCGAGAGCACCGAGTAGATCGCCGACTGCCCCAGCGAGACGCCCAGCACCAGCAGCAGTTCGATGCCCGGACGGGCGCGGTCCTCCGCGGGCTGCGTCCACGGGGGCTCGGGGTCGAGGGTCACCGGGCCGGCTCGTACGGCGTCGCCAGGTGCTCGCGGGTGAAGGCGAGGCTGCCGGCGAGCGCGGTGACGCGCTGCGCGCGGGTCAGGCCCCGGGTGATGACCTCCACGACCACGTGCCCGGCGAACCCGGTGGCGGTCAGTTCGGCGAGTACGCCGGCGGCGTCCTGGTCGCCCTCGCCGGGCAGCAGGTGTTCGTCGACCGCGCCGTTGGTGCCGTCGGTCAGGTGGACGTGGCGCAGCCGCTCGCCCCAGTCGCGGACGAGCGCCACCGACGACTGCCGGGAGGTCGCGGCGTGCGACAGGTCGAGGGTCAGGTGGTCGCAGTCGAGCTGCGCGACGTCCCAGCTCGGTGCGTAGGCGCGGACCTCGCCGCCGCCCGGCGCCCGCCATGGGTACATGTTCTCCACGCAGAACAGCAGCCCGGTGGTCTCCTCCAGCCGGCGGATGCCCGCGGTGAAGCCGGACGCGTAGCTGCGCTGCCACCGGAACGGCGGGTGCACCACGACCACGTCCGCGCCGAGCTGGTGGGCGGCCATCGCGGCCCGGTCGAGCTTCTCCCACGGGTCGGGGCCCCAGACGCGCTGGGTGAGCAGCAGGGTGGGCGCGTGCACCGAGAGGACGGGCACCTCGTGGTACTCCGAGAGCCGCTCCACGGCGTCCACGTCGGCGGAGGTGGGGTCGAGCCCGACCATGATCTCGACGCCGTCGTAGCCCAGTTCGCGGGCGAGGGCGAACCCGGCTGCAGTCGACTCCGGGTACACCGAGGACGTGGAAAGCAGCACCCGCGGGGCAACGGTTGGATCGTGCGGCACCCGTCCATCGTAGGCGGAGGTCGGTGGCACGGCCTCCCCGGATCGCCGGGAGTGGACGGGCCCCGATTCGCGTCCGCACCGGCAGATCGCCACAATGGGGTCATGCATGTCGATCATCTGACCTTCGCGGTGGGATCGGCCGGTCTCTTCGCGGAGACCGAACGTCTCGGTGCACTGCTGGGCGAACGGTTCCGCGACGGCGGGTTCCACCCGCGGTTCGGCACCCGCAACCACATCCTGCCGCTGGCCGATGACCGCTACCTCGAGGTCGTCGAGGTCCTCGAACACCCGGCCGCCGAGAAGGCGCCGTTCGGGCAGGCCGTCCGCGCCCGCTCGGAGATGGGTGGCGGCTGGCTCGGCTGGGTCGTCTCCGTGGAGGACATCGCCCCGTTCGAGGAGCGGCTCGACCGTGAGGCCGCGCACGGCTCCCGGCACTTCCCCGACGGCCGCCTGCTGGAGTGGCGGCAGATCGGCGTGAAGGGCCTGATCAGCGACCCGCAGCTGCCCTACTTCATCAAGTGGGACTCCGACCCGTCCGTCCTGCCCAGCGCGCTGGACGGCGACATCCGCCTCGACCGCATCGAGATCGCCGGCACCCGCTCCCGCGTCGAGGAGTGGCTCGGCATCGTCCTGGAAGAGATGTTCGACGGCGTCAAGATCAAGTTCAGCTCGCCGAACGGCCAGCCGGGCATCCTGTCGGCCACGTTCCTCACGCCGAACGGCAAGGTCAAGATCTGATCCGCGGACCAAAAGGGGACAGTCCCCTTTTGGTCCACCTCTCCGAAACGAAAGGGGACAGTCCCCTTTCGTTTCGCGCGCCCCTCGCGGGCAGTGTCAGAGGCCGCCGCTAGCGTTCGGGCCATGGCCAAGAACCCGAGTGCGTCCTACCGCTGTTCGGAGTGTGGGTGGACGACGCCCCGCTGGGTCGGACGCTGCGGGGAGTGCCAGGCGTGGGGCAGCGTCGCGCAGGGTGCTGCGTCGGCCGCCCGCCGGGTGAACTCGGCCGCCCCCACCACGCCGGCCCTGCCGATCAGCCAGGTCTCGCTGGACGAGGCGCGCTCGATCCCGACCCGCATCGGTGAGCTCGACCGGGTGCTCGGCACCGGCATCACGCCCGGTGCGGTGATCCTGCTCGCCGGCGAGCCCGGCGTGGGCAAGTCGACGCTGCTGCTCGAGGTCGCCAACCGCTGGGCACGCACCGGACGCCGCACCATCTACATCACGGCCGAGGAGTCCGCGGCCCAGGTGCGACTGCGCGCCGAGCGCACGTCGGCGGTGGTCGAGGGCCTCTACCTCGCTGCCGAGGACGACCTGGGCACCGTGCTCGGCCACGTCGAGCAACTCGAACCCGAACTGCTGGTCATCGACTCGGTGCAGACCGTGCAGGTGCCGGGCACCGACTCCGCCGCCGGCGGTGTGGCCCAGGTGAAGGAGGTCACGGCGGCGCTGGTCCGGGTGGCCAAGCAGCGGGCGCTGCCGGTGATCCTGATCGGCCACGTCACCAAGGAGGGCACGGTCGCCGGGCCGCGCACGCTCGAGCACCTGGTCGACGTGGTGCTGTCGTTCGAGGGGGACCGCAACGGCGGCTTCCGCATGCTGCGCGCCACCAAGAACCGGTTCGGCCCCGCCGACGAGGTGGGCTGCTTCGAGATGGTGGAGTCCGGCATCCGCGAGGTCGCCGACCCCAGCGGCCTGTTCACCACCCAGCACGCCGAGCCGACGCCCGGCACGTGCCTGACGATCTCGCTCGCCGGACGCCGCCCGCTGCTCACCGAGGTGCAGGCGCTGGTCGCGCCCAGCCCGGCACCGGTCCCGCGCCGGGTCACCCACGGCGTCGAGGGCAGCCGGGTCGCCATGATCCTCGCGGTGCTGCAGCGCCGCGCCGGCGTCCGCCTGCACAACCGGGACGTCTACGTCTCGACGGTGGGCGGGGCGCGGGTGTCCGACCCGGCCACCGACCTGGCCACCGCGGTCGCGGTCGCCTCCGCCGCCGAGGATCGCGCGTTCAGCCCGCCGGTGGTGGCGCTCGGCGAGGTCGGCCTGTCCGGCGAACTGCGCCGGGTTCCGGGGCTGGAACGACGGCTCTCCGAGGCGGCGCGGTTGGGCTTCAAGGCGGCGCTCGTGCCGCCTGGGGTCACCGTCCGCGAGCGCGGGCTCACGGTGATCGAGGTGTCCAGCGTCGCCGCCGCGCTCGAGGTGCTGAAGCTGCGCCGCAAGACCTCCGAGAAGACGGACGGGGCCCCGCGCGCGCGGTTCACCGTGCTCGACGGCGGCTGGGAGGCCGACGAGCCGGGGGCGTGACCCGGTGGCGCGTCGCGCAGGGAGGAGGCGCTAGCTGGCCTTGGTGACCACGAACACCTGGCGGGCCTTGGCGTCGGCGGCGAAGGTCGCGGCCGCCACGTAGGTGCCCTCACCCAGCACTGCCTTGGCGGTCTTGCAGCCGGCGGCCGAACGGGCGACCGGCCACGAGATCGTGAACTCGTAGGTCTTCTTCGACTTCAGCGTCTGCTTGTGCGTCGGCACCCACTTCGCGCAGTCGTCGGTGCTCCAGATGCGGTCGGAGCCGCTGGTGACCGTGAGCGAGAAGGTCGACGGCTTGAGGTCGAGTACGCACGGCTGGCCGCCGTTGTTGGTCAGGCCGACCCGGAAGGTCTGCTTGGCGTCCTGCTTCACCTTCTGGTAGCCGGCGAGGGTGAGCGTGGAGTTGCTGGCGTCACACATCAACGGCCCGGTCGGTGTCGCCGAGGCCGTCGGCGTCGTCGACTCGGTCGGCGTGGCCGAGATCGAGATCGTGGGGGTCGCGGGGGTGGTGGCCGGCACCGCGGCCACCGGATCCTCGGGTTGGGGCCGGAGGAGGTAGACGAACAGGCCGATCAGCAGCACCGCCGCCGCCACAATCGCGCCGCGTCGCGCCCAGTAGACCCACGCCGGCTGGGAGCCGACCGGATGGAACAGCGAACCCATGCGCTCAGGCTAGGTCGCAACCCTCCGGGCCGCACCCCGCCGCGCCGGGTCGGGCCGGTTCCGACGACGCGGTAGCGTTGTCGCTGACCGGAACGAGCACCAGCTCACCGGAACGAGCACTGCGGAGAGAGACCATGACCGACCCCTATGCCGGCCAGACCGACGGGAACGCCGCCGACCAGACCATCCCGCTGGTCCCCGACGCGGGCTTCAGCCAGCCCGACCTGCCGCCCTTCCCGGAGGAGACGTGGGTGGATTCGGCCGGCCCGTCCGACCCGTGGGCTTCCGGCCCCGGCCTGGGCGATGCCGCGAAGCCCGAACACACCCTGGCCTTCCCGTCCGACCCGGCGTCCGCCGCACCGACAGCGCCGGTGCCCACCCCCGCCTCGTCCTCCTGGCCCGCCCCGGCGGCGCCGGAGGCGCCGACCGGCGTCCGGTTCGGCTACTCCTCCCCCGCCGACTACCCGCGGACCGCGCAGGCGGCTGCGTCCGGCGGTGCGGCGTACGGTGTCGCCCCGACTCCCGCCCCGGCCCCACCGACGCCGCCCCAGTTCCAGCCGCAGCCGGCACCCCAGCCCGCGCCGCAGAACACCTTCGTCCAGCCGCCGTTCGAGCGGTACCCCGAGCCCAACGGCCCGGCGGGGTCGATCACCAACCAGCTCTACGCCGCCACCCCGTACGCCGGCCAGGCCTGGCCCGGCGCGGTCGACCCGGTCGCGTACGACTACGGGTACAGCTACGGCTACGGCGGGCAGGCGTCGGCGCCCCACCCGAACGCGACCACCTCGCTGGTGATGGGCATCCTCGGCCTGGTCCTCTTCACCCCACTCGCACCGATCGCCTGGTACCTGGCCGCCCGCGGCAAGCGCGAGATGCGCCAGGACCCCGGACGATGGGCGCCCAGCCCGATGCTCACCGCCGGCATGGTGATGGGCATCATCGGAACCTCGCTGATGGCGTTCTTCCTCGTCATGCTCTTCCTGGTGTTCGTGCTCGCGATCAGTTCCTGAGCCGCGCCCCGCAGATGCAGAACAGGGCCCGACCGGTTGACCGGTCGGGCCCTGTTTCCTGCGTTGTCGCTCAGGTCACTGGGCGAGGTCCGCGGTGTCCGGGAGCGGGGTCTTGGCCACGCCCTTGAAGGTGAACGGGAACTCCGAGCCCTCCTCGGCCACGTCCACCACGACGATCTCGCCGGAGTGCACCTCGCCGAACAGGATCTTCTCGGCGAGCTGGTCCTCGATGTCGCGCTGGATCGCCCGACGCAGCGGACGCGCACCCAGCACGGGGTCGAAGCCCCGCTTGGCGATGAGCGCCTTCGCCGCCGGGGTGAGCTCGATGCCCATGTCCCGGTCGCGCAGCCGCACCTCGATCTCGGAGACCATCAGGTCGACGATGTGCTCGATGTCGGACGTGGTGAGCTGGTGGAACACCACGATCTCGTCGACGCGGTTCAGGAATTCCGGACGGAAGTGCTGCTTGAGCTCATCCGAAACCTTCGCCTTCATCTTCTCGTAGCTGCCGGCCTCATCGGTGCCCTGGCTGAAGCCGAGGTTGACCGACTTCGAAATGTCCCGGGTGCCGAGGTTGGTGGTCATCACGATCACCGTGTTCTTGAAGTCGACCACGCGTCCCTGGGCATCGGTGAGGCGACCCTCGTCGAGGATCTGCAACAGCGAGTTGAAGATGTCCGGGTGCGCCTTTTCGATCTCGTCGAACGACACCACGCTGAATGGCTTGCGGCGCACCTTCTCGGTGAGCTGGCCGCCCTCTTCGTAACCGACATATCCCGGCGGTGAGCCGAACATCCGCGACGCGGTGTGCTTCTCGGAGTACTCGCTCATGTCCAGGGTGATCAGCGCGTTCTCGTCGCCGAACAGGAACTCGGTGAGCGCCTTGGTGAGTTCGGTCTTGCCGACGCCGGACGGGCCGGCGAAGATGAACGAACCACTGGGACGCTTCGGGTCCTTCAGGCCGGCGCGGGTACGCCGGATCGAGCGGGACAGCGCCTTCACCGCGTCGTACTGGCCGATGTAGCGCTTGCCGATCTCCTCCTCCATCTTCATCAGCCGCGAGGACTCCTCCTCGGTCAGCTTGAAGACGGGGATGCCGGTCGAGCTGGACAGCACCTCGGCGATCGCCTCCTCGTCCACCTCCGCGGGCACGTCGGAGTCGCCCAGCTTCCAGGCCTCCTCCTTCTCGCCGCGCGCGATGGTGAGCTTGCGCTCGTCGTCACGCAGCCGTGCGGCCAGCTCGAAGTCCTGGGCGTCGATCGCCGCCTCCTTCTGGAGCCGGACGGCGGAGATGCGCTCGTCGAACTCGCGCAGGTCCGGCGGCGCGGTCATCCGGCGGATCCGGAGCCGGGCGCCGGCCTCGTCGATCAGGTCGATCGCCTTGTCGGGCAGGAACCGGTCGGAGATGTACCGGTCGGCCATCTGGGCGGCCGCCGTCAGGGCGCCGTCGGTGATGGTGATCCGGTGGTGCGCCTCGTACCGGTCGCGCAGGCCACGCAGGATGTCGATCGTCAGCGCGATCGACGGCTCGGCCACCTGGATCGGCTGGAAGCGGCGCTCCAGAGCGGCGTCCTTCTCGATGTACTTGCGGTACTCGTCGAGGGTGGTCGCACCGATGGTCTGCAGCTCGCCGCGGGCCAGCATCGGCTTCAGGATGGACGCCGCGTCGATGGCGCCCTCGGCGGCACCCGCACCGACCAGGGTGTGGATTTCGTCGATGAACAGCACCACGTCGCCGCGGGTCTTGATCTCCTTCAGCACCTTCTTCAGGCGCTCCTCGAAGTCGCCGCGGTATCGGGAGCCGGCCACCAGCGCACCGAGGTCGAGGGTGTAGATCTGCTTGTCGCGCAGGGTTTCGGGAACATCGCCACGCACGATCGCCTGGCTCAGTCCCTCGACGACGGCGGTCTTGCCGACGCCGGGCTCACCGATCAGGACCGGGTTGTTCTTGGTGCGGCGCGACAGCACCGTCATCACCCGCTCGATCTCCTTCTCGCGTCCGATCACCGGGTCGAGCTTGTTCTCGCGCGCGGCCTGGGTGAGGTTGCGGCCGAACTGGTCGAGGATCGTCGCGGCGGCGGCGGACTGCCCGGTCTCGGGTGCGCCGGCGGTCGCGGCCTCCTTGCCCTGGTAGCCCGACAGCAGCTGGAGGACCTGGTTGCGGACGCGGTTCAGGTCGGCGCCGAGCTTGATCAGCACCTGCGCCGCGACACCCTCACCCTCACGGATCAGGCCGAGCAGGATGTGCTCGGTACCGATGTAGGGGTGGTTGATCTGCAGGGCCTCGCGCATCGAGAACTCCAGCACCTTCTTCGCGCGCGGCGTGAAGGGGATGTGGCCGGTCGGGGCCTGCTGGCCCTGCCCGATGATCTCCTCGACCTGCTCACGCACGGCCTCGAGCGAGATGCCCATCGACTCCAGTGCCTTCGCAGCCACGCCCTCACCCTCGTGGATGAGGCCGAGCAGGAGGTGCTCGGTACCGATGTAGTTGTGGTTGAGCATGCGCGCCTCGTCCTGGGCGAGGACGATGACTCGCCTGGCGCGGTCGGTGAACCGATCGAACATGCGTGGAACTCCTTACTCCTGGCGGCTGCGCGCCGGTGGGATCGTCCCGATCCGGCCCACTCGCCTCTTCAGCTTAGTCAACGCCACCTGTCTGCCGGTTCCTTCCGCTGTTCGCCCCCGGCTCAATCTGTGGGTACCCGTCCCAGCCCGCGGACCCACGGACGCAGCTCGCCCCCGGCTCGACGAGCGAGCCGGGGGCGAAGGGCGGGTTGCTGCGAAATCCTCCCGATCAGCTGTGTGCGCGCTCGTAGGCCTCGCGCACCTCGGCGGAGACCCGGCCGCGGGCCGAGACCTGCATGCCCTGGGACGCGGCCCAGGCGCGAATGTCGGTGGCGGAGGTGCCGGCGGACTTGCGGCGGCTGGTGCCGCCGCGACGGGCCGCGCTGTTGCGGTCACGCTCGCCCGCGGCGATGTAGGGCGCGAACGCGTCCCGCAGCTTACGGGCGTTGTCAGCGGAGAGATCGATCGAGTAGTTGATTCCGTCGAGCGCGAAGACGATCGTCTCGGCGGCTTCGCTGCCGTCGAGGTCATCGGTGTGGATGACCTGAACTCGCTTGGCCATGTCGGTCCTTTCATGAAGTCGTCGCAGCGCGACTTGTATTGGCTTCCCAATAGCGACGCCAGCATATACCGCGGCCCTCTTTGCGCAAAAGGGGCGGCGGTATTGGCTGGTTTATCGAAGAACCAAAGGGGACGACTTCCGCAAGCTCGGCCACACGACCGTGGGTGGGGACCAAAACGTCGAGGGGAGCGGGCCCTAATTCACGCGGTGCGGGAATCGTAGGCACACGACCTCGCCGGTGCGCTAATTGCACCGACGAGGTCGCGTTGCCGGATCGGAGTGGCTCAGGCGTGCTGGCGGTGTTCGTCGGTGTACACCGGCGGATTGGCCAGGGCCTGGAGTTCGACAACGGTCGGGGCGCTGTCGCCGTCCCAGAGTTCGAGCTCCTTGCCGCGTCCGGAAACCCGGCGTGGCAAGGCGAGGACCTCTGCCTCGGCGGCAGCCTGGTGCTCGGAGAGCTCCACCTGGAGCGCGGCCTTGTCGCCACGCAGCTGGGCAGTCTCCTGGGTCAGCCGGGCCGCATCGGCCCGTGACATGTTCAGCTTGCTGCGCAGGTCGCCATTACGGCTTTGGAGAACCTGGAGCAGGCGCACGTGCTGCAGCCGTTCGGCATGCAGCTTTTCCCCGGCCCGCCGAGAATCGGCGGACTGCTGAGCCATCATCGTGGTTCGCGTCACCCGAACTTCGCGCCAGGCGAAGCCGCAGGCAACCAGGCCGCCGACAACTGCCACCCCCACTCCGGCACGGGCCATCCAGACCCCACCGAAAGAAGCGGCAACAGCGACGACGACCGAGGAGAGCAACGAGAGCCACGCGTAACGGCGCAGCGGGGAAGGGTTCGCTTTTCTCGGAGCGACGGCGGTATTCACGGTCCGGAGTCTAGCTAGGGGTATCAGCACTTCCCGGAATGTCGGGCGGCGTGGCGTCCTCGTCCGGGGGACCGGGAATCCGGCACGAACGTTCGAGAAACGCACCCGCGGTGGCGAGAGCGGCACTCGCCACCACCGCCACCACCGAGCTGAACACGATTTCGCGGGGAGTGCTGGCCTCCTGGCGGCTCCAGAAGAAGGCCGCGACGGCCGCGTAGCCGCCGGCCAGGCCGGCCCCGGCGAGCAGGCTGGTCTTGCCGAGGGCGAGGAGCTGCACGGCGCGACGCGACGGCACGGCCTGCCGGCGGACCTGGATCGCGCGGTGGGTGACCACCGCCTGCGCCCCCACCAGCACGGCAAGGGCGGCGATCGCCAGGGTCACCGCCAGCGGGAACCGGGGCAGCTCGCCGCCGAACCGGTCCAGGGCGGTGAACAGCGCCCACCCCAGCCCCGCCCCGACCACCACGGCGACACCGACCGCCTGCCAGCCGGTCGAGGTGACCGTGCCCGGAGGCCCGGACTCCCCCGGCATCACTCCACCCGCAGGTCGTCGCGCCGGCGGACGCCGGAGGCGTCCAGGCCGGGCAGGAGGTCGGCGATGCGGCCGTGGCCGACCAGCTCGGCGTCCGGCTCGACCTCGAGCCACGGCACCAGCACGAACGCGCGCTCATGGGCGCGGGGGTGTGGCAGCGTGAGGGTCTCGCCGTTCAGGACGCGGTCGCCGACCGCGATCAGGTCGACGTCCACCGTCCGCGGGCCGCCGGGCACCAGTCGTACCCGGGAGAACGCGTCCTCGATCGCGAGCGCGCGCTCGAGCATCACCATCGACGCCAGCGTCGACTCGGTCACGACCACGATGTTCAGGAAGTCGGGCTGGTCCACGAGGCCGACCGGCGTGGTCTCGTACACCGAGGAGATGCCGGTGATCTTGAGCCCGGGCGTGGCGCGCAGCGCGTTCGCCGCGCCCTGCAGGTACTCGAAACGGTCGCCGAGGTTGGAGCCGAGGGAGAACACCGCGACCCGCAGCGGTGCCATGCCGGACAGGGTGTCGACGTCGAGGTAGGTCACTGCGGGTTCCTCCTGGTGATGGTCACGGCGACATCGGCCACGGGCACCGGCAAGGGCGCCTGCGGCTTGTGCACGGTGACGTCCACGGCCGCCACCAGCGGGTGGGCCAGGCAGGTGGCGCCGATCCGCTCCGCCAGCGTCTCGATGAGGTCGACTGTGCCGTTCGAGACCGCGTCGGCCACCTGCTGGGCGAGCACCGAGTAATCGACCGTGGTGGCGAGGTCGTCGTCCTGCGAGCGCGGGCGCAGGCTGCACGTGACGTCGATCACGAACAACTGCGGCGCCAGTTTCTCGGCCTCGTAGACGCCGTGCGTCGCGGTCACCTGGATGCCGGTGAGCGTGATGCGGTCTGGACGGTCCATTGCTGCCACCTCCTGCGCCGACCCTACCGGTCGCCGGAGACGGGACGCACGGACGCCTGCGCGCACCGGGTGGCGACCCGGATCGCGTCCCGGTGCGGACGGACGGTGTGCGTCCGCACGCCCCAGACGCCGGCGGCGGCGAGCAGCGTGGTGAGCGCCACCCCGGCGTCCTCCCGTTCGCGGACGGGACGCGGGCCGGCGTCGTCGGCCAGCAGTTCGCCGAGGAAGCGCTTGCGGGACACGCCCACGAGCAGCGGCCGGCCGAGGCCGGCGAGCGCGTCCAGGTGGGCGAGCAGCGCCCAGTTGTGCTCGGCCGTCTTGGCGAAGCCGAGGCCCGGGTCGAGGATGACCCGGTCGCGGGCGATCCCCGCGGCCAGCGCCGCGTCCAGCCGTGCGGAGAGTTCGGCGCACACCTCGGCGACGACGTCGTCGTAATGGGCGAGGTCGCCCATCCGGTCGGAGTGCCCGCGCCAGTGCATGGCCACGTAGTCGACGCCGAGGTCGGCGACGGTGGGGAGCATGTCGGGGTCGGCCAGCCCGCCGGAGACGTCGTTGACGAGCACCGCGCCGGCCTCGACGGCGGCCGCGGCGACGTCCGCGCGCATGGTGTCGACCGAGACCGCGACGCCGGCGGCGGTCAGCCGCTCGACGACCGGCACCACCCGGGCGAGTTCGGCGCCGGTCTCGGCGCGCAGGGCCCCCGGACGCGTGGACTCCCCGCCCACGTCCACCAGGTCGGCCCCGTCGGCGGCCATCGCCAGCCCGTGCTCGACGGCCGTATCCAGGACCAGGAACTCCCCGCCGTCGGAGAACGAGTCGGGGGTGACGTTCAGCACGCCCATCACCAGGGTGCGTCCGGGCTGCGGGATGGAGGTCACCGGACGAGCCTAACGACCCCGACCTCGCCGAGTGCCCCCGTTCCAGTCAAACGCCACCGCACGGGCTGGGGCGTTTGACCGGAACGGTGGCGTTCGGCGGAAAGGGGGTCGGTGGAACGCGAGGAGGAGGGCCGGGTGAACGCGACCGGGGTCGGCGGAAAGAGGGAGCCCGTCAGCCGATGATCAGGCTCATGGCCTCGGCGCGGGTGGCGGGGTGTGACATCACACCGCGGACGGCGCTGGTCACGGTCTTCGCGCCGGGCTTCTTCACCCCGCGCATGGTCATGCACAGGTGCTCGCACTCGATCACGACCATGACGCCCTGCGCGTGGAGGTGGGTGACCATCGCGTCCGCCACTTCCGACGTCAGGCGCTCCTGCACCTGCGGACGCTTCGCGAACGCATCCACCAGCCGGGCCAGCTTGCTCAGGCCGGTGATCCGCCCCTTCGAGGGGATGTACGCCACGTGCGCCACCCCGGTGAACGGCAGCAGGTGGTGTTCGCAGGTGCTCCACACCTCGATGTCACGCACCAGCACCATCTCGTCGTGGCCCAGGTCGAACGTGGTGGCCAGCACCTGGGCAGGGTCGGTGTCCATGCCCGAGAACAGCTCCTGGTAGGCCTTCGCCACCCGCATCGGGGTGTCGACGAGGCCCTCACGGTCGGGGTCCTCGCCGACGCCGATCAGGATCTCCCGGACGGCAGCGGCCACCCGCTCGAGGTCGACGGCCATGGCTCAGGCCTCCGTCCGGCCCTTACCGGGCTCCGGCGAGCCGCCACCCTCCGGGGACGGAGCGTCCGGGGAGGGCGCCACCGGCGGCGCGAACGGGTGGTCGGGCGCAGCCTGCCCGTTGCCACCGGGCACGGGCCCGGGGTACTGCGGCTGCGGGTACAGCGGCTGGCCGTAAGGCTGGGGCGGGTACGGCGGCGGGTAGCCCTGGCCGTACGGGGGCTGGCCCTGGCCGTAGGGCGGCTGGCCCGGGACGTACGGCGGCTGGCCGTCGACCGGAGGCACGCCGTAGGGGCCCTGGCCGAAGCCGGGCGGCAGCTGCTGCTCGGGGCCGGCGGCCGGCACCGGCACCGGCCCGGGATCGGGCGGCAGTACCTTCTCCGGCGGGTCGACCGGCGGGATCGAACTGGGCTTGCGGGTGTCCGAGCCGGTCCAGGCCGGACGTTTCGGCCAGCGCTTCAGCGGCTCGAAGATCTTGGCGACCTGCTCCTTGTCGAGCGTCTCCTTCTCGAACAGCTGGCGGACCAGCTCGTCCAGCACCTCACGGTTGGTCTCCAGCACGTCGAACGCCTCCTGGTGGGCGTTGGCCAGCAGCTTGGACACCTCCGCGTCCACCTGCGCCGCCACCTCCTCGGAGTAGGTGCGGGCCTGCCCGCCGCCGTAGCTCATGCCGACGAACGGCTCGTGGTCGCCGGAGCCGAGCTGCACGGCGCCGATCCGCTCGCTCATGCCGTACTCGGTGACCATCGCCCGCGCCACCTTCGTGGCCTTCTCGATGTCGTTGCCGGCACCGGTGGTCGGGTCGTGGAAGACCAGTTCCTCGGCCGCGCGTCCGCCCATCATGTAGGCCAGCTGGTCGAGCAGCTCACCGCGGGTCTGGGAGTACTTGTCGTCGTCCGGCATCACCATCGTGTAGCCCAGCGCCCGCCCGCGCGGCAGGATCGTCACCTTCTGCACCGGGTCGGTGCCGGGCATGGCCGCCGCGACCAGCGCGTGCCCACCCTCGTGGTAGGCGGTGATCAGCAGTTCGCGTTCGTTCATCACCCGGCTGCGCTTCTGCGGGCCGCCGATGACACGGTCGATCGCCTCGTCCAGCTGCGGCTTGGCGATGAAGCGCAGGTTCATCCGGGCGGTCAGCAGCGCGGCCTCGTTCAGCACGTTGGCCAGGTCGGCGCCGGTGAAGCCCGGCGTCCGCTTGGCGACGCTGGCGAGGTCGACGTCCGGGGACATCGGCTTGTTCGCCGCGTGCACGCGCAGGATCTGCAGGCGTCCCTTCATGTCGGGCGCCTCGACCGGGATCTGCCGGTCGAAGCGGCCCGGACGCAGCAGCGCCGGGTCGAGCACGTCGGGACGGTTGGTGGCCGCGATCAGCACGACGCCGCCGTGGACGTCGAAGCCGTCCATCTCCACCAGCAACTGGTTCAGGGTCTGCTCGCGTTCGTCGTGGCCGCCGCCCATGCCGGCGCCGCGGTGGCGTCCGACGGCGTCGATCTCGTCGATGAACACGATGGCCGGGGCGGCCTCCTTGGCCTGCTCGAACAGGTCACGGACGCGGGACGCGCCCACGCCGACGAACATCTCGACGAAGTCGGAGCCCGAGATCGAGAAGAACGGGACGCCGGCCTCACCCGCGACCGCGCGGGCCAGCAGGGTCTTGCCGGTGCCGGGCGGCCCGTACAGCAGGACGCCCTTCGGGATCTTGGCGCCGACGGCGGTGAACTTGGCGGGCTCGGAGAGGAACTCGCGGATCTCCTGGAGCTCCTCGATCGCCTCCTCGCAGCCGGCGACGTCGTTGAACGTGGTCTTCGGGGTGTCCTTGCTGGCCAGCTTGGCCTTCGACTTCCCGAACCCGAGGACGCGGTTGCCGCCGCCCTGGACGTTGTTGAACATGACGAAGAAGAGGATGCCGATGATCAGGAACGGCAGCACGCTGAACAGGAAGGTGGTCCACAGGTTCGGCTGGGCCGGCTGGCCGTTCCAGGAGTCGATCGTCCCGGCGGCCTTGCGGGCGTTGAGCTGCGCGATCAGGTCGGCGCTCTGGTTGCCCACCCAGTAGGCGCGCAGCTTCTGCGGCGGCGAATCCTTGGTGGTCACCTTGATGGACTGCTCGCCGTCGGTGAGCACCACCTCCGCGAGCGGGGTGTTGCTGTTGATCAGGGACACCACGTCCGAGGTCGGCGCGTCCTTGTAGCCGCCGACGCTGCCCACTGCCTCGAAGATCAGTAGAACGGCGAGGACGCCGAGCACGATCCAGATCAGCGGGGATCGGAGGAACCCTCTAGATTTCATTGCCTGCCTTCGTCAGCATCGCGGGTGCGCTACAGCGAGACGATACCGAAGTGCGCAACTTCGGCGCCGGTCAGGCATGTGGTGGGCAGCCTCAGCTGTAGACGTGCGGCGCCAGCACCCCGACGTCGGTGAGCCCGCGGTAGCGCCCGGCGTAGTCGAGGCCGTAGCCGACGACGAACTGGTTGGGCAGGTCGAATCCGATGTACTTCACGTCGATCGGGGTCTTCATCGCGTCCGGCTTGCGGAACATCGCCATGATCTCCAGGCTCGCCGGGTTTCGGGACGCCAGGTTCTGCATCAGGTAGGTCAGCGTCAGACCGGTGTCGATGATGTCCTCGACGACCAGCACGTGGCGGTCGACCAGGTCGGTGGACAGGTCCTTCAGGATCCGCACCACGCCGGAGGACTGCGTGCCCATTCCGTAGGACGAAATGGCCATCCAGTCCATCGCGCAGTCGATGTGCAGCGCCCGGGACAGGTCGGCCATCACCATCACGGCACCGTTCAGGACGCCCACCAGCAGCGGGTTCTTGCCGGCGTAGTCGCGATCGATCTCGGCGGCCACCTCCGCGAGCCGCGCTTCGATGTCGGCCCTGCTGAACAGGACGTCGGAGAGGTCGCCGGTGATGTCAGCTGAATCCACGCCGCGACCTTACTCCGGTCCGGCCACCCCATCCGCGCCGGTGCCCGACCGTGAAACCCGCAACGCTCCCCCGTCGCGGCGGACGCGGACGCCGGGCGCCTCGGCCCAGCGCTGGCCGTGCCAGTCGGTGACCAGCGCGCCGACCGCCGCCAGGTGCGCGGCGCCCAGGTCGGCGGCGCCGGCCTCGCGCAGCCAGTCGCGCAGCACCCGTCCCCGCAGCGCGTCGGGCAGGGACGCGAGCCAACGGCAGTCCAGGTCGGCACCCGGCTGCGCGGCCCGGGCCTCGGCGGCCTGGGCGTCGAGCAGGTCGGCGTCCGCGCGCAGCAGGTCGGCCGTGCGGGCCAGGGCCTCGGCGACGCCCGGCCCGAGTTCGGTCTCCAGCAGCGGCAGCACGCGTTCGCGCACCCTGACCCGGGCGAACCGGTCCTCGCCGTTGTGCGGGTCGAGCCACGGTTCGAGCCCCAGTTCTGCGCAGGCCTGCCGCGTGGTGGCCGCCCGGAGCCCGAGCAGCGGACGGACGAAACGGCCACGGCGGGGCGGCATGCCGGCCAGGGATCGGGTGCCGGAGCCACGGGCCAGCCCCAGCAGGACGGTCTCGGCCTGGTCGTCGAGGGTGTGCCCGAGCAGCACCGGGTCGTCGCCGGCGTCCGTCTCGAGGGCGTCGTAGCGGGCGCGGCGGGCCGCGGCTTCGGGGCCGTCGCTGCCGGGGTCGACGGTGACGGTGAGCACCGTGGCCGGCAGCCCGAGCGCCGCGAGCTGGTCGGCGACCCGCGTGGCCACCCGGCTCGAGCCCTCCTGGAGGCAGTGGTCGACCACGACCGCGCGCACCGCGACCCCGCGACGCTGGGCGACCACCGCGGCCGCCCCGGCGAGGGCGAGGGAGTCGGGCCCGCCCGAGCAGGCCACCACGGCCGGACCGTCGAGGACCGCCTCGACCGCCTGCACCACCTGGAGCGCGGCGGGTCCCAGCGCCCGTCGGGCCATCAGCCGGCCGTCAGATCCGGTGCAGCCACAGCTGCGGGTCGTGGATCTCGGCCAGGGTCGGCAGCAGTCCGGGCGCCTCGAAGCTGCGGTTCAGCGTCGGCACGCCGGCGGCGTCGATCACCTGGCGGCAGAACTCCGCCCCGTCCCGGTACTGCTCACGCTTGAGGTCGAACCCGAACAGGCGGCGCACCCAGGAGCCCCAGCCGCGCTGGTCGCGGCGGGCTTCGAAACCGCGCCGGATCGAGGCGTAGGTGGGCACGACGGCGGTGCCGACGCGGTCCATCATCACGTCCGCGTGGCCCTCCATCAGCGACATCACCGCGGTCACCTGGTCGAACGCCTCCCGCTGGGCGGGGTTGGTGATGAGGTCGCGGACGCTGGTGGGACGGCCGGCCCGCGGCCAGCCGAACTCGAGCTCCTCACCCTCGAGCAGCTCGCTGAACAGTCCGAGCAGGTGCGCGCGCAGCCAGGGCGCGTGGCCGAACTGGAACCGGTGGGTCTCCTCGTGCAGGCACACCCACAGCCGGAAGTCGGACGGGCGCACGTGCAGCTGCTGCTCCACCGCCACCACGTTGGGCGCGACCAGCAGCAGCCGCGGGGCCTCGGTGAACGGGTCGAACTGGCCGAGGATCCGGCTGGAGACCAGGGCGAAGATGCCGCCGGCCTGGGCGCCGAGCGCCCGGGCGCGGGCCGCGGCCAGCGGCGAGTCCGCCGAGCCGGCCCCGGCGCCGGCCATCATCGACTGCGCCGACTGACACACCGCCGACACCCAGCTCGCCCGGTCGACCACCAGCACCTGGGCGGGCGCGGGACGCTCCAGCTCGGTGACCTCGGCGACGTGCCCGGTGGCGCGGGACGCGGCGTCCCTCAGTTCGGCGACGACGTCGGCGATCGCGGTGGCGCTCAGCTCGGGGCCAGGGTGCACCAGGGCACGACCGGTGCTCGCGGCGAACGTCCAGTCGATGGCAGGAAGGTGCTCCATGGCACCACCCTACGGTGGGGGAACAGGGCTCAGTGCGGCGTCCGACGGGCTGCGTCGGCCTCAGCCGCGGGTCAGCCGCAGCCGCAGCGGGCGAGGGCGGACGCCGAGCGGTCGAGCCAGTTGTAGCCGGTGGTCTGCCCGGAGACCCCGTTGCCGACCGCGGCGAACACCAACCGGTCGCCGTCCGCGGTGGTCAGGTAGCCGGTGAGCGCCGAGATGCCGATGAGCGTCCCGGTCTTGGCGTGCACGTTGCCCCGTCCGGCGCGCTCGGCCGGGTCGTTGAAGCGGTCCTTCAACGTCCCCGACTTCCCGGCCACGGGCAGCCCGGCGGCGACCGCGTTGAGCGTCGGCGTGGTGAGCGAGAGCACCAGGGCGTGGGCGAGGACGTTGGGTGTCACCCGCGAGCGGTTCGACAGGCCGCTGCCGTCCAGCAGCTTCATGCCCTTGGCCCAGAGCTGGTGGTTCTTCAGCCACGCCTTCACTGCGGAGGCGGCGCCGGTGAAGCTGGGCGTGGCCCCCGCGGCGATCGCGTAGTGGCGGGCGAGCACCTCGGCCGCGAGGTTGTCGCTGAGCTTCAGCGTGCGGGCGATGACGGTGCTGAGCGGGGCGGAGTGGACGACCGCGACCACGTCGGCGTCCGCCGGCGCCTCCGCCCGGCCGGTGAGCGTGACCGTGATGCCGGCCGCCGTGAGCCGCTTGGCGAAGGCGGCGGTCGCCGTCCGCGCCGGCGTGGGATCGGCGCTCCACGCGTTGAACACCCCCTCACCGATCACGAGCGGGCTGACCCGGGCGACATAGGTGCGCCAGCTGGCCTTCCAGACGGGGTTGAAGTCGGGGCCCGCGAACAGGGTGTCGTCGTAGCCCAGGCGCACCTTCTTCACCCCGGCCGCGGTGAGCGCGGCGGCGGTACTGGTGGCGAGCTCCTTGAGCGAGGCCGGCTTGGCCGCCGATTTCGACGGCTTGTCGGTGAGCAGCGGGTCACCGCCGCCGACGAGCACGAGGCGTCCCTCGCCCGGGCTGACCACGGTCGTGGTGAAGGTGTGGTCGGCACCGAGCGCGTCGAGGGCGGCCAGCGCGCTCAGCACTTTCATGTTCGAGGCGGGCGCGAGCGGGAGGTCGGCCTTGCGCTGGGCGATCGTGGCACCGGTGTCGCTCAGGACGCTGATGCCGCTGGTGCCGATGCCGGCCCGGGACACCTTCGCCAGCCGAGCGAGCACCTTGGCCGCCTCCGGCAGGGTCTCCGGGGTGGTCGTCGGCGTCGGCGAGGCGCTCGCGGTGGCCCCCGTGCCGGGCTGGGCGACCGGAGGGGCGTCCGCGGTGGCGGTGGTGCAGGCGGAGACGAGGACGAGGCCGAGCACGCCGGCGAGGGCTCTGGCGACCCGGCGACGCGCACCCGAGGGGCAGGACCGCCACCTTGATCGGTCGGCGGCAGGCGATAGGCTCGGCTCAGACATCGAGAACCCATGATGACAGAGAGGCCGACACCGTGCAGGATCGCCCCACCTTCGCCCGTCCCAAGATTCAGCCCAGCCTGCACTTCGACGTCACGATCGAGATTCCGAAGGGCACCAAGAACAAGTACGAGATGGACCACCACACCGGGCGGATCCGTCTGGACCGCACGCTGTTCACGTCCACGCAGTACCCGAACGACTACGGCTTCATCGAGGGCACCCTGGGCCAGGACGGCGACCCGCTCGACGCCATGGTGCTGGTGCCGGAGGCAACGTTCCCGGGCGCGCTGATCGAGTGCCGCGCGATCGGCATGTTCCGCATGAAGGACGAGATGGGCGGCGACGACAAGGTGCTGTGCATCCCGGTCGCCGACCAGCGGCAGCACAACCTCAAGGAACTGACCGACCTGCCGAACCTGACCCTGCTCGAGATCGAGCACTTCTTCAGCGTCTACAAGGACCTGGAGCCGGGCAAGTCGGTCGAGGGTGCGGTCTGGGTGGGCCACTCCGAGGCCGAGGTGGAGATCCGGGCCAGCTGGGAGCGGGCACGGGGCACCTCGTACGAGAACGAGTTCACCAGGGAATGAGCCTGTCGATCTAGATGGCGATCCGCGGCGAGCCCCGGGCCCACCGGCTGTACCTCCTGCGCCACGCGGAAGCAGCGAGCACCGGCACCGACTGGCGGGACATCACCCGCGAGCTGACCCCGAAGGGTCGCACGCAGGCGCGCGCCGTCGGTGAGTTGCTCGCGCCGCAGCGCGTCGACCTGGTGTTGTGCTCCTCGGCCACCCGCGCGCGGCAGACCGCGCAGCTGCTCGGGCTGCACGCCCCGATCCGGTTCCTCGACCGGCTCTACAACGCCGGGACGCGGCAGCTGCTGGCCGAGCTCTCCGGGGTGGAGGACCAGCTGCGGACGGTGGTCGTCGTCGGGCACGCGCCCGGCATCCCCGCCCTCGCCGAGAACCTCGCCGACCGGCAGCACTCCAGCCCCGAGGCCCTCGCCCTGATCCGGTACAACTACCCGCCCGCCACCCTGGTGGGCCTGGAGTTCTACGGCGGCTGGTCCGCCCTCGCCGAGGCCCGGCTCTTCACCGCCCGCCATCCCTGAGCCCTCAGACGCCGCAAGCTGTGAGTGTGACCGCGGCACCCAGGGCGAACCGATCCGCGTACCGCTGCGATCAGTCGAAGAGGGCGCGGGCGATCCAGTCGTCCTTGGCGAAGCCTCCGGGGAGCGCGAACACGGCCGAGCCGATGGCGGTGGTCCAGTCGTTGAGGGCGTCGTTGGCGTCCAGGCGTTGCTGGACGGGCACGAACTGCTCGGCGAGGTCGGCGCAGAACGCGAGGAAGACCAGCCCGGCGGTGGTCACCGGGCGCCCGTCGACGACCTCGGTGGAGGTGTAGTTGAGGCCGCGGCGCAGCATCCGCCGGGCCGAGTTCTCGTCGGGGTGCGAGCGGCGGGCGTGCGCGTCCAGCGGGATCACCGGGGCACCGCTCTCCCCTACCGCGGCCAGGTCGAGCGCGTCGGTCTCGACGGTCCCGGTGAGCGGGGCGCCGGTGTCGAGCCGGCGTCCGATCACCTTCTCCTGGCGCTCGGCGGTGGTGCGGTCCCAGAAGTCGAGGTCCATCTGGATGCGGCGCACGACCAGCGTGGTGCCGCCGGCGAACCACGGCTGCGGGTCCGCCGCCCACACGGTCTGCGCGAGCAGGTCGCCGCTCGGGTTGCCGCTGCCGTCGAGCTGGCCGAACAGGTTGCGCCCGGTCACCGGCTCGCCGGACGCGTCCGTGCCCCGCCACGAGCCGTCCTGCACCCACCCCGGACGCGCGAACGTGGCCGCGTCCCGGGCGAGCCGCCGGGCGGCGTAGTCGACGGTGGTGGCGTCGTCGGCCGCGACGATCACCACCAGGTCACCGCCGCACCATCGCTCCTGGAGCCGGTCGTGCGCCATCGCCGGGATCTCGACGAACCCGTCGGGACGCTTCGACCGCAGTGGCGCCAGGCTGAACACCCGCGGCCCGAGCCCGACGGTGATGGTCAGCGAGACGCCGGTGCGTGCGAGGTCGGGGGTCGGGTCCCCGGGGATCGGGCGGCCGGCCATCAGCGCCTGGATATCTCCGCTCCACAGCTTCAGCAGCTTCGTCAGCGGCTCGACCGCGAGCTCGGTGAGGGTGAACGCCAACAGCCGGGTGACGGCGGGGACGGGGGTGGTGATGCCGGCCTGGTGGGTCTCGTGCGGGGAATAGTCCTGTCGGATCACCGCGGGCTGCGGCGCCACCGGCACCGGCGTGGACGCCCGCGCGATCCCCGCGCCCGCGACGCCCCCGACCACCGCACCGGCGGACGCGACGCCCGCGTAACCCAGCAGCCGGCGGCGCTGGAGGCGCGGGGGCCCGTCCGCGCCATTCCCGGGCGCCGGCTCGGGCGTGGGCTCGGAAACGCCGGTCACGACGACGGGCTCGGTGTCGGGCTCGGCGAGTGGTAGTGGTCCTCCTCCTCGACGAACTCCTTCACCGGCGCGGTCACGGCGAGCGTGGACCCGTCCGAGAAACGCAGCGTGAGGGCCACCTGGTCACCGACCGCGAACCCGGTGCGGAGCTGCATCAGCATGATGTGGGGGCCGCCGGGCGTGAGGTGGAGGTGGCTTCCGGCGGGCACGAAGAGGCCGTCCTTCGCCTCCTGCATGACCATCTTGTCGTCCGCCATCACCATCTCGTGCACCTGCACCATGGCGGCGTCCGCACAGTCGGCACCGACCAGCCGGACGTCGGCGTCACCGGGGTTCACGATGGTCAGGAACGCGGCGGTCATGGTGGCGTCCCTGGCCCCGGTCGTGGTGCGCACCCAAGGGCCCTCCACGCTCAGCCTCGGGCCGTCGGACGAGGCGAGAGGCGACGGCGTGGCCTCGCAGCCCGCCATCGCCAGAACGATCACTGTCCCCAGCACAGTGAGCACCCTGCGCATGCAACCTCCGCGTTTCGTCAGCCGGTGGTCCTCATTCTGCCGACTCCACGCCCCGCCCACCGGCGAACCGGGGATCTGGGGCGAGGCTCAGGCCAGGGACAGGAAGAGCTTCTCCAGCGAGGTGGTGTCGACGCCGTTGCCGGACGGGTCGTCGGCCAGGCACTGGCGCAGACCGGCGGCGATCACGGCGAAACCGGCCCGGTCGAGGGCCTTCGACACGGCGGCCAGCTGGGTGACGATGTCCTTGCAGTCACGTCCCTCTTCGATCATGCGGACGATGCCGCCGATCTGGCCCTGGGCCCGCTTGAGCCGCTTGATGACGCCGCTCAGCTCTTCGGTGTCGAGTTGCATGGCCGCCCCCTCAGCTCTGCTGACCAGCGCGATCATACCCGCCGGAGTATCGGACGCGGCGCTCACGACGCCGTCTCGGACCCGGCCTGTTCGGCCATCTCGGCGCGGACCGCGTCCATGTCGGCGGCGCGCACGGCACCGATCAGCTCCTCCAGCGGTGCCGCGGGCATCGCGCCGGGCTGGGCGTAGACCAGGATGCCCTCGCGGAACACCATCAGGGTCGGGATGGACGTGATGTGCGCGGCGGCGGCGAGCTCACGCTCGGCCTCGGTGTCGACCTTGCCGAACACCAGGTCGGGGTGCAGCGCGGACGCCGCCTCGAAGATCGGCGCGAACATCCGGCACGGCTGGCACCAGCCCGCCCAGAAGTCGACGAGCACGATGTCGTTCTCGGACACCGTCTGCTCGAAGTTGGCAGCGGTCAGGGTCGCAGTGGCCATTCAGCACTCCTTGATTTGATACCCCCTAGGGTATCACCATCCGTTCCGTGCCGAGGGCGGGTCGCCGGGCGTCCGGGACACCAGCCTTTCACGGCGCGGCGGCCAGCTCGACCCAGAACGTCGAACCCTCACCCGGCGCCGACTCGACGCCGTAGCGTCCGTCGTGCGCCGAGACGATCGCGGCCACGATGGCCAGCCCGAGCCCGGAACCACGGGGCCCGGCGGCGCGCACGCGGTAGAAGCGGTCGAACACCCGGGGCAGTTCGTCGGCCCCGATCCCCCGGCCCTGGTCGCTGACGCCCGCGCGGACCACGCCGCCCAGGCGCTGGGCCGAGAGCACGATCGGCGAGCCGTCCGTGGAGTACTTGACCGCGTTCGCCACCAGCGCGGTCAGCGCTTGCGAGATCCGGTCGGGGTCGGCGCGGACGCCGGCGTCGCCCGTCCGCACCACCCGCACCTCGCGGTCGGGGTTGCGCACCCGCAGGTCGGCGGCGAGGTCCTCGAGGACCTGCCCGAGGTCGAGCGGACGCAGCTCGAGCGCGGCGCCGTCGCTGAGCGCGGTGAGGTCGAGGAGGTCGTCGACGATGCGTCCCATCCGGGTGGCCTCGGCGTTGATGCGGCCCATCGCGTCCGCCACCTGCTCGTCGGTGCCCAGCCCGCCCTGGGCGTACAGGGAGGAGTAGCCGCGCAGGGTGGTGAGCGGCGTCCGGAGTTCGTGGCTGGCGTCGGCGACGAACCGGCGCAACTGTTCCTGGCCGGCGGCGGTGGTGGCGACCATCGCGTTGAACGCCGCCCCCAGGCGTCCGGCCTCGGTGTCGGGACGGGTGGTCTCCACCTGGACGGGGGCCCGTCCGCCGGTCGCGGTGACGTGCTCGGCCGCCGCCGTCAGCCGCGCGATCGGACGCAGGCCCAGCCGCTCCACCCAGTAGCCGGCGAGCAGGACGATGGCCGCCACCCCCAGCCAGGCCAGCGCGAGCGAGAGTGCGAGCCGGCGGGACGCGGCCTCGACCCCGTCCAACGACAGCGCGACCACCGCGTAGCGCGCCCCGAGGGGCGCCTCGACCAGCCGGACGCGGGCCCCGTCCGCGCCGGTGGTGGCCCGGGTGACCGGCCCGGCGTCCTTCTCGTTGCCGAGCAGCACCGGCACGAGGCCCGGCGCCTCGTCCGGCGCGAGCACGGTGTTCAGGGTGCCGTTGACCTTGTGGATGCCGACGTAGACGTCGGTGAGCAGGTCGGCGGCGGCGGTGTTGCCGGCCTCGGCGCGGTTGGAGAGCGCCACCAGCGCCCGGGTGTTGACGGCCAGGGCGTTCAGGCGGTCATCGAGCTGGGCGAGCAGGTAGGCCCGCTGGGACAGCGCGACGCCGGTGAAGGCGAGCGCCATCACCAGCAGCAGCGCGCTGATCGCGACGACCAGCCGGCGGCGGAGCGTCATCACGGCTCCCGGACGGCGTAGCCGACGCCGCGAACGGTGTGGATCAGCCGCGGGCCGTCGGCGTCCACCTTCTTGCGGAGGCTGGAGATGAACGACTCGATGATCGCCGACTCGCCGCCGAAGTCGTACTGCCACACCTCGTCGAGGATCTGGCCGCGGGTGACCACGCGTCCGGCGTTGGCCATCAGGCAGGCGAGCAGCTTGAACTCGGTGGCCGAGAGGGTGGCTTCCTGCCCGGCCCGCCAGACGCGGTGCGCGTCGCCGTCCAGCACCAGGTCGGCGACCTGCCAGCGGTGGGGGGCGTCCGGCTGTCCGGAGCGGCGCAGGGCCACCTGGACGCGGGCGACCAGTTCTTCGAGGGCGAACGGCTTCACCACGTAGTCGTCGCCGCCGGCGGTGAGGCCTCGGACGCGGTCGCCGGTGGTGCCGCGGGCGGTCAGGAAGATGACCGCGGCTCTGCTCCCGGCCGCGCGGAGGCGACGCAGCACCTCGTAGCCGTCGAAGTCGGGCAGCTGGATGTCGAGCACCACCACCTGCGGGTCGAGGGAGGCGGCGGTGGCCAGCGCGTCCGTACCGGTGGCGGCCGACTCGACCGTGTAGCCCTGGAGGCGCAGCGCGGCGCCGACCAGGAAGGAGATGTTCTCCTCGTCGTCCACCACCAGGACGCGCGGCGCGGTTGGGTCCACGGATACACGATGCCAGCAACCGCCCGGTGACCTCGACGAACGCGCTCCGCTGCCAGCAGATCTCCAGCTTTCGTTGACGGCGCCTCCAGCCCGGTTGGGGAGGCTTCTGGCAGCCAGTTCACCTCGAGGGGGATCCATGAAGCTCGTCCACACCATCGTCGCCGGCGCCGCCGTGCTGGCCACCGGCGGCGTCCTGTTCGCGGCCACCGCTGCGGCCGACCCGTCCAGCCCGGCGCCGGCGCCGTCCACCACCACCGCCGCGGACCGTGCGCGGACGGGGCGCGGCGCGGGCGTCGCCTGGTTCTACGGAGCGCTCACCGACGTGCAGCGCCGGTGCCTGGCGGACGCCGGGTTGCAGCGTCCGTCGGGGACGCTGACCGCCGAGCAGCGCGCGGAGCTGTCCCGGCAGGTCCAGACGACGCTCGCCGGGTGCGGGGTGACGGTGACGGCGCGGCTGGCCGACCGTCCGGGTCTCGGGGTGGTGTGGACGTCGCTGACCCCCGCGCAGCAGCAGTGCCTGGCGCGGACGGAACTCACCCGCCCCCTCGGCCGCCTCACCGACGCCCAGCGCGCGGCCGTCAAGCAGTCCGTCCGGGATGCCGTCGCCGCCTGCCGTTGACCGGGGACGGTTCCGAAACTCGTAGCGCTTGACTCATCTTCCCTTGTCAGCGCCAGGTCACCGAAACGGGGACGGTTCTGTTTATCCGCCAGAATCTGGCGGATTTGAAGAACCGTCCCCGATACCCGCCAGAATCTGGCGGATTCGAAGAACCGTCCCCGGGGGTCAGGGGATCGTGACCGTGCGGCGGAAGGTGGTGCGGGAGGGGAACGGGAGATAGCTGATGCGGAGCGGCTCGGTGACCTCGAGGTCGTGCTCGCCGGACGCGAGACCCCCGGGCACCAGCGCGGTGATCACGGCCGTGTCCAGCAGCTCCCAGCGCGAGTCGCCGTCGACGGCCAACTCTTCGAAGGTCCAACTGCGGTCGCCGAGGCCGAACCGGAGCTGGTCGGCCGGGATCGGGTCGGCACCGTCGACCCGGATCTCGAACGGCTCGACCATGCTCACGCCGAGCCCGCGGTAGTAGGAGATGCGACTGCCGAAAGCGAAGCCGACGACCTCCCCGTCCTTCTCGACGTTGCCCGCAACTACCGCGCAGGCATCGTCCTGGCCGGCATCATCCTCCACCTACGCGATCAGTTATGCGACACGCCCTAGCCCGCCGTCCCCCAAACGCCCCCGAAGTTCACAAACGCCCCCGAAACTTCGGGGGCGTTTGTCAACTTCGGGGGCGTCTGTGGCGGGGACGGGGATCTGGCGCCGGGAGACCGGATCGAAGATCCGTCCCCGATTCCCGCCGGAATCTGGCGGATATGAAGAACCGTCCCCGATTCCCGCCGAAATCTGGCGGATCGAAGAACCGTCCCCGGGGTCAGAGGGGGCCGATCAGGGGGCGGAGGGTGCCGTAGGCGATCCGGAGGCCCTCGACGACCTTCTCGGGGGTGCCGCCCCAGACCGGGTCCTCGTGCTCGACCGAGACCGTGCCGGTGAAACCCACCTCGTAGAGGCGGTCGACGACCCGGGTCCAGTCGACGACGCCGCGTCCGGGAACCCGGTAGCGCCACCAGCCCGTGTACCAAGGGTTGCCGCCCTTGCCGACCGCCCCGTAGAAACCGAACTGGTTGCGCCGCTCGGGGAACAGCTCCACGTCCTTGGCCTGCACGTGCACGATGTACGGCGCGAACGGACGCAGCGTCTCGACCGGGTCGATGCCGATCCAGGCCAGGTGCGACGGGTCCCAGTTCAGGTACAGGCCCAGCCGGGTGGTCATCCACTCCCACAGCTCCGGGGAGTACGCGATGTTGCCGGGGTAGCCGTCCGGGTGCCAGCCCTCCATCACGCAGTTCTCGATCATCAGCTTCACGCCCCGCTCGCCCGCGTAGTCGACGAGTTCGGGGAACACCCGCTCGGCCTCGGCCATGTTCGCCACCACCGACAGGGACGGGTCGCGCCCGATGAACGTGCCCATGTACGGCACCCCCAGCGACTGCGCCACGTCGATGCAGCGCTTGAGGTGCGTCCGGATCTCCTCGCGGCGGGCGAGGTCACCGACCAGGTTGTTCTCGTAGTAGCCGAGCGAGGAGATCTCCAGACCGGTGCGGTCGAGCACTCCCCTGACCCGCTCGACGTCCGCCCCGCTCCACGTGGCCACCGGAAGGTGCGGCGCCTCGAAGTCGCGTCCGGGTTGCACGGGCCACGCAGCCACCTCCAGGCACTGGTAGCCCTGGCCGGACGCGTACGCGGCCACCTCCTCCAGCGACCACGACGGCAGGCAGGCCGTGAAGAATCCGAGCTTCATCTCTCTCCTTGTCTGGGGGACAGGACGGACGCGGCCGTCCGCCGACGTTCAGCGCGGGGCCAGCGGCGACCAGCCCTCCGGCAGCGGGGCCACGTCCGGGACGGACGAGGTCACCTCCACCGGCCGACCGGACGCGATCGACTCCTGCACCGCGAGCATGACATCGAGCACGTGGTAGGCGAGCTCACCGCCGGCCCGCGGCGTGGCGCCGTCCGCCAGCGACCGGACCAGGTCGACCACGCCGATCCCCCGGCCGTTGCCCGCCGCGGCGACCTCGACCTCGCCGGTGACCTCGCCACCGACGTGCGTGCGGACGGTGCCGTCAAAGCAGTTGGGGTCGGGCGCGACGATCGTGCCGGTGGTGCCCTGGAACTCCAGGACGCCGGCCCGCGCCTGCCCGGAGTCGAACGAGTACAGGCACACCGAGGACGCGCCGGACGCGTGCCGCAGCAGCACGTTGGCCGTCGTCGGCACGGTCACGTCGAAGTCGGTGCCCGCCCGCGGGCCGGCCATGATCGTGCGGACGTCGCGCGCGCGTCCGCCCGCCGCCGAGACCGACGTCACCGGCCCGAGCCCGAGCACGAGCGACGTGAAGTAGTACGGGCCGATGTCGAGCACCGGGCCGCCGCCGTCCTGGAACAGGAACTCGGGGTCGGGATGCCACAGGTCCGGCCCGGGCGACTGCATGATCGCCAGCCCGGCCACCGGCCGTCCGATCGACCCGTCGTGCACCGCCCGCAGCGCCGCCTGCATGCCCGGCCCGAGGACGGTGTCCGGCGCGCAACACACCGCCAGGTTGCGCGACGCGGCCTCGTCCAGCAGGGCGCGGGCGGCCACCCGGTCGAGCCCGAGCGGCTTCTCGCTCCACACGTGCTTGCCGGCGCGGATGGCCTGGAGCGACACGTCCAGGTGCACCTCGGGCGGGGTGATGTTGACCACCACCTCGACCGCCGGGTTGTCGAAGACAACCTCGGCGCCGCCCCAGGTCGCCACCCCGAAGGCGGCGGCCTGGTCGCGGGCACGGTCGAGGACGAGGTCGTCGATCGCCACCACCTCCACCTCCGGGTAGGAGGTGAGGTTGGTGAGGTACTGCGTGGAGATGTTCCCGGCGCCGACCAGGCCGACCCCGACCGGCATCACCGCGCCCTGAGGTAGTCGATGCTCTGGCGCACCTCGTCGATCGGGTCGATGGCCGCGTAGTCGAACTCGACCACGAGCGTGCGGTCCGGGGACGCGTCCAGGATCGGCGGCAGGTCGACCAGCCCGGTGCCGAGCACCACGTTGGCCGCGCCGCTGCGCGACGGCTGGAGGGGGCCGTCCTTGATGTGCAGGTGGGTGATCCGGTCGCCGTACTGTTCGAGCAGCGCGGGCACGTCCCGGCCGCCGGCGCTCGCCCAGTAGGTGTCGACCTCGAGCCGTGCCCGGTCGTCGAGCAGCGAGACGAAGTAGTCGTAGGCGGGGACGCCGTCCACCTCGGGAGCCAGGAACTCCCAGTCGTGGTTGTGGTAGCCGATCGTGATGCCGGCCTCGGCGAAGCGGTCGACGAGGGCGTTCAGGCCGTCGGCGAGCTCGGCGATGCCCGCGGCGTCCTGCCACTTCTCCGGCTCCCAGAACGGCTGGAACACCGAGCCGATGCCGAGCTTCGTGGCGGCGGCGAGCACCTTGTCGGGGTCGGCGAGCAGCCCTGCGTGGGCGCTGCCGGCCTTCAGCCCGTGCGCGGCCAGGCCTTCGGGGAGCCAGTCGAAGTGTTCGATGCCGAACGGCTCGACCTCGTCCAGGCCCATCGTGGCCAGCGCGGCGAGGGTGCCGTCCCGGTCGGACTCGAACTGGTCCCGAAGGGTGTAGAGCTGGATACTCACTGTGGCCACGATGCCTCCTGTAGATTGAATGACAGCGCTCTCACCGTACCGCGATGTTGCGGCTCCAGCGAGGCCTCAGGCCCACTTGCTGATCTGCGACACCGCGGCACCCGCACCGCACCGAATCGAGAAGGAGAGATTGTGAGCAAGTTCCGGGTTGGCATCATCGGCGTCGGCTTCATCGGCACCCTCAAGCACCTCGAAGGCCTGGCGGGCAACGCCGACCTGTGCGACGTGGTCGCCATCTGCGACCTCGACCTCAGCCGCGCCGAGAAGGCCAGGGAGTTGTTCGGCAGCGCCGACTCCTACGTCACGACCGACTACCGGGACGTGCTCGCCGACGACAGCATCGACGTGGTCTACGTCTGCACCTGGAACGTCAGCCACTGCGAGATCACCTGCGCCGCACTCGAGGCCGGCAAGCACGTGATGTGCGAGAAGCCGATGGCCATCACCGGCGAGGAGGCCCGGAAGATGGTCGAGACCGCGAAGCGCACCGGCAAGAAGCTCACGATCGGCTACCAGAACCGGCTGCGGGAGGACGCGCAGTTCGTCCGCGGCGCGGTGGACGCCGGCGAACTCGGCGAGATCTACGTGGCCAAGGCGCACGCGCTGAGGCGGCGCGGCGTGCCCACCTGGGGCGTGTTCACCGACAAGGAGAAGCAGGGCGGCGGCCCACTGATCGACATCGGCACCCACGCCCTCGACCTGGCCCTGTGGTACATGGGCAACTACGACGTGGACTCGGTCACCGGCTCGGTCTACACCAAGCTGCGCGACAAGCCGCAGGGCAACCCCGGCGGCGGTTGGGACCCGGCGACCTTCAGCGTCGAGGACTCCGCGTTCGGCTACATCCGGCTCAAGAACGGCGCGGCGATCTTCCTCGAGGCCGCATGGGCGTTGAACGTGAAGGACCCCCGCGAGGCGGCGGTCACCCTGATCGGCACCGAGGGCGGCGCCGAGATCGAGCGCGGGGAGGACGGCTACCAGGCCACCTTGAACAAGGTGCTCGCCGACCGCATGATCACCTCGTCGCCGACCGCCAGCAGCCCCGGCTCCGAAGGCTTCACCGCGCTGGGCACGGCGGAGACCCGGCAGTGGCTGGAGGCCATCCGCAACGACACCGACCCGATCGTGCTACCCGAGCAGGCGTGCGTGGTGACCGAGATCCTCGAGGCTATCTATGCGTCCGCCGCGTCCGGCGAACCGGTCCGGTTCTAGGGCGTGTCGCATAACTGGTCGCGAAGGTGGAGGATGATGCCGGCCAGGACGATGCCTGCGCGGTAGTTGCGGG
>JAIUOS010000025.1 GCA_020161755.1 Actinomycetota bacterium
CTCGGCACCCAACCCCACCAGATGCTCGGCGACCTGCTCCCGCTGCCCGGCATCCAACACCTCTGGCAGCCGGCTGACCCCGGCGCTGATCACCCGCACCTGCTCCAACGACAGCTTCGCGTCCGCCAACGCTGTGGCGACCACCGGCTGCCGATCCAGGCTGACCGCGAGCCGCACCTCGTCCCGGGCCGTGCGGGCGCTGTGGGTGTTGTGGTCGGTCAACCACGACGCCGTCGGCAACCCGGTCAACCGCAACGTCGCCTCGCGTTTCTCCGCCTCGGCCAGCAACGCCAACCGGCGAGCCTGCAACCGGGTCACCTCACCCTGCAGCCGCTCCAGCTCGGCCAACACAGCCTTGTCGGAAAGCCGCCACCACTGCGGACCGGCAGCCTCCTCAGCCAACAACCGGCCGATCACCCGGTCCAGCAACTCAACGTGCGCGTCCGGGTCCGGATCGGTGTCGATCCAGTCCCGCGCACGCTCGCTCATGTGTTCGATTATACGCGACGAATCGTCCCCTGGCAAGGGATTTTGGTGTTGGCATCCCGGCCGTGGCCGGGATGCCGAAGTCGCCCGACTAGTTCGACGCGGCCTTCGGCGAGTAGACGTAGACGGTGGCCCCGATCGGGGTGTGCTGGAAGATCCAGATGGCCTCGCTCAGCGTCCGGATGTTCACGCACCCGTGGCTGGACGTGGCGTAGCCGACCCGGTTGAAGACCGGGGAGTAGTGCACGTACATGTCCGGGTGGAACATCGTGCTGTAGGGCATCGCGCCGGAGCCGTAGTTGTCCGACTCGGGGTTGACCTGCTTGTCGAACACCTTCCACGTGCCGTTGGCGGTCGGGAAGATCCGCCACTTCTTGGTCTTCGGGTGGTAGGTCCACCCGCCCACGCGCACCTGGAAGGTCTTCACGACCTTGTGGTTCTTGATCCAGAAGAGCTTGCGGTGAGCCTGGTCGACGCACAGGATGACGCCCTTGGTCGTCTTGCACTTCTTGGGCAGGACGGTCGGCACCGCCTTCGACTTCTGGGCGAGGGCGAGCCAGGTCGCCTTGCCGGTGCGGGCCGTGGCTTCGAGGCCGCGGGAACGCTGGTAATTCAGCAGGGCGTTCGCGCCGGCCGTGTTGAGTGCACCGTTGACGCCCCACCGGTAGTAGCCGGCGGCCTTCAGCTTCTTGAGCAGAAGGGTCGTGCAGGCGCCGCTGGAACCCGGCCCGACGACCTTCTTCAGGCACGGGCGGAACTGCTTCTGGGTCTTCGCGCTCAGCAGCGTGAACGGGTCGACCGGCTTCGGCTTGGGCGTCGGGGTCGTCGTGGCCGTCGGGGTCGGGGACGCCACCGTGCTCGGCGTCACCGTGGGCAGGCCGACGTCCGTGGGCATGGTCGAGGGGACGTTCGCCTCGGGCAGGTGCTGCGTCCAGTCGTTGGTCATGGCGACCGGCGTGCGCGCGCAACCGGCGAGCACGAGGACCGCGGTGAGCGCAGCCGCCACACGGACGCGAGTGGTCACGCCGGTGGCAGTTCGTAGGTCATGCACATGGCCTCCCTGGGGTCGCGGACGAGGTGGGCGTCCGACCCGGCAGGCACAAGCGTAACCAGTGCTCCTTAACGATTGCTGAACGAGGTGTGTCGGGAGTGCGGGGCTCAGCCCTCGACCAGCGGCAGTTCGACCCGGATCTCGCTGCCCGGAGTGCCGGGCGCGGACGTCGTCAGCGTCCCGTGTGCGCGGGCCACCAGGCGACGCGCGATCGCCAGGCCCATCCCCGACGTGCCCGGGCGGTGTTCACCCGGCTCGGCCGGGAAACCGGGGCCGTCGTCGGCCACGACCAGCGTGGCGTGGCCGTCCTCGGTGGTGAGCGACATCCGGAAATCGGTGCCTTCGGGGGTGTGGGCGAAGATGTTGTCGACGCAGATGTCCACCACGTCGCCGAGCTCCAGCGCGCTGAGCCCGACGTGCACCGATCCGGTGGGGAGCACCAGCCCGATCGTGCGCTCCTGGTCCTCCGCGAGGGGCCGCCAGTAATTCATCCTCGCGGTCACCACGGCGAACGCGTCGCAGCTGCCGGGCAGGTCCTCGCGCAACGGACGCTGCGCCTCGCGCACCACCTGGTCGATGGCCGCCTGGAGCTGTCCCACCAGGCCGGCCAGCTCGGCCCGGGCGGCCGGATCGGTGACGTGCTCGGCCTCCAGCCGCAGCGCGGTCACCGGTGTGCGCAGCCGGTGCGCGAGCCCGCGGACGTTCTCGCGCTCGGCCGCCAGCAGCTCCTGAATGCGGTCGGCGAGGCCGTTCAACGCCGACCCCAGCTCGACGGTCTCCGGGGGCCCGGCCAGCGGCGCCCGGGCGGCGAGCTCGCCCTCCCGCAGCCGGTGGGCGGTCGAGGCGACGGCGAGCAGCGGCTTGCTGACCCCACGTCCGACCTGGGCCGCGACCAGCACGGCCACTCCGCCGAGCAGCAGCCCGAGCGCGATGATGCTCACCCACGCCAGCCCGACGCCCTCGGCGAGCTGGTCGCCGGTCATGCTCGCCCTCGTCACCGCGACGCTGCCGTCCGCCACCACCGGCACGTACACCCGGCCGCCGGCCGCGTCCCGCACCGAGAACGCCTCGCCCTCCCTGGCCCGCAGGTACTCCGGGTCGCTGGCGTGGCCGGGCCAGGCCGCGCCCAGGACCGTCCCGTTCGCCAGCACCACGCTGGTCAGGGCGGGCGAGTTCGACAGGTTCGGCGCGAGCAGGTCCGCGAGCCGGGGGTCCTCGTGCAGGCTGGACACCAGCACCGCCACGGTGTTCGCCTGCTCGCTGGCCACGGCCATGCCCCGGTCCTCGGCGAGGGTGCGCACCAGCAGCAGCAGCGGGATCACGAAGGACGCCACCAGCGCGGCGCTGATCACCGCCACCAGCAGGCTGACCTGTCGTCGCATCAGGCCTCCGGCACCGGCGCGGCCAGCCGCACCCCGACCCCGCGGACGGTGTACAGGTAGCGCGGTTCGGCCGCGGTCTCGCCCAACTTGCGGCGCAGCCAGCTGAGGTGGACGTCGACCGTCCGGTCGCCGCCGCCGAACGGCAGGCCCCACACCCCGGCGAGCATCTCCCGCTTGGTGACCACTTCACCGGGCCGGGTGGCGAGCAGCCACAGCAGGTCGAACTCCTTGCGGGACAGCTCCACCGGCGTCCCGCCCAGGCTCACCCGTCGGGTCGCCGGGTCGATCTCGAGCTCGCCCACCCGCACCGCCGGATCGCCCGAGGAGTTCGTCCCGGCGCGGCGCAGCACCGCCCGGATCCGCGCGGCGAGCTGGTCGCTGCCGAACGGCTTCACCAGGTAGTCGTCGGCGCCCGCGTCCAGCGCCTGCACCACCGTGCGGTCGTCGTCCTGGGCGGTGATCACGATCACCGGCACCTGGCTGACCGCGCGCAACATCTGCAGCACCTGGCGGCCGTCGAGATCGGGCAGGCCGAGGTCCAGCAGCACGACCTCCGGCTGCTCCTGGAGGGCCAGCGAGAGCCCGGACGCGCCGTCGCCGGCCACCGTCACCACGTCGCCGCGGTCGGTGAGGCTGCGGCGGAGCAGGCGCCCGATCGCGGGGTCGTCCTCGACGACGAGAATGCGCGTCATGCCCGTAAGGTACTCCGGCCGGACACCGCGGGACGGATGCGAGAATGGCCCGGTGAACGGACGCCGGGTGCTCGGCATCGCGCTGCTGTGGGTGGCCACGGTGGCGGGGGCCTCTACCCTCACGTGGGGTGTGATCTCCTCCGCCGGCGCCCGCGTCGGCAGGCCGGCGGTGGTCGTCGCCACCCCGGACGCCGACGTCCCCACCACGGGTGCCGCCGACGACACCGGGTCGTGGAGCGGGAGGGCCGGCAAGGTCACCGCGAGCTGTTCGGGGGAGTCCATCAGCCTCGACTCGGCGGTGCCGAACGTCGGCTACTGGGTGAAGGTGCACGAGTCCGGTCCGGAGCGACTGCGCGTCGACTTCGAGGTGACCGGCCAGGGCGACGACGACGCGGAGGAGACCCGGATCGTCGCCACCTGCGTGAAGGGTGGCCCGGTCTTCCTGCGCGCGTAGGCGCACGCCGGATCCGGTGCCCGACAGGCTTCGGGCAGGCTTGCCGGACGCTTGAGGTTCGCTTGAGGTCGGACGCCCTAGCGTCGCCGGCATGCTCACACCACTCGAGTCCGGCCTTTTCGACGCCATCGCCGGCCTTCCGCTGCACCCGCTCGTCGTCCACTTCGCCGTGGTCCTGCTGCCGCTGGCCGCGCTCGGCCTGGTCGTGCTCGTGGCGGCGCCGAAGTGGGCCGACCGGTTCGGCTGGCTCACGCTGGGCGCGTTGGCCGCCGGTGCCGGTGCCGCCTTCGTGGCCAAGGAGTCCGGGGAGGCGCTCGCGCACTCGACCGGGCTGCCGAAGGACCATGCGTCCTGGGGTGACCTGCTGCCCGGCCTCGCCGCCGGCCTCGTCGTGCTCGCCGGCATCTGGTTCTTCCTGCACCGGCGCGGTGGGGGAGCGGCCAAGCCGCGTTCGATGGCGGCCACCGTCAGCGGAGTGCTGACCGCGCTGCTCGCCCTGATCGTCACTGGCGTCACCGTGCTGGTGGGCCACAGCGGCGCCGAGGCGGCCTGGGGCGGGACGGTCACCGGCGGCAACGACCAGCCGCCTGCCGCCACCGGGACGGCTGTCGCGCCGTCCGCCACCGCGTCCGCGTCCGCCACCGGGACGGCGTCCGCCACCTCGTCGTCCGCCACCTACACGATGGCCGAGGTCCGCACGCACGCCGACAGCACGTCCTGCTGGTCGGTGGTCAACGACAACGTCTACGACCTCACCACCTGGATCGACCGGCACCCGGGCGGTCCCCAGCGGATTCTGGCCATGTGCGGCAAGGACGCCACCGCCGCGTTCACCGCCCAGCACGGTTCGCAGGGCCGCGCCAACCAGATGCTCAAGGGGTTCCTCCTCGGTCCGCTGAGCTGACGCGGCGAGTCCGACGCCATCGCGTCTGCGGGCGGGGTGGCGACCGTAGGATGCGGCCGTGAAGCTGCGTGGACGTGGCGCCGGAACCGGCCTGTGGGCCGGGCTGCGCGCCAGCCGTCCGGTGCTGATCTGGGTGCTCTCGGTCGCCGCCCTCGCCGTCGTGGGCGCGCTGGGCTACATGCTGCTCGAGGGCTGGAGTTTCTTCGACGGCATCTACATGGCCGTGACCACCATGTCGACCGTGGGTTTCCGCGAGGTCCACGACCTCGACGCGCCCGGACGGATCTGGACGATGGTGATGGCGATCGCGGCCATCGGCGTCGTCTTCGGCACCGTCGGCCTGGTCGCGGAGACCGTGATGACGGACGTCGCCAGCGGAACAAGGAAGGCCAAGCGCATGACGCGGATGATCGACCAGCTCCAGGGCCACTGGATCGTGTGTGGGTTCGGACGGGTGGGCTCGATGGTCGCGAGCGACCTGGTCGCGGACGGGCACAAGGTGGTGGTGATCGACGTCCGCGAGGACTCCCTGCAGCGCGCCGAGGCCGCCGGCTACCTGGTGGTGCACGGGGACGGTGCGACCGACGACGTGCTCCGGCAGGCCGGCGTCGAGCGGGCCCGGGGGCTGGTGGCGGCGATCGACTCCGACGCGCAGAACGTGTATGTCACGCTCACAGCGCGCTCGATCAACCCGGGGCTGTTCATCGTGGGCCGTGCGGGCGCCGAGACGGTGATCTCCAAGCTGATCCAGGCCGGCGCCGACCGTGCGGTCTCGCCCTACACGATGGCCGGACGCCGCATCGTGAACCTGGCGCTCCGCCCGGGCGTGATCGAGTTCATCGACGCTGCCCTGACCAGGGGAGACATGGCCTTCAGCATGGAGGAGGTCGCGGCCACCGCCGGCGGCCCGCTGGCCGGGCGGACGATCGGCGAGCTGCGCGGACGCGGCGTCCTCACCCTCGCCGTGCTGCACGCTCCCGGCGCCTACGAGCCGAACCCGCCAGACACCCGGGTCGTCCAGGACGGCGAGCACCTGATCGTTTCCGGCTCCACCGAGGTCCTCGACGGCCTCGCCGCCGGCATCGGCCCCGCCTCCCGCTCCTGGCAGCCCGACCCCGAGTAGCTTCCCCGTCCCGTCCCGGCCCGTCCCGGCCCGTCCCGTCCCGTCCGGCCCCGTCCACAAACGCCCCCGAAGTTGACAAACGCCCCCGAAATATCGGGGGCGTTTGTCAACTTCGGGGGCGTTTGCGCGGGAGCGGGGCGCTACACCCCCAGTTCGCGGCGGAGCTTCGCGACGTGGCCGGTGGCGCGGACGTTGTACTGGGCCACCGCGACCGTGCCGGCGCCGGCCTCGTCGACGTCGACGATGAAGGTGGAGCGGATCACTCCCTCGACGGCCTTGCCGTACAGCATCTTCTGCCCGAACGCGCCGTAGGCGTCGAGCACCTCGCGGTCGGTGTCGGCCAGCAACGGGAAGTGCAGGTCGTCGCGTGCCCGGAACTTCGCAAGCTTGTCGGGGCTGTCGGGCGAGATGCCGACCACCCGGTACCCCGCGGCGGACAGGTCGCCGACGGCGGCGTCGAAGTCGACGGCCTCGAGCGAGCAGCCGGGGGTCATCGCGGCCGGGAAGAAGTAGACGATGACCCGTTCACCGGCGTAGTCGGCGAGCGAGACCGGGTGGGAGTCGGCGTCCGGCAGGGTGAAGGCCGGCGCGGCGTCGCCGGGCTGAAGTCGGGTCATGCCGCCACCTTAGGCGATCAGGCGCCGGCTTCGCCGTCCACCATTTCGCACCCCGGTCACTGGCATAGGCTGGGCGCGGAGCAGCGTCGGATGAGCTTGGAGGATCCATGACAGAAGCAGTGCGCACGCGCGAGGAGATCGAGGCCGAGATCGACGCCGCCCGGCGGCGGTTGGCCTCCAACGTCGAGGGTCTGATCAACCAGGTGCACCCCAAGGCCATCGTGGCGAACACCGTCGCCGACGCCCGGACCTTCGCCGAGGGAACCTTCGAGCAGGCCAAGGCGCAGGTCGTCGACCAGCGCGGCAACCTCCGGGTCGAGCGGGTGGCGCTGCTCGCGGCCGCCGCCGGTGGTGCGGTCACCTTCGTCCTGATCGTCCGCTCGATCCTCCGCGGCCGCTGACCCCTTGCGAACCCTCCACAGGCGCCAGGTCCTGACGCTCGCGGCGGGGCTGCTCCTCGCCGGCTGCACGACGTCCACCCCGACCCCTTCGTCCCCGTCGTCGACGCACGACCCGTGGACCGATCGCGGCCCGATCACCTTCGCGGTGGAGGGCGGGGCGGGTGCGTCACTGCAGGCCCCGGTCAAGGCGTGGAACACCGCGCACCCCAACGAGCCGGTCACCCTGCTCGAGCTGCCGTCGACCGGTGGCGTGCGGACGCCGGGCCTGGCCGACCGCGCCAAGGCGGGCAGCGGTGAGTACACGGTGGTGCTGCTGGAGTCGGCCGCGACCACCGAGTTCGCGGCGAAGGGCTGGCTCACCGCGCTCCCCGCGTCACAGTTCGCCACCGACGGCATGGACGCCCGCGCGGTCGCGTCCGCCACCTGGTCCGACGCGCTGTACGCCTACCCGTTCTCGCAGGACGCCGGGCTGCTGTACTACCGGGCGGACCTCGTCGAACGCTCCGGCGGCGAGGCGCCCCTCACCTGGACCGAACTCCGCTCCACGTGTAGCCGGGTGGCGTCCGGCCGTTCGGGGTTGTCGTGCTACGCCGGACAGCTGGGCTCCGACCCCGACCTGACCAGCAACGTCGCCGAGGCGATCTGGTCGGCCGGCGGCGAACTCGTGAGCGCCGAAGGGACGCCGAACGTCGACACCCCGGCGGCTGCCGTCGGGCTCCGCTGGCTGGCCGACGGCGTGAACTCCGGGCAGATCCCGCCGGCATCGCTCGGCTGGAGCGCGGACGAGGCCCGACGCCAGTTCGACAGCGGGCGGCTGGTGTTCCTCCGCGACTGGTGGAGCGCTGGTGCCCGCCTGGGGAGCGGCGCGACCGCGTCCGGCCTCAAGCTGGGAACCACGGGTGTGCCGGGCCTGGGCTCCGCGGGCGTGCCGGTCTGGAGCGGACGCAACCTCGGCATCTCGGCCAAGGCGGCCAACAAGGGCACCGCCGGCGACTTCGTCCGCTTCCTGGCCTCGACCGAGCAGCAACGATCGCTGGCCTCGCTCGGCGTCGCGGGCCCGGTGCGCACCGAGTTGCTCACCGACCAGGACCTGCTGAAGACGCGGCCGTCGCTGAAGACGCTGGCCACGGCGCTGGCCACCGCCCGGCCGCTGCCGACGACGGAGAACTACACCGATTTCACCAAGGCCTGCCGCGACGCGGTCGTGCCGGTGCTGGAGGGGGAGCGGAACGCCGCGGATGCCCTGACCGGGCTCCAGCAGCGACTCGGCGAGATCCTCAAGTAGCCGCGAACACGCCTGTGGAAAGCGATCGGCCCGGCGGTGGAAGCGCCGGGCCGATCGAGTGCGCCGCCAGGGACTCGAACCCCGAACCCGCTAGTTAAGAGCCAGCTGCTCTGCCAGTTGAGCTAGCGGCGCGCGAGCAGAGACTCTACCCCAAGGGCGCGCCGAGTACGAAATCGGCGGACGCGGGGGCCGCTGGTGCTGTCGGTGGCAGGTGGCATCATGGCCAAGACGTTCGCCGAGGAGGTGTCGATGGACCACACCAGGAGCTTCTACTCCGTGCTGGTGAACACGCTGATCGCCAACGTGACCACCAGCTTCCTGTGGTTCGCGCTCACGTTCTGGGTGTACCTGGAGACCCGCTCGGTGCTGGCCACGGCGATGATCGGCGGCGCGTTCATGCTCATGGTCGCCGTGGTCGGCGTGCCGTTCGGCACCTGGATCGACCGCTGGCGCAAGAAACGGGTGATGGTGGTCGCCACGACGGTCACCGCGATCGCCTACGGCGCCGCGTTCGTGTTCTTCCTGCTCGTGCCCACCGAGGCCCTGCTCCAGATCGGCAGCCTGCCGTTCTGGATCTTCGTGCTGCTCATCCTTGTCGGCGCGATCGTGGAGAGTGCGCGCGGCATCGCGCTGTCCACCTGCGTCACCCTGCTCGTCCCCGAGGAGCGGCGCGCCAACATGAACGGGCTCGTGGGCATGGTCAGTGGGCTGGGGTTCGCGATCACGTCCGTCTTCTCGGGGCTGGCGATCGGGCAGCTCGGCATGAAGTGGACGATGGCGATCGCGGTCGGGCTGACCGTCGTCTCGCTGCTGCACCTGATGACCGTCTCGATCCCCGAGCCGGAGGTGCTGCACAGCGACGAGGTGCCCAAGGCGGTCGACTTCGCCGGCGCGTACCGGGCGGTCGTCGCGGTGCCCGGCCTCACCGGGCTGGTGTTGTTCGCGGCCCTGAACAACCTGCTCGGCGGGGTGTTCATCGCCCTGATGGACCCCTACGGCCTGACGCTGGTCTCGGTCGAGGTCTGGGGCGTCCTGTGGGGAGTGCTCACCTTCGGCTTCATGATCGGCGCCGGTTGGGTGGCTCGCAAGGGCCTCGGCGCGCGACCGTTGCGGGCACTGCTGCTGGCCAACGTGGTGATGTGGACGATTGGCATCGGGTTCACCATCCGCGAGAACATCTGGCTGACCGCCATCGGCATCCTCGGGTACATGGCCATGATCCCCGTGGCCGAGGCCGCCGAGCAGACCGTGCTGCAGAAGGTGGTGCCGTTCGAGAAGCAGGGACGGGTGTTCGGCCTCGCCCAGAGCGTCGAGATGGCGGCCGCGCCGATCAGCGCGTTCCTGATCGGGCCGGTGGCGCAGTTCTGGCTGATCCCGTTCGCCGATTCCGAGGCCGGGCGCACGGTGCTGGAGCCCCTCCTGGGGCAGGGCGAGGCCCGCGGCATTGCCCTGGTCTTCGTGCTGTCCGGCGTGTTCGGGCTCGTCCTGACCGGCGGGGCCTTCCTCACCCGTTCCTACCGCCTGCTCAGCCACGGCTACGGTGCCCCGCACGCGGCCGCCGAGCAGGCCGGCTGACCTGGTGCCCCGTGGGCGTCCCGGCCGTCGCTAGGGTGACCTCGGAAGGGAGGCGGATGCGCACTGGTCGACGGGGCGTCGGTGTGCTCGTCGCCGCCACCCTGCTGAGCGGGTGTTCGTTGTTCAGCCCGCCGCTGCGCTCGCCCCAGCCGGTCGACCCGACCACGTTCGCCGGCGTGCCCGCGCGCGCCGGCGGCTCGGTGGGCAGGCTGCTGAGCACCTCATGCGCGGGCGCCCCCATGGCCGGCTCCGGCTTCGTGGTGGATGCCCACCACGTGCTCACCGCTTCCCACGTGGTCGGTGGTGCGCGGCAGGTCAGCCTCCGACTCACCGGCGCCGCCCCGGTGCTCGGCGAGATCGTCGGCATCGACGCCACCACCGACACCGCGCTCGTCCGCACCACCGCAGCGCTGGCCGGCCCGCCGCTGGAGCTGGCGGGGGCGGGGGAGACGACGACCGGTACCGAGGTGGAGGCGCTCGGCTACCCGCTGGGCGACGCCGAGCTGGGCACCGCCCTGGCCCGGCTCACCTCGGTGAGCGAGTCGGCGGTGGTGAACGACCACCCCGCGCAGGACCTCCTGGTGGTGGACGCGACCCTGCGTGTCGGCATGAGCGGCGGGCCGGTGGTGGACGCGCAGGCGCGCGTCCGCGGCATGGTGGTGGCGGCGATCGGTGGCCGCGGCGGCCGGGACAGCACCGCCTCGGTCGCGCTCGCCCTGCCGACCGCGCTGCTCGCCGGCAAGGTCGAGGCGTGGCGGACCGCCGTGGCGCTTGCCCCGGACGCGTGCGCGGGCGAAGCGAGTTCGACGTCCGCTCGGGCTCCCGGTCTCACCCTCCACGACGGCGCGGACGCCGAGGTCGCCCACACCCTCTGGCTGCTGGGCAGCAGCCTCAACGCCGGCCAGTACCCCAGCGCGTGGGGCATGTTGACCGCCGGCCAGCAGGGCCGCGAAGGTGAGCTCGCGGCGTGGATCTCACGCACCGGCGGGCAGACCCGGACCGAGATCGAGGTCCTCCGGGCCACCCGTGACGGCGACCGGGCGACAGCGCAGGCGCGCGTCCGCTCGACCGGGGCGGACGGCAGCTGCCGCTCCCAGGCGGTCGGCTACCAGTTGCGGCTCGAGCGCGGCATCTGGCTCATCGACGGCGTCGACGCTGATGAGCCCGCCGGCTGCTGACCCCCGTCAGTCGAGCACGTCCCCGACCCGCGTGCACGGCAGGCCGAAGGCGTCCGCCACCGCCGGGTAGGTGATCTGGCCGGCGTGCACGTTGAGCCCGAGCGCGAGCGGCGCGTTCTCCTTGCACGCCCGCCGCCAGCCCTTGTCGGCCAGCTGCAGCGCGTAGCTCAGGGTGGCGTTGGTGAGCGCCCAGGTGGACGTGTTCGGCACCGCGCCGGGCATGTTCGCTACGCAGTAGAAGACCGACTGGTGAACCATGAACGTGGGGTCGGCGTGGGTGGTCGGGTGCGAGTCCTCGAAGCAGCCGCCCTGGTCGATCGCCACGTCCACCAGCACCGAGCCCGGCTTCATCTCGGCCACCAGCTCGTTGGTCACCAGCTTCGGAGCCTTCGCGCCCGGGATCAGCACGGTGCCGATCACCATGTCGGCGGCCAGCACCTGCTCGCGGATGCTGAGCCGCGACGACACGATCTGGTGGACGCGGTTGTCGTAGCGCCAGAACGTGGTGCGCAGCTTGTCCAGGTCGGTGTCGAGGATGGTGACGTCAGCGCCCATGCCGAGGGCGACGTTGGCCGCGTTCTGCCCGGCGGTGCCACCGCCCAGCACGACGACCCGGGCGTTGGCAACACCACCGACACAGCCCATCAGCACGCCGCGTCCGCCCTGCGCCTTCATCATCGCGTGCGCCCCCACCTGCGGGGCCAGGCACCCGGCCACCTCCGACATCGGGTACAGCAGCGGGAGCAGTCCCGAGGGCAGCTGCACGGTCTCGTAGGCGATCGCGGTGGTGCCGGCGGCGAGCAGGGCGTCGGTGCCGGCCTTGTCCGCGGCCAGGTGCAGGTAGGTGAAGAGCAGCAGGTCGTCGCGCAGGAACCCGAACTCGCTCGCGATCGGCTCCTTGACCTTCAGCACCATCTCGCCGGCCGCCCAGGTCTCCGCGGCCGTGGGCACGATCGTCGCCCCCTGCGCCACGTACTCGGCGTCGTTGATCGACGACCCGAGGCCGGCGCCAGCCTGCACGTAGACCTCGTGGCCGTGGGCGACCAGTTCGGCGACACCGACCGGGGTGATCGCCACCCGGTACTCGTGGTTCTTCACTTCGGACGGGACGGCGACCCGCATGGCGGTCCTCTCTGCAGTCGGGCCGGTCAACGGCGACCGGACGGCGCTAGTGTCCTCCACCGCGCCATCCGCGTGCCACCACCACGCCCGACGGGACGCACAGGTCCCGTCCCACGGAGGGCTGCCCACGGTGGACGGCGCACAGGCCCGGCACAGCAGGTCGTAATAGACTGCGCCCAGAACGTGCTCCGGGGTCGGTGTAATTCCGAACCGGCGGTGACAGTCCGCGACCCGGTTCCGCTTGCGGAACCGGTTGATCTGGTGGAACTCCAGGACCGACGGTGAAAGTCCGGATGGGAGGCAGCACGCGGTCGCCGCGCGATTTCGCGCCGGCGACCCGTTCGCGCATCCCGCAGCCCTCGACCCGTTCGTGACGGAGTCGACGGTGGAGGTGGAATGAAGCGCGAGGTGCTCGCCCCGGCGCTGCTCGGGGTGGTGCTGCTGACCGGCTGGGCGGTGACGGCCGGCGCCGGCTCGGTGCTGCTGCCCACGCCCGGGGCCGTGCTCGCGAGCCTGGTCGCCAGCCTGTCCGATCCCGCGTACTGGGGCTATCTCGCGCTGACCGTCGGGGAGGCGCTCGGCGGGGCCCTGCTCGGCATTGCGGTGGCGCTGCCGCTGGCCGTCCTGATCCACCGCTCGCGCTGGGCGGCCGCCGCGGTGAACCCGTTCCTCGGCGCCACCCAGGCGATCCCGGCGATCGCGCTGGCCCCGCTGCTGGTGCTGTGGCTCGGCTACGGACTGGTCCCGGTGATCATCCTGTGCGCGCTGATCGTGTTCTTCCCGATCCTGATCTCCGCCGTGGTCGGGCTCCGGCACGTCGACCCCGACGTGGTGGACGCCGCGCGGCTCGACGGCGCCACCAGCGCCGGCCTGTTGGTGCACGTCGAAATGCCGATGGCGCTGCCGTCGATCCTCGGCGGCGTCCGCAACGGCGTCACCCTCGCCGTCACCGGCGCCATCGTCGGCGAGATGGTGATGGGCGGCTCCGGGCTCGGCACCGTCCTCACGGTCCAGCGCGAATCGCTCGACACCGCCGGCATGTTCGCCACGATCATCGTGCTCGCGGTGATCGCGTCCACGGCCTACGCGGCCATCCACCTGTGGGAGCGCAACTCCCGCATCATCGACTCCCTGCAACGCACCCGAGAGGCCCGCTGACCATGAGAAGAAGAGACTTCCTGACCGGGACGGCCGCGGTCCTGCTGCTGGCCGGCTGCGCCCAGACCGTCGCGCCGGCCACGACCGGCGGCACGACGGCCACCAGCGCGCCGGCCGCCACCCCGGTGATCGGGCTCACCTACATCCCCAACGTCCAATTCAGCCCGTTCTACGTGGCCGAGACCGACGGCGACTTCACCGCGGCCGGCGTCGCTCCCACGCTGCGCCACCACGGCACCTCCGAGGGGCTGTTCACCGCGATCGCCGCCGGCCAGGAGGATTTCGTGGTCGCCGGCGGGGACGAACTGCTGCAGGCCCGCTCGGAGGGCGTCGACCTGGTCGCGGTGGCCGCGTACTACCGCAGCTACCCGGTCGAGGTGATCGTGCCGTCCGCCTCGCCGATCGCCACCCTCGCCGACCTGAAGGGCCACTCGATCGGGATCCCCGGCAAGTACGGGGAGAACTGGTTCGGTCTCCAGGTCGCGCTGAAGACCGCGGGCCTCGCCGAGACGGACGTGACCATCAAGGAGATCGGCTACACCCAGCAGACCGCCCTGTCCACGAACAAGGTGGACGCCGTCGTCGGCTTCAGCAACAACGAGGCCGTGCAGTTCGCCCTGGCCGGCTTCGCCACGCGCAGCCTGCCGATCGCCTCCGGCCAGGTGCCCCTGGTCGGCATCTGCCTGGCCACGACCACCGCGTACGCCACCGCGCACCCGGACGTGGTGACGGCGGTGGCCGCCGGCATGCTGGCCGGGATCCGGACCGCGACCACCGACCAGGCCCACGCCCTGGAGGTGTCCGCCGCCTACGTGCCGGGACTCTCGGCGGCCGCCGCCCAGACCGCGGCGAAGGCGACCCTCGCCGCGACCGTCCCGCTCTGGACCACCGCGGACGGCAAGGTCGACGGCACGCTGGACGCCGACCAGTGGTCCGCGATGGCCGATTTCATGGCCGCCCAGGGCCTCACAAAGGACCGTGTCGATCCGACACCCGCCTTTTCGAATGCCTACCTGGGCTAGAACAGGTGTGACAACAGATAACCTCTGGACAATCCTGAGACAATGTTCTCCGAGCGAGGAGGCTGATGAGCGAGCACCTGGTACCTGGGTGGGACGAGTACTTCCTCACCATCGCCTCCGCCGTGGCCACGCGCGCCAAGTGCACGCGGCGGCGGGTGGGTGCGGTTCTCGTCCACGACCGCAGGATCATCGCCACCGGCTACAACGGCGCGGCCCCCGGCCGTCCGGACTGCCTGGAGGGCGCGTGCCCGCGCGGCCAGCTCGACTACGACCAGGTGCCCGGCCTCGGTGACTACGACCGTCCGGGCACGCCCGGGTTCTGCATCGCGATCCACGCCGAGGTGAACGCGCTGCTGTTCGCGACCCGCGACACCAAGGGCGCGACCGCCTACATCACCGATCCGCCGTGCCCGGGGTGCCGGAAGGCGCTGGCCGCCGCCGGCATCGTCCGGGCGGTCTGGCCGGACGGCGAGCACGACGTCGACGGACTGGTGGACTGGAGCAGGTAGTGGCCAACATCAAGCCGAAGACGTCCCAGCTGTCGGCGTGGGTGGACCGGGGCGTGGCCCTGTTCTGTCTCGGCACCCTCATTCCCGCCTCGCTGGCTGCCGTCGACCAGATCCCCGACCTGGCCGGCTGGTGGATGATCGTCGTCGGCGGCGGCATCGTCATCGCCAGCATCGGCATGATGGTCGCCAGCTTCCTCGGATGGGCCATCCGCTCCTTCGCCCTCACCTACGTCACCGTCGTCACCTTCGGACTGATCACCTGGCCGGCGGCCTGGCGTGCCGGCGAGGTGGCGACCAGCAGCCCGTGGCTGTGGATGACCCTCGGCGTCGCCGCCATCTGCCTCGCGGTGACCACCGGCACCGGCTGGGGCTTCGCCTACGCGATCGCGTCCGGCCTGCTGTTCGCCGCTGTGCGGATGACGCCGTCCGGGCAGAGCGCGTCCCTGCTGGGCGCCTTCCAGGACATGATCAACCTGGTCATGAACGCCTCGGTGGTGATCGTCGCCCTCGGCGTGGTCTCCAACGCCTTCAAGGAACTGGACGAGGCCGAGGCCGCCACCCGCAAGGAGGCCACCGACGCCGCGATCGAGGAGGCGCTGCTCGAGGAGCGGCACCGGCTCGACGGCATCGTCCACGACGAGGTGATGACCACGCTGGTGGCCGCCGCCCACGCGCCCGGTGACGTCCACGTCGCGCAGCAGGCCCAGCGCGCGGTCGACCGCCTCGCCCAGGCTGAGGCCCCCACCGAGGTCCGGCTGCCGGTCACCGGCGACCAGCTCACCTGGCTGGTCACGGACGTGGTCAGCGCGCTCGTGCCGCAGGCACGGTTCGTCTCCGAGATCGAGGGTCTGGCCGTGCCCCAGCAGGTCGCCAGCACGCTCGGCATGGTGGTGCGCGAGGTCGCCCTCAACGTGGCCAAGCACTCCGGCGCCGATGACGTCGAGGTGACCCTGTCCAGCCCCGAGACCGGCGCGGTCACGATCTCCGTCGCCGACAACGGCATCGGCTTCGACCCCGACCTGGTGCCCAAGCGTCGCCTCGGCCTCCAGGTCTCGGTGGTGTACCGGATGTGGGCGATCGGCGGCAAGGCCGAGATCCACTCCTCGCCGGGCTCCGGCACGGTGGTCAACCTCACCTGGGTCCCCGACGAGGCCGCGCTGAACGAGGCCGAGCAGCCACGCCGCAAGCGTGCCGGACGGGTGCTCGCCGACATCCCCGACCTGTCCCGCCCGCTGCTGGTGCGGCTGGTGTGGGTACTGGTCGGGCTCCAGTTCCTGCTCGGCTGGACCAGCCTCGACCAGGTCACGATGATCTGGCCGGTGTTCCTCGCCCAGGCCCTGGCGGCGGTCGCCACCTGGCTGACCCTGTCGCGCACCGAGGACAACCCGATGCGGATGCGCAACGCCGTCCTCGTCGTGGTCCTGCTGATGGCGGTCACGGTGATCGTGCAGGCCGTGCTGCCGAACGGGCACTGGCCCGGTTACGCCACCTGGCACAGCAGCGTGGTGATGGTGCTGCTGGTCACGGTGCTGGTGCGCGGCCAGGAGCGGGTCGCGTGGACCGGCGTCGGGCTGTTCGCGGTGGTCTCGGCGATGTGGGCGATCACGCACGACATGGGGGTGGGCGACACCCTGCGGGTCGGCTTCATGCCGTTCTCATGGATGCTGGTCGCCCAGCTGCTCCAGACCTGGCTGATCGACATGGCCGACCGCATGAACGCGTCCCGACGGTCGTCCGCCGCGGCGAACAAGGCGATCGCGCAGAGCTTCTCCAAGCTCGTGCTGCGCGACGTGTGGCTGACCCAGCTGCGCGCGCAGGTGGGCCCGCTGCTCACCCGCATCGCCGACACCGACCACGCCCTCAGCGAGGAGGAGCGGGCGGCCTGCCTGGCCCAGGAGAGCCGCCTGCGGGACGCGATGCGCGCCGGCAACCTGGTCACCGAGCTCACCTCCGACGCGATCGAGGTCGCGCGCGGACGCGGCGTGGACGTCCGGCTGGTCGACAGCCGCGGCACGCGCCTCCCCGAGGATGTCCGGGCCGCCCTCACCCGCCACCTCGGCAAGCTGCTCACCGACTCCAGCACCAAGCGGGTGGTCGCCCGGGCAGCGCCGGAGGGTTATGAGGACGTGGTCACCGTGCTGGCGGTTCGTGACGACGGTAGTAGCGAATTGATCGGACTCGATGCCAGCGGTCGGGTCAGTACACGTTAGGCTGTCACCTGATGATCACCACCGCTGTTATCGACGACCACGAGGCGATTCGTCTCGGCGTGTCGGCCGCGCTCCAGGCCCACCCCGGCCACCAGGTGACCCTGGTGGACGGCGCAGGCACGGTCCCCGAGTTCCTCGACAAGGGGGTGCAGGCCGACGTCGTCCTGCTCGACCTCCAGCTCGACGACGGGTCGGACCCCCTCGACAACACCGAACGGCTCATCGACGCCGGCTACAAGGTGCTGGTCTACTCGATCGCCGACAACGTCCGGCTGCTGCGCCGGGCGCTCGCCGGCGGTGCCGCCGGTGTGTGCCGCAAGGCCGAGCCGATCGCGGTGACGATCGCGTCCATCGAGGCGGTCTCCGAGGGCCAGGTCGTGATCAGCCAGGAGATCCTCGCCGCGATCGAGGGTGACGCGTCCTACGTGGCCGCCAACCTGGGCCCGCGCGAGCGCGAGGTGCTGGGGCTGTACGCCGGCGGGTTCGAGGTGCCGGAGGTGGCCGAGCGGCTCACCATCACCGAGAACAGCGTCAAGGAGTACCTCAAGCGCATCCGCGTGAAGTACACCAACGTGAACCGGCCCGCGGCCAGCAAGCTGGACCTCTTCCGCCGCGCGATCGAGGACGGCATCGTCCCGCCGGTCGAGCCGCACCTGTGAGGTAGCCCTCCACCAACGAGCGAAGCCGCCGGGCGTGCCCGGCGGCTTTCGTGTGTGGTGGGGAAGCGGGAGGCTCAGTACCAGCCGTGGGAGGCCTTGAAGCCCCACGCGCCGCACGGGGTGCCGTAGCGGTCGGCGACGTAGCCCAGGCCCCAGCGGATCTGGGTGGCCGGGTTCGTGCGCCAGTCGGCGCCGGCCGAGGCCATCTTGCTGCCGGGCAGCGCCTGCGGGATGCCGTACGCGCTGGAGCGGGGGTTGTCGGCGTAGGGGTCCCACTTGCTCTCGCGCATGATGATCTTGTCGTAGCACGCGAACTGGGCGTCGCCCCACCCGTACTTGTTGAGCATCATCTGGCGGGCGATCTCACGCGGATCGGTCGTGGAGGGCTCGTAGCCCAGCCGCTCGACCTCCTGGGCGTGCAGCGCGCGGATGCTCTCGTTGCCGATGTCGACCGCGGAACTCTGCTTCTCCAGCAGCGCGCGGCGGTAGGCCGCGAGGTCCTCGGTGCTGGTCGTGCCGCTGCCTGTGCTTGTCACCCCCGGGACGGTGGCCGCGCGCGCGGCGGAGCCGGGGAGAACGGGGGACAACCCGACCAGCGCGACGAGCGCGACGACGCCCATGCGGAGCGATCGGGGATTGAGCACGGGTGCAGTCTTCCATAAGGAAGCTCTCAGGTAAAACTCAGCTTCCCGGACGTCTCGCGGGGTGGTCGACGCGGGCTCAGAGCTTGGTGCCCACGGTGCTGAACACACCGGTCAGCCTGGTGCCGAGCGTGGCGACGACGGTGATGATCACCGCGGCGATCAGGGCGACCATGATGCCGTACTCGACGGCGGTCGCACCCCGCTCCTTCGTGTGCACGACAGTGCCGACGGTCTTCGCGATCAGGGACTTCATCCTGGGGATTCCTCTCTGTCACTGACCTCGGCTGCCCGGCCCCTGCCTGCGCTGCATCAGTGCGGTGCAGTGATGATTTCGCATTCTCGAAGCTATTGTCAAAGCATTGGGGTGATGTTTTCCAAATCGATTCTTGGTGTCGCCAAAATGTCCCCCACAAGGGGACATGAGTGCCCGGTATTGTTCGCAAATCGGTCCCCCAAAAGGGGACGCAATACCGTCGGAACGCGGAATGGTCCCCCGAATGGGGACGCTTGTGCGGTGGTATTCGGTGCCGCGCAACGCCACGGTCGCGGCCCCTGCAGGGGTGTGCGGCCGGGGAGGGTACGACCGCCGCCGGCCCGTCCGGGGTCGGGTGCCGGCGGTCGTGCGCTGGTTAGGGTGGGGGAATGCGAATGCGGCTGCTCACCGGCACGGAGTTGGTCGCCGGTCTCGCGGACGCCCTGTCCGGCGGCGATCCGGTGGCGCCGCTGCCGGAGCCACGGCTCCTTCCCGCGCTGGCTCCCGAGCAGGACGTGGCCGAGCCCGATGCCGCCGTCGTGGTCACCACGTCCGGTTCCACCGGCGAGCCGAAGGCCGTGGTGCTCAGCCGTGCGGCGATCCGGTTCTCGGCGGCCGCCACCCACGAGCGCCTCGGCGGACCGGGCGACTGGGTCTGCGCGCTGCCCACCCAGCACGTGGCCGGCCTGATGACCATCGCCCGCGCGGTGCTCGCCGGGCGGACGGTCCGGTTCGCCGCCACCGATCTGTCCGACCTGCCGGCGGCCGGCGCCCGCAGCTACCTGTCCCTGGTCGCCGCCCAGCTGGACCGCGCGCTGGCCCGTCCCGCCCAGGTGGCGGTGCTGCGGGGCTACGCGGCCATCCTGGTCGGCGGCAGCGCCGTCCCGGCGACCCTGCGCGCACGGGCGGCCGACGCGGGGCTGGTGATCGTGACCACCTACGGCATGAGCGAGACCTGTGGCGGCTGCGTCTACAACGGCGTGCCGCTGGACGGCGTCCGCGTCCACCTCGACGAGGGGCGGATCTCGCTCGGCGGGCCGATGGCGTTCTCCGGGTACCGGCTGCGTCCCGACCTGACCGCCGGGGTGCTCAGCGGCGACCTGGTGCGCACGAACGACTCCGGGAGGTGGGCGGACGGCCGGCTCCAGGTGCTCGGGCGCATCGACGACGTCGTGGTCTCCGGCGGCCACAACGTAGACCTCGGCGCCGCGCAACGCGCCGGCGACGCCGCGTTCGGGCCCGGCGTGCTGGCGCTGCTGGCCGTGCCGGACGCCCGCTGGGGGGTGCGGATCGTGGCGGTGACGACCGCCGAGGTGACCCTCGACGAGGTGCGGACGCGGCTCGCGCCCGCCCTCGCCGCTCCCGCGCTGCCGCGCGAATTGCGGCGGGTCGCCACCCTGGCGTACACCTCAATCGGCAAGATCAACCGGGCTGAGATGCTCCGGGACTGGCAGAAGGGCAACGATGGCGACCGCGGCTGAGTGGATCGAGGGCGCGCGTCCGCGTACCCTCCCGGCCGCGCTGGCGCCGGTGCTCGCCGGCAGTGCGGTGGCCTGGTTCGAGGGCGCGTTCTCGCCCCTGCTGGCCGTCCTCGCGCTGGTGGTCGCGCTGGCCCTCCAGGTCGGCGTGAACTTCGCCAACGACTACTCCGACGGCATCCGTGGCACTGACGCCGCCCGGGTCGGCCCGCTGCGCCTGGTCGGGTCGGGGCTGGTCGAGCCACGCCGGGTGCGGGCCGCGGCCTTCGGCTGCTTCGCGCTCGCCGCCGCCGCCGGCCTGGCGGTCGTGGTGGTCACCGGCCACTGGTGGCTGCTCGCGGTCGGTGCGGCCGCGATCGCGGCGGCCTGGTTCTACACCGGCGGACGGCGGCCCTACGGCTACCTCGGCCTGGGCGAGGTGTTCGTGTTCCTCTTCTTCGGCCTGGTCGCGGTGGCCGGCACGGTGTACATCCAGGTCGGACGGGTCTCACCGGCGGCCTGGTGGACGGCCGTCGCGATCGGCGCACTCGCCTGCGCGATCCTGGTGGCCAACAACCTCCGCGATCTCGACGGCGACCGCGCCGCCGGGAAGCGGACGCTGGCCACGCGCCTGGGCGACACCGGCACCCGCTGGTTCTTCCTCGGCCTGCTGGCCGTCGCGGCGCTCGGGGTGGTCGCGGTGGCCGCCACCAGCTCCTGGTGGGCCCTGCTCGGCCTGATCATGGGGCTCGCCCTGGTCGGCCCCGTCCGTGAGGTACTGCGGGGTGTCACCGGGCGCGAGCTGATCCCGGTCCTGAAGAACACCGGGCTGGCGGAGCTGGCCTGCGCCGCGGGCCTGTTCGTCGGGCTCTGGATCGCGCGCTGAGGCCCGCGATGCCCCGTCCGAACCTCTGGCAGGACGCGGTGGCGTTCGCCCTGCCGCTGCGCAACCGCTTCCGTGGCATCACCGTGCGCGAGGGCCTGCTGGTGCGCGGCCCGGTGGGCTGGGCCGAGTGGAGCCCGTTCGCCGAGTACACCAGCCCCGAGATCGACGCCTGGTGGCAGGCAGGTGTCGAAGCGGCCACGATCGGCTTCCCCGCGCCGGTGCGCGACCGGGTACCGGTCAACGTCACCGTCCCGGCGGTCGACGCCGAGCGGGCCCACGCGATCGTGACGGCCTCGGGCTGCCGCACCGCCAAGGTCAAGGTGGCCGAACCGGGGCAGGCGCCCGGCGACGACCTGGCCAGGGTGGAGGCCGTCCGGGACGCGCTCGGCCCGGACGGACGCGTCCGCGTGGACGTGAACGGGCTGTGGGACGTGGACACCGCCGAACGCCGGCTCCGCACCCTCGCCCGGTTCGGGCTGGAGTACGCCGAGCAGCCGTGCGCGAGCGTCCCCGAGCTGGCCGAGCTGCGGGTCCGCCTCGCCCGGGGCGGCGTCGACGTCCCGATCGCCGCCGACGAGAGTATCCGCCGCAGCGGCGACCCCGAGCGGGTGGTCGCCGAACACGCCGCGGACATCGCGGTGCTCAAGGTGCAGCCGCTCGGCGGCGTGCGCCGCTGCCTGGAGCTCGCCGAACGGCTGGGGCTGCCGGTCGTGGTGTCGTCGGCCCTGGAGAGCTCGGTCGGGCTGGCCGCCGGCGTCGCCCTGGCCGCCGCGCTGCCGGAACTGCCCTACGCGTGCGGCTTGAACACCGCGACGATGTTCACCCGCGACGTCACCGCCGAACCGCTGGTCGCGACCGACGGCGAAATCGCGGTCCGGCCGGTGTCGGTGGACGACAATGGCGACTGGCGGGCGGGGCCGTCCGCCACCGGAGCCTGGCTGGGTCGACTGGCAGGCGTGGACCCGGAAGGCCTCGAAGGACGGGAGGACCGGTGAGCGACTCGATCGCCTGCGCCCGCGCCGTGGTCGGGCAACTGCTCGCCCAGGGCGTCACCGACCTGGTGCTGGCTCCGGGCTCGCGCAGCGCGCCGCTGGCCCTGGTGGCCGCTGCCGCCGCGGACGCCGGGCAGCTGCGCCTGCACGTGCGGGTCGACGAGCGCGGTGCCGGCTTCCTCGCCCTCGGCCTCGCCAAGGCGTCCGGACGGTGCGTGCCGGTCGTGACCACCTCCGGCACGGCCGTGGGCAACCTGCTGCCGGCGGTCATGGAGGCCGCCCACGCCGGCGTCCCGGTGCTCGTCGTCTCGGCCGACCGGCCGGCGGCCCTGGTCGGCTCCGGGGCGAACCAGACCACGGAGCAGTCCGACCTGTTCGGCGGCTTCGCCCGCCACCGGGCACGGGTGAGCTCGACGGCGCCGTCGCCGTCCTGGGCCGCGCAGGTCGCCCGGGCCGTGCTGGCCGCCGAGGGCGCCCTGACCCGTCGGCCCGGCCCGGCTCACGTGAACGTCGAGCTGTCGGTGCCCCTGGTGCCGGCGGACGGGGCCGTCGAGGCCCCGGTCGTCGGAACCCCCGTCCGTGCCGGCGCCGGCACCGCTCCCGCGCCGGTCGACCTGCCGGGCACGCCGCGCACCCTCGTCGTCTGCGGCGACGCCTCGCCCGCCGTGGGCCGCGCCGCGCGCCGGTTCGCCGAGCACGCCGGGCTGCCGCTGCTGGCCGAGCCCTCCAGCAACGCGCGGGGGGGACCGAACGCCCTGGCCGCCGGACGGCTGGTGCTCGCCGGCTCGCTGGGCGGTCAGGTCGCGCGGGTGATCGTGTTCGGGCGGCCCACCCTGTCCCGGCCGGTGACGATGCTGTTGTCTCGCGCGGACCTCGAGCTGGTCGTGGTGGCCGACAGCCCCGACTACCTCGACCCCGGCTGGCGGGCCTCGCTCGTGACCGGGGCGGTCCAAGTCGCGCCCGGGCCCACCGACTGGCTGGACGACTGGCGCGCGGCCGACGGGGCCGCGTCCGCCCGGGTCGCGGCCGTCCGCGGAACCGGGGCGCTGGCGGGCCCGGAGCTGGCCCGCCTCGTGGTCGCCGCCGTGGCCTCCGACGGGGTGCTGGTGCTCGGCAACTCCAACCCCGTCCGTGACGCCGACCTCGCGCCCGTACGGACGGATGCGCCGCCGGTGTACGCCAACCGGGGCCTGGCCGGCATCGACGGCACGATCGCGACGGCCACCGGCATCGCCCTGGCGACGGGCGCCCCCACCACGCTGCTGTGCGGAGACCTGACGTTCGGCCACGATGCCGGCTCGCTGGCGATCGGGCCGGGCGAGCCCCGTCCGGACCTGCGGATCGTGGTCGCCGATGATCGTGGCGGCAGCATCTTCGCCACGCTCGAGTACGGACAGGAGCGGTTCGCCGCCGGCTTCGAGCGGGTGTTCGCCACCCCCACCGGGGTCGACGCGGCGGCGCTCGCCGCCGGGTACGGCGTCCCGTCCCGCCGGCTCACCGACGCGGACGCGGTGGCGGCCGCGCTGGCCGCGCCGGTGCGGGGGATCGAGGTTCTGGTCGTCGACGTGGACCGGGCCGATCGCGCCCGCCTGGAGCGCGACCTGACCGCCCACTGACGACCCGCGGAACCCGTCCCAGAACTCCTTCAACACGCAATGGGCTTATGTAAGGACATTTTGTTGACTTCTGGTTCTCGCAGGGCTTGAATGGAGGCACCGACTGGACAGTGGCACCACGTGCCTCGACGAAGAGGTCCCCAATGACTGACACCAACACCCCGCTCGGCCTGATGACCCAGCGCGGTCCGACTGTGCTCTGGAACGACTCGGCCACCTACACCGAGCTGTCCACCGCGATCTCCTGGGGGGCCGTGGGCGCCACGTGCAACCCGGTGATCGCGCTGGCCGCGATCCGCGCCGACCTGCCGCGCTGGACCCAGCGCATCAAGGAACTGGCCGAGGAGATGCCGGAGGCCACCGAGTCCCAGATCGGCTGGAAGGTCGTCGAGGAGGTGTCGCTGGACGCCGCCAAGCTCCTGGAGCCCGCGTTCGAGAAGTACCACGGCTACAACGGCCGGCTCTCGATGCAGACCGATCCGCGCCTCGCCCGCAGCGCGAAGGCGCTCGCCGACCAGGCCGAGTACTTCTCGTCGCTGGCGAAGAACATCATCGTGAAGATCCCCGCCACCGGGGTCGGCATCGAGGCCATCGAGGACGCCAGCTACCGCGGCGTGAACATCAACGTCACCGTGTCGTTCACCGTCGCCCAGGCCGTCGCCGCCGGCGAGGCCATCGAGCGCGGCCTGAAGCGCCGCGAGGCCGAGGGCAAGGACACGTCCACCATGGGCCCGGTCGTGACGATCATGGTCGGCCGCCTCGACGACTGGCTGAAGTCGGTGTACGCCCACGACGGCCTGGTCTTCGACCCCGGCTACCTGGAATGGGCCGGCGTCGCCGCGGTGAAGAAGGCCGTGCAGGAATTCCAGGCCCGCGGCCTGCGCTCCCGTGTGCTGGTCGCCGCCTACCGCAATGCGCTGCAGTGGACCGAGCTGGTCGGCGGCGACCTGGTGCTGTCGCCACCGTTCGCCTGGCAGCAGCGCTTCCAGGCCAGCGGCGTCGACCCCGAGCCGCGCATCGACGTCCCGGTCGACGCGAAGATCATCGACGCGCTCTCCACGATGCCGGAGTTCCGCAAGGCCTACGACGTCGACGGCATGACCCCCGACGAGTTCGCCGACTTCGGCGCCACCCGCAAGACCCTGCGCCAGTTCCTCGGGGCGGACGAGGAACTCGACCAGATCGTCCGTGACATCCTGATCCCAGCCCCCTGACCGAAACGAAAGGGGACAGTCCCCTTTCGTTTCGGGATCACGTGGCGGGAGAGGGGGCAGTCCCCGTCCCGCCACACCACCATCGATTCGACACCGGAGTTCATGAGATGACCCAGACCGTTCGGCTCACCGTCGCCCAGGCGGTGGTCAGGTTCCTCGCCAACCAGTACACCGAGCGGGACGGGGTGGAGCAGAAGCTCTTCGCGGGCTGCTTCGGCATCTTCGGGCACGGCAACGTCGCCGGCATCGGCCAGGCGCTGCTCCAGGCCGAACTCCAGACCCTGGACGGCGTCGAGGGCGCCCCGGACCTGCCGTACGTGCTGGTGCGCAACGAGCAGGGCGCCGTGCACGCGGCCGCCGCCTACGCCAAGACGAAGAACCGCCTCCAGACGTGGGCGGTCACGTCCTCGATCGGCCCGGGGGCCACGAACATGGTCACCGGTGCCGCACTGGCCACCACGAACCGGCTGCCCGTGCTGCTGCTGCCCTCCGACATCTTCGCCACCCGCTACCCCGACCCGGTGCTCCAGCAGCTGGAGGACCCGCGCTCGCTCGACATCTCGGTCAACGATGCCTTCAAGCCGGTCTCGCGCTACTGGGACCGGATCAACCGCCCCGAGCAGCTGATCCCGTCCCTGCTGTGCGCGATGCGCGTCCTCACCGACCCGGCCGAGACCGGTGCGGTCACGCTCTGCCTGCCGCAGGACGTGCAGGCCGAGGCCTTCGACTTCCCGGTGCCGCTCTTCGACAAGCGCGTCTGGCACGTCGGACGCCCCGTCCCCGAGCCGGCCGCGCTGGCCCGCGCGGTCGCGGCGATCACGGCGTCGAAGCGCCCGCTGGTCGTCGCCGGCGGCGGCGCGATCTACGCCGGGGCGTCGGCGGAGCTCCGCGCGTTCGCCGAGGCCACCGGCATCCCGGTCGCCGACACCCAGGCCGGCAAGGGTGCCATCAACTTCGACCACCGCATGGCGGTCGGCGGTGTCGGTTCCACCGGCAACACGGCGGCCAACACGCTCGCCCGCGAGGCGGACCTGGTGATCGGCATCGGCACCCGCTACTCCGACTTCACCACCGCCAGCCACACCGTCTTCGCCGACCCGGACGTGCGGTTCGTCAACATCAACGTGCTGGCGTTCGACGCCGCGAAGAACGCTGCGACCATGGTGGTGGCGGACGCCCGGGAGGCCCTCGTCGCGCTCACCGACGCCCTCGCCGGCTGGACGACCGACGCCGCGTACCAGGCCCGCGCCGGCGAACTGGACGCCGAGTGGCAGCGCGTCGTCGACACCTGCTACGCCCCGCACGACCAGGAACTGCCCGCCCAGACCGAGGTGTTCGGCGCGCTGAACGAGCTCATGGGCGACCACGACGTGGTGATCAACGCCGCCGGCTCGATGCCCGGCGACCTCCAGGCCCTGTGGCGCGCCCGCACGCCCGAGCAGTACCACCTGGAGTACGCGTACTCGTGCATGGGGTACGAGATCCCGGCGGCGATGGGCGTGAAGCTGGCCGTCGGCGACGAGCACGAAGTGGTCGCGATCGTCGGCGACGGCACCTACCAGATGCTGCCGATGGAGATCGCGACCATGGCACAGGAGGGCATCAAGGTGATCCTCGTGCTGCTCCAGAACCACGGCTTCGCCTCGATCGGCGCGCTGTCGGAGTCGCGGGGCTCGCAGCGCTTCGGCACGAAGTACCGGACGCGGTCCGCGTCCGGCCGCCTCGACGGCGCGGACGTGCCCTTCGACCTCGCCGCCAACGCCGCCAGCTGGGGCGCGGACGTCCTGCGCTGCAACGGCATGGCCGAGTTCCGCGAGAACTACGCGAAGGCCGTCGCGGCCGACCGCACCACCGTCCTCTACATCGAGACCAACCTGTACGGGCCCAACCCGCCCGGCAGCGCGTGGTGGGACGTGCCGGTGTCGCAGGTCTCCGAGCTGGACAGCACCCGGAAGGCCTACGACGAGTACGTTGCCGAAAAGGCCGCCCAGCGCCACTATCTTCAGGCGTGACCCAACTCGAGTCCGTCTGGGCAGCCATCCCGCTGTGGGGCTGGCTGGTCCTGGCGTTGTGTGCCCTGCTGATCGGCTTCTCCAAGACCGCCCTCGGCGGCCTCGCGCTGATCGCCGTGGTGATGGCCGCGCAGGTGGTGCCGACCAAGGACTCCACCGGCGTGGTGCTGGTGATGCTGCTCGTCGGCGACCTGGTGGCCACCTGGACCTACCGGCACGACGTCGACTGGCGGCTGATCCTGCGGCTGATCCCGCCGGTGGTGATCGGGATCGGGCTGGGCGCGCTGTTCCTGAACTGGGTGGACGGGCCCACGCTCAAGCGCACCATCGGCGTGATCCTGCTCGTGCTGCTGGTGATCGGCCTGTGGCCCGACCGGCTCGCCGCGCACCGTCCGGTCGTGGGCATGGCGTACGGCGGGCTGGCCGGCTTCACCACGATGGTCGCGAACGGTGGCGGGCCGCCGATGAGCCTGTACCTGCTCGCCCGCAAGTACGACAAGCTGCGGTTCCTCGGCACCACCGCCTGGTTCTTCTTCGCGGTCAACCTGATCAAGGTGCCGTTCTCCATCGCCAACGGCATCGTGCGTCCGGACACCGCGCTGATCGCGCTGACGCTGGCGCCCGTGGTGCTGGTCGGCACCTGGATCGGCCGCCGCACGATCAGCCACATCGACCAGACCCTGTTCAACCGTCTCGTCACGATCCTCGTTGGCGTGGCCGCGGTCTACCTTCTCTTCGGCTAGGAGTGCCATGACGCAACCAGGACAGCTGCGGCTCGCGGTCGGCATGGTCGGCGGCGGACCGGGCTCGAACATCGGCGTCGCCCACCGCGCGGGGCTGCTGCTCGACGACCGCTACCGGCTGGTCGCCGGCTGCTTCGCCCGGGACGCGGAGCGCTCGGCGTCCCTGGCCGCCCAGCTCGGCATCGACCCCGACCGTGCCTACCCCGACCACGCCACGATGGCGCGGGCGGAGGCCGCACGGGCCGACGGGATCGACCTGGTGGTGGTGGCCACGCCGAACGACAGCCACGTCGAGATCGCCACCGCCTTCCTGGAGGCGGGCATCGCGGTCGCCTGCGAGAAGCCGCTGGCCACCGATTCGGCGGGCGCGGCCCGGCTGGTCGCGCTCGCGGCCGAGCGCGACCAGGTGCTGGCGGTCGCGCACTGCTACTCGGCCTACGCCATGGTGCGGCACGCCGCGCGGCTGGTGCGGGACGGGGAGCTGGGCGAGGTGCGGCACGTCGAGGTCGAGCACGCGTCCGGCTGGGCGTCGGAGCTGCACGAGGCCGGCGAGCACAAGCAGGCGGCCTGGCGGATGGACCCCGACGTCGCCGGCTACGCCTCGGTGGTGGCCGACATCGGCATCCACGCGTTCCACCTCGTCCGCTACCTCACCGGGCTGGAGGCAGAGGAGGTGTCCGCCCAGCTGACCACACTGGTGCCCGGACGCCGGGTGGCCGACAACGCGACCGTGGCGCTGCGGCTCACCGGCGGGGTGAGCGGACGCCTGTGGGCGTCGATGGCGGCGACCGGCCAGGCCCACGGCCTGCGGATCCGGGTGTTCGGGTCGCAGGCCAGCCTGGACTGGAACCACGAGGACCCGCAGCACCTCGTCCTGCGCCGCGCGGGCGGCGAGGAGGTCCGCCTCGCCCAGGGCATGGCCGGGCTCAGCGCGGACGAGGCGCGCCTCAACCGCGTCGGCCTCGGCCACGCGGAGGGCTTCATCGAGGCGTTCGCCAACTACTACTCCGACATCGCCGAGGAGCTGCTCGCCCGCCGCGACGGCACCCCGCGCCCGCAGCGCGAACTCGGCTTCCCGACCGGCGCGGACGGCCTGGTCGGCCTCCAGTTCGTCGAGGCCGTGACGGCCTCGCACACCGCCAACTCAGCCTGGGTGCGCCCAGAGAAAGCAGGACAGTGATGCAGCGTTTCGCCCTCCTCGGAGCAGGGTTCATCGGCTCGGTGCACGCCGCGAACCTCGCGGCGAACCCGAGGGTGGAGTTCGTGTCGGTCTACGACGTCTCGGCCGAGCGTGCGGCCGCGGTCGCGGCGACCCACGGCGCGACCGCCGTCGGTTCGGTCGCCGAGGCACTGACCGGGGTGGACGCGGTGTACATCGCCTCCAGCACCGACACGCACGCCGACAACCTCCGGGCGGCCGTCGACGCCGGTGTGGCGGTGCTGTGCGAGAAGCCGATCGACCTGTCCCTGGAGCGGGCGCGCGAGGTGGTCGCGTACGCCGACAGCAAGGGCGCGAAGGTGATGGTGAACTTCAACCGTCGCTTCGACCCCGACCACGCCGAGCTCAAGCGGATCGTGGACGCCGACGGCGTTGGCACGGTCGAGCTGGTGCAGCTCACCTCGCGCGGTCCGGCGGTGCCGCCGCTGGAGTACGTGAAGGTGTCCGGCGGCCAGATGCGCGACCAGACCGTCCACTTCTTCGACCTGGCCCGCTGGATCGCCGGCGCGGACCCGGTCGAGGTGTTCGCCGCCGGTTCGGCGCTGGCCGAGCCGCGGCTGGCCGAGCCCGAGTACGACGACGTCGACACCAGCGTGTGCGTCCTGAAGCTGCCGGACGGCGCCCTGGTGCAGATCGACAACAACCGCCGCACCGGCTACGGCTACGACGAGCGCATCGAGGTGCTCGGCTCCACCGGTCTGGTGGAGTCGATGCGGCACCGCGCCCGCCGGGTGACCCACTACCAGGCCGGGGCCGTGGTCGAGTCGCAGCTGTACGCCGGCTGGTTCGAGCGGATGCAGCCCACCTACGCGCTGGCGCTGGAGCACTTCGTCGAGCTGCTCGAGACCGGCGCGCCCATCGAGCCGTCGCTCGTCGACGGCCTGAAGGCCCAGGCGATCGCCGAGGCCGCGACGAGGAGCCTGCACACCGGCGTCAGCGAGAAGATCGCCTACTGACCGGGGGCCCCTGCCGGCCCCAGGCCAGTTCGCTCCCGAATTGTCCCTTCGCCACCGGAATTCCGGTGGCGAAGGGACAATTCGGTGGCGAACTGCGGGGCGTCGGGTCAGGAGCGTGGGGGAGCGGTGGACTCGCGCACCTCCAGCGAGCTCGGGACGAGGTGCAGCCGGCTCGGCAGGTCGGGCCGGGCCAGCCGCTCGACGAGGAAGCGGCCCGCCTGCTCCCCGACCGGAAAGGTGCCGTAGGTGACCGAGGTCAGCGAGAGGTGCCCGATCTTCGCCAGGGAGGTGTTGTCGTAGCCCACTACCGACACGTCCTGGGGAACCCACAGCCCCAGGTCGTCGGCGGCCGACAGGGTGCCGATGGCGGACATGTCGTTGTACGCGAGGATCGCCGTCGGACGATCGCGGCGGGAGAGGATGCGCCGGGCGGCGGCGTAGCCGCTCTCCTCGTCCGGTCCGCCGGCCTCCAGGTAGCGCTCGGGGTCGAGGCCGGCTTCGGAGAGGGTGGCCACGAAGCCCTCGTAGCGCAGCCGGCCGATCTCGCCGGGGCCGCGGAGGTGCGCGATGCGGGTGTGGCCGAGCTCGATCAGGTGGCGGGCGGCCAGGCTCGCCCCGGCCAGGTCGTCGTTGACCACGATGTCGCTGTGCTCCAGCACCGGTTCGCGGGTGCCGGCGAGCACGACGGGGACGCGGGTCGCGGCCGCCACGATCGCCGCGTCGTCCGCCCTCGAACCGACCACGACGATCCCGCTGACGTCGAGGGCGAGGAAGGTGTCGACCGACTCGGCCCCGACCCGCTGATCGGTGTGGTTGTCGGCGAGGACCGGCGCGAGTCCGGCGCCGTGCAGGGTGCTGGCGAGACCGGCGAGCAGGTCGACGAACCACGGGTTGGTGAGGTCGTTGATGAGGACGCCGACGCTGCCGGCGCGGGGTACGACGTCGCCGGACATCGGCCCGTCGAGGCGGTCAGCCGGCATCGTCCTCCCTTGCTCGCGGCCAGCCTAGATCCAAACCACTCCGGGGTGGCCACTTGTCGGATTGGAGCGCTCCAAGTACCATGGCTAATGTCTTTACTTTTCCCGAGGTGTGAAGCGACAGTGAGGCGGGTCATGACGGCAACACTCGAGCGCATCGCGTACGCGGACGCCCGGCAGGTGCCGGTGACGATCGAGCGCGACAGCCCCGTCCCGATGTACCACCAGCTCGCCCAGCAGCTCGCCCGGGCGATCGAGGACGGGGTGCTGCGGCCCGGTGACCCCTTCGAGAAGGAGCTGTCGCTGGCCGATCGGCTCGACCTGTCGCGTCCGACCGTGCGGCGGGCGATCGCCGAACTCGTCGCCAAGGGCCTGCTGGTGCGGCGCCGTGGGGTGGGCACCACCGTGGCCCACGCGGCCGTCCATCGGCGCAACGAGCTGACCAGCCTCTACGACGACCTCGCGGCGGACGGACGCCGGCCGAGCACGCGCGTGCTGCGCCTGGGCTACGCCGAGTTCGACAAACGCGCGGCGGCCGCGCTCGAACTCGATCCGCGCACGCCGCTGGTGTACCTCGAACGGCTCCGGATGATCGATGGCGCCCCGATCGCGATCCTGAAGAACTGGCTGCCCCCGGCGATGTCGGACATCTCCGCCACCGAGCTGGAGGCCTGCGGCCTCTACGACCTGCTACGCCGCCGCGGCGTGGCGCCGTCCGTCGCCCACCAGACCGTCGGCGGCCGCCAGGCCGAGCCGGGGGAGCGCGCCCTGCTGGGACTCGGACGCCTCGACCCGGTGCTGACGATGACCCGTTGGGCCTATGGTGCGAGCGGCACGCCCGTCGAGTTCGGCGACCACTGCTACCGCGCCGACCGGTACAGCTTTGACGTCACCGTCCACGCCCTGTAGGCGGTCGGTGCCCCGCGGTCAGCGCGGCGCGGACGCCGAGGACGAGCGCACCACGAGCCGGGACGGGATCACCACGTCCGCCGGCGGGGCGGCGGGGTCCCGGAGCCGCCGCAGCAGCGCCTCGCCGCAGGCCACGCCGACGTCGAAACCGCGATTGTCCACCGTGGTCAGGTCCAGGAAGCGGCTGCGGGCGAGCAGGGAGTTGTCGTAGCCGATCAGGGCCGCGTCGGCCGGCACCTCGCGTCCGACCTCCCGCAGGGCGGCGCGCGCCCCCAGGGCCATCGTGTCGTTCGCCGCGAAGACGGCGGTGATCTCGGGATGGCGGCGCAGCAGTTCGACCGTGCCGGCGTAACCGCCCTCCTCGTTGGTGGCGTTGCGCTCGCCGGCGTACCGCGGTGGCTCACCCACGGTCGCCATCACCCGCCGGTACGCCTCGAGGCGGCGGCGGGCCGCCCCGCCGACGCCGGTCACGTGCCCGATCCGGGTGTGGCCCAGTGACTGGAGGTGCCGCAGCAGGAGCTCGACGCCCAGTTCCTGGTCGCTGGACACGTGGTCGGCGCCGCGGACGGTGTGCAGCCGGGTGCCCTCGATCACGGTCGGGATGCCGAGGTCGTCGAAGTCGTGGCCGGGCTCGCCGGCGATCACCAGCGCGTCGACCTGGGTGTCGAGGAATCCCTCGACGGCGTTCACGAGCCGGTCGTCCACGCGGTGCTGCTCACGGATCGCCACGTGGAACCCGTGCGGGTCGAGCACCGTCCGCAGCCCCTGGAGCACCTCGACGAACCACGGGTTGGAGAAGTCGTCGATGACCAGACCGACCGTGTGGGTGCGATCGGCGGCCAGGTTCGCCGCCGCCCGGCTGGGTCGGTAGCCGAGTTTGCCGATGGCCGCACGCACCGCGTCGCGCTTGGGCTCACTGACCAGGTCGGAGCCGTTGAGCACCAGCGAGACCAGCGACTTGGAGACGCCGGCCTCCCGGGCGACGTCGTAGATCGTCGGCCGTGCGCTGCGCGGTCTGTTGGTCACCGGTCCCTCCGTTCCCGATTCTGTCACAAAGCTTCGGCTTGCTATTGACAGGACATTTGCCCGTGCCTACTGTTGAGGTGCTTGGAGCGCTCCAAGCCTACATCAAGGAGGATGAATGAGCATCGGCATCGCCGTCATCGGAGCCGGTATGGCGGGCAAGGCGCACATCGCGGCGTACAAGGTGGCCCCCACCCTGTACGAGGCCACGCTCCCCGAACTCCGCTACGTCTCGATCGGCGACGTGAATGCCGACCTGGCCGCGACGACGGCCCGGCGGTACGGCTTCGAGCGCAGCGACACCGACTGGCGCGCGATCGCGGACAACCCCGACATCGACGTGGTCAGCGTCGTCATCGCGAACAGCCTGCACCTGGAGGTCGTGAAGGGCCTGCTGGAGGCCGGCAAGCACGTGCTGTGCGAGAAGCCGCTGGCCGACACCCTGGAGTCCGCCCGCGAGATGGCGCGGCTGGCCCGCGAGGCGTCGTCCATCGCCCGCATCGGCCTCACGTTCCGCCGCCAGCCCGGCATCACCGCGATCCGCAACTGGATCAACGACGGGACGCTGGGCCGGGTGCTCCACTTCTCCGGCCGCTACTGGTGCGACTACGGGTGCAACCCGAAGGGCCCGATGAGCTGGCGCTTCTCCGGCCCGATGGGCACCGGGGCGCTGGCCGACATCGGCAGCCACCTGTCCTACCTGTCGGAGTACCTTTGCGGCCCGATGCAGGCGGTCTCCGGCGGCGGCTTCACCACCGCGATCACCGAGCGCCCGGTCCCCCTGGGCGCGGTGGTGGGCCACGGTCTCGCCGCCGTGTCCGACGAGCTGGCCCCGGTCACGAACGACGACTACGCGACCTTCACCGCGCACTACGCGAACACCACCGGCAGCCTCGAGGTGTCCCGGGTCGCCGCCGGCTACCCCAACAACCTCAACTTCGAGGTGTTCTGCGAGAACGGCGCGGCCAGTTTCACCCAGGAGACCCCGTCCCAGGTGCGGCTGTACCTGCACGACGAGGACCCGGCCACCAACGGCTACCGGACGGTCGACCTCGGCGGCGACCACCCCTACATCAGCGGGGGAATGCCGATCGACGTCTCCGGTGTCGGCTTCGGCCAGAACGAGGGCTTCACCTACCAGGCCCGCGCCTTCCTCGAGGAGGTCGCCGGCATCCCGGAGGAGCAGTCCCTGCCCCGCAACGCGTCCCTCGACGAGGGCGTCCACAACATGGAGATCCTGGCCGCCGTCGCCCAGTCGGCCGCCGACAACGGAAAGAGCGTGACCCTGTGAAGCTTGGTGTGTACAACGCGGTCCTCCACGACCGCCCGCTGGCGGACGCGATCGCGGTGATCGCCGGTCTCGGCCTCAACGGCATCGAGATCAACTCCGGCGGCTTCCTGCCCCCGACCCACATCCCGAACATCGACGAGATCGTCGCGAACCCGGCCGCCGCGAAGGCGTACCTGGCGACGTTCGACGGGTCGGGCGTGGAGATCGCCGGCCTGAACTGCAACGGCAACCCGCTGCACCCCAACCCGGTGATCGGCGAGAAGCACGCCGAGGACGTCCGCCGCTCGATCCGGGCCGCCGCCGCCCTGGGGCAGAACCGCGTGGTCACCATGTCGGGCCTGCCCGGCGGCGAGCCCGGCGACGTCCACCCCAACTGGGTGGTGAACGCGTGGAACTCCGCCGCACTCGACGTGCTCGACCGGCAGTGGGAGATCGCCGCGACGTTCTGGAGCGAGATCGACCAGCTGGCGAAGGACCATGGCGTGAAGGTGGCACTGGAGCTGCACCCGCAGAACATCGTGTTCAACGCCCGCGACATCCGCAAGCTCGTCGAGCTCACCGGCGCCACCCACGTCGGCGTCGAGCTGGACGCGTCCCACCTGTTCTGGCAGCAGGCCGACCCGGTGGCCGTCGTCCGCGACCTCGGGCCGCTGATCTTCCACGCCGCCGCGAAGGACATCCGGATCAACACCGGGCACGCGAAGCTCAACGGGGTCCTCGACAACGGCTTCCGCCGGCTGCGTCCGGACGAGGACCGGGTGAACCTCGGCGGCGACGAGTGGGCCAACGAGTGGCCGAAGGACTCCTCGTGGGACTTCGTCGCGCTCGGCAAGGGCCACGACACCGCGTACTGGACCGAGTTCATCCGCGCCCTGTACGAGGTCGACCCCGACATGTGCCTGAACATCGAGCACGAGGACACCGAACTCGGCCGCATCGAGGGCCTCGAAGTGGCCTCAAAGGTCTTGAAGGACGCCTGGGCGGCCTTCACCGGCGAGTGATCTTCCCCCCACCTGATCCACCCAACCGACACCAGTAGCAATCCCCAACGAAGGAGATCCTGATGCGCAAGACCTTGGCGGCCTCCCTGGCCATCATGAGCGCGGTCGCCCTGACCGCGTGCAGTTCCGCAGCGACGGCGGGGGCGGGCTCCGGCTCGGCGTCCGGCGCGGGCGAGAAGATCAAGCTCGGCATCGCGCTCCCCGCGGGCAACCAGACCTTCTGGACCGCGTGGATCAAGGGCGCGCAGGCCGAGGCGGCCAAGCTGGACGTCGACCTGACGCTCACCGACGCCAAGAACGACGCCCAGACGATGAACGACCAGGTCAACACGATGATCGTCGGCGGCATCAAGGGCCTCGCCGTGGCCTCCGTGGACCCGACCGGGAACAAGGGCACCGCGCAGGCCGCCACCGATGCGGGCATCCCGATGATCACGTCCAACCGCACCCTCGACATGGCCTACGGCGGCGTCGGCGGCGCGAACCCGCAGGTGCACACCGGGTTCAACGACCTCCAGATGGGCGGCTTCCAGGGCGACCTGCTGATCAAGGCCTGCGAGGGCATCGATCCCTGCAACGTCGCGCTCCAGGTCGGCACGCTGGGGGCCACCCCGCAGGTGCAGCGGTCCAAGGGCCTGAAGGACAAGATCGCCTCCCACGCCAACATCAAGATCGTGATGGAGGAGACCAACGACTTCGACCCGGTCAAGGCGGCCGACGTCACCCAGACGATGCTCCAGAAGTCGAAGGACCTCTCCTTCATCCTCGCCCAGACCGACCCTGAGGCGCTGGCCGCGGCCACCGTCCTGAAGGAGCAGGGCCTGGAGGGCAAGATCGGCGTGATCGGCATCGGCGGCTCCAAGGAGGGCGTCGAGGCGGTGGCCTCCGGCAAGATGTACGGCACCGTGCGGGTGTCCGGGGCCGACGACGGCGCCACCTCGCTGCGCACCCTGTACGCGATCGTGACCGGCAAGGGTTCGGAGCTGAAGGTCGACACCAGCGGCGAGCGTCCGACCGTCGTGGTGGACGCGCTGATGATCACCAAGGAGAACGCGGCCGACAACCCCGGGGACTGGTGACATGACGACCGACGACCTCCCCCGCATCGAGGCGCGCGGGGTGACCAAGATCTTCGCCGGCGTCCCGGCGCTGGACGACGTGGACCTCACGCTCTACCCGGGGGAGGTCGTCGGTCTCCTCGGCGAGAACGGCGCCGGCAAGTCGACCCTGATCAAGGTGCTCGCCGGCGTCTACATCCCCGAGCACGGCGAACTGCGGGTGCGCGGGGAGAAGGTGCACTTCACCCAGCCGATCGACGCGCTGGCACGCGGCATCGCCACCGTGCACCAGCACAGCTCGCTGGCCGACAACCTGACCGTCGCCCAGAACCTGATCCTGGGGCGGGAGCCGGGCCTGTCCTGGCTGCCGTTCTGGATCCGGCAGAAGGCGATCCTGGCCAAGGCCCGGCAGATCACCGAGCGGTTCGGGATCGACCTGCCGTTGACCACCCTGGTGGACGACCTGACGGTCGCCCAGAAGCAGCGGGTGGAGATCGTCCGGGCCGCCTCCGAGGCGGACACGATGATCATCCTGGACGAGCCCACCGCCGCGCTGAACCCCGACGAGGTGGATGAGCTGTTCGCCCTGATCGGCACGCTGAAGGCCCAGGACATCCCGGTGCTGTACGTCAGCCACCGGCTGGACGAGATCCCGAGGATCTGCACCCGGGTCGAGGTGCTGCGCGACGGGAGGAACGTGGGTGGTCTGGACCGCGAGGACTCCGTCCCGGCCAAGATCATCCCGCTGCTGGTCGGCCGTCAGCTGGGCAACCTGTTCCCCGACCTGCCCACGGTCAGCGAGCAGGTGGTGCTGAAGGCCGAACAGGTCAGCGGCACGCTGCTGAAGGACGTCTCCCTGACCGTCCACGGCGGCGAGATCGTGGGCCTGACCGGCACCATCGGCGCCGGCCAGCGCGACTTCGCCCGGATCGTCTTCGGCGCCGACCCCGGCGCCGGCACCATCGAGCTGCTCGGCACGCGGCTGCCGCAGGGCCGGCCCGACCTGGCCGTGAAGGCCGGGGTGGGCTACGTCAGCGGCGACCGCAAGAAGGATGGGCTGTTCCCGATCCTGCCGGTGTGGCGCAACGCCACCGTGGTGAAGTCGGACGCGCTCGCGACCGCGGGGATCCTGATCCCGGCCAGGGAGCGCAGGGTCGGGGTCGAACTGATCCAGCAGTTCGACGTCCGCACCTCCTCGCCCAACAAGGAGATCGGCGAACTGTCCGGCGGCAACCAGCAGAAGGCGCTGCTCGCCCGGTGGGCGGCGGTGACCCCGAAGCTGCTGATCCTGGACGAGCCCACCCTGGGGGTCGACGTCGGCGCCCGCCGGGAGATCTACGACCAGATCGTCGCCCTCGCCGAGAGCGGCATGGCGGTGCTGCTGGTCTCGGCCGACCACGCCGAGCTCCAGGGCATGAGCCACCGCGTCCTGGTCTTCACCGACGGCGAGGTGGTGGCCGAGATGGCCGGCCACGACGCCACCGAGGAGGCCATCCTCCACGCCCGCATCCGTACCGACCGGAAGGCAGCATCATGAGCACCACCTCGACCACCCCGGCAGCACCCACCCAGAAGGCGACGAAGGCCGACACGGCCGTCCCGCGGCAGAGCCTGTCGAAGCTGGCGCCGATGCTGAAGCGCAACGGCCTGCTTATCTTCTTCGCGCTGCTGCTGGTCGTGTTCACGATCGCCCGGCCCGAGTTCCTCAGCCAGGCGAACATCCGCAACATCCTGCTCAGCGCGTCGGTGATCGGCATCCTGGCCCTCGGCCAGACCGTGGTGATCCTCACCGGCGGCTTCGACATCGGCATCGCCAAGACCGCCGTGGTCGCCGGCATGGTGGTCGCGCTGACCGCGGGGATGGGGCCGGTGGCCATGGTGATCGGCGTCGCCGCGACGATCGTCATCGGCCTGGTGAACGGCATCCTGATCTCCCGCACCAAGGTCAACCCGTTCATCGTGACCCTGGGCATGTACACGATCCTCACCTCGGTCGCGCTGCTGGCCAACGACGGCGGCTCGGTGATCAACCTGCCGCCGTGGCTGCTCGGACTGGTGTCCTGGCAGTTCCTGAGCATGCCGGGCATCGTCTGGTGGTTCGCGATCATCGCCGTGATCACCCACCTGGCCCTGGCCTACACCCGGTGGGGCGGCCACATCTACGCGGTCGGCGGCAACGAGGAGGCCGCCCGGCTGGCCGGCATCAAGTCCAGCAACGTGCTCGCCTCGGCCTACGTGGTCGCCGCGGTGGTCGGCGGCATGGCCGGCGTGATGCTGACCTCCCGGCTGGGCACGGCGTCCCCGGTCGCCCTGCCCGCCGCCGAGCTCGACTCGATCGCGGCCGTGGTCATCGGCGGCACCAAGCTGTCCGGCGGCTTCGGGTCGATCCCGCGCACGATCGTCGGCATCCTGATCCTGATGGCGCTCCAGAGCGGCCTGGTGCTGATGGGCGTCAACCCGTACTACCAGGGCATGTTCAAGGGCGCGATCCTGATCCTCGCGGTCGCGGTCGACGTGATCTTCGGCAAGAAGAAGTGAGGACGCGATGACGCTTCGGATCGGGCTCATCGGGGCCGGTGGCATGGGCAGGGCGCACGTCGAGCGGATCGAGACCGAGCTCGCCGGCGGCCGCGTCGTCGCGGTCGCGGACGTCAACCTCGACGCCGCCCGGGCGGTCGCGGAGCCGCTCGGGGCGGTGGCGTACGCGACCGGCGCCGAGCTGATCGCCGACCCGGACGTGGACGCGGTCCTGATCGCCACGTTCGGCAAAGTGCACGCCCCGGACGTGCTGGCGGCGATCGAGGCGGGCAAGTACGTGCTGTGCGAGAAGCCGCTGGTCACGACGACCGAGGATGCGCTGCGCGTGCTGGACGCCGAGCAGCGGGCCGGGAAGAAGCTGGTGACCGTCGGCTACATGCGACGCTTCGACGCCGGCTACCAGCAGCTGCGCGCCGCCCTGGTGGCCGGCGAGCACGGCTACGCGACCCTGGTGCACTGCCGCCACCGCAACCCTTCGGTGCCCGAGAACTACACGACGCGCAACATGATCGACGACACCGCGTCCCACGAGATCGACATCTGCCGCTACCTGCTCGGCGAGGAGATCACCCGCGTCCGGGTGGAGGCGCCGCGGGCCACGTCCCACCGGTTCGCGCACCTCCAGGACCCGCTGGTGCTCGTGGCGTACACCGAGTCGGGCGTCCGCATCGACGACGAGGTCAACGTCAACCTGCAGTGGGGCTACTCGATCGAGTGCGAGCTGGTCATGGAGACCGGGACGATCCGTCTGGGCGACCAGGAGCAGGTCCACGTCCGTGACCTGGCCGGCAACCGCAACCCGATCTGCCGCAGCCACATCGACCGCTTCCACGACGCGTTCAACGCCGAGGTGCAGCAGTGGATCCGCGCGGTCGAGCGCGACGACCACACCGGCTCGTCCGCGTGGGACGGGTACGCGGCGGTGGCCGTGGTCGAGGCAGCCCTGGCCTCGCTGGACGCCGGCGGGGTCGAGGTCGCCGTCCAGCTCATTCCCAAGCCCGCGTTCTACGCCTGACCGAGAGGAGTACCGAGGATGGTCGACATCGCCCTCGACCCGAACATGTACTACGCGTCCATGTCGACGGCGGACACGCTGCGCAAGGCCGCCGAGCTGGGTTTCGGCTTCGTGGAGCTGTCGCCGAACACCGAGTTCCACTTCTGGCACCGCTACCCGAAGGCCGACGACGAGTTCGTCGCCGGGCTGAACAAGGCGCAGGCGGAGACCGGGGTGAAGGTGCGGACGCTGAACCCGGTGTTCAACTGGTCGTCGACCGACGAGGTCGAGCGGCAGGCGCAGGTGCGGAACTGGCGCCGCCTGCTGGAGTTGGCGGACGCGATCGACTGCCGCGAGATCACGTCCGAGTTCTCGGGGAACCCGAACACCTACCGGGAGTGCGAGGCGCAGTGGTACCGCTCGGTCACCGAGCTCGCCCCGGACTTCGAGCGGTACGGCGTCAGGCTCAACCTGGAGGCGCACCCCTACGACTTCGTCGAGCTGCACGACGACGCGTTCTCGCTGATCCGGGGGCTCAACCTGGACTGGGTGGGCTACGAGTTCTGCTGTCCGCACGCGTTCCACCTCTCCGACGGGGCCGGCGACGTCGAGCGGATGATCCGGGCGTCGGCGCCGAGGCTGCGCGAGGTGCACGTGGCGGACGCGCTCAACCATCGCGCGAACGACGGGAACCGCTACATCGTGAACCCGCCGGGGGTGGACGCCCGCGTCCACCAGCACGCCGAGATCGGCAGGGGAGAGGTGCCGTTCGACCGGATCTTCGCCACCCTGCGCGAGGTCGGTTTCGACGGCGTGGTGTCGATCTGCGTGTTCGGCTGGCACGAGGCCGCCGACGAGATCAACCGCCGCATGCTCGCCCGCGTCCAGGCCGAACTCGGCTCCTGACGCCGAACGCCACCGTTCCAGTCAAACGCCACCGCCCAGGCTGCGGCGAATGACTGGAACGGTGGCGTTCGGAGAACTCAGGTGGCGTAGACCGTGATGTCGAACAGGTAGCGGTCGTAGCGGTAGCAATGGTCGCCGAACTCGACCGGCGCGCCGGAGGAGTCGTAGGCGCGGCGCGACATGGTGAGCACCGGGTCGTTCTTGTCGAGCTGCAGCAGCTTGCGCTCCTCGGGCTCGGCCGGACGGGCACCGATCGTCTGGTGCGCGACCGCCGGGATCACGCCGCGGGAGCGCATCACGCCGTACAGGCCGAGGTTCTGAAGCGCGTCCAGGTCGAGGTCGGCCCACATCGGCGGCAGCCAGTTGTGGAGCACCGACATCGGGCCCTCCTGCACCGAGCGCAGCCGCGCCAGGTACACCAGGGGGGTGTTGGGCTCCAGCCCCAGGATCACGGACGCCCGCTGGTCGACGAAGGCGGTGTCGAACTCCAGCACCTCGGTCAGCGGCTCGCGGCCGTTGCGCTTGAGGTCGTCGTAGAGGCTGGTCAGTTCGTTGCGGCGGTGGATCACCTCGTTGGCGACGGTGGTGCCGATGCCGCGGCGACGGACGAGGAGGCCGCGGGTCACGAGCTCGACGATCGCCCGGCGCACCGTCGGACGGGACAGGTCGAGGCGGTCGGCGAGGGAGAGCTCGTTCTCGAACGCGTCACCGGGCTTGAGCACGCCGGTGTCGATGGCCGCCGCGAGCTGTTCGGCCAGCTGGTGGTACAGCGGGACAGGTGAGTTCCGGTCGATGCTGACCTGGATCTGGGTCGCCATGACCGCACAGTAGCCGAAAGGTCGGTTGCCGGGACACAGTAAACGCCGGTTGCCCGAATAGGCTATTGTCCTAACAAAGCTTGACACAGGCCCGGGGCGCTTGCAGACTGGAACCACGAAATCGCACGCCGGCGCCGACGCAGACGAAGGATTGTTGACATGGGTGACACCTACGAGGTCGTGTGCATCGGCCGCGTCGGTGTGGACATCTACCCGACCGAGATCGGTGTCCCGCTCGAGCAGGTCACGACCTTCGGCAAGTTCCTCGGCGGCAGTGCCACCAACGTCTCCGTCGCCGCCGCCCGCTACGGACGGCGTTCGGCGATCATCACCCGCACCGGGGACGACCCGTTCGGCCGCTTCGTCCGCGCCACGCTGGACGACCTCGGCGTGGACACCGACTTCGTCGGCACCGATCCGTGGCTGCCCACCCCGGTGACGTTCTGCGAGATCTTCCCGCCCGACGACTTCCCGCTCTACTTCTACCGCTACCCCCAGGCCCCCGACCTGCGCATCGAGGTGCCCGACCTGCCGCTGGCGGAGATCGCCGAGGCCGGCGTCTACTGGTCGACCCTCACCGGCCTGTCCGCCGAGCCCAGCCGGCAGTCGCACCTGGCCGCGTGGCGCGTCCGGGGACGCCGCCGGTTCACCATCCTCGACCTCGACTACCGTCCGATGTTCTGGAAGTCCGAGGCCGACGCCACTCGCCAGGCCGAGATCGCCCTCGCGCAGTGCACGGTCGCGGTCGGCAACCGCGAGGAGTGCAGGGTCGCCGTGGGCGAGAGCGACCCCCACCGGGCCGCGGAGGCATTGCTGGAGCGCGGCGTCGAGCTGGCGATCGTCAAGCAGGGCCCCAAGGGGGTGCTGGCGATGACCGCCGACGAGTCCGTCGAGGTGCCTGCCATGACCGTGACCGTCGTCAACGGCCTCGGTGCCGGCGACGCCTTCGGCGGTGCGGTCTGCCACGGCCTGCTCAGCGGCTGGGGGCTGGACCGCCTGCTGCGGTTCGCCAACGCCGCCGGCGCCCTGGTCGCCTCCCGGCTGGAGTGCTCGACCGCCATGCCCACCCAGGACGAGGTCGACGCACTGCTGGACGGGGCCCGGTCATGAACATGATCAACGCCGCCCAGCTCACCCGCCGCCGGGTCGAGGACCCCGGCTCGATCCCGCGGGCATGGAAGGAGCGTCGCCGCTGCGAGCGTCCCGAGGACGGCCGGCTGCTGGTCATCGCCGCCGACCACCCGGCGCGGGGCGCGCTCGGCGTCCGCGGCAACGCCACCGCGATGGCGTCACGGGCCGAGCTGCTGGAACGGCTGGCGATCGCGCTGTCGCGTCCCGGAGTGGACGGGGTGCTGGGCACCGCCGACGTGCTCGAGGACCTGCTGCTCGCCGGCCTGCTCGAGGGCAAGGTCGTGATCGGCTCGATGAACCGGGGCGGCCTCCAGGGCGCCGAGTTCGAGTTCGACGACCGCTGGACCGGCTACGACGCCGACACCCTCGCCGCGAACGGGCTGGACGGCGGCAAGATGCTCACCCGCATCTGCCTGGAGGACGAGGACACCGCCCGCGTGCTGGAGGCCACCGGCAGCGCGGTCACCGCCCTGGCCCGGCGCGGGCTGATGGCCATGGTGGAGCCGTTCCTCTCGGTGCGCGACGCCCCCGACCGGGTGCGCAACCTGCTCGACCCCGAGTCGGTGATCCGGTCGATCCAGATCGCCGCCGGCCTCGGCGCGACCAGCTCGCACACCTGGCTGAAGCTGCCGGTCGTCGACCAGATGCACCGCGTGCTCGACTCGACCACGTTGCCCAGCCTGCTGCTCGGCGGCGACCCGGACGGCGACCCGGCCGAGACCTACCGGCGCTGGGCGGACGCGCTGACCCATCCGACGGCGGTCGGCCTGGTGGTGGGCCGGACGCTGCTCTACCCGTCCGACGACGACGTGGCCAAGGCCGTGGACGTCGCCGCCACGCTCGTCCATTCCAGCCAGCCAGGTCAGCGAGGAGTCGCATGAGCCAGTGGGTCCACCCGGCGGGGACGACCGCCGACGCCGACTTCGACACCCGCGTCCTGCCCGGCGACCCGGGCTGGGCGCACACCGGCCTGCAGGTGACCGACCTGGCGGCGGGCGAGTCCCGCACGGTCGAGACCGGCGAGCTGGAGTACATCGTCGTACCGCTTTCGGGCGGAGCCACCGTCGAGGTCGCGGGGGAGTCCCACCGGCTCGCCGGACGCAGCGACGTGTTCACTGCGGCCACCGACGTGCTCTACGTCCCGCGGGGCGCGTCCTTCACGCTCACCAGCACGACCGGGGGCCGGTACGCGCTGTGCTCGGCCACCGCCCGCGAGGCGCTCCCGGTGAGCTACCTGCCGGCGGCGTCCGTGCCCGACGAACTGCGTGGGGCGGGGACGGCCAGCCGGCGCGTCCGCAACTTCGGCACGCCCGGCGTGCTCGCCGCCGACTCGATCATCGCCTGCGAGGTGATCACCCCGGCGGGCAACTGGTCCAGCTACCCGCCGCACAAGCACGACGAGGAGCGCGAGGGGGTGGAGACCTCCCTGGAGGAGATCTACTACTTCGAGCTGCGCACCGAGCCCGGTGCCCCCGGAGCGGGGAACGCGTTCGGCTACCAGCGGGTCTACGGCACCGACGAACGTCCGATCGACGTGCTCGCCGAGGTGCGCTCCGGCGACGTCGTGCTGGTGCCCCACGGCTGGCACGGCCCCGCGATGGCCCCGCCCGGCTACGACATGTACTACCTGAACGTCATGGCCGGTCCGGGCGCGACCCGGGCCTGGCTGATCTGCGACGACCCGACCCACGCCTGGGTCCGGCAGACCTGGGCAGGCCAGGCCGTCGACCCCCGGCTCACCACAACCGAATAGCCCACCCATGGCTGCGCCGCCGCGACCACGGGCGGTGCCGTCGATACAGGGGGTCCCGACCCGGGGGCCCAGGAGAGAGGAAGACCCGATGTCGTTGACCAACGAGGCCGTCACGGCGACCACCGAGAGCGCCGCCCGGCTGACGCGGCTGCGCTACCTGGTGGACAACGAGTGGCGCGAGTCGAAGACCGGCACCTACATGCCGGTGATGAACCCGTCCACCGGCGAGCAGATCGCCGAGGCGCCCTGCTGCACCCAGGAGGAGGTGGACTCCGCCGTCGCCGCCGCCGCGCGCGCCTTCCCGGCCTGGGCCGCCACGCCGGTACCGCAGCGCATCCAGCTGATGTTCCGCTACAAGGCACTCCTCGACGCGCACCTCGACGAGCTCAGCACGCTGCTGGCCACTGAGATGGGCAAGGTGCTGGCCGAGGCCCGCGGCGACGTCCTGAAGGCGATCGAGGTCGTCGAGTGTGCGTGTTCGACGCACTACCTGATGCAGGGCGACTCGACGATGAACATCTCCCGCAACTACGACACGGTCTCCTACCGGGAGCCGCTGGGCGTGTTCGCCGGCATCGCGCCCTACAACTTCCCGGCGATGATCCCGATGGGCTGGATGCTGCCGTTCTGCATCACCACCGGCAACACCTTCGTGCTGAAGGCGGCCTCGATGGTGCCGCAGACCTCGATGCGCATGATGGAGCTGCTGATCGAGGCCGGCCTGCCCAAGGGCGTGGCCAACCTGGTCACCTGCTCCCGGGTCGAGGCCGACAGCCTGCTCGTGAACCCGGACGTCCGTGGCATCACCTTCGTGGGCTCGACCGCGGTCGGCAAGCACATCTACTCGACCGCCGCGGGCGCCGGCAAGCGCGTCCAGGCCCTCACGGAGGCGAAGAACCACGCCCTGGTGCTCGAGGACGCGGTCCTGGAGCGCTCGGTGGCCGGCATCATCAACTCCACCTACGGGTGCGCGGGCCAGCGCTGCATGGCGCTGCCGGTGGTCACCGTCCAGGACTCGATCGCCGACGAGGTCGTCGCCCTGCTCGCGCAGAAGGCGGCCGAGCTGAAGCTCGGCCCGGCCTACCTGCCGCAGAGCCAGCTCGGCCCGGTGATCACCGCCAAGCACCGCGACTGGGTGGCCTCGTGCATCGAGCGGGGCGTGGCCGAGGGCGGCGAGCTGGTGCTCGACGGCCGCGAGGCCAGCGTGGACGGCTACGAGGGCGGCTACTACATCGGCCCCTCCATCCTCGACCGGGTGGACGCCGACAACTGGGCCGGCACGTACGAGATCTTCGGCCCGGTGACCTCGATCAAGCGGGTCGCCGACTTCGAGGAGGGGATCAACGTCATGAACTCGAACCCCTTCGCCAACGGCTCCTGCATCTACACCAGCTCCGGCTACTACGCCCGCGAGTTCGCCAGCCGCAGCCACGCCGGCATGGTGGGCATCAACGTCGGCATCCCGGTGCCGTTCTCGACGTTCCCGTTCACCGGCCACAAGGACTCCTTCTTCGGCGACCTGCACGCCATGGGCAGGGACGGGGTGGCGTTCTTCACCGAGACCAAGGCGGTCACCACCACCTGGTTCACCGATGAGCACCGGCATGACAAGGTCGGCACCTGGGACGGGATGAGCACCCGGCACTGAGCCGTCCTGCGCGCACGCCCTGCCGAAACCGTGTGTTTCGGCAGGGCGTTCTGCGTGCCCGCGAGGGCGTCCAGAAGTTGCTATCGTTAACATGACATGAGTGACCTAATGATCTGTTGACAGCACAAATACGGACCAATAGGCTCGCACATGGCGGCCGAGAGTCGCCGTCTCGGAGCAAGGAACCAACGATGGTCACCAGTGAGCCAGTGCGCTGCCGCAGATCCCGCCGGCGGACCTGAGCTCCGAGCACCTCAGCACCCGAAAGGAACTCCACGCATGAGCGCGTCCAAGTCCGTCAACCCGGACCCTCGGTACAGCAAGCTGACGATCGGTGTCTGCCCCGACCAGTGGGGCGTTTGGTTCCCCTGGGACGACAAGCAGGTCGCCTGGGACAAGGCGCTGGCCGAGATGGCCGAGGCCGGCTTCTCGATCATGGAGACCGGCCCCCACGGCTATTTCCCGACCAACCCGAAGCTGCTGAAGGCCGTGATGGACGCCTACGGCTTCACTGTCGTGGCCGGCACCGGCTGGGGCATCCTGCACAAGGCCGAGGCGTGGGCCGACACCGAGGCGTTCTTCCGTTCCGTCGGGGAGACCCACGCGGCGATCGGGTCGAAGTACGTGGTGCACCTGCCCCCGATGTACCGCGACGAGAAGAGCGGTGACTACATCGACGACAAGGTGCTCTCGCCGGAGGCGTGGAACCTCTACATCGCCAACGCGAACAAGCTCGGCCGGATCATGAAGGAGGACTACGGGCTGAAGATGGTGCTGCACCCGCACGGTGACAGCCACATCGAGACCCCCGAGGACATCGACCGGGTGTTCCAGGCGACCGACCCGGAGTACGTCGGTTTCTGCCTCGACACCGGCCACATCGTCTACGGCGGTGGCGACCCCAACGAGATCGCGCGGAAGTACCCCGAGCGCATCGAGTACGTCCACATCAAGGCGATGGACCCGGCGATCGTGAAGCAGGCCCACGACGAGGACTGGCCGTTCGTGAAGGCGAACCTTTCCGGCGCCTCCGTCGCCCCGCCCGCCGGCCTGCCGGAGATGAAGGCGCTGATCGAGACCCTCGCCGACCTGGACAAGGAGCTCTACGTGATCTGCGAGCAGGACATGTACGGCTGCGACAAGGACTTCCCGTACCAGAACGCCGTCGATACCCGCCTCTACCTGGCGTCCCTCGGCCTCGGCCTCGCCTGAGCAAGGAGAACTGACATGACTGTTCGTATCGGCATGATCGGCCCCGGCGGTATGGGCAAGGCCCACATCGCCCGCATCCACTCGGTGATCGCCGGTGGCCGCGTGGTCGCCGTCAGCGACGTGAACCCCGACAACGCGGCCACGGTGGCGGAGCGGATCGGCGGGGTGGCGTTCGCCGACTCCGCGTCCCTGATCAACTCCGCCGACGTCGACGCGGTGATGATCTGCAGCTTCGGCCCTGCCCACGAGGCGGACGTCCTGGCCTGCATCGCCGCCGGCAAGCCGGTGTTCTGCGAGAAGCCGCTCACCCCGACCGCCGACGGCGCGCTGCGGATCATGGACGCCGAGCAGGCAGCGGGCCGCAAGCTCGTCACCGTCGGCTTCATGCGGCGGTTCGACGCCAGCTACCGGGAGATGAAGGCGCTGGTCGACTCCGGCGAGATCGGCGAGACGCTGATGATCCACTGTGCGCACCGGAACCCGACGGTTCCCGAGGCCTACACCTGGGACATGGCGATCAACGACACCGCGATCCACGAGATCGACACCACCCGCTGGCTGCTCGGGGAGGAGTTCGTCTCCGCCCGGGTCGACAAGCCGAAGAAGACCAGCCTGCGGTTCGCGCACCTCCAGGACCCGTTGGTGCTGATCCTGACCAGCGAGTCCGGCGTCCGGGTGGACGACGAGGTGTTCGTCAACTGCCAGTTCGGCTACGACATCCGCTGCGAGGCCGTCGCCGAGAAGGGCGTGGTGTCGCTGGCCGACCAGAACGTGGTCGACGTCCGCGACCTCCACGGTGCCCGCAACCGCATCAGCCGTGACCACAACGACCGGTTCTTCGGCGCCTTCGTCACCGAGGTGCAGGAGTGGATCACCGCCGTCTCCGAGGGCCGTCACACCGGCTCGTCCTCATGGGACGGCTACGCCGCGGCCGTGGTGTGCGACGCCGGCGTCCAGGCCCTCACCGCCGACGGTGAGGTGCCGATCGTGATGATCGACAAGCCGGCGTTCTACGCCTGAGCACCGCATCCGGGGGACGGTTCCTATCTTGGTCCCGGACCGAGATAGGAACCGTCCCTGTTTCGGTCCGGGACCGAGTTGGGAACCGTCCCCGTTTCGGTCCGTGGGGCGGACGGGGCCGGCGTTGTGGAATTGTTATCTCGTTCATGTCACATACATGTGCATATGTCTTGACAACAACTCAGGCTAACCGTAGGTTCGACGTACCGGCCACGGAGTCGTGGTCGGACGATACGAGAAGCCTTAGGTTGGCAATGGAGGAGCCAGGGCCTCCTCCCTGCCGTTCCCAGACCAAGGCGGACCGTGTCCCCAGATCTCGAAGAGAGGGATTCATGGCCAACAAGATTGGACTCAAGGTCGCGGCGCTCGTGTTCGCGTCCGCCACCGTCCTCACCGCCTGCTCCTCGGCGACCGCGCCGTCCGGCAGCAGCTCCGGTGCGGCATCCTCGGATGCCAACAAGACCTACAAGATCGGCGTCACGTTCCCGATCCTCGACCAGTTCCTCCAGAAGGTGGCCGACGGCATCACCGCCGAGGCGAAGGCCAAGGGCGCCGACGTCAGCATCGTGGCCGCCGACGAGAAGACCGACGTGCAGCTCAGCCAGGTCGAGAACTTCGTGTCGCAGAAGGTGGACGCGATCATCGTCATCGCCGTCGACACCGACGCCGCCGGCCCGATGACCGAGGCCGCGCAGAACGCGAAGATCCCGCTGGTCTACGTCAACCGCAACCCCTCCGACCTCCCCGAGGGCGTGCCCTACGTGGGTTCGGACTCCCTGGTCTCCGGCACGCTGGAGATGACCGAGCTGGCCAAGCAGGCCGGCGGCAAGGGCAACGTCGTCATCATCCAGGGCGACCCGGCCAACGAGGCCGCCGTGCTCCGCACCAAGGGCTGCAACGACGTCGTGGCCCAGAACCCGGGCATGAAGGTCATCAAGACCCAGGCCGGCAACTGGGCACGTGACAAGGGCCAGTCGATCATGGAGAACTGGCTGCAGTCCGGCGACCAGATCGACGTGGTCTGCGCGAACAACGACGAGATGGCGCTCGGTGCGATCAACGCCATCAAGGCGGCCAACAAGAAGCTCGGCGCCGGCGGCATTCTCGTCGGCGGCGTGGACGCCACGTCCGACGCCCTGGCCGCGCTGAAGGCCGGCGACCTGGCCACCACCGTGTTCCAGGACGCCAAGGGCCAGGGTGGCGGCGGCGTGGACGCGGCGCTCAAGCTGATCGCCGGCGAGACCGTCCCGGCCTACGTCGACATCCCCTACCAGCTGGTGACCGTCGACAACATGGCGGACTTCGAGGGCAAGTGACACGCTAGAAAACCCGGTGGGTGGGTGACCAGCGGTCACCCACCCACCAGCTCTGAGAACCGCTCCAGACAACGCCGTCCCGTGAGGTGTGTGATGACTGACGAATACCTGCTGCGGATGCAGGGGATAGACAAGATCTTCCCCGGCGTCCACGCCCTCGACCATGTCGACCTGAACGTGCGGGCCGGGACGGTCCACTCGTTGATGGGCGAGAACGGGGCCGGCAAGTCGACGCTGATGAAGGTGCTGATCGGGATGTACACACCCGACGACGGCACGATCGTCTTCGACGGCCGTGAGGTGCAGATCAACGACACCGCCACCGGGCTGGGCCTGGGGATCTCGATGATCCACCAGGAGCTCTCGCCGGTTCCGGAGATGACGGTGGCGGAGAACATCTGGCTGGGTCGCGAGCCGAAGGGCGCGCTGGGCCTGATCAGCCGCCGGGCGATGAATACCGCCACGCAGGAGCTGTTCGACAAGTGGGAGATCCGGATCTCCCCGACGAAGCTGATGAAGGACCTGAGCATCGCGCAGACGCAGATGGTCGAGATCGCGAAGGCGATCAGCTTCGACTCCAAGCTCATCATCATGGACGAGCCGACGTCGGCGATCACCGAGACCGAGGTTGCGCACCTGCACCGGATGATCGACCAGTTGCGTTCGACCGGCACGGCGATCATCTACATCACGCACAAGATGGACGAGGTCTTCAAGATCTCCGACGACATCACTGTCTTCCGCGACGGCAAGCACGTCGCGACGCTGCCCGCGTCCGAACTGGACCGGGACAAGCTGATCACCTTGATGGTGGGCCGCGAGCTCACCCAGATGTTCCCCAAGCTCGAGGCGGAGATCGGCGAGGTGATCTTGTCGGTGGAGCACTTGAACCGCGGCCACCTGGTCCGCGATGTCAGTTTCGCGCTGCGGCGGGGCGAGATCCTCGGGTTCGCCGGCCTGATGGGTGCCGGTCGTACCGAGGTGCTGGAGACCCTGTTCGGGGTGCACAAGGCCGACAGTGGCACGATCACCATCAATGGCGCGCCGGTGACGATCAGCCAGCCGAAGGACGCGATCGCCGCGAACATGGCGCTGTTGACCGAGGACCGCAAGCTCACCGGCATCATGGGTGTGTTGAGCGTCCGCGACAACATGATCATGGCCGCGCTGCCGAAGTATTCGCCGAACGGTTTCCTGAACCGGCGCCGGATCGAGGCGGACTGCCAGGCCCAGCGTGAGGCGCTGGCGCTGAAGACGCCGTCGCTGAACCAGCTGATCCAGAACCTGTCGGGCGGCAACCAGCAGAAGGTGCTGATCTCCCGCTGGCTGCTGACGCTGCCCGACATCCTGATGATCGACGAGCCCACCCGCGGCATCGACGTGGGTGCGAAGTCGGAGATCCACCGGTTGATGTCGATGCTCGCCCAGCAGGGCAAGGCGATCATCATGGTGTCCTCGGAGATGCCCGAGGTGCTCGGCATGAGCGACCGTGTGGTCGTCATGCACGAGGGCACCGTCAGCGGCATCGTGGAGCGCGCCGACGCCACCCAGGAACGAATCATGCAACTCGCCACCGGCCCCGACGCGACTGCGGCCTGAGAGGAAGACCAGACAATGTCCACCGCTACGACCGCTGACACCCGGACCAAGTTCGACACCAGCGGCTTCATCAAGAAGTACGCGATCGTCGGCATCCTGCTGCTGTTCGTGATCCTGCTGTCGATCCTGACCGGCGGCTCGTTCCTGCAGCCGCAGAACCTGATCAACGTGATCCGGCAGGTCGCCGCCATCGGCATCATCGCCACCGGCATGACGTTCGTGATCATCATCAAGGGCATCGACCTGTCGGTGGGATCGATCGTCGCCGTCGCCGCCGTGGTGTCCTCCAGCCTCGCGCAGACGCCGCAGGCGTCCGTGATCATGTACCCCGGGCTCCACGTCCCGGTGATCGTGTCGGTGCTGGCCGGCCTCGCCGCCGGCGCGCTGCTCGGCCTGATCAACGGCGCGCTGATCGCCGGCTTCGGCATCGCCCCGTTCATCGCGACCCTGGGCATGATGACAGCGGCCCGCGGCATGGCACTGATCTACTCCGGTGGACGCCCGATCTCCCGGCTCAGCCCCGAGTTCAACTGGATCGGCCAGGGCGACCTGCTGTGGATCCCCGTCCCGATCTGGATCCTCGCGATCGTCGCGGTGGTCGCCCACGTCATGCTGAACTTCACCCGGTTCGGACGCCACACCTACGCCCTCGGCGGCAACGAGCAGGCCGCGCGCGTGTCCGGCATCGGGCTGAACAAGCTGAAGATCGGCATCTTCGCCCTGTCCGGCCTGCTGGCCGGTCTGGCCGGCATCCTGCTGGCGTCCCGGATCGGGTCCGGCAACCCCCAGCTCGGCACCGGCATCGAGCTGGACGCGATCACCGCGGCCGTCATCGGCGGCACCAGCTTCAACGGCGGCATCGGCACGATCTGGGGCGCGGTCGTCGGCGCCCTGATCATCGGCGTGATCAACAACGGCATGGACCTGTTGAACATCTCGCCGTTCATGCAGCAGGTCGTCAAGGGCGTGATCATCGTCCTCGCGATCATCATCGACGAGCGCAAGAACCGCTGAGCAACCACGACGACGGCGCCCTTCTCCGCTGAGGGGCGCCGTCTCGCACGAGCCGTCGAGTGGCGGAAGGGGGACTGTCCTCTTCCGCCAGGACACGGGAAGGAACAGTCATGAGAGAGATCGGCGTCGGCGTCATCGCGCTGGGCTGGATGGGACGGCTGCACAGCCGGGGCTTCGCCCAGGTGGGGGAGCGCTACCCGGAGCTGGGGGTGAAGGCGCGCTTGGTCGCCGCCGCGGACCCCGTCGAAGCCAACCAGGAGGCGGCGCTCGCGCTGGGCTTCTCCCGGGCGGTCGGCGACTACGCCGACCTGCTCGCCGACCCGGCGATCGAGGCTGTCTCGATCTGTGCACCGAACTTCCTGCACCACGAGATCGCCCTGGCGGCGATCGCGGCGGGAAAGCACTTCTGGATCGAGAAGCCGATGGGCGTGAACGCGTCCCAGAGCCGCGAGATCGCGCAGGCCGCGGCCGCGGCCGGGCTGACCACCGCGACGGGCTTCAATTACCGCCACCAGCCGCCGGTCGCGCACGCCCGTGACCTGGTCCTGTCCGGCACGCTGGGACGCATCACCAACGCCCGGGTCTGGCTGATCGCCGACTACGCGTCCTCACCGGACGGCCCGTTCACCTGGCGCTACACCCGCGCGCAGGCCGGCGCCGGGGTCGTCGGCGACCTGCTCAGCCACGGCATCGACCTCGCCCAGTTCGTGCTCGGCACCCGGGTCTCGTCGGTCACCGCCATGACCGACACCTTCATCACCGACCGCCCGCTGCCGCTCGGGGTGGGCGTCGGGCACTCGGCGGTCGCGGTCAGCGACGAGCGCCGGGCGGTCGAGAACGAGGACTACGTCGCCGCACTGGCGCGCACCGAGTCCGGCGCCCTGGTGACGCTGGAGTCGTCCCGGGTGGCGATGGGTCCGCGTGCGGAGTACGTGGTCGAGGTGTACGGGACGTCGGGCTCCGTCCGCTGGAGCTTCGAGCACCCCCAGCACCTGCAGGTCCTGATCGCCGACGCCGGTACCAGTCATCGCGGCTACACGGCGGTGATGAGCGAGGCCGGCCACGGTGACTACGGACGCTTCCAGCCCGGCCCCGGCATGCACCTGAGCTTCGACGACTCGAAGGTCATCGAGGCCCGGCTGTTCCTGGAGTCGATCCTGACCGGGCGGCAGCTCGCCCCGTCCGCCGGGGACGCGTGGGCCGCGGCCGAGGCGGACGAGGCGATCGTGGCGTCCGCCGCCGACGGCGCCTGGCACCCCGTCCCGGTTGTCACCGGCACCACGTTCGGCGCCTGATCCCACCGGTTCGAAGGAGAAACGCGATGGTCAAGATCCTGCTCGACACGCACATGTACCACGCCACGATGTCGGTGGCCGAGGAGTGCTACAAGGCCGCCGACCTGGGGTATGAGTTCATCGAGCTGTCGCCGCGTGCCGACTTCCACGAGTGGCACCACTACCCGAAGGTCAACGACGCCGACATCGCGAAGGTCAAGCAGGCGATGGCTGCGTCCGGGGTGAGGATCGAGACGTTCAACCCGGTCTTCAACTGGTCCTCGCCGGACGACTGGACGCGCCGGATGCACGTGCGGAACTTCCGCCGCCTGCTGCAGATCGCCAACGACCTCGAGGTGCCGATGATCGCCACCGAGCTGTCCGGCGACCCGAACCGTCCGACCGAGTGCGAGTGGGCGTTCTACTCCTCGATCGAGGAACTGGCCCCCGACTTCGAGAAGTACGGGATCAGCTGCACGGTCGAGGCCCACCCGTACGACTTCATCGAGACGAACGCGCGCTGCGTCGACATCGTCCGCGGGGTCAACAAGGACTGGTTCAACTACGAGTTCTGCTGCGCACACGCCTTCCACCTGTCCGAGGGTGCGGGGAATGTGGGCGAGATGCTGGCCTACGCCGGGGACACGCTCGCGCACGTGCACATCGCCGACGTGTACAACCACCGTGCGAACATCGGGAACCGCTACATCATGAACCCGCCCGGGGTGGACGCCCGGATCCACGCGCACAACGAGATCGGCAACGGCGAGGTGCCGTGGGACCAGCTCTTCGGCTACCTGCGCGAGACCAACTACGACGGCCGGGTGGCGGTCTCGGTGTTCGGCTGGGAAGAGGACGCCGACGCGATCCACGTCCGCATGCGCGAGCGGATCGAGTCGGAACTGAACTCCTGACCCCCCCTGCCGAGTTGTCAGAACCTCATTGCGCTATAGCGCAAGGAGGTTCTGACAACTCGGAGGGGCAGCGGCAAACCGGAAGCGGAAGGCACCAATGAGGATCGGGCTGGTCGGCTACGGGGCGGGCGGACGCTGGTTCCACGCGCCCTACATCGACGCGGCGGACGGGGTCGAGCTCGTCGGCGTCGTGACGCGCTCGCCCGAGCGGGCCGCCGAACTGCACGCGGAGCGTCCGGGGATGCCGACCTACGCGAGCCTGACCGACCTGCTCGCCGCCGGGGTGGACGCGGTCGCGATCAGCACCCCGCCGCCGACCCGCTACGAGCTGGTGCGAGAGGCGATCGCCGCGGGCGTCCATGTGGTCGCCGACAAGCCGTTCGCGCCCAGCGCGGAGGTCGCGGCCGAGCTGGGCGACCTGGCCGACGCCGCCGGCGTCCGGCTGAGCGTGTTCCACCAGCGGCGCCGGGACGCCGACGTCCAGACCCTGAAGACCGTCCTGGACTCCGGTGAGCTCGGCACGATCTGGCGCTTCACCTCCTGCTTCGACCTCGACGAGCCGGGCAGCCTGGAGGCCGGACCCCACGGCGGGCTGCTGCGCGACCTCGGCAGCCACCTCGTCGACCAGGCGTACTGGCTGTTCGGGCCGGTCGCACAGGTGAGTGCGCACCTGGAGTGGGTCGACCTGCCCGAGGGACGGACGGACGCCGGCTTCGCGCTGCGTCTCGACCACGCCGGCGGCGTGGCCAGCTTCCTGTCGGCCTCGAAGCTGAACCGGCTCGTCCGGCGCACCCTGGAGCTGTACGGGGCCCACGGCAGCTACGTCGCCACCGGCAGCGACGTGCAGACCCGCGACGTCAAGGCCGGCCGGCGTCCCGCCGACGACCCGTCCGGGTGGGGCTACGAGCCCGCGCAGCACTGGGGACGGCTACGGACCGCGGCGGGGGAGCGCGTGGTGCCCTCCGTCCAGGGCAACCACGCCAGCTACTACAGCGCGTTCGCCCGCGCGGTCGCGGACGGCACCGAGGTGCCGGTCGGGGTCGCGGACGCGATCGAGGTGCTCAGGGTGCTGGACGCGGCCCGCACCAGCGCGGTCGAGCACCGCACCGTCGAGCTCGGGTGATCAGTCGACCTCCTCCTCGAGGTAGACCAGGCCGTTGCCGTCGGGATCGGCGAAGAAGAACATCGGTGGCGAGCCCGGGAGTTCGACGACCGCGTCGTTGTGCAGCGTGGCGCCGGCCCCGCGCAGGGCATCGAACGCGGCGTAGGCGTCGGGCGTGCCCATCCGCACAGCGACCGGGATGCGGCTGTCCGACGGCAGCAGCACGAAGCTGACGCTCGAGCCGGGCGGCGCGACCTCCACCAGTCGCGCCCCCGGCCAGGGCTCGAAGTCCCGCACCAGCACGCAGCCCAGCACTTCGGTGTAGAAGGCGAGCGCGCGGTCCTGGTCGGCGACCGGCACGGTGACACTCAGAATGCGGGTGGTCCTCGTCGTCATGTCCCGAGACTAGGTCGACCGACGGCGGACGGCCATGCGCAGGTTCAGCCCTCCAGGCCGCGCAGCCACCGGCGCAGGTGCCAGGTGGCCTTCACGTCGTCCTCGTTGTACTCCAGGACGCGGGTGCGCGCCTGCTCGCGGTCGGCCTCGGACGCGGCGTGCACCGCCTCGTCGAACCAGCGCATGCTGTTCAGACCGCCCGGGTCCTCGTCGCGCCAGTGGAAGCCCGCCCCCGCCGAGGCCACCACCTTCAGGCCCAGGCCGTTGGTGCCGAAGAAGTGCTGGCGCACCACACCGAACAGGTCGACGAAGTTCGTCCGGGCGAAGTCGACGCCCCAGTCGAGGTCGTCGTCCCCGCCGGACGCGAGCCGCGCCAGCCGCACCACCTCGTAGTCGGAGTAGTGGTACACCAGCGCGTCCGTGCCGCTGACCAGTTCGCGCAGCCACTCCATCGCCTGCCGCGCCAGTTCGTGCTCGCCGCCGTCGTCGAGCTCGGTGAAGCTGCTGAACTGCTGGTAGCTGCCGCCGCCGTTGCCGTCGGAGACCCAGAACCCCCACAGGTAGACCCGGTCGTCGCGGGAGGTCTCGATGTCGATGTCGATCTCGAGGCTCGCGGCGGGCAACGCGATCGGCCCGGAGGTGGTGCGCTCCAGCTCCAGGCCGTCGAGCAGCAGCTGCGAGCGTCGCTGCGCGAGCCGCAGCCGGTCCTCCGCGCCGGATCGGTGCGCGACCAGCGGCAGGTAGCCGGGCAGCAGCCGGTCGAGGTCGCTCCCGGCGAGCTGGCGGACGGTGGAGACGCCCGCGTTGCGCAGGACGCTGATCTCGTGCGCGTCCAGCGGTGACTTGTTGATGCGCAGGCTCAGGTCGTCGTCGTCCAGCTGGGGCCGGCACACCGACCACCACGGGCAGTACCCGCACTCGTAGCTGACGATCGGACGCAGCAGCGGCGGGTCGTCCGGTGCCGCCGAACCGGCCGCCTCGGCCAGCCGGACGCGCAGGGCGAACTCGTGGTCGTAGCGGGCCAGCGCGCTCACCGGCGGCACCGGGTCGGCCGAATCGGACCGGGCGGCCGCGGCCACCTGGTCGGGCGGTGGCGGCACCGCGGCCTCGGACAGGTCGACCCAGGTGGCGCGGGTACCGCGTCCGGCGAAGTCGTCGTTGCCGACGATCAGCGCCCACGGCCCGCTGGCCGCGGCGTGGCCGGTGGCCGCGAGCAACCGCCACAGGTGGGCGAGCTGGACGGTGTTGTTCCAGCGCCAGTGCCAGCGGTAGCGCCAGCCGGTGGACTCCTCACGACGCGGCAGGTCGGCCAGCTCGGACGAGAAGTAGGCGACGTCGTCCTTGCGGGGGTCGACCACGCGTTGGTACTTCACGATGCCGGGGAAGTAGCCACCGGCGGGGTCACGCACCAACAGGTCGGGACGGCCCGCACGGTGCGCGTCCCAGTCGCGGGGGAGCAGCCCGCCGAGCACCACGTCCACGCCGTCGGCCAGCGCGCTGAGGCAGGCCGTCTCCTGCACGTCGCTGGGTTCGGTGGTGAGGCCGCGCAGGTCGACCACCCGCGCGTTCCCGGCCAGGACGGACGCCTGCACGCCCGCGGCGAACTCGGCCCCGCCGGCGATCCGGGTGGGTGCGGGCGCCTGGACGGGGCGGGTCAGGCCCGGGTGGAAGGTGTGGTGGACCTTCAGCGGACAGCTCCGGGCGGCGTACGGGTCAAGCGTGAACATCAGGCATGGGCCCGGTGCAGGGCGACGATGCCACCGCTGAGGTTCTTCCAGCCGACACCGCGCCAGCCGGCGTCGAACATCAGCTCGGCGAGGGTGCGCTGGTCGGGCCAGGCCAGGATCGACTCGGCGAGGTAGTCGTACGCCGCCGGGTTGGACGAGGTGAGTCCGGCCACCTTCGGCAGTGCGCCGACCAGGTACGTGCGGTAGGTGTGCCGGAACGGTTCCCAGGTGGGCGTGGAGAACTCGCAGATGACGATGCGCCCGCCCGGACGGGTCACCCGGCGCAGTTCGGCGAGCGCCGCTGCCGCGTCCTCGACGTTGCGCAGTCCGAAGCTGATCGTGACCGCGTCGAACGCGCCGTCTGCGAACGGCAGCGCGAGCGCGTCCGCGTTCACGAACGCGAGATCTGGCTGGCGCTGCTTGCCGACCGCGAGCATGCCCTCGCTGAGGTCGGCCGGCACCACCAGGGCGCCGGCGTCGGCGAACGGACGGCTGGACGTGCCGGTGCCGGCGGCGAGGTCGAGGATGCGCTGGCCGGGACGCGGGGCGACCGCGGCGACCGTCTCGGCGCGCCAGCGGCGGTCCTGGCCGAGGGAGAGCACATCGTTGACCAGGTCGTAGCGCGGGGCCACCCCGTCGAACATGGCGGCCACCTCGGCCCGCCGCCTCGCCAGGGTCGCTCGGGCCTCGCCAGTCACACGCACGGGGATAGCCTGCCACGCCCCGCGGACAGCCGCCGACCATCGCCACGTCCGGAACGACTTCGCCAATGGTGGAGAATCAGGGGCATGGCACGAAAGACCCCGGTACTGAAGGTCACCAATCTGAAGAAGGCCTTCGGGCCGGTGGTGATCGTTGACGGCTTCAACCTGGAGGTGGCCGCCGGCGAGGCCGTCGCGCTCACCGGACGCAACGGCGCCGGCAAGTCGACCGTCCTGCGCTGCCTGATCGGCGCCGACAAGCCCGACGACGGCACCGTCGAGGTCAACGGCACCCGGGTCAGCGAGACCAACCCCGAGATCCGCCGCGACGTCGCCACGGTCATCGACGACCTCGACTTCTTCCCCGACCTCAGCGTGGTCGAGCACCTCGACCTGCTCGCCCGCGCCCACGGCATCCCCGACGCCGACACCGCCGTCGACGAGGTGCTGCACGAGGTGCAGTTGGTGCCGCAGTCGGGCCAGCTGCCGGGCACCCTGTCCTCGGGCCAGCGCCGCCGCCTCGCCCTGGCCACCGCATTCATCCGTCCGCGCAAGCTGCTGATCCTCGACGAGCCCGAGCAGCGGCTCGACACCGAGGGTGTGGAGTGGTTGGCCGAGCGGCTCGCGGCCGAGCGCACCCGCGGGCTGGCGATCGTGATGGCCAGCCACGAGCCGGTGCTGGTCGAGCGGGTGGCCACCCGCGTGGTCCGCCTGGGCGACCGGGCCGAGGTGCTCGCCGATGAGTAAGAAGTCCCGCAAGCTGATCCGCGCCACACCGGTGGCGGACGCAGCTCCCGAACCCGATGTCGTCGAGGAGACGGTCGCGCCCCCGCGCGAGTTCTTCTTCCTTCCCGACGTCGAGCCGCTGGACGTGGACGAGAAGCAGCTGCACCAGGAGATGAAGGTCTGGCGCCACGGCCGCGCCACCCGCACCCTGGGACAGATCCTCCAGGACAGCTACGTGATGTTGTTCAGCCTGGTCGTCGTCGGCGCGATGATCACGTCCGCGGTGCTGCGTGCCCAGGGCGAGGTCGCCGGGTGCAACACCGAGGCGTGCGCGTCCGGACGGCTGCTGCTGCCCTCGGCGACGGTGCTGGCCTGCTTCGCCCTGGCGCTGGGTGTCTCCCGGCTGTTCGGGCCGGTGCTCGCCTCCGCCGCGGAGGGCTTCTGGCTGATGGACGCACCGATCAGTCGCAAGCGGCTGCTGCGCGGACGGCTGGTGCCCCCGCTGGCGCTCGCCTTCGGCGTCTCCGGCCTCGCCACCGCGCTGGTGGGCGCCCTGTCCGGCCTGAGCTGGCCGCAGGTCGCCGCGTGGAGCGGCGCGGCGGCGTTCGGCAGCGCCGCGCTGGTCGCGTTCGCCGCGTCCGAGCAGCCACGGGAACGCGCCGTGGTGATCAAGGTGCTCCAGGCGTTGTTCGGCACCGCGGCGCTCGCCGTCCTGCTGGTCGTGGTGTCGGTCGCCGCGGGTTGGCTGCCCGCCTCGGTGGTGTCCAGCGCGGGCGGGCTGACCCTGGTGATGGCCGGCATCGCGGCGGTGGCCCTGATCGCGCTGGCGGCGCTGTTGGTGACCACCGTTGCCCGGCTGGACCAGATCCGGCGCGCCCGGCTGGTCTCCGGCGGATCCCTGGTCAGCGGCATGCAGGGCGCCATGTTCGCCCTCGACTTCGGGCTGATCCGCGACATCCTCGTCGAGCGCCGGATGGCGGAGAAGGGCCACGTCCGGCCCACCCGCGGACGCGGCCTCGGCCTGGGCGCCCTGATCTGGCGGGACGTGGAGCGGCTGCGGCGCTCGCCGTCCTCCTTCCTCGGGCTCGGCATGAGCCTGCTGGTGCCCTACGCCGCGGACGCCCTGCGGATGAGCCAGCTCAACCCGCTGCTCAGCGGCCTCGCGCTGGTGGCCGGCCTGGTTCCGTTCCTGGGCAGCCTGCGGGTGTTGACCCGCACCGGCGGCCTCGCCCGGTCGTTCCCGTTCAAGACCGCGCAGCTGCGGACGGCGGCGATGGCCGTCCCGGCCGGGCTCGCGCTGCTGTGGGGGCTCGCCGCGACGCCGGCGTTCGTGGGCATTGCCAGCACGGGGGCCGACCGGCCGTTCGTCGACGGCCTGATCGTCTCCCTGATCACCGCGCTGGCCGGCCTGTTCGGCGCCGTGCGCTGGGTGACCGCCAAGAAGGTCGACTACCAGACGCCGATGATGGCGACCGCCTCGGGGGCGCTGCCGCCCGGGCTGATCGTGAACCTGTTCCGCGGCATCGACATGGTGGCGCTGATCACCGCCCCCCTGATCCTCGGCGCCCCGCCGTACTGGTCGCTCGCGATCGCCGCGGTGGTCTACTTCGGGTTGCGCGGCAGCTTCAGCATGGACGAGCTGAAGGCCGAGCAGGAGGCGGCGCAGCGTGAGCTGGCCGCGTCCAAGGAGGCGCAGGCGACGAAGAAGATCCCCCGCCCGACCCGCTGACCTACAGCCAGCCGGCCACCTCGTCGAGGCTCGCGACCACCACGTGGGCCCCGGACAGCTGCTCGGCGGCGAACGTGCCGCGGACGGCCACCACCGTGCCCACGCCCGCGGCCACGGCGGATGCGACGCCGGCCGGCGCGTCCTCCACCGCGAGGCAGGACGCGGCCGCGACGCCGAGTGCGCGGATGGCGACCGCATAGGGCTCGGGGTGCGGCTTGCCCTCGCTGACCTCGTTGCGGGTGACGACCACCGCGAACCGGTCGAGCAGCTCGCCCAGGCACGTCCGCGCCCAGTCCGGGGTCGCGGACGTCACCAGCGCCAGCGGGACGCGGGCGCCGGTGATGAGCTCGGCCGCGCCCGGAGCGAGCTTCGGGGCGGGGAGCCCAGCCGTGTGGGCGAGCAGCTCGGCGGTCATCACCGACACGTCCTCGCCGTCCCAGGGGCCTGGGTCGGCGGCGAGGACGTCATCGGCTCGGCGTCCGGTGAAGGCGTCCAGCAGTTCTTCGTCCGCGTCCCAGCCGCGCGCGGCGAACCAGTTGCGGAAGACCTGGCGGTGGAAGCCCTCGGAGTCGACGAGCGTGCCGTCGAGGTCGAGCAGGAGTGCGGCGGGCTGGTCAGGCATCGACGCTGAACAGCGGTTCGCCCGCGGCCACGGGCCCGGTCGCGAGGCCGTCCAGCGAGCCGGCCGGACGGTCGAGCGCGACCACCATGACGGTGGTGCTCACCCCGTCCGCGTCGATGGTGGCCGGGTTCCACGCCACCATCGGATCGCCCGCGGCGACCGTCCCGCCCTCCTCGGCGAGCACCTCGAAGCCGGCGCCGTCGAGCTTGACGGTGTCGATGCCGAGGTGGACCAGGACGCCGACGCCGTCGGCGGTGAGCATCGCGAACGCGTGCGGGTGCAGCTTGAGGATCCGGCCCGACACCGGGGCGACCACCGTGGTCTGCTCGGGCGCGGGCTCGATCGCGATCCCCGGGCCGACCATCTCGGCGGCGAAGACGGGGTCGCTGACCTCCGTGATCGGGAACGCCCGGCCCGGGCAGGGGGAGAGGACCTGCATCACATCAGGTCCTCGATGTCCTCGGCCAGGTTGTCGGCCTCCGGACCCACCACGACCTGCACGACCTTGCCCGCGGCGAGGACGCCGTGCGCGCCGGCGGCCTTGAGGGCCTTCTCGTCGACCAGCGCCGGATCCTTGACCTCGGTGCGCAGGCGGGTGATGCACGCCTCGATCTCGATGATGTTCGCCGCTCCGCCGAGGCCGGCGAGGATCTGCTCTGCCTTGCTCATGTCTCTCCCTTGATGTCTGAGGGGGCCTTCCTCGGCCCGCTTGAAGCATGTCCCGCTTGACAGCTTGTGCAGAACCATAGCATGATTCTGGAGAACTGGTACGGACCAGTACGCACCAGTACGGAACAGAGGATCGAGACATGGCGAAGACGCTGTCGGAGGTGATCGTCGAGGGCCCGCGTCCCAAGCACCAGCAACTGCGCGAGCTGCTCATCGGCATGGTCGTCCCCGGGCAGTCGATCCCGTCCGAGCGCGAGCTGATGGCCACCTATGGTGTCTCCCGCGCCACCGTCCGCAAGGCGATCGACGGACTGGTCGCCGATGGCCTGCTCCAGCGTACGCACGGGCTGGGGACGTTCGCCGTCCGGCCCCGGCTGGAGACCAGGCTGCACCTGGCGTCCTTCAGCCAGGACATGCGCCGTCGTGGACGCAACCCCTCCACCCGGCTGATCTCGGTGACCCTCGCCGAGCCGCCGTCGGAGGCCGCCGCCGGTCTCGGGATCGAGCCCGGGGTCGCCGCGTGGCACGTGGTCCGGATCCGGCTCGCCGACGACGAGCCCATCGCCCACGAGGACGGCTGGTACCCCGCGCACCTGCTGCCCGGCCTCGACCAGCGCGACATCGCCGGCGGCTCGTTGTACGAGATCCTCGGCCACTCCTACGGCCTGTGGGTCGACCACGCCGAGCAGACGCTGTGGGGGGAGGTGGCGGACCCCGACCTGGCCCGCCAGCTCGCCACAGCCACCACCACCCCCCTCCTGGTCTTCCGGCGGGTCTCCTCCGCCGGCGGAACCCCCATTGAGTACGTGGTCTCCCGCTACCGCGGGGACCGGTACCAGGTCCACATGGAACTGGGCCGAGACGACCTGTCATCGGCCCGATCAAACCCGGAAGGAAAGTTGTGACGAGCAACGAGATGGCGGCCGTCGGCCGTTTCAACCTTGCGCCGCTGCAGAAGTTCGGCCGCAGCCTGATGCTGCCGATCGCGTCCCTGCCCGCCGCAGCACTGCTGCTGCGCCTGGGCCAGGACGACCTGCTCGGCAAGGACGGCCTCGGCTGGAACGCCGTGGCGTCCGTCATCGGCGCAGCCGGTGGCTCCCTGTTCAACGCGCTGCCGCTGCTGTTCGCGGTCGGTGTCGCGATCGGCATGGCGAAGAAGTCGGACGGCTCGACGGCCCTGGCGGCCGTGGTCGGCTACCTGGTCTTCAAGGCCGTCGGCGACGCGATGTCGCCGCTGGTGCTCGGCGTCGCCGCCGAAGGTGCGAAGCAGGACCTGATCAACTACAGCGTCCTGGGCGGCATCCTGGTCGGCCTGATCGCCGGCTGGTTGTGGCAGCGCTACTACCGGATCTCCCTCCCGCCGTACCTGGCCTTCTTCGGCGGCCGGCGCTTCGTCCCGATGGTGACCGCCCTGGCCACGATGCTCCTGGCGGTGCTGATGGCCTTCATCTACCCGGCGTTCAAGGCGGGGCTGACCGCGGTCGGCGAGTGGGTCGCCGGCAACGCCGTGGTCGGTGGCTTCGTCTACGGCACGCTCAACCGCCTGCTGATCCCGCTGGGTCTGCACCACATCCCCAACAACATCGTGTGGTTCCAGATCGGTGACTTCACCACCGCGGACGGCACCGTCGTCCACGGCGACCTCACCCGGTTCTTCGCCCACGACCCGAGCGCAGGCATCTTCATGACCGGCTTCTTCCCGATCATGATGTTCGCCCTGCCCGCCGCCGCCCTGGCGATCTGGCAGGAGGCCAAGCCCAAGAACCGTGCGGCCGTCGGCGGCATCATGATCTCGGTGGCCCTGACCTCGTTCCTCACCGGCGTCACCGAGCCGCTGGAGTTCTCGTTCATGTTCATCGCGTGGCCGCTGTACATCATCCACGCCGTGCTCACCGGCCTGTCCCTGGCGATCACCAACGGCCTCGGGATCCACATGGGCTTCGGGTTCTCCGCCGGCTTGTTCGACTACGCGCTGAACTGGAACATCGGTCAGCAACCGTGGCTGATCATCCCGATCGGCCTGGCCTTCGCAGTGGTCTACTACTTCCTCTTCCGCTTCGTGATCCGCAAGTGGAACCTGAAGACCCCGGGCCGCGAGGACGAGGGCGAGGAGACCGCGGTCTCCACCGATCCGACCGTCGCGTAGTACACCGAAACACCCGTCCCCGACTTGTCAGAATCTGCGGCCGCTCCAGCGGTTCCAGATTCTGACAAGTCGGCGGGTGGGGGACAGGAAGAGA
>JAIUOS010000026.1 GCA_020161755.1 Actinomycetota bacterium
CGGTCTTTCCAGACGGTCATCGCGTAGTCGACGAGCGTGTCGAGGTACGTGCTGAGCGGCGGGCACCGTACGCCCGTGCCGTCGAGCAACTCGAGGGCCGTGTGGCAGTTGTAGAGCGCGAGGTGGTTCACGTAGTTGATGGCGGCGCGCTGGGGCCGCGCGAGCTTCTCGAGGCCTGGCAGGCGCAGCATGAAGTCGGCCGCGCGCGCCGAGACGTTGAAGCGAGGCAGCTTGCGGTTCGACTTCGCGGCGATCAGCTCGTACACGCGACGCGCCGACATGGGGTTGGGGTCGACGAGGTGCACCGTCTTGCCCTTCGCGGCCGGGTTCTGCGCGAGCAGCCAGGTCGCGTCGGTGACGAAGTCGACTGGCACGACGTTGAGGGGCGCCACGCCGTTGCCCGGCAGCGGCAGGGGAATCACCAGCGGCGACATCACCAGCAACATGCCGAGGTAGTAGGGGCCGTCGAAGCGCTCGATCTCTCCCGTGCGCGAGTCGCCCACCACGGTCGAGGGGCGAATGATGGTGATGGGCAGCTCCTCCATCGCGCGCTGCACGAGCTTCTCGGCGAGAAACTTCGTCTCTTCGTACGGGGTGCGAAAGCCCTGACCACAGTCGAGCTCGTCTTCGGCGATGACGCCCACGCGATCGCCCGAGACGTACGTGGTGCTGAAGTGCACCAGCCGCTCGAGGTGCTTCGCGTCTCTGGCCAGCTCGAGCACGTGCCGCGTGCCGTGCACGTTCACCTGATGGGCCGTCTCTCGCGGCATGCCGAGGTACGAGATGGCCGCGAGGTGGAAGACGTGCGTCACCTCGTCGCACAGGCGCTGGTACTCGGGCCCCGACAGGCCAAGGTGAATGTCGACGATGTCGCCCGAGAGAATGTCGATCGGCGCGGGGCCCAGCTTCGAGGCTGGCGGCCACCTCGGCACGGGTGCGGGTGATCGGCCCGAGGTAGTCGAGGCCGGGCATCTCGTGGACGGCGGGGACGGTGCCGGTGGCACAGTCGGGGTCGCCGCACAGGCAGCAGTAGATGGCTTCGCCGGTCCTCTGGTCGCCGGTGACGTAGACCGGGGGTCGTACGTCGATCCCGAGGAACGGGTAGGTGGCTTCGATCCCCTCAACCAGCGGGATCGCGTTGGAGCGCGGCCCGGTGTGGTAGGCGATCACCATCGCGTAGTCGGTCCGCGACCGGATGAGCGCCTGAGCGACCCCGGCGAGCATCCGCGCGGCGTCGTCGTCGGGGGCGACGATGTCGAGCCGGGCGGTGACGACAAGCCGGGTGCCGCTGATCCCGCACACGACGATGCTGTCGGTCGGGGTGAAGCCGAGCAGGCTGGGAACGAGCGCGAGCAGGTCGGGAACCCGGCTGATTCGGAAGGTGGGAACGGTCATGGAACAAACCCCCTAGGGCTAGTGGGGGGTGCTTGTCCCCCCGGGTGGATGGCTCCATTCTCCCTTGCCGGGCTGACATTTCCGGGGTGTTGGTGCCTCTGCGGCACCCCGGGAGGGGTGTGCCGCAGAGGCAGGTGGGCCGGCACCCCGAGGAGCGCCGGCCCGCCTGCCGAGTTGCTGCCCTCAGGTGACCCAGCCGAGCAGGGCGTCGGCCAGGTGGTGCACCGCGGTGGTCACCTGCTCGGCCGTCGCGGTGAGGACGTCGACCTCGGCCCGCTCGGCCCAGCTGGCGATGTAGACGATCTGCGAGAGGTGCTCACCGAGCCCGAGCATCGCGCCCAGGGCGAACGCGACCGACTCAGCCTCCACCTCGTACCGGCCGCGGTGCGCCCGGTACTCTCCGTGGTCCTGCTCCATGTGCCCGCAGGCGATGTGCCCGGCCTCGTGGATCAGGGTGAGCGTCTGCTCGAGCACGGCCTGAGGCGCGATCACGACCCGCCGGCCCTCGTTCGTCGTGTATCCCAGCGCGGCGCTGCCAGTGGGCTCCACGCTCACCCGCCAACCGATCGACGCGAGGTAGTGCGACAGCATCGCGAACACCTGCGCAGGATCGCCCCCACAGTCGATCGCGGCCGCCGGCGCCGTGGCCGTCTCTGCGCCCTCGATCGGCTCGGTCTGGGCGACGTCGTACACGCGCACTCGCAGGAAGTCCTGCCAGGTCCGCTCGGTCTCCTCGCCGGTCACCGGGTCGACCTCGGTCCGGCGCCGCGTCCACGGCGCGGAGATCCCGATCCAGTTCTTCGCCTCCTCGGGGCGCACCTTGCGGCCGCGCTGGATCCACTGCTGCCAGCCCCACACCTCGGTCGCGTCGGGCCGCGCAGCCAACACCAGCAGCGTGTTCCCCAAGCTCAGCCGGCGCAACGGAACCAGCACCGACAAGAACTGCCGCCAACCGCCTTCGGTCCGCAACTTCTCCAGCTGCGCATCACGCTTCGCGATCAGCTCGGCGACCTCCGCCCGCCTCTGCTCGGCAGTCTTCGCCGGCCTCCGCGGCCTCTTCAACGTCACGGAACGAGCCATCATCAACAACCCCCTGGGGCTAGTGGGGGGTGCTTGTCCCCCCGGGTGAATGACTCCATTCTCCCTTGCCGGACTGACATTTCCGGGGTGTTGGTGCCTCTGCGGCACCCCGGGAGGGGTGTGCCGCAGAGGCACCGCGGTGAGTTCGAGGCTGCGCCCGTACACCTAGGGGGCGGGAAAGGGGTGAAGGTCACCTCTCTCAGAAGGGGAACGAACCGATGACCGAGCAGAATCAGAACCACCTCACGGGGCCAGACCGCGCTCTTGTGTGGCTACTGCGCATTGCCACGCGGCTGGGGCGCTTCGCCGCCGGGATGTACTTCCTCGTGGCTCTTGCCGCCGACGCGCCTCTGGGCAGGTGGCTAGGAGCCGCTGTCGTCGCGGCCTTGCTGGAGCTCGTGGCGCGGAACGCGGACCGAGCTGCCGATCGCCTTGAGACGACAGTGCCGCGTCGCGCTCTACCCCGACGACGGTAGAGACCCGGCCCGGCGTGGCCAGCAACGGGCTCCCCGGCTCGCTGGCCACGCCGGGTGCTACCTAGTCTTCCTCAACGTCGTCGATCTCGGGCTCGAACGCCTCCCAGCCCTGGGCGGCCAGCGCCGAGCGGACATCCTCGGCGGTCACCTGGTCGCAGGCATCCTCGGCGGTCTCGGCGTCCACGTCGACGTAGACGGTCCCGCTGAACCGTGCCCGAATCCGGTACTGGCGGACGCGTCGCGGCAGGCCCAGGCCCTCCAGGATGTCGTCGAAGTCGGAGCACCACCCTCGGCTGTCGGCCTCGGCGTGGGCGGTCGCCGCGAGGTCCTGCTTCCACGCGTCGTGGTCGGCGTTGTCGCCGTAGTGGCTGATCGACTCCGCAGCCAGGGCACGCACCAGGAGCAGCTGGGTGGGGTCGCTGGGCGGAGGGTTCCGCACCACGAGCCGGGAGGCGCTAGAAACGGCCACGACGCCACTGAGCTGGTCGAACAACAGCACCACGTCGCGGTACTGGTTCAGGTACAGGCCGGGCCGCCAACCAGACGAACCTAACACCTCGATCTCGGCACCGGCCTCGGGAAGCGTCCCACTCCCCTCGTCCAACAGAACGCCATGCACCGACACAGCAGTCATCAACAAACACCCCTTCAAGGGTCGGGCCGGGCATCTGCCCGGCAGGTGGAATGACCCCATCCTCACCAGCCCTGTGGCCTCCGGGACACCCCGGGTGGGGTGTCCCGGAGACCACAGGGGAAGCCTGCCGGAAGTGGTGTGCATCGGCTCGATACATTGAGCGGAGTTCGGCAGCAGAGGCGCCGATGGTTGGTCAGCGGAGGTAGGTGTCGTTGATCTCGAGGACCTCGGCGTCCGGGACGCTCGCGCCGAAGTAGTTAGCCTCGAGGTCCTCGGCGAGCCACATGCTGAGCCCTGCTTCACCGCCGGCGAGCCAGGCTCCCTGGGCGTCCCGGACGGTCTGCGGGTCGTAGGCGCGGCTGAGGTGCCGGCTGCGGGTGTCTGCGGAGACGCGCACACGGAACGCGATCCCGAGCTGGCCGCCGGCGAACGCCTGCTCCATGGCCTGGGGCGAGTTGGTCAGTACATGGGAGCGGACCTCGCGCCGCAGCTCGTCCTGGTGGGCCATGGTGGGCCGCGACGTGCCGTTGAGCCACCGGCTGATGGTCCTGCCCGAAACACCGAACGCCCTGCCGGTGGCCTCCCGGTCGATTCGCCCGGCCCTGGTCCGGATCGCGACAAGCTCGAGCTGGGCCCGGATGTCCCGCTCGGCCGGTATCGGGCCCACGGTGGGGATCATCCGGGATACCGGGCCCCGGTCGGGCCCGCTGTCGACCCACTGCGGCCGACGGGCTTCCCGGCGCTCGGCCGCGCGGAGAGCAGCGTCACCCTTGGCCGACGACTGCCCCTGACGCATCCGCCGCACGGTGTCACGGGAGACGCCGAGCCCACGCGCAACCGCCGAGATCGACGCCGGCTCGTCGCTACGCGCAGAGAACAGCCGGTCGAGCCGGCTGCCGATACTCGACGTATCGTCTACCACCGGTGGCCCCGATCAAGGACGAGCCGGATCTGGGAGACCGGCCGGCGGGCGTTCGCGTTGTCCGCCATCGCCTCGAGCCACTCCCCGATCCGCATGTAGCCGGCCGGCTTGAACTTGCCTAGGGCGGGGTTGGTGAGCGAGTCAGATCCCTGACCTGGCCACGCGTCAGCCGGGTCTGTGGTGCGCCCGAGGTAGGCGATCGCGTCGGTCAACCCGATCGCCACCGGGCTGACCGTGCTGGCGTCGTGGATGCGCTTGACGGCCCTCAGCGTGTTCGCGGTATGGGTCCCGATGATCTCCGCCCGCCAGTGCGGCCGGTAGCGCCTGGCGGGCTCCAGCGGGCTGCGGAAGTCCGTCCGCGCCAGGGCGCCGAACCCGTCGGTGTAGATGCCCTTGAAGATCCGGTTGGCCAACAACGCGGTGGCCGCCGGATCGCCCTGCGCGGCCAGCTGCTCGAGCGTCTCCCCGGCCTGCTTGATGTGGGCCTGCCAGGACTTCAACCGCCGCCCACCGACCGGCCAGGTAATCGCCTCAGCGACCCGCACCGTCACCTCGAGCTGCTGCAGGAACGCCATCGCCGCCGCGCTAACCCAACCAGAACTGCCGCCCGGCACCGACGCAGGATTCAACACGTCGAACCCGCCCAGGAACGGCAGCGGCTGCTCACCGGCCCCCAGCGCCTCCACCCGATAGAACCCGGCGACAGCCGGATCCCACTCACACCCCGTCGGGTGATGGATGAACGCCCCGTCGCCCACGAGCGCGTTCCCGGCGCCGGCGAGGAAGCTCTTGCGCCGGTCGTAGACATGCACGAACCCCTGCGGGTCAGCAGCCTCGATCGCCTCGAGGCTGATCCACGACGGGTTGGCGGCGATGTCGTTGTAGGGCACGTCCGGGACAGGAACCTTGGGCAGCCCGTCGGCCAGCATGTACTCGATCGAGTTGAGCCCCGTCATTGCCGGGGTCACCGTGTACGGGAACCCGACCGTGCGGCACAACAACCCGAGCCGGCCGGCAAGCTCGCTGGCCGACGGCTGGTCAGCAAGCAGGGCGTCGTAGCGGCCCGCACCCCACGACACCCCGGTGATCACCACCGACTTCGAGCCCTGATGCAGCTTGACCCACGGCTTGTCCTCGGCCCCCGCGATCGTCCAGCCAGCCTCGACCGCCCCCTGGAAGAACTCCGTCTGACGAGCCGCAGTCAGCGCTGCCGCAGCGTCCTCCATCGACTCGAAAGCCTCCACCGGAAGCCCGAGCCGATCACACAGGTCGACGTCGAGCCAAACCCTGCCGGGCTCAGGCAAGTGGCGCGCGGTACCCCCGAAGCCGAGCCGCATCGACGACGCCCACTCGGCCAGATCGCCGGCATGCCGAATCGCCGGCAACTCGCTACGGGCCCCGTTGGACAACCACGCGGTCGTCGCGTCGAGCACCGCACTATCGGCGGCGAACCGCTCTCCCCTGGCTCGGCCCGCCGCCCGCACCTCGCCACGACCCGCGGCGGCAGACCCTTCCACGGCGGGCTTCGGGGCCGGACGGGTCTGACCGGCATCGAACGCCGCAACGCACTCGCCCGCATGCAGCGGCACACCGTGGCGGGCATGACTGGCCGGCTGGTCACACACCGCACAGCCCGGCCACGGCTTGGCCAAACCGACCCACTCCTCCTCGGCCGGCACCTCACGCTGGGCCAGCAGTCGTGCCCGCTCCTGAGGGGTCGTGCGCTCCCAGCAGGGCGGGTGGATGACCAGGTCGCCGACGGCCATCGTGCAGCGGACACCGCATACGACGCAGGTGCCGGCTGTCTCCATCGCTGAGGCCCATCCGACGGTCCCGGCCCGGTCCAACCACCTGATCGGTGCTGTTGCCACCTTGTCTCCTCCCGCCTCGGAGCCGGAAACGAATTGATCGGCTACGCGCGTGTATAGGTGTTGGTCCGATTCACCCGTTACACCCGTTACACCCCTTGTCAAAGCCGGATCGTCACCCGTTGCACCACCCGTTACAGCACCCGTTACACCCGTTACAGCACCCGTTACACCGGCGGGGTTGACGGCCTCCGGGTCCGGATTGGGCCCGGAGAAGTCGTCTTCGAACAGCGGTTCTGTGTCGGGATCGGGCAGGTGCAGCTGGTACATGCGCTTGACCCGCCGCTGCCCGTCCTCGTAGACCGCGACCAGGGACTGGTACTCGCCGTTGCTGCGCGCCTTCGCCGGCCGGCGAAGGATGCCGCGCTCCTCCAGCTGCTGGCATGCCAAGGAACTGTTGATGTCAGCCTCGGCGACGAACGCCTTCCACGCCCACGGGAACACCGCCACCCAGCCCGACTCCTCGTCCCGCAACCCCATGAACTGTCGGTCGAACCCGTGCATCGGCACGGCGGAGCCGGGGAAGTCCTTCGGCTTCTGCAGCGCGATGTACTGCTCGCGGGTCGGCCAGGCGGTCAGGTGGGAGGCCAGCGAATCCTCGACGAGCTCGAGGATTCGGTCGGCCTCGCTCTTGGGTGGCGCCCAGCTGGCCAGGTAGTCCTCGGCGCAGGCCACCGCGGACTGCGTGAGCATCTGGTCGGTGCCGAGCAGGTCATCGATCATGAGGGCGCCGGCGATGTGACCGTAAAGGTGGCGGGCGACCAGCTCCACCTCCCCTTCGGGGCAGGACATCAGCTCGTAGGCCTGCAGCAGGTAGCCCCGTGCCGCGGTGATCGTCACGGTCCCGGCGATCTGCTTGCCCAGGTGACCGTAGGCCTGCTGCACCAGGCCGCTGGGGCGGTGCACGTCGGCATTGAACAGCCGGAGCCCCTGGGCGGAGTCGACCGAGATCGGCGTCGACAGCTCAACCACGCGCCGCGGGATGCCCTGGCTTGAGCCGGCGTCGATGCCGTCGGTGAGCTTGCCGTTGCCGGTGGAGAAGAAGATGCCCTTCCACGACCGGGATCGCTTCGGGTCGTAGTTGCGGTCCAGCCGGGTCCGAGAGGTGCCTTCGGCGATCTGGTAGATGAAGCTGGCGGTCTGCGCCTTGGTGAGGTTCCCCAGCCCGAACTCGTCGCGGTAGCACGGCAGGATCGCCGTCTCACCCAACTCACCCGGCAGGCCCTGGGTGGACGTGTTCCAGGTCGAGAACATCCGCCCGTGCCGGGTCACGTCGCCCCAGATGCCCGCCACCACAGCCAGCGCGATCGTCTTGCCCTGCCCGGCCGCCCCGGTCATCGAGAACGTGTGCGCCGACAACCCCAGCTCCCTGACGAACGGGGCGATCGCCGAGGCACCCATCGCCAGGGCGAGCTTCGGTGCGATCGAGGCCTCATCGACGATGTCGCGCCACCGATCCAGCGCCACCTCCGGATCCAGCGGGGAGCACTCGAAGTACTGGTCCAAGGGCTCGGCCGGCAGATCCAGCAGCCCGGTGTCGGGATTGACCTGCGGGGTCGCTTCCTTCACCGGTGCACGGCTGGCCATGTCATCGATCGCGGTCGCGGCGGCCGCCACGATCTTGGCGTCGAAGGCGAGCTGCACACCCAGCGTGTTCGCCCACTGCCCGGTCTTGAGCGAGTCACGGTGGAAGGTCTTCGGCCGGTCCTGCTCGTCGACACTGAGCAGGTAGTCGGTCCGCTCCCTGTGGCCGGAGCCGTCACGGCGGTTGACCCGGGCATGCACGAACGGCAGAGGCGCCATCACAGCCCAGTGACCGGGCATCCCCCGCGCCGGCCCGCGTTGCCACTTGTACACGGCCCGCGCGAACCCGTTGTCAGTGCCGTCGGAGTAGCGCCATTCGTCGCGGTCGACGATGGGGATCCTGCGCGCCGGCGCCGGCGGGCCCTCGCCGGGATCCTTGCTGACGAACCGCACCACGTTGTCGGGCACGTCCGCCTCGTCGTCATCGCTGTCCTCGGCAGGGTCCTCGCCGTGAAGCCGACCGAGGAGTGCAGTGAGGCTGGCAGACGGATCGACGCCGCACAGCGCGTGGAGCTCGGCGACCTGGCCGGCGGCCGCCTGCAGGGTCCCGCGGGTCGTCGTGGTCTCCGCCGGCGTGGCGTGCGGAGAGCTGGCGAGCTGCCTGACCAGCTCGGCGATCTGCTCCACTCGGGCGGCAGCCTCAGCGACCCACCGTTGTGCCAGGCGCTGGTCCTCCGAGGCCCGTTTGGGTGCCCTCTGCGCATCCTCTGCGGCCCGGGCCCAGCGGGCTCGCGCCTCCCGGTCTGGCCGGGCCAACTGGCTGACCTTGTCCTTGATCTGCTCGGCCATGGCCAGCGCCTCGAGCCGTTCGGCCGTCACCGGCACCAGCTGGTCGAGGCCGAACCCGGCGCCGAGGTGGTCGTAGGTGTCGCTCTTCGCGGCGGTGGTCGCGGGCAGGTACAGCTCCACCGCGGTGGCGACACCATGCAGCAGCCGCGCGATCCTCGCCCCACGCTCGTAGCCGGCCAGGTCGCGATCGCAGACAATCCGCACGATCACGTTGCGCAGGTCCTCGGCGTCCTCGGCGGTGAACCCCAGCGCGCCGGCGATGTTCGTGGTCGCCAGCGCGCCCGCCTGCTCGACGGCCAGGGCATCCTTGTGCCCTTCGACCAGGTAGACCGGCGTTGCGGTGCGCGCGGCCGCACGAATCTCGGGCAGCCGCCACAACGGGACCCTGAGGCCGGCCGGCTTGTGGGAGATCCAGCCGCCGCGCCCGTCGGTGTACTCCTGGCGGAACGTCTTCTCCGTCACCTGTTGCTCGGCACCGGCGTGGAGCACCACCGACTCGTAGCGGACGCTGGCCGCGACAACTTCGCCGTGGAGGTCGATGTGCTCGTAGCGTGCGGTCTCCCGCTCAGGGCTTACCACCTCAAGCTGCGGCGCCTCAGGCGTGGCGATCTCGGCAGGCAGCCGACCAAGCCTGTTCACCTTGGCGCGTGGCCGGCGCGGCTGGGGTTCACGTCCGGCGCAGTGGTCGTGGATGTAACGGCCGGCCGGGTCGGGGACCGAGTCCTTGCCGCACACCTCGCAAGGACGGAGCGGATCGTCCCACAGGTCGGAGACCTCCAGGCCGATCGCGGCGGTGATGTCGGTGGCGCTGCAGCCGACGGCGAAGCAGTGCAGCAGCACGCGTCGTTCGCCCGGCAGGTAGGTCACTGACAGCGAGGGATGGTTGTGATCGTCGTGGGCCGGGCACAGCGCGGTGGCCTGGGTCGCGCTCGTCCGCCGGACACGCTGCAGCTCCGCCAGCACTCGATCGAACGAGCGGGCGGCACCCACAGCGGGGGCGGTCACGGTGCGCCAACACCGCGACCCGCCGAAGCCGCTCTGTTTACAAAGCGGCTTCTACAGGTACGCTGGCGCCAAGAGCCGGTCATCTATCTGGCCTATCCGAGACGCTCCTCGTGGTTTCCCGACCATTGCCGAGGAGCGTTTCACTTTCATCGCATGTGTATAGGGCGTCGCTATTACGCGCTGAGCAGTGCCTCCTCCTTCGACTCTGCCGGGGCGGCCGGTTCGGGTTCGAGCGCGAGACGCGCAGCCATGATGCGGCGTGCGTACTCGCCCAACGACATGCCGCGGGCGTCAGCCTCGGACTGGTACCGGCTGTGGTGCTCTTCGGGGACGCGCGTGGTGGCGTTCTTCCGTGGCGAGATGGGCATGGAACCCACGTCCACGGCCAGAGTTGGTTGGATGTACTCCGGCACACCCATGTCGTGATGCCGAGCGAGCTCGGCGCAGATGTACTCGCTGATCCCGATGCCTTGCTTGCGTGACTCCTCAACGAGACGGACGTAGAGGACGTCGGAGGTCGGGATGAGCACCATGCGTCGATTGCCGCGGGACCGTCGTCCGCGTGGTCGTCGAGTTGTCTGCTCCATGGGTAGCATCCTGCCCGTCCCTCTATCAGATAGGTGCGCGACACGCCGGGCAGCGCTATCTGATAAACACATCCTGTCGCCCACGCCGCCCTCACGCAGCAAACAAAGCGTTTCGCGGAACAGCCGCTGTGACAGCAGCCGGGAATTCCCAATCAGATAACGCAACGCCGAGGACTGGCCACGAGCGCCAGACCAACGCTGCCACCAGCCACTGACAGACATCGCTCCACCGAGACGCGCCGGACGGCGCGAGCCCCGATCGGGAACGCGGGGTCCGGCCCGGTCAGGCAAACCCACCCCCAGGTGTCGACCGGGCCAGACCCCGCCGTGCGGCGATTCGGCCCAAGGCCGTCGCGCACTGTGCAGGCATCCTTGCACGCCGCCCGTCACAGATCACCCTGCCCGCCCTGCTTTATGTGTTCGCAACGCCGAGCACGGGGAGAGGAGGTGACCGTGGATCCGGTGAAGGTGGCCTTCAGCCTCAGCGTGCCGGCCCGCTACGCGAAGCCGACAGGTCGATGCGCGCGCTGCGCAAACCCCGGGCATCTGACCCAGACCCGGGAGGTGGTGTCGCCCACCTTCACCGGATTCGACGGCTGGATCGGCCCGCCCGGCGGGCTCTGCCCGGCCTGCACGTGGCTGTACACGACCACCGCGCTACGCAACCTCCCCCACCTGGTCAGCCAGGCCCCCAGCTTCGCCGCGGTGAGCCTCGCCGAGGTGTACGTACTCCTCAGCCAAGGACCACTCAAACCCACCTGTGCGCTGTCGATCCCGCTACGTCCTGGCCGCAAGCACCTCTTCGCCGAAGCGCGCTGGGGAACCGTACGCACTGACGACGCCAGCCTGACCTGGTCACCAGCCGACGCCGATCGCCTCGTCACGATCCGGCAGCTGAGAGGGATGGGCTTCACCGCCCGACAGATCACCGAGCCCGCCCCCGACTACGACGTACTGCGCCGGCACCCGACCCACCTGTGGAACCGCACCCAGCGCGCCTGGGAGGCCCTGGCTCCCTGGCGTAGCGCCACCCACTGGCTTGCCCTCGGCCTCACCATCACAAAAGGAATGCGATGACCCGAACCATCCACGAGGCACTCATCACCGTCACGAGCCCCGGCTCCCCCGAGACCCATCTGTGCGCCTCGTCCCCCGCTATCGCCGGCACCCAGCCGGGGGAGCTGCCCGCCCGCACCCTCTGCGACCTGCCGGCCGGTCTGCGCGCCGTCACCTTGCCGGTGCACGAGGTCGGCTGCCTCACCTGCCTGGCGAAGTGCGGCCCCTTCCTGTGCCTCCCCGGATGGGCCACCGGCACCTCACCGGCGATATAGGGGGCGGAACCGTGACGCTGACCGCCCCGACGCTGCTCCCCACCGACGTGTGGCTCACCCAGGCCGCGAAGATCCTGCCGCCCCTCGACGGGCCTGCGGGGACCGCGGAACGGCTCCTCCTGCTGCTCCACTACGGCATCGACTGGGAGTCCTCCTGGGTCGGTTCGCACCGGTCGGCGTACTGGGATCGTCACCTACCCGACCGAGTCCTGGTCGCCACCTATCTCACGGCTTCGTTGCGCAGCTGGTGGTCCATGGTCGCGGCCGAGTTCGTGGCCGCTCCGCGGACACCCGCTGAGCGTGCCGAGCTCGCAGCACTCCTCGAGCAACCCAGCGAGCCGGTGCTGAGAATCCTCCGTGAGCAGACCGAAGCCGTGACCCTCCGCACCCGGATCGTCGCCGACGTGGTCCGGGACAACCGCACCAACAAGCCGGCGCAGCGATGACCGAGCTCAGACCATTAGCCGCCGACGACCTGGTCGAGGCGCTTCGCCCCGACGGAGTGGACCGGCAGGTCTGGGCGGAGCTGGTGGGCATCCGCCCGGTGGATCCCGATCCGCGGCTGCCGGTGACGCCCGCCGAACTGGAACGCTTGGCGACGTCTTGTCTGGGCCGCTCTGGATCGGGGCAGGGCTGATGCTGAAGACCGCTCAGCACAGGCCGGCGATCCGGCACCGGAACTACCGGCACGACGAGTACACCTGCGTGGATCTCTTCTCCGGGTTCGGTGGGCTCACGTTGGGGATCATCCTGGCTGGGTTCACCGCGATCACCGCGGCGAACCACAACGCGTTCAAGGTCGCGGTCCACGAAGCCAACCATCCCGAGGTGGAGCACTGGATCGCCGACCTGGCCAACCCGGAGTCGTCCGACTACCACTCTGCGGCCGACCTACCCGCCGCGGATCTCCTGGTCGCGGGCGTGACATGCACCAACCACACGATCGCGAACACGCAGCGGGCCTACCTCGAGGGCCTGTCCCTGTTCGATGTCGACGACCCGGACTGGGAGGAGCAGGCCACCCGTTCGGAGCGTGACCGTGCGACCGCCACCTGCGTCCTGCAGTACGCCGGAAAGCACCTTCCGAAGATGATCCTCATCGAGTGCACCACCGAGCTGCAGTCGTGGGGATACGCCGTGCCGGGCAAGCGGAAGATCGGCGACGGCACGACGTTCCGCTGGTGGCTCCACGAGCACGAGAAGCTCGGCTACAAGTACAAGATCCTCTACCTGAACTCGATGTTCTTCGGCGTGCCGCAGTCCCGCGACCGGCTCTACATCGTGTTCTGGCTGGAGTCCCTGCCGGCCCCCGACCTCGAGCACCGCCCGGCCGCGTGGTGCGGCAAGTGCCAGACCGAGGTCGAGGCGCGGTGGACGTGGAAGACCGGCATCCCTCCAACCGGACAGGTGCGCTGGGGTGTCCAGTACATCTATCGCTGCCCGTCCTGCACCCGCGAAGTGATCCCCGGCTACACACCCTCGCTGTACGCCCTCGACCTGTCCAATCTCGGAACCCGGATCGGTGACCGGGACCGGGATCTGGCTCCGGCGACGATGGCCCGGGCTGAGCGGTGCCTGCGCCGCTTCGGTGACTTCCCCGCCGTGCTCCTGCCCGCGAAGGGTGTGCACGGCTCTGAACGGCACCCGTGGCAGCCGATGGCCACCCAAACCTCCCAGCAGGAGACCGCCCTGCTGCACACCGGAATGGTGGTGCCCGCCCACCGGCACAACGGCGACGGGCAGCCCATCAACAACCCGATGGACACCGTCACGAGCACCCACGAGAAGGCGCTGCTGTCGACTGGGGCCATCCTGCAGATGGCCAACTCCTTCGAGCACCCGGGCTCTGACTGCCGCACCCGTGATCTGGCCGAGCCGCTATGGACCCAGCTGGCCAAGAACTCAACCGGACTGCTCACCCCACCCCTCGCGCTCGCCGTGGACAACTACCAAGGCGGACCGCGAGGCGCCACGGACCCGCTGCCCACGCAGGCCGGCTCGGAGACCCTGGGGATTCTGACGGCCCGGGTGATGCCCAACCGCACCCACGGCACCAGCCGAAACCTCGGCGAACCGATGGAAACCCTCGTCGGCGCCCCCGGGTCCGGCGGCCTGGGCATCCTGTCATCCGGCATCCTCCCCTACCGCCGCAACACCGTCCCCACCAGCCACGCAGAAGCGATGCCAACCATCACCGCTGAGCAGATCCCAGGCCTGATCACGGCAGCCGGCCGCGTCCAGTGCAACGGCTCCATCGACGAAGCGAAGTACCGGGCCTACCCGCTGGACCGCCCCCTCGGTACCGTCGTCGGCTCGGCCACCACCCAAGGGCTGCTGTTCTCGGGCTGGTTCAAACAGAACGGCTCCCAAGGCACCGAGACGGCACCCCACCCCGTCCTCGACCCCTTCGGCACTCTCACCAGCGCAGACACGACCGGCCTCCTGACCTCCGAATGGCGAGAGGCCCTCGCGAACCTCACCCTTGAGGACTGCTACTTCAGGATGCTCGCCGCCCACGAGGTCGGCCGCGGCTGCGGCTTCGACGTCGACTTCGCCGGCCACAAGGGCTCGTTCATCGTCTGGGGATCCGCCCGCAACCAGGTCGACGGATTCGGCAACGCCGTCAGCCCACAGGTCGGCGAGTGGATCGGGCTACGGCTGCGTGCAGCCCTTCACGGAGAGGCGATCGCCGCATGACGGCAACCGCGGCCTGCATCTGGTGTGGCCACACCGAAACCGGCGAGGGCCACCTGCCCTGGGAGGCGATCCGCACCCACCAGGTCAATGCGCACGGCGGCCGAAGGATGCGTTGTGGGTGCGAATACGCCGCGGCGGGCAGGCGCGTCCCGGGAGCCGCGCAGCCCGAGCGCAAGAGCTGGTGGACCTGCGAGGAGCACTCCACCGCTTACCTGCGTCAGATCACCGCGTGGATCCTCGCGAACCACCAGGCCGGCAGATGGGCCGACCGCGAGCGGAGCCGCCAGTCCTCCCTCCTGGGTCGGACGACATGAGCCGGCTGATGAGCGTTTCGATGACTACCGACGCGGTGTACCGGCGCGCCAAGACCGTGACCCGACGCACCGGATGGTGGCTCGACAAGCGCGGCCGCCGCCTCCTGTCACCGGGAGACCGGCTGACCCTGTGCGAGAAGGTGCAGGGCCGCAAGCCCGGCGAACCGCTGGTGCGGATCTGCGAGGTCGAAGTCGTCAGCATCCGGCGCGAATCCCTACACGACATCGACGTCGACCACAGCACCCACGACGCCAGCGACTACGCGGCCGCCGAGGTCGCAGCGGAGGGCTTTCCCCGGATGAACCCGAGCGACTTCGTCACGCGGTTCTTCGCGGACGCGCAAGGCCTGCCCCGTGACGCCGAGGTGACCCGAATCGAGTGGAGGTACCTCCCGTGAGCGCCGCCGGAACGAGGACACCGAACACTCCACCGCCGATCCCTGAGATCCCAGCGCAGGTGCAGCATGGGTAGCACCGGCCCCCACTCCCCTGCCTTGTCGGCCCGCTCGGAGGTCTGGCTGACTCCCCCGGAGATCACCGCGGCGCTCGGCCCGTTCGATCTCGACCCATGCGGCTTCCCTGGCTGGCCCACCGCCAGCACCCTCGTATGCCTACCCAACGACGGCCTCGCCACCCCGTGGAAAGGACGGGTCTGGCTCAACCCGCCCTACGGCCGAGAGAAGGTCTGGGCCTGGCTGGACCGACTCGTCGACCACGGCCAGGGCACGGCCCTGATCTTCGCCCGGACAGACGTCGAAGGGTTCCGCCGCACCGTGTGGAGGCACGCCTCCGGCCTGCTGTTCCTCCACGGACGGCTCAACTTCTGCAACACCAGCGGCATCCGCTCCCGCCGAAACCCGGGTGCCCCGTCGGTGCTGGTCGCCTACGGCCGCACCGACGCCCTCCAGCTGGCCTCAGCAGCCGCCAAGGGAACCCTCCGCGGAACCTACATCGACGGCCACTGGACCAGATGAGCCGACCCCGAACACCGCCAACCCCACCCACTCGAGGAGCCTCCAGATGAACCCCGCCACATCCATCACCTGGTCTGGGATCGTGACCGCGCTCACCTCGATCGCGCACGCCGGCGACACCCGCGGCAGCATCAGCATGCTTCGCCGAGAACGCGTCATCCAGCCCGACTCCACATCCGTCGACGTCCCGATCATCTCCGGGAACTCCCTGCGGGGCCGGCTGCGACGCATCGGCGAGGAACTGCTACGCGACGTCCTGCTCTACGAGGGCCAGCTGACCGCTTCAGCGGCACACGCCCTGCGCTCGGGCGGCTCCTTGACCAAGGTCGCCGGCGAACCGCTCTCCGGGTCCCGCCTCGCCGCCGTCCGCGCCCACCTCCCGTTGATCGGGGTCTTCGGGGCGGCGGCCGGCGGCCGAATCATCGACGGCTGCCTCGACGTCGGCAAACTGATCCCCCTCGTCACCGAAACCGACCACACCACCGGTCACCACTCCACCCTGTCGAGCTTCGAGATCGTCCAGCTGGAGCACTACACCCGGCTCAACGACGCCGACACCCACAACTTCCCCGAGACCACAACACCCGCCGGCGCACCCGAAGAGACCCAGATGCTGTATCGGCTGGAAACCTTCAAAGCGGGCACCCGCTTCCAACTCCAGATCAACCTCAACCGGCCGACCCCCCTCGAAGAAGCGTTCTTCACCGACGTCCTGGCCGCCTTCACCGCGGACGCCCGCCTCGGCGGCCGGCTCGCGGTAGGACTGGGCCGCGCACAGGTAGACCTCCGCCGCAGCCATCCCGAGACCGGCATGGACTGGATCGGCTACCTCCGCGACCACCGCGACGAAGCCATGTCCGCCCTCGCCAACCTGTAGGGAGACCCGACCGTGATCCCTCTCGTCATCACCGCACACATGGCCGGTGGCGTCGCACACTCCCTGCCCTGGGGCATCAGCCTGGACGGCATCCTGGCCGCCCAGCTGTGGCACCAGCTCAAGCCCACCCTCGATCTCCCCTTGCCCGCGCTCGATGCCGACGACCCCATCGATCTCGACCTACCTTTGGCCCGCTGCACGCCGCCGGCCGGGCCGTGGCACTGGGCAGCTACCTGCGCTTGGCCCGACCCGATACCCGAACTCCCCGACATCCACTACTGGACCGGCCGCGTTGACCACCGCCACCTCGAGCACCTCGCCGCAACCCTCCCCAAGGTCATCTCCGACCGCCAGGGCCGCTACCGCGCCCGCCGCATGCCACTCCTCACCACCCCGTGCCTGACGCTGACCTGGCACGCCGTCGGCGACCCCGAACAGATCCGGCAGATATTGGCCGACGTCCGCGCGATCGGCAAGAAGCGATCACAGGGCGAAGGCCGCGTCCTCAGCTGGGATGTGGCGACCGATGACGGGCTCGACGAGTTCGCCGCCGGGCACCTCTCCCCCACCGGCGCCCTGGGCCGCCCCGTCCCGCCCGCCTGCCTCGAAGGCCACGACGACGTCGCAACAGGCGGGACGGGCCTGGCGGCGATCAGACCACCGTCGATGCACCCATCCCGCATGCACGAACTCCGCCTTCCCGCGCCGGTGACCTCATGAGCACCAACCCCGGACTGGACACCACAGCGCTACGCGCGCTGCGCACGCCGCCACACGACCTCACCCTGATCAAGGCCAGGATCGTCAACCACCTAGAAACCCACGACGGCTACCTCGCCCTATCCGGCGGAAAGGACTCCCTGGTGGTCCTGGACCTGGCCCGACAGGTCGACCCCAACGTGCCAGTCGTCTACTTCGACTCCGGCCTCGAGTACCCGGAGACCTACACCTACCTGGCCCACCTGCAGCAACTTTGGCGCCTCAACCTCGACGTCATTCCCGCCTCCACCGCCCTGCTGACCATCCTGGTCACCGACGGCAGCTGGGACCACCGCGCCGCCGAGTACCGCACCCCAAGCATCCACCAGGCCCTCATCGCCGACCCAGCAAGCCAGGCACACGACCTGTACGGGCCCGGCGAACTGTGGGGCGTGAGAGCCGCAGAATCCGCCGGCCGCCAAGCCGCCTACGCCACCGCACTCAAGACCCACCCGTGCACCTGCTGCCCCGACAGCACAACCCGCAAGACACGCCACGGTGGCCTCATCACCCGCACCGACGGCACAACTGCCTACGGCCCGATCTGGAACTGGACCGACGACCAGGTCTGGGCGCACATCGCCCGCCAACAGCTCCCCTTGAACCCCGTCTACGACAAGCTCACCGCGATGGGCGCACCCCCAGGCGCCCTCCGGATCTCACACCTCATCGACGCCAACCATCTCGACCACGGCAGGATCGTCTGGCTCAAGCGCGGCTGGCCCGACCTCTACGAACGCCTCCACGAACTCCTACCCCGGATCTCCGAGCACCTCTGACAGGGGGAACCTCACCCCGCGCGCGGCGCGTCGGGGTTCACGCCACGCACGCTCAGGGGCATCCTCAACCCATGACGTCTACCTCCAGCGACGACGAGCAGAAATGGCTCAAAAGGTCCTGGCCATGGCTCGGCGCCATGGTGATGTCGGTCGTTGGGCTCGTCTGGCTCGTCTTCTTCTCCCCCGTGATCTGCACTAACGAGCTCGGCGGCGAGAACTCCGACTTGTCGGTGAAGGTCTGCCACGCGGTACAGCTGACCGACCCCGTCGTCATCGCCTGGGCCGTGATCGTCCTGCTCCTCCTGTGGGGAACCCTCTCCGAGGGCAGCATCGCCGGCCTGTTCAGCTTCAAGAAGCAGGTCGACAAGGCCGTATCCGACAGTGAACAGGCGAAGCAGACCGCCGAGCGCGCGCTTCTCCACGTCAGCCAGTCCGTCAACAACACGGTGATGGTTCACGGCGTACCCAGCGGGGTTTGGCGTGGCGAGTCGCTGAAGGCTGTGGCCGGAACGGACACCTCCACCAGCCGTGAGAACCTCATCGCTGGAAAGCTGGCCGAACTCGCAATCGGCACAATTCTGGCCAGGCTCATCGACGACACTGGCCTGGACCCGGCTGTCACCGCAGCCCACATTTACACCCACGCCGACGACCAGCTGAGCCGAGCCGATGCGCCCGTGGACCCGAGGAGCCGCACGTGGCCAGTCGGCGTCGGCGCAGTCGGCGCCGCGTGGGAACAGCGCGTCTACGTGGTACAGACACAGGACGACCCCGGCTTCATAACCAGCCCGGATTACCCGATCAGCGCGGTTGCCGCCACGCCGATCCTCAACGCATCGAGACGCCCGATCGGCGTACTGAGCCTCCACTCCCGAGCTGAACCGCCGCCGGATCTGAACTCCAAGCTGGTGTTCGACGCGATGATCGCCGCTGCGGAGCTGATGGCCCGCGTGTTCGTGAACCTCGCCGGCTGGGACAAGGACTCGTCCACCGCGCAGACGTCCTGATCGGATCAACTGGGGGCGCAGCGGTGCATACTTGAGTCATGACGATGCGAGTGATCACCGAAGCCGACCGCGACGCGGCCGCTGATCGGCTCGTCAAGAGCATCAACTTCGTGAGCCTGACAGAAAGTCAGATCCGGGCCATTCAGAAGGCCACTGGGCAGAACGCCGGAGTGAAGTACTCGGCAGTAATCCCCTGACGCCCACAGTCAGCAGCCAGCCATTCAGCGCGGTCCCCGGTCGGGATCCAGGCATGCCCACAGGGCAACGTCGGCGGCGCGCACGTCGAGCCCTGAGTCGATGAGGACTTGGCGGTGGACGGCGATCGCTGCAAGCAGCTGCTCCCCGCGGCTGGCGTTCTGGCCGCCGCGGCGCAGCCGGGAGGGGTCGAGTTTGCTCCATCGCTGCTGGCAATGCTCCCTGAACGCCTTGGCCTGGCTGTCGTCCGTGTTCGTGCGCAGATGCTCCTCCACGGCCCTCAGGAGCTCGCTGAGGGCCTCCTGGGCCCGTTCCTGCAGGTCTGGCCAGTCGGCCAGGAGCCGCCACATCGTCTGCCAGGACCGGCGGGCGGCACCATCCCCACCCGCGCGCGGGAGCAGGTTGGTACGAAGCGTCTCGGCGAACGTGTCCCGGTCCAAGTCCCGAAGCCACTGCACAGTCACCATGGCCGGCAGGGTTGCAGAGCCGCTATCCCGGTCCCATACGGCCACTCAGGCGCTCCTTCCGGGATCCCCTGCCTCGTGCTGAACGACGAGCACTGGTGCCGGTTCAGCGGGCTGGGGGGCGGTGCCGCGGGGACAACCTCGTGGAAGAGGTGCCCCCGTGACACCCAGGGTGTTCTCAGTGCTTGGCGAGCTTACCGGTCCGACCCGACGTTCAGTCACCGGCGAGGTCGGCGGGTTGCGCCGGCATTCACCCGACGATGAGCACACAGGCTATCAGCCCGGCCACAGCGCCCAGGATCCACGGGGGTGCCAGAGCGAAGTGGCTGTCACCGCGCCGTCCCGACATGAGCAGGATCGCCGCCCACAGCCCAGCGCACAGCACGGCGCCCGATAGCCCCCACAGCGCCTGCTGCCACCCTTGCCAGCCCAGCATGACGCCCAGCGACACGCTGAGCTTCACATCGCCCCATCCCAGGGGCGTCAGCATGGCGGCGACTGCGGTCACCGCGAGACAGCCACCGGCGACCGCAGTTGCACGACCGAAGTTCGTCCAGTCCGAGGCCAGGCCGGCTGTGATGGCCGTGCCGGCCAGGGCGACGGCGGCGCTCCCCCAGCTCAGCACGTCGGGAATCCGGTGCTGCCGGTAGTCGATGAGCGCGATTCCCGCCCACAGCGGGAACACGAGCGCGTACAGCCACACAGGCGCGATTCCGAGCAACTGGACCGCAGCGGTCGACCCGCCGAGGAGGAGCCCGCACACGCAGGACTGCAGCCAACGCCGACGACTGGGCACCACGGCACCCAGCAGGGCGCCGAACAGCAGGCCCAGAACCCCGGCGAGAGGAATCACTCGCCAGGCCGAGGCGGGGTGATGCGCCGCGGTTCGGGCGCGGCCCCAACAAGGAAGGAACGTGGCATCTTCAGCGGCGGCCGCTCAGCCGGCTCCTCCTTCGTGGTCTTGCGGACGTTCTCCTTCGTCATGACTGCCTCCTTGCCGGTTCGGGGGTGATGTCGAGCATCTGGATGACGATTCTGGTACCCCGCTCCCCCGTTCTGCTCTGATACGTGGCCTCGTGAGTTCCGACCACGCGCAGCTGAAGCCCGCGCGGCAGGAGGTGCGCGGTGTCGTCGGTGCCCTCCGAACCACCCAGGTAGATACCGCGCCGGGTCTGGATCTCGAGCACCGCGACACGTCCTGCGGGATCATCGACGGGGGTCACCTCGTGCAGCGAGTGAGCGGCACCGGTGTAGCGGTCGAAAGCGAACTCGTCGCCTGGCTGGTACTGCCGAGAGACCCACGCGGCCAGGTTGGACCGGTTGATCTCGGGCGGCATCCGGACGTTGGAGTACACGACATGCCCGCGATCGTTGGCCTTCTCCGCGGACTGGATGGCGCGGTCGATTCGGTGGATGACCTGGCGGTCACGATCGGTCAGTGCGTCGACATCGCCAACACTGTCGGACAACGCATCGTTGAGGTGCGCCCACTCCCCCGTCCGTTCGTCGAGTACTCGCTCCAGTGCCCGGTACTGCACGGCAGGTAGCGATCGCTGGACGGCGCGGCTCGCCTTGCGTCGGGCCTTCTGCTGGCGACCAGACAGTGGCCCCCTCAGGTCGCCGGCGGAACCCAGTTCGCGTTCCATCCGCGGGTTTGGGATCTCGGCCGGGGTCGCACGAGGGAGGATCCGCTGTGCATCCCGTTGCGCCCTGGTCATGCCCTCGGCCCGTTCGAGCCGCGCGTCAAGGTCTCGCAGCCCGGCTCGTTCGTCCTCCCGCTCGATGACCTGCTCCTGACCGAGAGGAACGGCGACCTTCTGAGCGGGCGTGGAACGTCCCCGGTCAGGATCGGCAACCCGGAACTCACTGGCCAGGCGCTTCGGGTACCTCGTCGGCATATTGACACCTCCTCCACCCCGTACAAAGCGTCCAGCAACGGCCCAGGTGTGACGCGCTGTACGCACCGCCCCGACCTTAGCAGGCGATACGCACACGATACAGGCGGCGATACACGGGACGATACACACGCGAGGAACGCAAGCCGGACGAACGGGCGAAACAGCGGCAACACCCGCTACGGGAACGAGTGGGCCACAAGCAAGACACGATAGGCGGGCGAGCAACACACGATACTGAGACACGATCAAGACGCGAGGCACATACGAGTCGTGACGCGAGCCTCACGCGGGGCTCCGGCCAGCAGCGACACGCGATACCAGCACACGCAACGCGCGACTCCGGCGGGTAGTAACACACGATAGAAAGGCGATAGGACATGCGATGTTCAAACGAGTCGCGCAGCGATAGGGGGGAGCGATGGACCACGATTGGTAGCGCAGTTGCCTTTATGTGCGACAGGGACGATGGGGGAGCGCGACACAGGACGATAGACACACGATACGCCCAACGATAGAGATACGTTGGACGCGCGGTTGGGCTGCGATGCACCAGCGAGCGCATGGTTTAGGGTGTTGAGCGCAGATGCCGCCTCCGGACGCTATAGACACACGATGGACGACCGAAGCGTCGGGCGATCCCGAGGGCGGGTTGTGCTGCACCCGGAGTCCCGGGAAGGTTTGGGCTGGTTCGAGGCGGGTCTGTCACAGATCCGTGTTCTGTCGGCGCTTTGTCTGGGACGAGTGAACCGAGAGGAGGTACCCGATGCCCGTGGTAGAGCCGGACCAGCGGCACCGGAACACCAACGTGATCGCCCTGGCCAACAACAAGGGCGGAGCTGGGAAGTCCACAATCACAGCGAACCTGGCAGGCGCGCTGGCCGCGAAGGGCCACAAGGTGCTGGTCATGGACATCGACTTGTCCGGTGACATGCGCGCAGCGTTCGGGATCAACGACCACCCGGGCAACGACGAGGGGGAGTCCCTGGTCAGCTCGATCCTGAGCCGGGACGCCGCTGCCCCGCCGCCCAGGATCGTCACCGGGATCCGTCCGGGTATCGACTGGATCCCCGGCGGGATGCAGATCTGGTACCTGGTCGTGTCGGCCATCCGGGACGAGTTCCCGATCACGACCCGGTTCGCGGACGTCCTGGCGCAGGTCAGCGGCGGGTACGACTACGTGTTGTTGGACTGCCCGCCGAGCAACCCGCCGCTGCAGGAGATGGTGCTGGCCGGGTCGCGCTGGCTGATCGTGCCGGCCCGCCCTGACCCGACGAACTGGGACGGCCTGCGCAAGATCGGGCCGGTCGTGAAGCACGTCCGCCAGTACTACAACCCCGCACTGTCCTGGCTCGGCGTCGTCATCTTCGGGCTGCCCGCGAACGCGAGCCGCATCACCAGGATCTCTCTGGACTACCTCGGCGCCGCTTCAGGCACCGTTCCGGTGCTGGACTCGACCATCCGTTACCAGTCCGCAGCCGCTCTCGGCTCCCAGATGTCGGGCCGGCTCGCGCTCGAGATGGCCACCGACCGCAAGACCGAGACCGCGCAGGTCATCACGGCTCTTCGCAACGGCCAGGAGGTCAACACCGACCGCATCCCGTCCTCGATCGACAACCTCGCAAACGACTACATGAGGCTGGCCGACGAGATCGTCACGCGTACCCAGACCGCCAAGGTGGGTGCGCGATGAGCCGCTACACGGGTCTCGGCGACATCGAGGACGGGCAGGTCGTCGGCCTGTCCGCACCTGCCGGCCTCGCCCCGATCGGCCTGTCCCGGCCGCCGACAGCTCACCCGGTCCCAGCCCCCGCGCCAGCTCCGGACCCAGGCCCGGAGCCGGCGCTGGTGGGGGAGTCAACGGTGGGGGAGCGGGGCCAGAAGAGGCCTGCGAAGCCCGCGCCGCGGCGCCGGCACCCGAAACCCGCCGCCGTGGAGAAGCCGCCCCAGACCAGACCGACGACCACGAACGTTCCGGTGTCGACCGCGAACCTGATCGACCAGTGCCGCAAGGAACAGCAGCTGTCGGCCGGCGAGGTGATCGTGATCGCGATCGAAGCCGAGTACGACAACCTGGCCAACCTGCTCCAAGGCCCCCGACGCACCGGCATGTTCGAAACGCACGCGTCCCGCCTTCCCCGCCGCGACGACGAGCCCCTCAAGACGATCAGCTACCGCCTCACCGACACCGACATCGCCACCATCGACACCCTGGTCGAACAGTTCGGAGCCCGCTCCCGCAGCCACCTGATCAGCGTCGCCGTCAACGCCCACTACCGCTAGCCGAAGGACAGCACCGACATGACCGCACCCACCCCCACCCGCACCGGCCAGCCACCGCTACAGCAGCCCGCCGCCCCGGACGCCCAGATCCTGCCGCCGTCCCGGCACAAGCGCCGCCCGATCTGGCTCGCAGCCGCCGTTCTCCTGGTCGCGCTCGGCTCCCTGGGGGTGTGGTTCGTCGTGTCGAACTTGCGCGACACGGTCGCGGTCGTGGCACTCCGCAACGACGTCCCGAGGGGGACAGCGATCACCGCGCAGGACCTCACCACCGTCGACATCAACCCTGAGCCGGCGCTCCGGACCGTCCCTGCCTCCCAGCTGGCACAGGTCGTCGGGAAGCAGGCGGCCGTCGACCTGCCGGCCGGCACGCTGCTGTCGCCGGCCGGGATCGCCGACACGATCACCCCGCCGGCGGGCCAGTCCGTGGTCGGGCTCGCGCTGGACCCCGGCCAGATGCCGGCGATCGAACTCAAAGTCGGCGACAAGGTCCGCATCATCAGCACCCCGAAGGACCAGGACGACCCGCCCACCACTGCACCTGTAGTGACGGTGTCCGCCGAGGTGGTCTCCAGCACCCCGCTCGCCGACACCTCCAAGACCCGGGTCGACGTCCTCGTCTCCGAGCAGGATGCCGCGAAGGTCGCAGCCATCTCAGCCACCAACCGGGTCGCGCTGATCCTCGACAACACCCACCGGTAGGGGAGAGCAGACCATGGCAATCCTGACCCTGTTCTCGGTCGCCGGGGCACCCGGCACGACCACCACAGCCCTGGCACTGGCGCTCGCCTGGCCGCGCGACGTGCTCCTGGTCGACGCCGATCCGACCGCCTCCGCACCGATCCTGGCCGGCTACCTACGCGGCTTCACCCCGCACGACAAGTCGCTGGTCGACCTGGCGATCGCCCAACGCCACGGCGAACTCGCCGACACACTCCCCGCCGTCACTCTGCCCATCCCCGACTCGCACGTGAACCTGCTCCCCGGCATCCAGACCCCCGGCCAAGCGTCGGCGGTCGAAGGCCTGTGGCCTGACCTGCTGCCGATCCTGGCCGGCCTGGACGCCGGCGGCACCGATGTGATCATCGACGCCGGCCGCCTCGGCGCCAGCCACGCCCCGACCGCAGCCATCCGGGCCGCTGACCTGTCGCTGCTCGTGACCAGGTCGACGCTGCCGGCGATCATCGCCGCCCGAGCCTGGCTGCCCACCATCGAGACGATCGTCGCCGACCAGACCGGCTTCGGGCTGGCCATCGTCGGAGTCGGCCACCCCCACACCGCCGGCGAGATCACCGGCGTCCTGAAGACCCCGATCCTGGCCACCCTCGCCATGGACCCGGTCACCGCAGAAGTGTTCTCCCTCGGCCTTGACCCCACCCGGCACTTCAACCCGAAACACTTCAACAACTCGGCCCTCGTCCGGTCGGTCCGCGCAGCCGCCGGCTCACTTCAGCAGACCGCGAAGGCCCGCAGAGACCACCTGAACGCCGCGATCGAGGAGACGGACCCGCGATGACCGACCCGCTACTCAACCCCTCCTCAACCGAAGCGAGCAAGCTCGCCGAAGCCCGGGCCGCCGTCCGTCAGTCCAGGCGAGGCCGAATCGTCGTCGCCGGCCCCGAGGGCGCAGGCAAGAACACTCTCGTCCGGTCGATTCTTGCGACCGACTGCCCGGAGGAGCCGGAGCGATGACCGACCCCCTCATCAACCAACCCACCAACGAAGCGAGCAGCCTGGCTGGTCTGCCGCTCCTGCAGCCCGCGACCGAGCCTTCCCGGGTCGAGCAGCGGTTCGCCCCCGCCGTACCCGCCAGCAGGCTCCCCGCCAACTTCCTCACCCCGACGCAGGAGCCTGCTGGCGGTCGGCTCCGCCGCGCCCACACCGAACCCCCGGCATCCGCGGACGACGACTTGTCGACCAGCACAGATCAGGTCGACTGGCGGCTCGTCCGGGAGATCCGAGCCGCCGCCACCGAACAGCTGTCCGAGCAACGCGTCGCGGCCACCGCGAACGGCGAGCCGTTCGACCCCGACCGCGAACTGGACGCCGGCCGCCAAATCGTCGACGAGCTCCTGCAGGAGCACGCCACGAACACGCTGCGGGCTGGGGAGGGCCGGCCCCTCGACATCCGTCAGCAGCGCGCCACCGCCCAGGCAGTCCACGACGCCCTGTTCGGCATGGGCCGGCTCGAACCGCTCCGCAAGCAGGAGCAGGTCGAGAACATCGAGGCCTACGGGTTCGACAACGTTCTCCTCGAAGACCAGAACGGCGTGCTAAATCGTGGCCCGGCGATCGCGAACTCCGACGAGGAGATGCTCGAGGACCTGATGCTGCTGGCCAGCCGCTACGGCCGGCCGTTCTCCGAGGCCGTCCCCGAGCTCCACCTCGAACTCGACGACGGGTCCCGCCTCGCCGCGGTGGCGTGGGTCACCCCGCGCCCCACCCTCGTCATCCGCCGCCACCGCCTCAAGGACATCAGCCTCAACGACCTTGTCGAGCGGCGCACCCTCAGCCCCAACCTGGCCAGCTTCCTGGCCGCCGTCATCCGCTCCGGCCGCAGCGTCGTCGTCGCCGGCGCGCAGGGCGCAGGCAAGACCACCCTCGTCCGCGGCCTGTGCAACGAGATCCCGCCCTGGGAGAAGATCGGCACCTTCGAGACCGAACGCGAGCTCGGACTCGACCAGATGCCCGACCGACACCCCCGCGTCGTCGCATTCGAAGCACGCCCAGGCAGCGGCGAGTACACCGCCGACGGCCGCCGAGCCGGCGAAATCACGCTCCGCCAGCTCTTCAAGACCTCCTACCGGCTCATCCTCGACCGCTACATCGTCGGCGAGGTCCGCGGCGACGAGATCCTCGAAATGATCGAAGCCATGGAGGCTGGTCAAGGCACCATCTCCACCACCCACTCCCGCAGCGCCAAAGCCACCCTCGCCAAGCTCATCACCTGCGCCATGAAAGCCGGCCCCAACATCAGCGAGGCCTACGCCACCAAAGCCCTCGCCGAACACATCGACGTCATCCTCTACATCAAGCGAGACCAGACCCCGCTCGCACCCGGACAAGCGGGTTTCGCGTTGCGGCAACGCTATGTGAGCCAGGTCGTCTCACTCGGCTGGAACCCCAACGGCCCGGACTTCACCGACATCTACGTCCCCGGCAGCGACGGCCGCGCCCATCCCAACGTGCTGCCTGAGTACCTCGAAGACCTTGCCGAGTACGGCTTCGAGAGCGACCAGTTCCACCAGGAGGCATCATGAACCTGCCACTGATCGCCGCCGTAGCCACTGCCTGCGTCCTGGCAGGCATCGCCTTGGCGATCGCCAGCTTCACCGTGCCACCAACCCGTCCCGCCGTCCGCCGCGCGGCACCGACCTTCAAGGCCCTCGACGCGCTTAGCGGCCGCACCCGCCGGATCCTCATCTGGTCGACGATCGCCGGAGTGCTCGCCGCACTCCTCACCGGCTGGCCCGTCCTCCTCATTGCCATCCCCGCCACCGCTCTCGGGCTGCCTTACCTGTTCGACGCGAACAGCGAGAAGCGCGCGTTGCAGCGGGTCGAGGCGATGGGGAAGTGGGTCAGCGCCCTGGCCGGCAGCCTCGGCGGCGGCAACTCCCTCGAACAGGCGCTGCGCTCCAGCCTCCGCTCCACCTCAGACGAGATCAAGCCCGAGGTGTCCCGGCTGGTCGCACGGGTCAATTCCCGCATCCCGATCAAGACCGCCCTGCGCGCTTTCGCTGACGACTTGGACGACGCCATGGGCGACAAGATCGTCGCCGCCCTCATGCTGGGCGCTGAACGGCGCGGCGCCGCCCTCTCCGGCGTCCTGCATGATCTGGCCACCTCCCTCGAGGACGATCTGCGCGCCAGGCGAAGCGTTGCTGCCAGCCACTCCGCCCCGCGCACCACTGCCCGCGGCATCACCGTCCTGATGCTGGTCGTGACCGGCTTCATGTTCACCAGGGCCGACTTCAACGCCGCCTACCGCACCCCGCTCGGCCAGCTCATCCTGCTGGTCCTCCTCGCCGCATACGCACTGCTCCTGTACTGGATGGGAGGCCTCGCAGCCCCTCAGAAGCCACCCAGATTCCTCACCCGCACCGAAGGAGGAGGGCCCCAATGACCGCTGCCCAGTTCGCCCTGATCGCCGGCGGCCTCATCGGCCTCGGACTGGCCCTCGGGATGCTCGCCTTCGCCCCCGCCTACCCATCCCTGCGCGACTACATCCAGCACCTCCAGGCAGGCACCCGGCCAACCCCGCACACCACCGTCATGGCCAACGACCGCACCGACAAGATCGGCCTGTGGATCGCTCGCCGCATGCCGGTCGCCGCGACCCGCTGGCTCCGCACACCGACCAAGGAGCTCGCGATGCTCCGCATGCCGGTGCACCGCTACTACGCCCAGCGCGCCTTCTACGGCCTGTTCGGGCTGCTGTACCCAGGCCTGCTCGCCGCCCTACTGCCCGCCCTCGGGATCCACCTACCGCTCGCCGTTCCAGTCATCATCTGCCTCGCCATCGGGATAGCGGCCAGCTTCCTGCCCGACCTCACCATCCGGTCCAAGGCGGCCCGGGCCCGCCGCGAGTTCCAGGAAGCGCTCACCGCCTACATCGACTTGGTCGCGATCGCCCGCAACAGCGGCGCCCAAACCCGCCAGGCGATGGAGATTGCCGCCAACACCGGCGAGTCGTGGGCGTTCGCCCGCATCCAGGAAGAACTCATCGGTTCGCGCTTCTCCGGGCGCAGCCCGTGGCTGTGCCTCCGGGACCTCGCCGAAGAGCTCGACGTGCCCGGGCTGGCCGACCTGGCCGACATCATGCGGCTCTCCGCCGAGGACAACGCGGCCGTCTACCAGATCCTGCGAGCCAAGGCCGCGGCGATGCGGAACACGATCACCAACGACGAGTTGGCCGAGGCCAACGCCCGCACCGAGAACATGTCCTACTCCCAAGGTTTGCTGCCGATGATCTTCCTGGTGCTGCTCGGCGCACCCGCCCTGATGAGCATTCTGGGGCTCGTCCGATGACCAACTCCGTACACCGCGACGGCACCAAAGGGGGGTGATACTCGCGCAACATCCTGTAACACTGGCTTTCAACCACCCATCCGGGGAACAACTGCAGCTAATCGAAAGGACCCCAAATCATGAAGCTGTTCGTCACCCTCAACATCCTGGCCACCGTCGTCGCGCCCGCCAAGATCACCGAACTCCGCACCGATCCCGAACGCGGCTCCGAAGCCCTCACCTGGGCAATCATCGCCTCGGTGGCCCTCGGCATCGCTCTCGCCGTCGGCTTGGCCATCACCGCGGCCACCAACTCCTACACCGCCCAGATCCACGGCTGAGCAGCCCATGGATGCGCTGAGACCTGCCCGGACCACTGCCAGCATCCTCCCGGGCTGACACCAACCAGGCGTCATCATGATCACCCCCAAGCGAGCAAGAACCGGCGAGCGAGGCTCCGTCCCGCTCGAAACAGCCGTGCTCGCGCCCGCGATCCTGCTGATCATCGGACTGATCGTGCAGGCCGGGTTCTGGTTCCATGCCCGCGACGTGGCCATTGCCGCGGCGGAGGAGGGGGCCAGGGCCGCCGCGTACGACGGCGCCGGCGCAAGTAACGGTCGCAGCGCGGCCGCCGACTTCGCCAGCAGGGTTGGCAGGGGAGCCCTCAAGGACGTCGCGGTCTCGGCCACCCGAGGTGCCACAACCGCCACCGTGACGGTCACTGGCCACTCGATCAGCCTCGTGCCCGGGCTCACGTTCACGATCCAGCAGTCAGCCAGCGTGCCGACCGAGAGGATCACACGATGAACCGCCGAGTTCAGGAATCCGAGAGGGGTTCGTTCGCTCTGGAGACTGCTGTCGTGGCGCCGTTCGTGCTCGGCATCATCCTGCTGGTCGTCTTCGCTGGCCGCTACGCCCTCGCCACGCAGTCGGTGAACTCGGCCGCCTCGTCGGCCGCCCGGACGGCGTCGATCGCCCGCACTGCCAGCGACGCACGGTCAACCGCCAAGACCGCCGCGGTGCTGTCCTTGGCCAGCCAGGAGATCAGCTGCAACAGCGTGGACGTGGACGTCGACACCTCCGGGTTCAAGACCGAAGTCGGGCTGCCCGCCACGGTGGCCACCACAGTCACCTGCCGGCTGGACCTGTCCGGCCTGTCTGTGATCGGCGTGCCCGGATCGATGACCATCACAGCCGACAGCTCCAGTCCGCTGGACACCTACAGGGAGAGACGGTGATGACCAAGAACCCGAAAGCGGGGGAGCGCGGCTCATCCTCGCTCTTCTTCGCCGCCCTCACCGCATCCCTCCTCGTCGTCGTCGGCCTGGTCGTGGACGGGTCCGGCATGATCAAGGCCACCCAGCAGGCAGACCAGCTCGCCCAGCAGGCCGCACGACAAGCCGGCCAGCAGCTGACCGACGACGCCATGACCGGCGACCCGGTGACCCTCGACAAGGCACCGGCCCGCGCGGCCGCCGAGCAGTACCTCACCCAAGCCGGAGCAACCGGAACCGTGACCGTGTCCGGCACCAAGATCACCATCAACGTCCACACCAACTACCACCCCCGCTTCCTGTCGATGATCGGAGTGGGGGACCTCGACGCCGAAGGGCACGCCCAGGTGGACTCCGTGCGAGTCCTGGACGGGAAGGAACGCTGATGCTGCGTCGACTCGTGGTTGGTGTCGGGTCGCTGGTCGGCCTGCTTTTTCTCCTGGCCGGAGTGCCCGCGCTCCTACTGACCGTCGGCGCCAACCCGGCCCGCGCCGGCATCACCTCGTGGAGTGACCTGTGGGTGAGGCTGTCGATGCCCGACAACGGCGGCCTGTTCGCACTCGTGCTGACCATCGCCGCATGGATCGCCTGGGCATACCTGGCCGTCGCAATCCTCATCGAACTCACCGCAATGGTCCGCCGGCTGCCCGTGCCGAGGATCCGCGGACTCTCCCTGGGCCAGTCGATCGCCCGACCACTGGTCGCCGGCGTCGTGCTGCTGTTCGTCGCATCCCCGATGCTCGCGGCCACCGCGAGCCCGGCCCACGCCGACCCGATCACCCCGCCCCACGGCCCAACCGCCACCACGACCCAGAAGGCTCCCGCCAAGGCCCCGGAAAAGGCCTACAAGACCGTCACGGTCGAGCGGGGCGACAGCCTGTCCCGCATCGCCAAGGAGCGGCTGGGCAACGGCCACAACTGGGGCGGCATCTTCGACGCGTCGAAAGGCATCGAGCAGCCCGGCGGCCGCCACCTGACCGACCCCGACGAGATCGACGTCGGCTGGACACTCCGGGTACCGGTTAAGCACCACAAGACCCACCAGGACCAGCAGAACCAACCGGACGCCATCAGCTCGGCGGGTCAGCCGGACGCCACGCCCGCGTCCGGGGAGCCTCAGGTCGCTGTGCCTGCCGCCGAGTCGCCAGCCACCGTCGGTTCGACGTCCACCGCCCCGGCCACACAGACCACAACCAGCGCCAGCAGCGTCCCGGACGCTATGCGGGCCCCAGCCACCGAGACCGAGAGCGATCCGGTGCCGCTGTGGGCGCCGGCTGCTGGGGTGGGCACCGTGGTGGCCGCCGGCGTGATCAGCCTGGTCGCATACCGGCGCCGCCGCCGGATGCGCAGCTGGAGGCCGGGGCTGCAGGTCCCGATGCCGCCGGCCCCGACGTCCGCGACGGAGCAGGAGCTGCGGGCCGCGGCCGCCCCGCTCAGCCTCGACATCGTCGACCACGCGCTCCGGACCCTGTCCGCCAACCTGGCCGACGCCAACACGGCGCTGCCGCAGGTCCATGCCGCCAGGCTCTCCCCGGCAGCCTTCGAGCTGTTCCTCACCGAGCCCGCGCATCTGCCCGCGCCGTGGCGGGGCACAGCGGACGCCACCGTGTGGCTTCTCGAGGGCGTCGACGCCGCCGAACTGCCCGACGAGGACCTGTCCGAGATCCCCGCCCCCTACCCGGCCCTGGTCACGATCGGGGCGGACGCCGAGCAGTCCAACGTCCTGCTCGACCTCGAGTACCTGGGCAGCCTCGGCGTCCTCGGCGACACCGAGACCACCCGGGAAGCCCTCTCCGCCCTGGCGATCGAACTCGCGGTCAGCCCATGGGCAGACGACCTGACCGTGACCGTCGTGGGCGCGTTCGCCGAGCTCGAGGGCAGCCTGCAGACTGGCCGGGTCCGCTACGTGCCCACCGTCGAGCTCCTCCTCACCGAACTCCAGCAGCGCACCACCGCCGACCAGCAGGCCCTCACCGCGGCCGGCGCCGGCACAGTAGGCCAGGCCCGCTCGTCCCGGACCGCACCGTCGACCTGGTCGCCCGAGATAGTGATCATCCCCGGCGAGCTCACCGACCGGCAGCGGAACCTCCTCGCCAACCTCGTCGACGCACTGCCCCGGGTGGCGATCGCCGCCGTGACCGGCGCCACCGCGCCGATTGGGGAGTGGACGCTGCAGCTGCACGACGACCGCACCGCCACCCTCAACCCCGTCGGGCTCACCCTCACCCCCCAACTCGTCACAGCCGCCGCCTACAGCTCGCTGCTGCACCTGGTCGAGATCGCCACCTATGACGACCTGATCGCCGCCACCCGGGACGACCCCGAAGATGCCCCACAGGCCGCTGAGCGGCCCCAGGAGCCCCCGACAGCCCCCGACGCGGCCAACGACCAGCCCGAGACCGGCAGCGCCCCGCAGATCGCCGCACAGGCGAGCGTGCCGGCGACCATCATCACCACCGCGAGCCCCGACATCCGGCTCGTCACCGCGCCGCCTGTCTCCCCGCAACCGGACGTCGCCGAAGCGGAGGAGAGTAGCGGCCCCACGATCCGGGTCCTCGGCCCGGTCGAACTCGACCGTGCCGACGGCCCGGTCGAGCCCACCAAGCGGGCCCGGCTGATGGAGTACGCCACCTACCTGCTGCTCCACCCGACCGCGACCGCCGCCGACATCGACGACGCGATCTGGCCAAGCCGCGCGAAAGACGACAACACCACCACCCGCAACACCATGAACAGCAAGCTGCGACGGTGGCTGGGTCACGACGAGCAGGGCACCCCGTACCTGCCGCTGAACAGCTACACCTTGGCCGGCGTGACCAGTGACTGGGGCCGCTGGCGCCAGCTGCTGCCCAAGGGCGCCGGACGCGCACCGAGCGCGAACCTGGTCGAAGCGATCAAGCTGGTCCGCGGCAGACCGTTCTCCGGCTCGCACCCGCACCGCTACGGCTGGTCCGAACCCGCCCGGCAAGAGATGACCACCGAAATCATCGAGGCCTGCTACGAACTCGCCCGCCGCCGGCTCATGGAATCCGACTGGCGCGGCGTCGAAGCCGCCGTCGTTATCGCTCTGTCCATCGAACCCGCACTCGAGCACCTGTGGCGACTCAGGATCCTCGCCGCCCACCACGCCGGCGACACCACCGCCGTCGACGAAGCCAAAGCACGCCTCCTCGCACTCACCGACGAACTCGGCCTCGAACTCGAACCCGAAACCGAGCAGCTCCTGCAGGACCTGACCGACAACCCCCAGCGCGCCTGGGAGAAAGCGATCGCCCAGTGAACTCCCACCCTCGCCTGCTGATCGCCGGCGCCGCAGCCGCGGCACTCCTGACCGGCTGCACACCCGGAGCAATCGCCGTGCCGACCACCGCGCCTCCGCCGACACCAGCCGCCACCGTCAGCCCGACCACCACGACGAGCCCGACCAGCTCGCCGAGTTCGACCCCCACAGTCAGTCCGACCACCGACTGGAATGCCGAGCAGAAGAAATCCGTTGCGGCCGTTGAGGGCTACCTCCGGTTGAGCGACAAGTTCCTCGCCGATCCGAAAGGCACGAGCCTCTACAAGATGTCGAACGAGCTCTTCAAGTACATCAGCGGCGACATGCTCGAGGCGAACATTGAGTCTTACAAGGCGCTGCAGAAGAGTGGCGAGCACGCTGAGGGAACCATCACAACTGTGTGGATCAATCCGGCCGAGGCGCGAGACTCGAAGGGTCGGCTGTGGGTGAACGTATGCCGTGACGCAACGGCCCGCAGATGGGTTTCAAAGGACGGGACCTCCAAGTCAGGGGGAATGACCCTCCGACAGTTTTCGGTGCGGCCCGGCGACGGCGTGCACTGGAAGATCTACGGGGAAAAGGCTGGTGAGGGCGTATGCGAGTGAGGTTGCTGCTATGCCTGATCGCCGCGCTGATCTTCGTGGGGCTCCAGCCACCGGTCACCGCAAGCGCTGACGCTCACTGCACTCCAAGTGCCGACGGGCAGGTCTGCGGAATCGATGAGGGCGGTGGTGACGGCGGCAGCGGCGGCACCGGTGGGGGAGGCTCAACCCCGAAGTACCCGAAGTGCTCCGCTATGCCCGCCGGCGCCATCCTTCTTCTCTTCGGCGTCTCTCCGGACACCATTCCGGACATCAAGCCCGACTGGAAGATGATCACCTGCGAGATGGGGGACGGGAGTCTACGGCACGCGTACATGGAGCGGGTTGACCCGGAGGCCATCGCTCGAGCGTTGCTGGCCCAGATGGAGCTGAAGCCCATCGACATGGGCATGGTGCCCCGCGAAGGAGCGAACAGGATGGCTTTGGTCGGTCTGCCGGTGTGGATGTGGGTCGACGACCCGACCCGTGCCACGTGGGGCCCGTACTCGATCAGCGCTGGCGGGATCTCGATGACCGCCCGGGCGACGAAGGTTGTGTGGGACATGGGCACAGGCGACAAGGTGACCTGCGACAAGGGCACCGAATGGACCAAGGCCGACGGCAAGAAGAAGTCCCCGACCTGCGGCTACGTCTACGACAAGCAGGGACGGTACGAGGTCACCGCGACGAGCTCCTGGCGGGCCGACTGGCGCGGCTACGGCCAGTCGGGCACTTTCCGGTTCGCGCTGCAGAGCGACCGGTCGCTGCCGGTGGGCGAGGTGCAGGTCGTCGTCACCAGCGGACGCTGATCGTGCGCCGCTCACCCGCAGCTCTGGTGCTCACGGTCGCCATCGGCCTGCTCGACGACGGGAAGGCGCCCTCGGCGAGCATGGTGGCCGAGGAGACCGGACTTCCCGTCGACGAGGTCCAGAGCCATCTCGCACACTTCGTCGAGCAGGGCGAACTGCGCACGATCGAAGGCCGAGTCGTGGCCGTCTCAGACCGGATGCGACAGGCGTGCGGGGTCTGGGCGAGCCGAACCCTGGGCGACGGGCTGAAGTCTGCGCTCACCGGCGCGATCGACGATGCCGCCACCGACACTGAACGCAACCAGCTCACCGCCGCCCTGCAGGCACTGACGGCCATCCACCCCGGCGTCCTCGAAGGAATCCTCGGCGACTACCTCTTCCGTTACGACTTCGTCGACCACCAGGCGCTCGGGGACATCCGGGCGACACCCAGCACGAACTCGCGCTGAAACCTTGCCCCACGCAGGGCAGGGTGAGAGTCTGGTCTGGACCCGATCCGAAAATGGGGCGGACCCCGGCGGTGCTACCAACACCGGCCGAGGCCCTGAGGACACCTAGCTCACGGCATAGGAGGTCCCTAATGGGACACGCTACAGACATCCCGGCATCGACTTCCAGCGGGCATCGCATGCCCCGGCTCCGGGTCCTCGGGCCCGTGCAGCTCGAGGCGTTCGGCCCCCTCCCAGACAGCTCCCACCGTGCACGACTGGCCGAGCTTGCCGCCCTCCTGGCCCTGGTGCCCGACGTCACGCCGACAGCGATCGACGAAGCGATCTGGCCGGACAGGCCACGGGAGGACAACCAGGTCACCCGTCACACGGCGCTGTCGCGACTGCGGCGCTGGCTCGGCACCGACGAGGCCGGCCCGTTCCTGGCTCGCACCTCGCTGCAGCTGAGGATCGTCACCGACTGGGACGCGTTCCTGGCTCTCGTGGGTGGGGATCCGGCCAGGACGGGGGAGCGGTCGACCGCCGAATTGGTTGCCGCTTTGCACCTGGTACGTGGCGTGCCCTTCGCCGGGGTGCATCCGCGCCGCTACGCGTGGGCGGACCGGCTCCGGGTCGAGATGTGCCTGCGGATCGCAGCTGCGGCCCGCGAGGTAGCCCACCGTGCGGCGGTCTCAGATCGGGATCTGGCGATGTGGGCCGCAGCGATCGGAGTGCAGGCGATACCTGGCGACGAGAAGCTCTCGTGGGCGCTTCGGGGCAAGCGGAGCCCGCAGCTGGCGGGTCACTGATGGCCCGGTCTAGGCCGCACGAGGGGTCGGCGGCAGCCGGACGGGCTGAGTTCACCAGGGAGACGAGTCTCTATCGGTACTACGACCAACTCGGGCTGCTGCTCTACGTCGGCATCACGGACCGGTCGATTCGCCGCAACGACGAACACAACACCAAGGAGTGGTGGAAGTTCGTTGTCCGACAGGAGGTCGAGCACTTTGCGACGAGAGACCTAGCGCTGGGGGCCGAGAAGGACTGGATTATCAAGAAGCGACCCCCTTTCAACGTCCAGCACAACCTCGGCCACGCAGAGCTCCGTTCGGCATACTTGGAGTTCAGGGCACAGGGCGGAAACGCTGCCGAGCTGATTCCACGGGTGTTGCCCAAGCGTCTCCCACTCACGGCCACGCTTCGCATCGAGAGTCGACTCGTCCTGGAGTCCGAGGAAGCACGGTTCGACCTTCTAGATCTGGCCGAAGTGGCGCCTTGCATCGTCGCTTCCGGCGGCCGCCGCGCGAGAATCCTCGGCGTCGATGTCGTTGGTGGACGGCTGAGAATCCTGGTCCATACACGCGACGCGAAGGACTGTAGGGGGGCCCATCTGGTCATTCGGTTCCCGAGTTGCCTCGCGGAACGCGTCACGATGAAGCAGCTTGAGCTGGAGTTCTCCCGGCCCAGGCGTTGGCGAGGTCCGGTTCAGCCGTGAGGAAGACCGCCACCCACCCCCGGCGACACCTCCATGGACACCACAGCCGAAGTCCACACTTGCCCGCGGCGGCAACGCCAGCGTCGACCGCTGACAGGACGCTCTCGCACCCCCGTCGACCCCGCACTGGATGCGGGCGACGTTGAGCGGCTGCGGCCCGCACGCGAGATCCGCGATCGATGGGTTCAGCTCTTGGGGAGTCTTGGGGTGCTCGGCTTCTTGAAGGCGGCGACGCGTTTGATTATTGCGTCGGGGTGCTGCCTTTTCGGTGCCGAAGACCCCGCCCTTGCCGTCGAACCACTTGATGACCTCAGTTCGAGGAACTGTCTTGGGTGGGATGCCCATGACCTTGGCGAAGTTTCCTTGGACGGCGTCGCGTGCGGCGTCCTGCAGTTGCTCGGTGTGCGTGGCTGCTTCCCGGTCTTTCTGGGCCGTGGCGGCTTGGGGGACGAGTGTCCATTCTGCACGCTTGCCATAGGACTGGCGGATGAGGAGGCCGGCATCGAGGAGTTCGCCGCACAGCTTGCTGATGTGCGGCGGTCGAAACCCGGTTGCTGCGCAGAGGTCGTTGGTGAAGGCTGTGCCGCCCAAGTCGCGGAGGGCGTGGATATCCCGGCATCGACTTCCAGCGGGCATCGCATGCCGCGGCTCCGGGTTCTCGGCCCGGTCCAGCTCGAGGCGTTCGGCCCTCTCCCAGACAGCTCCCACCGCGCACGACTGGGCGAGCTCGCCGCTCTCCTGGCGTTGGTGCCTGGTGTGACGCCGACGGCGGTCGACGAAGCGATCTGGCCGGACAGGCCGCGGGAGGACAACCAGGTGACCCGGCACACGGCGTTGTCGCGGCTGCGGCGTTGGCTCGGCGCCGACGAGGCTGGACCGTTCCTGGCCCGCAGCTCGCTGCAGCTGCGGATCGTCACCGACTGGGAGGCGTTCCTGGCCTTGGTGGGTGGGGATCCGGCCAGGACGGGGGAGCGGTCGACCGCCGAGCTGGCCGCCGCTTTGCACCTGGTGCGTGGGGTGCCGTTCGCCGGGGTGCATCCTCGCCGCTACTGGTGGGCCGACCGGCTCCGGGTCGAGATGTGCCTGCGGATCGCCGCTGCTGCTCGTGAGGTCGCTCACCGTGCCGCGGTGTCGGATCGGGATCTGGCGATGTGGGCCGCAGCGATCGGACTGCAGGTGATGCCGGGCGACGAGCATCTTTCCGGCTGCTTGACGCACACGGTCCGGCTGACGGCCTGAGGGGCAAGGGGCTGTGTCCGAGGGTGCGCCTACGGTCGCTGGCATGGACCGTGAGCCTGGGGTGATGCTGCGAGCGTGGAAGGTCTGCTTGGACCCGACCCGCGAGCAGCAGGCCGCTCTGGCCCGGAACGCCGGCGCCGCCCGGTGGGCGTTCAATTACGCCCTCGGTCGCAAGGTCATCGCACACCGCGCATTCACCGCCGCCCGCAACCGGGCCCTCGAAGGGGTCACCGAGCCGAGCCCTGTCCAGCTGAAGGCCGCCGCGGCGTCCGCCCGGGCTGTGGCGGGCAGGATCCCGTCCTCGTTTGAGAACCTGGCCGCGTGGCGGCTTGAGCGGGGCGACGCCCGGCTCGGGACGGATGGGGTGTCGCCGTGGTGGCGGGAGGTGTCCTCGTACACGATGAGTTCGGCGATGCGGGACGCGGACGCCGCGTTCAAGGCGTGGCTGGACTCGATCGCCGGCCGCAGAGCAGGCCGCCCGGTTGGCTACCCCCGGTTCAAGAAACGTGGCCGCTGCCGTGATAGCTTCCGGATCCACCACGACGTGAAGAAGCCGACCATCCGCGTGGATGACGCCCGGCATGTGCTGATTCCCACGATCGGCAGGGTGCGGCTCCACTCCAACCTGCGCAGGCTGATCCGGCTCCAGACCCGCGACGAGCTGCAGGTCCAGTCGGTGACCGTGTCGCGGCAGGGTGATCGCTGGTACGCCTCGATCCTGATCGCCCACCCCGCACCCCAAGTCTCGGCGTCACGCCGCCAGCGGGCCGCCGGCACGATCGGTGTGGACCTGGGAGTCGCTGTGGCCGCGACCCTGTCGGACGGCACCGTCATCCCGAACCCGCGCCACGGCCGCCGGGCCGCTGCCCGTCTGGCGAAGGCGCAGCGGGCCCATGCCCGCACCCAGCGTGGATCCGTGAACCGGGCGAAGGCGGCGCGGAGGGTCGGCCGGATCCAGGCCGAGCTTGCCGAGCGCCGGGCCGGCTGGATCCACCAGGTCACCAAGCAACTCACCACCGGATGGGCGGTGGTCGCGGTAGAGGACCTGAACGTGGCCGGGATGACCAGGTCCGCACGGGGCACCATCGAGAACCCCGGACGGCAGGTCCGCCAGAAGGCCGGCCTGAACCGGGCCATCCTCGACATCGCGTTCGGCGAGGTTCGCCGCCAGCTCGCCTACAAGACCGGCTGGTACGGCTCCCGGCTGGTCGTGGTCGACCGGTGGCTGCCGTCCTCGAAGACTTGCAGCGTCTGCGGATGGGCCCACCCGGAGCTCACCCTGGCTGACCGGGTGTTCCGCTGCGGGCAGTGCGGCCTGGTCCTCGATCGTGACCTGAACGCAGCCCGCAACATCGCCGCAGCCGCAGCGGCCCCTCTGACCCTGACCGGCCCCACACCCACCGGTAGCCGCACGCTGGCGAGACCCAAGCCAGCCGCGACCACCGCCGGCCGGTCACAGCCCGACACCCGCGACAAGCGGGATCCCGAGGCTTCATATCGGGTGCCCACGGAGCCAGACCCGGCCACGGCCAGGCCCGGCGTCGATGTGAGGAAGACCACCACCCACCAGTGGCGGCCACCCCGGCAGAGCAATCCGCCGGCGTTCCCACGCCGAGCCGCACCGCTAGTCCGCTAGCCGGCCCGCACCCGCGAGGAGCGGTCCACCAGCCGAGGCCCTGACAGACAGACAACCCGCCTTAAGCCTGCGGTCCGCACGCGAGAGGAACGGTCCCACCTAAGCGGCTAGCCATAGCGAGGAGGTCCCCTGACAGCGGCCCTCTCGCGCGAGGAACGGTCGGGGGTCTCTGATGGGACACGCTGAGCACGTCGAGCAGAGCGGCTTCACGGGTGCGCCGTATGTCAATGTGGGCCCTTGCCCGGCCCCCGCGTTCGGGTCGGATGATTCAGCTCTTGGGGAGTCTTGAGGGGCTCCGCTTCTGGAAGGCAGCGGAGCGGGTGATCGGGCGGCCGCCAACCTCGAATTCCAAGGGTGTGTCGTCCGCGCCGAAGGCGCTGACCTTGTCGGCGAGCGGCTTGACGTAGTCATACTCATGGATTGCCTGGACGTGTGTGGTGGCAATGATCTTGGTGACAAGTTCCCGCACGGCGTCGGCGTCACGTGAGGCAATGATCTGCGGGTCCTCGGTGGTCTTGCCGGCTCCCTCGTCGTGTTCGGTGGTCTTGTCGGTTTCCGGGTCCTTCAGGGCCGGGGTGGCTTGGGGGACGAGTGTCCACTCTGCGCGCTTGCCGAAGGACTGGCGGATGAGGAGGCCCGCGTCGAGGAGGTCGCCGCACACCTTGCTGATGTGCGGCGGCTTCAGTTCGGTGGCTGCGCAGAGGTCGTCGGTGAAGGCTGTGCCGCCCATGTCGCGGAGGGCTTGGATCACCCTGGCGCGACGGCCGGTGAGCTTGGCGACGAGGTCCTCTGTGGTCTGTCGGCGCCAGATGGCCGCGTCGAGTTGCACGACGAGGAGGCGGAGCTGGGCGCCGATGGCCGCAGTGGAGTCGTGTTCGGTCAGCGCCTTGTCGGCGATCTGGTTGCGGAGGAGGCCGAGTTCCTTGGCGCTGGTTGTGCCTGTGGTGGCGTCGAGCACGAGGAGTGCGACGGTGTCGGTCCAGGCCTGGTCTGGTGTGGGTTCGCTCGCGAGCGTTGCCCAGGCCGATATGGTCATGGCGACCCCTCCGTCAGATTGGTAATCGTATGGTAAGTATAGCTGTTGGGGATGTGTTCGCCCAGCTGTTCGACGCCCTGACGAAGGTTCCCGCGGGGGCACAGACTCTTGAGGACTGGCACAAGTCGGCGGGATTTGCTGCCGGCCGGGCTGTTGTTCGGAGCAAGATCCGGAACGAGGGTGGTCGGCCGTGTCTCGATTCGTCCGTGATCTCAAGGACGGATCCGGAGTACTCGTATGGAGTGCTGGCTGCCGTGGACATGCTGCTCACGAAGGCCGCGGACACCCGCTTTCCCACCGTGGACGGGGTGATCGTCGCGCTCCGCCTTCGGTATCAGCGGCATGGACGGTTCAACGAGACGGTCGGCGGAATGGTGGTGCCCCGCCGGGTTCATCGTGGACGGGATCATCAGCGCGATGACACGTTCGACCAGGGCCTGAATACGTTGAGGATCAGCGAGCATGCTGCGGCCAGCTGCATGTGGGTGAGAGTCGATCCGACGATGGACCATCGACCAGGGCTTGCGGCCCTTCAGATCGGCCAGGTGCCTTTCGCGACCGCGGCAGATCTACAGAGTCGCGAAGTCGTGACATCGGGCGGGACTCCTGGGTATGAGTTGCGGCCCGATCCGGGGTTGCAGGCCCGAGTCCCGGAGGCGGCGGCGGCGTTGGATCGTGTGGATCTGGGGATGACGGCCGAGGCCACTGTCGACGACGGGATTCTGGGTGCTTGGCGGGCGGCGCTGGTTCGGCCGGATGGTCCCACGTGGGTTCTTGTCGGCACGGGTCCGGTTGAGGTGGTTCCGGGCACGCCAGGAGTGTCTGCTCCGGTAAGGACCGAGCCGTTCAAGGACGGGTCTCAGGTTCCGGTGAACCGGGCAGTGATCGTGCATGGCCGGACGGGACGGCTGATCGCGGTAGCGGACAAGATGCGCGGTTACTGCATCGCGGCGGGGGACCTCGAGACCTACGGGCTCGTGAAGGGCGCCGAGAGTAGGGTGGAGGGGATTCGAGACGGCACGAAGGTTGTGATCGTGGAGAGCCATGCGGGCAGGTTCAGCGTGCAGGTGTGTGAGGACCTCGATCGGCTGACCGAGATCGGGCCGATGCTGAAGGAGTTGGGGGTCAGCCACATCCTCAATCCTGTTGTTGCTCCGGAGCTTGAGAAGTGGAGGTGGCAGCACAAGGCGGGGGCCGCGCTGCTCAAGGACGCCGGGGCGCGCCTGATCACGGGAAACAGCCTGGCCATCCAGAGGTTCAAGGCGGGGTCAGACGAGGGCGTGCCCACGCTGATGGTTGTTGATGATCCAGGGAAGGGCGAGGAGTTTCAGCTCGTGGCCAATCCCGCTGCTGGCGCGCAGACCGATGAGGAAGATGCCGTCACCGTGCGGTCGGGGAGTGTTTCGTCTGCGCCGCTGCCGTGAGTTCGCTGCGGTAGGCGGATCTCGGTGTTGAGAGGTGGTGTGGCCGGGGCGACCAGCGCGTGCGCGAGTTGCATAGAGTGTTGGCTATGCCCCCGTCGCTTGATCGTCTGATCTACGTCGACGACTCGGGGAACCCGGCATCAGGGACGGTCGTCTACGGCTGGGTTGAGTTCTCTCCTGATCACTGGGCGAGCGTTCTGCGGTGCTGGCTGGAGATGCGGAAGCGTCTGTGGAGGGAGTTTTCGATCCCAGTCACGCAGGAGCTGCACGCTACCGAGTACGTCAACGGCCGAAGCCGTATCACCAAGCGGTTCCCGGCCAAGCATCTACACAACGGCGTCGAGTACTGGAAGGACTTGGGGCGGGAGATTGCCGTCGAGTGCCTGGAGACGCTGCGTTGCAGTGAGGGTCTCACCGTTGGGGCGGTGTGGCGCGAGGGTGATCCTTGTCGCATCGCCCAGACGAAGCGGGAAGCCTACGCGGCGCTCATCCAGAGGATCGAGAACGAGCTGTCCGGCTCGGACTCCCTTGCGATGGTGTTCATGGACGGAGACGGCTCTGATAGCTCCTACCGGGCAACCCATCGGAACCTCACTCTCGGCGATCGCCGGGTGATCGAGGACGCGATCCATCTGGACTCCAGGTCGTCCCAGCTCGTCCAGATGGCTGACCTGGTCGCTTGGTGCGCGAACTCGCACCACGACCGGCACACTGGTAACGAGTTCGCGTGGGAGTGGTACTCGACCTACCTCGCCGAACGCGACCCGCGCCGACAGCCGGCGCAGATCTAGTCGGAGAAACAGCAAGACCCCCTGATCCACGTGTGTGGGGGGGTCTGCGGAAGAAAGACTATCACTCCAGCCCCTCACGGAGAAACATGCATCGACGTCCGCGCCGGATCTGAACACACCGATATGGTCGTGCAGCTGCGGATGTGTCCGGCTGGAAGGGTGAGTTGAAGTCGCTTGGTCCGGTCGACAGCGTCCCGGCGCCGCGCCACGGTCATCCCGTAGGTCTAGCAGCGGAGAGCCCGGGGTGCCGGCGAGGCTCAAGGGCGACCTATTGGAGGCGTTGGGTGCATTGGCTGCTGTTGCCGAGTTGGGTGGTGAAGCCTTGGGTGTCCCAGCGCGCGGTGACGCAGCGGGTGGTCCAGTAGAAGGTCCAGGTGAAGCGCTGGAGGGCGATGTGGTCGTTGCTGTAAGCATCGTTGGTGGGGCTGCGGTTGGCTTTCCAGAAGGCTTCCAGTTTTCGTGCCCAGGCGCCTTCGTCGCGTTTGTAGTCGGCGAGTGTGGTGCCGGCGAACATGGTGCCGAGTTGGTTCGCGCCGGAGGCCTGGATGGCGTTGGCGCCGCCGATGGAGATGGCGAGCGTGATTCCGATTGCGACGGCGACTGTGATGGCGAGCTTTGCGAGTCGTCGCACGTCTAGTTGTCTGCTGGTGACGGTATCGCGGATGAGCAGGACTGTCGTGGCGAGGCCGGCCCCGATGAGGGCTCCGATGGTGTTTGTGGCGATGTCGGCGAGGTCATTGGCGCCACTGCCGAGGAGGGGTTGGGTGACTTCGATGGCCGCCGAGATCAGAGCGGCGGCTCCGGTGACTCGAAGTGGTGTCTTCCAGAGCAGGGTGGCGAACAGACCGAGAGGCACGAACAGTGCGATGTTCAGGGCGGTGTCAAGCCCGACGCTGCCGGAGACAAGTCGGTCGAGCGGCCAGCGTGTGAGGCAGTCCAGGCATGTTCCGATGGGTGGTTCACGAAGGAGCGTCAGCTGGAGGATGCCGCCGAACGAGGCGGCGGCGAGGAAGAACAGGACTCGGCGGGAAACCGTTCCCAATCGGTTTCGGAGCGCGATGGTGAGACCGATGGCGAAGGTCAGGATGATCGTCGCGTTGATGGGGAGGGTCGGGGTGAGGAAGTAGCCGAGGTAGCCGGTCATCTTGGGGCGCAGTTCGTGGCGACGTAGTCGCGCAGGGGGTCGAGGTCGCCGGTGGCGATTCCCTTCTGAATGCCGTTGAACAGCGCGTGGCCGTTGTCGTCGATGTGTGACCAGGCGCTCATGGTGGTGAAGGTCTCCAGGTTCTTCAGCGTGTGCGCGTCGTGATGGGCGAGGCCGTAGGTGGCCCAGGCGCAGTACCAGTGAAACTGCGCGCCTTGTTCTCCGACGCCAGGTTCGTAGCGGTAGTCGGGCTGGTCGGCATTCATCTCGAGCGGCTGGTCGGGCCAGGTGGTTCCCGGTGGTAGTTGGAGGTGTTTGGTTTCGGCTCTGTACTCGGCGATCGTTTGGTCCTTGGTGAGGAGCGTTGGCTGCTGCTGGGTCGGTGTGCAGCCGGCAAGTAAGGCAAGGCCGGCGAGGGTTGCAAGGCCGAGCCTGGCAACCCTCGCGGCTGAGCGTGATTTCAGGGGCATGTGGTCAGTAGTCGAGCGTGCCCGCGAAGTCGGTGCTCGGCGATCCGCTGGTGCGGGAGTTGACGCAGGTGAAGACGAGGCGGAAGCCGGTGTTCACCGGGCTGTACTTGCCCAGGTTCTGGTAGCTGTCCAGGGGCGGGTAGTTGCGGATGGTGGAGTTCGCGCCGTCGCTTTCGCGGCGGGTGCGCATCTGGACGCCGAGCGGGCCGGTGGTGGACAGCTTGGCGCGGACCTGCTTGTTGGCGACGCTGGTGTAGCGGACGTTGCTGGAGACGGACCAGTGGTCGGTGCAGGGGCTGAGCCAGGAGGTTGAGCCGCTGATCGGGGAGGTCACTGCCCAGGCGTTCGGGATGGCTGTGGTGAAGGCGATCGCTGCTGCTGCTGCGGTCATGGCAATGCGGCGTTTCTTGAGTGACATAGTGGTCCTCTACTCACTGGGGGTTGGAAGGGCCGGTCGGCCTTCTGTTCTGAAAGTTGGGCGAGGTGCCGAAGTTGTTACACGGCGCAGACGACTTTGTCGATGGTCTTGGTGACGTTCTTGGTGGCGCCAGCGTTCACGGTGACGATGACGGTGCTGCCCTTGCGTCCGGTGACGGTGCCGGAGCTGCGTGCGTTGCTGATCGAGAAGACCTGGGGGAGGGCGGCGACGCTGTTGGAGGAGGGGCAGGCGGTGAAGTCGAGGTGGGATCCGCCGCCGTTGATGTCGCTGAACGCGCAGAACTTGCCGGAGGGGCAGGTGGAAGCCGCGGCTGCGGCACGGGCGGGGCGGGTGGTTGGTTCGACGGTGAGGATGGTGCCGTCCGGCCATGTCACCTGGTTCCAGGCGGTCCGGACGCCGCCGGGCGCCATTTGGAGGGCGTAGCTGATCTGTGCGCTGGCGTCGCTGTCGTCGGCGTGGGCGGGGGTGGGGATCATTAAGGTGCTCGTCGCGGTCAGGAGCGCGACGAGCAGAGTGAGTCGGTGCATTGGAGATTCCTTCTATGGGTTGAGGTTGCGCCAACTCTCGCTATTGGGCCAGCACCGCGTTTCGTTACACACGGCGGTGAGGAAGTCCGACGGGCGTCTCAGCTCAGGGGGTCTCCCAAGTGGTGTACTCGATGACCGCCGGTGTTGGGATGTCGGTCCGGTCGGTGCCGCGGTAGATGACCTCGGTGGCGGTGACCCGGCCGGTGTCGGGAGAGATCATCAGGAGGCTTTGGGTGTCCTTCTGAGTGGGTGCTGCGAACACCAGGACGTTTCGGCCGAGCCGGTCGGTGCTGGTTCCGAGGATCTGGATGTCCTGCAGGCCGGCGAGGTATCCCAGGAAGGCCTCTTGTTGGGCGGGTGTCAGGATGCGCTCGGCCATGAGTGTGCGGATGCCGGTGAACGCGTTGCTCGTCGGCGATGGGGAGTTCAGGGGTAGGTGGTCGGCCAGGTAGTCGCCGAACGCGCCGGGATTCGTGGGCGGCGAGTCGGGGAAGATCTGTTGGTCGGGGTCGACCGTGACGGTGTCGAGCTGGGTTCCTGGGGCGGGCGCGTTGGGGTCGTCGGCGGGGCGTCCGGCGGCGTCGTAGGGTTGGGCGGCGTAGTCGGTGTAGCTGGTGATGCCGTGGGGGCCGAGGTTTGCCACGCGGCGTCTGGGGTCGATGGTGGAGGCGGTGATCTTGCCGGTGGCGTCAACGTCGCTGGATAGGGCCCACCACTGGGTCGCGATCTCGGTGCTGGCAGACCGGTCGGGTTGGGCGGTGGCGCGTGCTTGGAGCTGGTGAAGCGTCGTGACTGCGTCCTGGCCGGTCGTGGTGATGGTCGGCATCGGTGGTGTGGCGGCGAAGGCCTTACCAGGCTGGGCGAGGTTGACGCTTGTGATCACTACGGCGACAGCGGCCACGGCCGCGGCAGCCCAGATCCACCGAGCCGGTCGGCGCGGTAGTTGAGTGCGGTGGGCGGTGGTGTCCTCCGCGTTGCTGGCAAGGATGTTGTCCAGGTCGGACTCTGCGCGCGAGCTGAGCGGCTGCTCTGCGGGCTTCGCTTGACGGATCAGTCGTTCTGCACGGTCCATGGGCTCACCTCCTCGAGTGTTGTGGCGCGTCCGGTCTGTTGATCGAATGCCTTCAGAAAGGCGCGTTGGGCGCGGTGGAGCCTTACACGCAGGGTGCCTTCACGGATACCGAGTGCGCTGGCGGCCTCCGCGCCGGTGAGGTCGCACCAGTAGGTCAGGATGAGAGGTTCGCTGTGTGTTGCGGGAAGGCTCTGCAGGACCCGCAGGACGTCGAGGTGTTCGTCGGAGCGTGAGGTCGAGTCGTCGGTAATCGGACCGTGGGTGTCGAGGTCTGGTGTTGGGGTTTCCCGGCGTCGGGCGGATCGGTAGTAGTCGCCGATCTTGTTGCGGAGCACGCCGTAGAGCCAGCCGGCGGTGAGGTTGCCAGCGCGCTGGTAGTGCTGCCAGCTGACGAGGAAGGCTTCAGCCACGAGGGCCTCGCAGTCTGCGCCGGCGGCTCGGCAGCGTGCAAGGTTCAGCGCTGGCTGGTAGTTCTTCCGGTAGAACGCAGCGAACTCCTCGGGTGCGGTGTGCGCCGAGGAAGTTGTAGCGTCGCTGCTGGACCCGGGGGAGGGCATGCCAGCAGCCTAACCTCCCTTCTCTGGGGGCTCGGAGGTTCTTCTGGGCATCCTCGGTGGTCGGCGACGGTTCTTTCCGTGCCTGATGGGCTTGGGTATTCACTGGGCCCCTCTTGAGTCGGTCAGGTGACGCATCTGCGGGCGGCCGCCAGCGCCTGTGCGCCGTGGGGGGCTGGCCCGCCATTCCAGTTGGGGAAGGTGATCTCAGCCAGGTGTAGGGCGTAGGAGACCCCTTCGTCGCCGGTCGGCGGCACGGTGGCATAGGTCACCACGCCAGCCAGGGGGTAATCTGGCCGGAGGTCAGCTTGGTTGAGATCACGTCATAGCCCAGGCCGGCTTTCACAGCAGCGCTCCGCACGACCCCGGACTCGGGATCGACGCCGTGGTGGGTCTGGTTCATTCTGCCGAGGTCGTTGCGCTCGCGGGCATCAAGCTCCCGGCAGGTGAGGTCGGGAGTACCCGTAAGATGCGGCGATGAGGGTGCAAGTGTCGGCACGGGCTCGGGAGGAGCCTCCGTTTGCTTGGTTGGCTGTGTGGTGCTGGGAATGTTGGTGCAGCCGGCAAGCAACAGCGCCGCGGCGAGCTCGACGACCCGTCGACGGCCAGGGATCCGGCCCCGCGCGGGACCTGATGGGCAGGGTGTGGTGCTTCCGGCGGGCTCTTGGTGGAGAGTGGCCGGTGTCGGTGGAGGAGTCATCTCAACCGAAGTAGTTGGCCTACCCACACGATTTGTTACACCGCAGGGGACGTGGATTAGGCCCGAGGCTTCAGATCGAGTGACCATGGAGTTGGCTTGAGGGCCACAGCCGACCCGATTGGATCGACGGCGAGCCCGACTCCCGACTACAGGATCCCGAGGCTTCATATCGGGTGCCCCATGGAACCCGGCATCGACTTCTAGCGGGCATCGCATGCCCCGGCTCCGGGTCCTTGGCTCGGTTCAGCTTGAGGCGTTCGGCCCGCTCCCAGACAGTTCCCACCGGGCACGGTTGGCCGAGCTCGCCGTGCTCATGGCCTTGGTGCCTGGCGTCACGCCGGCGGCGATCGACGAAGCGATCTGGCCGGATCGGACACGGGAGGACAACCAGGTGACCCGGCACACGGCGTTGTCGCGGCTGCGCCGCTGGATGGGCTCCGATGAGGCCGGCCCGTTCCTGGCGCGCAACTCGCTTCAGTTGCGGATCGTCACCGACTGGGAGGCGTTCCTGGCGCTGGTGGGTGCGGGTCCGGCCAGGACGGGGGAGCGGTCGACCGCCGAGCTGGTCGCGGCTTTGCATCTGGTGCGTGGCGTGCCGTTCGCTGGGGTGCATCCGCGCCGCTACGCGTGGGCGGACCGTCTCCGGGTCGAGATGTGCCTGCGGATCGCTGCCGCGGGCCGGGAGGTCGCCCACCGTGCCGCGGTGGCGGATCGGGATCTGGCGATGTGGGCCGCGGCGATCGGACTGCAGGTGATGCCCGGCGACGAGCAGCTCGCCGTGTTCCAGCTATCGCCGCGGCTGGCGCGGCTGACCGCCTGAGGACCTTGATCGTGGTGTCTGAGGTTCCGTCCACGGTGCCGGGCATGGACGGCGGCGCCGGTGTGATGCGGCGGGGTGGAGGGTTTACCTTGACCCGACATGTGAGCAGCAGGCGCGCTGGCGGGGAACGCCGGCGCCGCTCGGTGGGCGCCTAACTACGCTCGGCCGCAAGGTCACCGCACACAGGGCCTTCGCGACGGCCCGCGACCAAGCCCTCGCTGGCATCAGTGGTCCGACCCCCGGCCAGCTGAAGACCGCGTCGGCCGTCGCGAGAAGCTCGGCCGGCAGGATTCCCGACGTCTGTCGACAACCTGGCCGCAGAAGAGCGGCCGCTGGGCCTAACCTGCCAGACTTGTGCTCATGACCCCTCCTGTGAGAACCCCCTACCGAGGCGCGCCGTCGGCGGGCGACCTGGTCATTGCCTATCGCGACCAGGAAGACATGGACGCCGGCGTTGCGGTTCTCAACGGTGTGATCGAACTCGTTCGCTGCTCAGGCGGGACCAGATGGTCGGTGCACTACAAGGATGGCAATCGGCGGGCTGATGAAGTCGTCAATCTGAACGGTTGCTTGGTGTTCCTCGTCTCAGCGGGCAGCCGGATGCTCGGGTACAACGGTCCGTGGCGGCTGTGATGGGACTGGTGACGCTCCGTTTCAGCGAAGGCGAGTCGGAGTTCGGGTTTCATAACGAGGCAAACGGCGCGCCGGGAGGGCTCATGACCGGCTCGTGGGCGCGACGGGGTTGGCGGCGTGTTCGAGGCAGCAGACTGCGGCCTTGAGCGGGGCGTTGTGGTCTGGCATGATTGAGGCATAGCCAGCCCACTGCGGTGAGCGTTGGAAGTGAACCCGGGATTTCCTGCCGGACGACAGGGCCCGGGTTTCGCGCTGCTCGGGGGGGGTGTCAGGCTCTGGGCGGTTGTTGCAGCACGGTGATCTTGTGCTGGATGGTCTGGTAGTAGCTGGGGTTTCCGCTTCGTAGTGAGCTGATGATGCCGCAGAGAGCGTCCGGGGCCCAAAGTGCTGGCTCTTGTCTTCCGATCCGGTGGTCGATCTTGAGTGTCGAGTCCAGGGTGTGTTGTTGCCGTAGGTAGTTGAGCATGGCGAGGTCTCGGCGGTCGTCGGCCTTGCCGCGGGACTCGAGGATGGCTCTTGTGACGCCGAGCGTGTCGAGTTCCGGAAGTAGGAGTTCGAGGGTGAGGCGTCGGCGGCGCTCGCTGCTGTGCTTGGCGCTGTGTGGGGTTGTGATGACGACGAGGTGTTCGACCTCGGCCGCGGCAAGGGCGGTGGTGATCTGGTGGTGTCGGCTGGCCTGTTCGTCCCGCCAGTGGATCTTTGCCTGGTGGGGGAGCCGGAGCGTTGCCATGAGGCTGCGCAGTGCTTCGGCTTGGACGGGCGAGGTGAGCGCCGCGGCCATGATGTAGGTGCCGGGGTCGAGGGTGGTGTTGGAGCCGGACTCGTCGACCCAGGCGATCAGATCCTCATTCACTTCTGGCTCTTTCTGGCTTTCAGGGCGTTCGCGCGGGTCTGTGCTTGGAGGTCTTCGCGGGACTGTTTGCTGTAGGGGTCGGCGAGCGCTCGCCAGGTGACGGTGCGGAGCCCGTTGGGCGCGTTGCGGTCGCGGACGGTTTGCGGATGGGTGAGGAGCAGGCCGGTGCGCTGGAGTTCTTGGTAGCCGCGGTCGGCGGTCCGTTCGCTGACGCCGTACCACTTGGGGGTCTGCTCGAGGGTTACCTGGAACGAGGCGCTCTGGTGGGTGTCGTGGAGTGTGATCAGGAACATGGCCAGGCCGGGCAGGCGGAGTTGGTCGATGAGCCCCTCGGTCCACAGTTGGTGGGGGATGATGAAGAAACCCTTGCCGACGTCGTCGCCGTCAGAGCCGGGTCGAATGTAGGCGGCCCCGGTGCCGTCCTCGCGTAGCGGCGTGAGCCCTACCTGTCGGGTGGTGCCGCTGCGCTGGATGAGTTTGCGTTCGGCGAGCTGGCTGACGGCGGTTCCGAGCTGGGACGGGTTGCAGGGCTTGGTGGGAGTAGAGACCATGGCGGCCCAGCGGTTTGGTGGCAAGGTGAGTCCGTCGAGCGGTTCAGTTGCAATGGTCAGAAGGAGCAGTCGCAGCGCGTGTTCCTGGCGGGCGTTCACCATCGCGCCGAGGATCGATGGGCGCGTGGGCGACTCGTTCGGCTGCTGGACGAAGACCTTCCGCAGCGGGGCGTACGCACGACGGGCGCTGTCGAGCAGTTCGGCACGGAGCTCGGCCGGAGTGTGCGGGGCCTCGTTGGTGACGTGGCCGAACGGGTCTTCCATGCCGGCAAAGGTACGGGTGTGGGGCGGCGATGAACAACTTCCCGAGTTATCACGACCGGCGGTTCCAGGTGCCAATCTGGGACTCATCTGGGATGCATCTCGTGGGAGACCATGGGACTGCCATGGGAGAACGATGATCGAGCTGGCGGCCGGCGCCGCTGACCATTGTTCTGGGAACAGGCCTGGCTAGAGGCTCGGCAGGTCCTCACGACCATCTCGGACGATTCTCTCCTCGCGACCACTGCGGGTTCTCGGATCCCGCCCGGATGCGGCCTGGGTCCAATACGATCTGGGGCGCGTCATGCCAGCGCCCGTTCCGCAGGGGCGAACGGCTAGCTGGCCCTAGGTGGGCGGGTTGGGGGCCTTGGGGAGGAGGGACCGTGGCTGAGGGCCGTGGGGCCGTGGTGACTCTCGCGGACGCGATGAAGCGGCTGAACAGGCTGACTGGTCTGTCGGTGGATGAGATCCAGCAACTGGTGAGTGCGCAACCTCGCCCTCCGGGGCAGATGCTCCGGGTCCCGCTCTACGACAAGAAGCGCCACTTCCGGGCGGATCTGATTGCTGCTCTCGACGTGGTGTTCTCTGAGCGCGTTCCCGACTACCCTGCCGGGATTCTGACCAGGGCATTTCGCACCAAGAACCTCGACGAGCTGCGCCGCTTCCTCGGCGACGACCGGGACGTTGGCCCGGTGGATGACGTGAAGGCTCCCGAAGCGGGCGAGCCGGCCCTTCCTGGGCCTGAAGCCGCCCTCAGGGTGTCGACGGCCCCCGACACCCCGACTCGACCGTTCGGACGTTGGCCCGTGCGGCTGGCCGTTCTGGTCGGCGTGCTAGCTCTCGTTCTCGGCGGTGGGGGATGGGCGTGGTACCACACGAGGCCGGTCGCGGTGAGTGGTGTCGTGTCGTGTACCTCGGGTGCCGGGGTCACCGGGGTGTGGATCAGCTGGTTCGAGCCGCTCAACTGGGGGGACTTCTCCGAGCCTCCCACCGAGGGAGGAGCGCCGGGGGAGTGGGAGTTCGCTGCCCATACCCCGCTGTTGACGTCGTGGCGAGCGCGCGTCGGCTGTGGTGGTACGGCCCAGGTGTGGGCCGTGAAGACGTTCAGCGACCCGTTCAGCGACAATCCGGTCCGCCTCGTGTGCGATGACGAGAAGCGGCCGGTCGCCGGCAGTCGGGTGTGCGAGGTGGTGCGCTGACGAGGTGAGGTGACCGTGAGCGCGGGATTCCTGTAGTGCTTTCGAGGGGGAACCGAGGTGTTCTTCGGATGATGTGAAGGCTCGCGGTTGGTCGACGCTGGAGCCATCCGGCGTCACACGGAGAAGCCGGCAGCCGAAAGGAAGCCCGTCATGATCACCATCAAGAGTCGCGCTGCTGCTGTCAGCGGTATCGCGGCTGCCCTGCTCGCCGGCCTCAGCGTCACGGCCACGGCCGCGCCGGCCTTCGCCGGGAACTTCGTCAGCTACGTCAGCAGCAACAGCGGGGGCGCGAACCTGCGCGAGTGCCCCAACACGGGCTGCCGATCGTTCGGCTGGATGAAGAACGGCACTCGGCTCGACATGGTCTGCTGGACGGACGCCCAGTGGGTCGCCCCGCCGAGCAGCAACTACGGCTCGCAGCGTTGGTTCAAGGTGTGGACCACCGCCCTGGGTGCGACGGGAGGCTACGTGCACTCGTCGCTGGTGGCCAATCAGACCGCTGTCCCGCGCTGCTGAGACCGTTGCGGGTGCTGGTCGCGTCGGGTCGCGCAGCCAGCCAGTCCCGGCCAACTCCTGCTGAGGTTGTCCATCCGCTCGACGCGACAGCGCCCCTGCTCATCATGGAGTGGGGGCGCTGCTCTGCGTATCAGCGGCGTCGTCGTGGCGGCGGCGCCAGGTCTGGCGAGGATCGCCACGTCTCGCTGGATGGTCACGCGGGGCTGGTTGGTGGCCAAACTGGACATGACCGGCCGCGCAGACGCTCACCGCATCGCCCGCGAAAGCTGGTGAATCTTGAAGCAGGAGCCGCGAGCCTGTGCTTGCCGGACGGCCCGGGGTCCCCCAATCGGCGGCATGCACGGCCCCTTTCGGTTGATGTGCGGCTTGGCAAGCGCAGGAAAGGGTGGAGACATGGCAGTCATTGAGGTCCGCGGATTACGGAAGAGTTATGCAGGTCGGCCGGTGGTGAACGGCATCGACCTATCGGTGGAAGCGGGGGAGGTGTTCGGCATCCTGGGCCCCAATGGGGCGGGGAAGACGACCACAGTGGAGATGATCAGCGGCTTGCGTTCGCGCGATGCCGGAACCGTCAATGTGGCGGGGTTCGACCCGGCCCGGGAACAACGACAGTTGAAGGAAATGCTGGGGGTGCAGCTGCAGGAGTCGCGGCAACCGGCCAAGATCGCTGTCAGTGAGGCGATCGAACTGTACCGGTCGTTCTACCGAGCTCCGCGGACCACTGGTGAGCTGCTTGACCGGTTCGGTCTGGGCGATCAGGCCGACACCCGGTTCGAGCACTTGTCAGGCGGACAGCAGCAGCGCCTGTCGGTGGCTCTCGCGCTGGTGGGAAACCCGAGGGTAGCCATTCTCGACGAGTTGACCACCGGACTGGACCCTGCCGCCCGCCGGGAGATCTGGAGCTTCCTGAGTGACCTGGTCGCTGGCGGCGTGACCCTCGTGCTGGTGACCCACTCGATGGAAGAGGCCCAAGCCCTGTGCGACCGGGTGGCGATTCTCGACGCCGGACAGGTCGCCGCCCTCGACACCCCGGCGGTCCTGGCGCGAACCGGTGGCACGACGGTGATCCGGTTCGCCTCATCGGAAGGTGTCCGCGTCTGGGGGCTGGGCGAACTCGCCTCGGTGGTCGACGTTCTAGTCGAGGGCAACCAGGTCACGGTGCGGGGCACCGATGGCGCCGCCAACGACGTGCTGGCCCACCTCACCGCGGCCCGGATCCCGTTCGAGGACCTGCGGATCAACGGCCCGTCCCTGGACGACGCCTACCTGGCACTGACCCGGAAGGAGCCAGCCTGATGGCCAGACGGTACTTCTGGGCGCTGGTGCGCAACGAGGCTCGCCTGCTGAGCCGAGAACCCGCCCCGGTGATCTGGGCGGTGGTGCTGCCGATGATCGCCGGCATCGTCACCCCGCTGGTGCCGCCGGTGGCGGCACCGCAGCCATATCTTGGCGGGATGAGCTTCGCGCAGGTTTACCAGCCGGTGCTGGTGCTGTTCACCGCCTCGGTGCTCGCCCTGCAGGTGCTGCCCACCGTCGTCACCCAGTACCGCGAGTTCGGCGTACTACGCCGGCTCCGCACCACACCGGTGCCGCCCTGGCACCTGCTGGCCGCGATAGTGACGATCGTATCGGCCCTCACCCTGATCCTGAGCGCTCTTCTGGTGGTCATCCCGGCATGGCTAGGCCTGCCACTACCGGCGAACCTGCCCGCGTTCGGGCTGACCGCAGTGTTGGCCGCGCTTTCGTTCCTGGCGGTCGGGGCGCTGCTGTGCGGAGTGGCCAGGACTTCGAGAATCGGTGCCGGAATCGGTGGTTTCGTCGCAGCCTGCATGTGGTTCGCCGCCGGGCTGTGGGTGCCCCGCGCCCTGTTCCCGCCGGCCCTCAAGGCCGTGTCGGACCTGACCCCGGGGGGAGCGGCAGCTGAAGGGATGCTGCGCGCAATCACCGGCCAGTGGCCGACCGCCACGGGACTGACGGTGTTGCTGGTCTGGTCAGTGGTCGGCTTCGGCGTGGCCCTGCGAACTTTCCGGCTGGAGGCGCCATGACCACGACCCGATCGTACGAGGCGCGTGCCGCCCGGCCCAACGCCGACGAACATCGGATGCGGCATGCCCTCGCGGCCGCTCCGTTCGTCCTGCTCGGGTTGTCGTACGTGTTCACCATGGCGGTAGGTGGACGTCCGGTCGAGGCCGGCTGGCTGCCGTGGATCACCGCTGCCACGTCGCTGACGCTTGCCCTGCGGGTGTGGTGGTGGCTGGGGTGCTCCTCACCGCGGCACAGGATCGCCGGTTTCGTGGTCAACCTCGCCCTGACCGTGCTGCTGGTCAGCCTGAGCCCATTGTTCGGGGTGTACGCGTTCGTCGGCTACCTCGACGCGGTAGAGACCTTTTCCGGACGAGGCCAGCCATGGGCGCTGCTCGCCGCCGCGTCGATGAACGCCTACGCCCAGTCCGGCGGCCCGGAAGGGGTCCTGCGGCAACCTTGGGTGTTCGGGTTCCTTCTGGCGATCAACGGCGGACTGGCGGTCGCCATGGTGCAGGTCGACCGCCACCGGCAACGAACAGTGACCAGGCTCCAGCAGGCGCTGGAAGATCTGGAGGAGGCGCACCAGATCAACGAAGCGCTGCAGGACCAGCTGCTCGACCAGGCCCGAACCACCGGCATTCTGGAGGAACGCCAACGACTCTCCCGTGAGATCCACGACACCGTCGCCCAAGGGCTCATTGCGCTGCTCCGCCAGCTCGAAGCAGCCTCCGAGGCGCCCACGCTCAGCCAGGCCCGCAGCATCCTCGCACGAGTCGACAACAGCGCCCGCGATAGCCTCGCCGAGGCCCGCCGAGCCGTGGCCGCACTCGCCTCCCCACGGCTCGACGACGACGACCTTCCCACAGCCCTCGCCACACTCACCGCCAGCTGGTCGGCCGGATCGGGCGTCGCCGCCACCTTCCACAGCATCGGTGACCCCCACCCCAACAGCCACGACTCGGCCCTGCTGCGTGTGTGTCAGGAGGCGCTGTCCAACGTCGCCAGGCACGCACACGCCTCCCGAGTCGCCGTCCAGCTCAGCTATCTCGACGACAGCGTCACACTCGAAGTAGCTGACGACGGAACCGGCCTGGACCCCGGCCGCGGCACCACCGGTCACGGGATTCCGGGCATTCGCACCCGGCTCGCCGCGATCGGCGGACACTTCACGCTCGCCACTACGGAAGGAGGAGGCTGCACCTTGCGTGCGGCCATCCCGCGATGAACGACCGCTCAGTCCCGATCCGCGTCGTGATCGTCGACGACCACCCAGTGGTCCGAGACGGCCTGGTCGGGATGTTCGCCACCGAAGCCGCGATCGACGTTGTCGGCGAAGCCGGCAGCGGCCCCGAAGCCCTCGCCATCATCGAACGGGCTGATCCCGACGTTGTACTGATGGATCTCCGCATGGCCGGTGGCGACGGCCTGCACGCCATCGCACAGCTTCGCACCCGGCATCCTGACCGGCCCAGGATCCTGGTCCTCACCACCTACAACACCGAACGAGACATCCGCACCGCACTCGAAGCGGGCGCCGACGGCTACCTGCTCAAGGACGCCCGTCGGGCCGAACTCGTCCGGGCTGTCGCTGACCTGGCCCGAGGCAAACCCGTCCTCACCGCCGAGGCCCTGGCCGTCCTCACCGGACGCAGCAGCGAGCAGCAACTCAGCGACCGGGAAGAGGAAGCACTCCGCCTCATCGCTGAAGGGCTGACCAACCACGCCGTCGCCCAGCGCATGCAGATCAGCGAGGCCACCGTGAAGACCCACCTCGCTCACGCCTTCGTCAAGCTTGGCGTCAACGATCGTGCAGCAGCCGTCAGCGCCGCCTACCAACGCGGACTTTTCTGAATCAGCTGCCGGAGTGACAACAAGCCGCTCGCCCGAGCCCGGGAAGTCCATGCCATCTGCAATCTACGGGCACAGCGGGCACCCGACCGCTCTACCGAAGAGCTCCCCAACTCATCCAACAGCGAGGACCACTCAATGACCGCGACGAACCACGCGCCCGATCCGACCATGGAGGCCATCTGCAACGCGATGGCCTTGGGATATCTCGGCCACATCGAGTCAGCTCGACGCGACCTGATGGACATCTGGCGAATGGTCGGCGTAGTTGGTGACCCGTTCCATCGCTGCACCCTGGCCCACTACCTGGCGGACCTGTTTGACCACCCCGCGGAGGCGCTCATCTGGGACGTCCGTGCCCTTGATGCTGCCGACGCCCTGACCGATGAAAGTACTCAACAGCACGACGCCAACCTTGAAGTGGCTGGGTTCTACCCGAGCCTTCACCTCAACGTCGCCGACAACCTCCGCCGCCTGGCCGCGTTCGACGCGGCCGCTGCGCACATCGACAACGCCGAGCAACGCGCATCCGCACTCCCCGACGATGACTACGGCAACCTCATTCGCACAGCCATCAGCGAGGTCAGGCACGCCATCGACAACCACGACACGGCACAGCGGTCCTCCGCGCCGGGTGCGGCCCCGTGACGCACACGGTCGCACCAGTCATCCGTCGAAGACCACCGGACGCCCGACCGGCCCCGGCCGTCGTTCGAGAGGGGGTTGTCGAGGATCGCGAACGACGCGGCCACGGCCGGCGACCTCACCCCATCACGAGGTCAGCGACGGCCGGTCGGGACTGCAAGGGGGGGTCCGAAGCCGCTCTTGACGTCTGTTCGCCTCGCAGCTACGTTTAACAAGATAGTTAAATGAAAAGGAGGCTGGATGAGTCGGACGGACCAGCTCAGCGCCGTGTTCGCGGCCCTGGCAGACCCGACGCGGCGCGCGATCCTCGCCGAACTCGCGAACGGCGATGCCACGGTCACTGAGCTCACCGCGCCGCTGCCGATCTCCATGCCGGCGGTATCGCGGCACCTGAAGGCGCTCGAGGAAGCCTCCCTCATCTCACGCGTGCGATCCGGCAAGTGGCGCGCCAGCCATCTCGAGGCGGCTCCGCTGCGCGACGCCGCCGACTGGATCGAGCGCTACCGTCGGTTCTGGGACGAGTCCCTGGACCGGCTCGAGGCACACCTCGCCGACGTCCAATCCAACCAGTCGACCGCCGCCGCGCCCGACGCGGCGACGACACCAACCCACGACAAGGAGAACTAGTGACACCCCCCCAGATCGACTTCTCGCGAACCTTCAATGCACCTCGGGACCTCGTCTACCGCGCCTTCACCGACCCCGACCACTTCACGGTCTGGTGGGGGCCCAGCGGCAACACGGTGCCTCGAGACGAGGTCGACTTCGACATCCGGACCGGCGGCTACCAGCGATGGACCGAGGTCGCCGCAAACGATCCCACCGTGAGGGTGCAGGTCCATGTTGACCTCAACCAAGTCAGCGACGGACGCCTCCTCGCGGGCGTGATGCATGTCAACGGGGAACTGCCCGACGGCATCGCCCCGTTCGAGACCGCCTTCCGCATCGAGTTTCACGAGGAATCACCCACCCGCACCCGACTGCAGGTTCGCCAGTGGCTCCCGGCGAACCTCACCAGCCCGAGCGAACAGGGCTGGAAGCAAGCCTTCACCAAGCTCGATGCCATTCTGGCGAAGATCCAGATCCCCAGCAGCAACGAAAGGAACTGACCATGCCGAAGCTGTTCTACGTCATGAACATGTCTCTCGACGGCTACATCGAAGACAAGCAGGGCGCAGTCGACTTCTCCCCCGTCGACGACGAGGTGTTCACTGATCAGACCCAACTCCTCGCGTCCACGGGGACTTTCCTGTACGGCCGACGCCTCTACGACACGATGGCAGTCTGGGAGACCAACCCTGCCCTCGCCAAGACCTCCCAGATGACGGCCGACTTCGCCGGCACGTGGCAGGCCGCCGAGAAGATCGTCTACTCCACCTCGTTGGCGGAGCCCTACACCGCCCACACCCGCATCGAACGGCGGTTCGAGCCTGAGGCGCTGCGTGACCTGAAGGCCGCAGCCACTGCGGACATCACCATCGGCGGCCCAGACCTGGCCGGCCAAGCCGTCCAGGCTGGGCTCGTCGACGAGATCCTGATGTACGTCGTACCGATCATCCTCGGCGGCGGCAAGCCCGGCTTGCCCTCGACCATGCGTACCCGGCTTGAGCTGATTGACGACCGCCGCTTCGGCAACGGAGTCATGCGCCTGACCTACCGACCGACGGCGTGAACGCGCCGGTTCTCGGCACCGCTCGCCGCCTGGCCTCAGCGCCACGGCTACCGCCACGCCTGCCTTCGACGGCAAACTTCGTCAGCAATAGCGGGGGCCCGAACCTGCGCGAGTGTCCCAATACGGGCTGCCGCTCGTTCGGCTGGAAGAAGAACGGTATCCGGCCCGACAATGATCTGCTTGCCTGACGCTCAGTGGGCCGCCCCGCCGAACAGCAACTGTGAGTCGCAGAGGTGGTTCAAGGTGTGGACCACCGCTCTGGGCGCGACGGGCGGCTACGTGCACTCGTCGCTGGTGGTCAACCAGACCGCCGTCCCCGCTACTGAGAGCCGTGGTGGGGTTGGCTGTGAGACACAGGGTCCGGCCAACCCCTCAACTTGGACAAACTTCGGGTCCTGGTGATGCCCGGCATGCGTGAGGAACGGAGCGGGGCTCACTCGTCGTCGTGGTCTTCTTGGGTGGCGCGGGCGATGTAGCTGGCCATGCCGGGGACGGAGAAGGCGACCTTGCCGCGTTCGGGCATGTAGATCAGACCCTTGCGCAGGAGTGATTGGCGAACCGGCCCGAGCTCCGTCCGCTTGAGGCCGAGGATCCTGGCGACTTCTGCTGTCGGGATCTCAAGTTCGCCTCCGCTGGTCATGGCCGTCATGAATTCTCGTTCGCGGGCTGAGGCTCGCTCCCACCTGGCCGGGAAGAAGCCCGCGTCGAGCTGTGCTTGGCCGACGAGGACGGCGGCGCGGGCGTCCTCGATTGTGAACGTTTTTTCGGCTGCCAGGTCCCAGATCGCTTTGCCGTACTCCTGCAGGAAGTAGGGGTATCCGTGGCTGGTGGCCACGAGGTGGGTGACGGCTTGCGGGGTGTAGGAGCAGCCGACTCGTCCTGCGGGGATCTCGAGGGCTTCTCGGGCCGCTTCGTCGGCCAGGGGGCCGATCACTGAGTAGCTGAACAGCCGCTCGGCGTACGAGCGCGAGGCGGTGAGGGTGGCCGGTAGGTTCGGCAGGCCGGTGCCGATCAGGTAGAACGGCAGTGCTTGCTGCTGTGCCTTGTGCTGGGCGACGATCAGTGCGCTCAGCAGTTCGGGGTCAAGGTCTTGCATTTCGTCGACGAAGATCGCGAA
>JAIUOS010000027.1 GCA_020161755.1 Actinomycetota bacterium
TGCGCGATGTCGCGTCCCACGATCACGGTGCCGTTCAGGCTCAGCCGGGTCTTCACCGGGTACTTGCTCAGCTCGGCCAGGATCTCCGGCATCGGACGACCGAGGTCGATCTCGACCACGTCCCCACCCTCGAGGTGCTCGTCGGTGACCTCCGGCATGAAGTGCGCGGGCTCGGTCTCGAGCTGCTCGATGAACACGCCCTCGGGCGTGATCTTGGCCAGGCACTGCCGGTCGGCCGAGCAGGACACCGAAATCGCCACCGGCAGGGACGCGCCGTGGCGCGGCAGCCGCACGACCCGGACGTCGTGGCAGAAGTACTTGCCGCCGAACTGGGCGCCGATGCCCATCTGGCGGGTCAGCTCCAGCACCTCCTCCTCCAGGGCGAGGTCACGGAAGCCGTGCGCGCTCATCGACCCTTCGGTGGGCAGCCCGTCCAGGTACTTGGCGGACGCGTACTTGGCGGTCTTCAGCGCGAACTCCGCCGAGGTGCCGCCGACGACGATCGCCAGGTGGTACGGCGGGCAGGCGGCCGTCCCGAGCGAGCGGATCTTCTCGTCGAGGAACTTCATCATCGACGCCGGGTTCAGGATCGCCTTGGTCTCCTGGTACAGGTAGCTCTTGTTCGCCGAGCCGCCGCCCTTGGCCATGAACAGGAATTTGTAGGTGTTCTCGTGCCCGGGGGCGGTGTCGGCGTACAGCTCGATCTGCGCCGGCAGGTTCGAGCCGGTGTTCTTCTCCTCCCACATGGTCAGCGGAGCGTTCATCGAGTACCGCAGGTTCAACCGGGTGTAGGCGTCGTAGATGCCCTGGCTGAGGGGACGCTCGTCCGTCCCGGCGGTGAGCACCTGCTGGCCACGCTTGCCCATCACGATCGCCGTGCCGGTGTCCTGGCACATCGGCAGGATGCCGCCGGCCGCGATGTTGGCGTTCTTCATCAGGTCGAGCGCGACGAACTTGTCGTTGGGGCTGGCCTCGGGGTCGTCGAGGATCTTCCGCAGCTGGGCGAGGTGCGCGGGACGCAGGTAGTGCGCGATGTCGTGCATGGCGGTCTCCGCCAGCAGCTCCAGCGCCTCGGGGGCGACCTTCAGGAACGTGCGCCCGTCCGGGCCTTCGACGGTCTCCACGCCTTCGGTGGTGAGGAGCCGGTAGGGGGTGGTGTCCTCCCCGATCGGCAGCATGTCCTCGTACCGGAATTCAGCCATGACACTCCTTTGTTAACCGTCGAACATCTTTCCACGACCCGTCGGCGGACATGCCCGAACCGGGATAGCCGGACGCGGTCATGGGTAACATCAAAGGTGTGCCGACGACGAGGTCGGCGACCCGTAGGCGGAGGTTCGATGTTCGGTCAGCCCCAGTTCGCGGCCATGAACTCGTTGGTCAACGACGTGTTCGAGGCCGAGAAGATCCTGGTGGTAGCCCACCGTGGCAGTGGCGGCGGCAGCGTCGCAGTGAACACCGAGCTCGCGGTGAGAGCGGCCCTGCTCCAGGGCGCGGGAATGGTCGAGCTGGACGTGACCGCGTCCAGCGACGGCGAGTTCTACTGCTTCCACGACGGCTACGAGCCGGAGGAGCTCGGCATCGAGCGGAACCTCCAGACGATGACCTCGGCCGAGATCGACAGGGCGTCCTACCAATGGGTGGACCGGCCCGGACGCATCGCGCGGGTCGAGCGGCTGCTGCCGCTGCTGAAGGGGTTCAAGGACACCCGGGCGCTGTTCAACCTCGACCGCTCCTGGTGGCGCTGGCCGAACCTGCTGAAGGCGATCGACGGGCTGTACATGGCGCACCAGCTGGTGATCAAGTGCCCGGCCTGGGAGAAGGCGGCCCTGCTGCGGCTGCGTGAGTTCGGAGTGAAGTTCCCGTTCGTGCCGATCTGCCAGAGCCCGGACGACGTCTACCGGGTGCTGGCCGACCCGCAGCTCAACACGATCGGGGTGGAGCTGATCACCACCACCGACCAGCACCCGTGGTTCTCGGCGTCGGTGGTGGACGAGTTCCACGACCGCGGCCTGTTCGTGTTCGTGAACACGGTGACGCTGACGACCGGCATCCCGCTGTTCGGCGGCCACGACGACGAGCTGGCGATCGCCTCCTCGCCCGAGGCCGCCTACGGCCCGTTGCTCGCGCTCGGCGTGGACGCGATCCAGACCGACTGGCCGGCGATCGTCCGCGACTACCGGGACACCTGGTTGGCGACGAGCGGACGCCGGGTGGCGGTCAGCCCGTCCGCCGTCCCCGTCGACGCCGGCTGAGCTCCCTCCGCTCCTCCTACGCGTCCGGACCGTACCGGGGACGGTTCCTGTCTCGGTCCGGGACCGAGTTGGGAACCGTCCCCGATTCGGTCCCCAGCAGGGTGTCGTGGTTCCCGGGGACGGGGCGCAGCACCATCCACAGGCCGGCGACGAGGCCGGCCAGGAACAGCGGGTCGCCCAGCGTCGAGTCGCCCAGCGTGCCCCAGGGGGTCGGGTCGGCGTCGGTGCCCAGCCCGCGTCCCAGCGTCACGTAGGCCACGCCGGTGGTGGCGAACAGCGTGTTGGCCAGGAACAGCAGCACCCGCGTCGACTGCGGGTAGCGCTTCGAGGAGTGATAAGTCACCTGCGCCTCGGTGAGCACCCGCCAGGCCAGGCCGAAGACCAGCACGACCGAGCCGCTGAACGCGAGCGCGAAGCCCACCGGGTCCTCGAGCAGGTCGCGGTGCGGGTAGAGCACGGTCAGCAGCACGACCGTCATCACGCCCACCGCGGTGCCCCGGTCGAACCGTCGCCGGGCCAGCGCGAGCAGCGCGGCGACGAGCGCGACCGCGGACGCGATCAGCCCCATGCCCTCGGTGCTGCGATCGTGCAGGAACTCCAGTCCCGGGACCAGGCCGAACAGGTCGAGCAGCACCAGCACGGCGAACGCACCGAGCGCCACCGCCTCGGCCAGCCGCGACCGGGCGCTGAGGCGCCAGGCGATCACCAGCACGACGACGCCGAGCACGCCGCGCAGCCACAGGCCGGGGCTGTTGTCCATCACCAGGTTCAGGGCCTCGTCGATCACGCGCGCGAGATCGGCCTGCCCGGTGACCTTGGCCACCTCGCGCGAGACGATGAACGGGAACGTGATCACCACCAGCACGGTCATCGCGACCGCGAGCGGGTAGAGCCAGGCACCCCACACCTCCGGGTAGTGCCGCGGCTGCGGCGGGGTGCCCTGCCCGGCACGTCGCAGCCACAGCGCCACCACCCCCACCCCGAGCACCAGCGCGACCAGCCCGCCGCCGATCGCGGGCGCCGTGTACTGGTCCGTCCCGATCCCCTGCCAGATCGAGACCCCCAGCCACACCACCGACAGCCCGAAACCAACCGCGAACAGGCCGACGCCGACCGGACGGGACGCCGTCGCCTGCGCGCCGGTCACCACGATCTGGGCGGGTGCGCTGCCGGCCACCATCACCGCGGGCAGGATCAGGGGTTGGAGGCTGAGCAGGGCGCCCTCCAGGATGGACGGCCGCAGGTCGATGCCCCACGCGACTCCGCCGGCCATGAACGCCCCCGGCAGCACGGTCGCGACCAGGAGCAGGGCCGCGACGACCACGAACTCCCACCACGCGTACTGCCGGCGCGCCCGCACGAACGTGAACACCACGAGGGCGAGGTAGGCGACCACCGACACCGTCAGGAGCAGCGGGTTGGTCCAGGCCCGGACGTTGAAGAACACCGCCACCGAACCGGCCAGCATCAGCAGCACGAGCCGCAGCCACCAGACGACGTGCAGCGCCGCGGTGCTCGCCATCGCCAGCGACAGCAGGACGCCGACCATCAGCAGGGGCAGCGTGATCGACGGGACGCCGCTGAGCGAGTTCATCCCGACGCTCAGCTGGCCCCACTGCCGCAGCGGCACCGCGAACACGATGGCCAGGCCGAGCAGCGCGAAGACCACCAGGGTGGCCAGGCCGACCTCGCGCAGGCCACGGGGCCAGGGCAGCCGCGGGCGTCCGTCCCGCACCGGTTCGACGAAGGTGATCCGAAGGGTGTCGCGGATCGCGCGGACGATCTCGGAGATCCAGGTGTTCATGACAGTGTCCCCAGTTCGAGGCTCGTCCCGGTGTAGACCAGCACCCGTTGCCCGGAGGCGACCAGGTACGGCGTGCCGACGCTGACCGCCACCGGCAGGGCCCACTCCTTCACCGGCGAGCCCTGCTCGTCGAACAGCAGCAGGCGGGTTTCGGTGAGCAGCAGCGCGCGGGTGCCGCCGCCGATGCCGGCGAGGGTGCGGGAGCCGCTCCAGCTCCACCGCCGTTCGCCGGTCAGCGGGTCGAGGGCGACGGTCGTGTCGGCGTCCCGCAGCAGCACCAGGTGGTCGAGGGCGATCACGTCCTTGGCGACGGTGAACTCGCGGACGCGCCACAGCCGGCCGCCGTCGGCCAGCGACCGCGCCTGCACGCGGGCACCCCCCGCCTCGGGCAGCACCACGACCGCGTCGCCGTCGGCCGGCGTCCAGACCGTGAACCGTTGGACCGGGTTCGCCTCGACGGTCCAGACCTCGTTGCCGTCGGGGTCGAGGCACGTGAGCTGGCCGGCCTGGTCGATGACCACCACCCGGTCGGCGGTGGCCACCGGGGCGACCCGGATCTCGGCCGACGACGTCCAACTCCAACGCTCGGCGCCGGTGCCCAGGTCGTAGGCGGTGACCCGTCCGTCGAGGGTGGGCACGACCACCAGGTCGCCGAGGCGGGCGGGCGTGACGATCGCCACGTCGCTGAGGTGCTGCTGCCACAGCCAGCGCCCGGACGGCCCGTAGGCGACGAGGTGGCGGCCGCTGCCGGTCGCGATGGTGATGGTGCCGAACGTGGTCGTCGCGGTGTTCCGTCCGCCCGGCCGCGCGTTCCAGCGGATCGATGCGGGCTCCCCGGTCGCGTCGACGGCGATCACGTCCTGGGTGACCTGGCTGTTGACGACGACCGTGCCGTCGGGCAGCAGCGCGGGGGCTGACACCGGGGCCACCTGCGGGGCGTTGACGCCGACGGTGTTGACGGTGCGGCTGCGGAACGTGAGCTGGTCGGCGCGGCTCCAGTCGAGGGCGACGGCCGACGGGGAGACCGGCTCGGACGGCGTGGTGGGGACGCTGGTGTCCGCGTGCCAGGCGCCGTCCAGCGTCTGGAAGGAGAGGATGCCGGCGTGCCGGCACCAGGTGGCTTCCGACGTGGCGGTGGGCAGGGTGCCGATGCGTTCGCGCATGGTGACCACCACGCAGCCGCGCGGGATCAGGGCCGGGTCGTCGGGGGTGCGCGCGTCGTAGTCGGCGCTGTACTCGAGCCGCTCGGACCCGGACGCGGTGGTCTGCACGACGGTGCCGATCGACGTCCACCGGGAGCCGGCGGCCATCGCGGCGGGCACGTCGAGCCGGCCGGGCACGTAGATGCGGGTGGCGCCGGCGGACGGCGCTTCCACCTCGGTGCGGACGCCGTCCGCCGCCACGGTGAGCAGGTCGTCCTCGCGTCCGAGCACGTCACCGGTGGGGGACGCGCTGACGTTGACCACCCGTGCGACGGACGCGGTCTCCCACTCGACCTGGGTCTCGCCCAGCCAGTAGAGGAACTGCGGCGGACCCGACCCGAGCAGCGACACGGCCTGGTCGAGCGCCCACTCGGTGGAGATCGTGCCGCCCGGCCCGCTGTAGCGCACCCGGGTGCCGTCCGGCGGCAGCCAGGCGGCCGCACCGGAGTCGGGGAAGGCGGGGGGACGGCCCAGCAGGGCGCTGGCGGCGAACAGGGCCACCACGACCACGCCCACCCAGATCGCGGGCGCCCGCCCCGGGTCGCGTACCGGGGAGCTCGCCATTCGCGCAGCCTACTGAGCGCCCGCCTCCGGCGGGAGTACCGCCGACCGTCCGCTCCGGCGCAAACGCCCCCGAAGTTGACAAACGCCCCCGAAGTTTCGGGGGCGTTTGTCAACTTCGGGGGCGTCTGTGGGGAGGCCCCGGAGAGAGCGGACGGAGGGCCCCGGAGCCGGTTGTGTTGGTGGGGAGGGAGGGTCTGGGCGGACGCCTCAGGCGCGGGCGCGCTGGCGTCCCTCGATCACTTCCTGGCACAGCCGCACGGTCTCGGGGAGCAGGTCGACCTCGAGCGCGCGGGCCTGCAGGGTGACCTGGGTGACCAGCCGCTCGACCTCGGCGGCGTTGCCCGCCCGGTGCTCGGTGCGGATCCGGGCGCACATCAGCTGTTCGTCCTCGGCAGCCACGGTCAGCGCCCGCGACGCCGCCCACCGGGCGAGGTCGATGTCTCCCCTGGCCAGCGCACGGTCGGCGAGCACCAGGCCGACATCGCGCAGCGCGCAGGAGATGTCGGTCCGCAGTTCCTCGGCCCAGTGCCACTGGGACGGGGCGGCGTCGGCGAGCGGGGCACCGCGCACCAGGTCGAGGGCGGCGACCAGCGTGCCCTCCCCGACCTGGTCGACACCCGGGGCGAGCAGCGCCTGGAGCCGCTGCCAGTCCGACGTCACGCCCGGGTGCAGGAAGATGCGGCCCGAGTAGGCGTCGGGCAGGTACGCGGTGCCGTCGGGAGCGACGCCCAGCCACGTGCGCAGCCGGCTGAGGTTCGACCGGCGGGTGCTCTCGGCCACCATCAGGGCGTCGCTCATGGCGGTGGCGGTGGTGCCGGGGTGCTCGACGAGCCAGGTGCAGGCCTCGATCAACTGCTGGCGGGAGCGCGTGGGCTCCGGCCCGGGTGCGCCGCGCAGGCCGGTGGGCCCGATCAGCAGCACCTCGGGGTGCGCGGTCGCGGCGACCAGTCGAACGATGTCCACCTCATCCCCTCCTGGTTCGGCCCCTGCCACCCGCCGGGGCAGGGTGAGCACGTTGTCGCGGGCGGCGTCCTCGGGTGCGCCCCACCACGGCGCGGGCGTCGTCGACGGGTCGTCGGCGGCGCGGAGCAACCCGGCGACGCCGGCGCGGGTGGCTTCGGGGATCGCGTGGGCGAACAGGCGCCCCGGTGCCCCGGCCAGCTGGCCGCTGGGTGCGTCGGTGTCGCCACCGACCAGCCACCGGGCGGACGGCGCGTCCGCGGCGACGAGGATCGCCGCGACCCCGGACGCCGGGCCGGCCAGGAGGACGTCGAGCTCCGCCGCGAGCCGGGCGGGCGTCGCCCCGAGCAGGCACAGGACGACCGGTGCGACGGCGTCCGCCCGGTCGGGGTCGACCCGCAGCTCGGCCAACGGCCGATCGGCCAGGGCAGCGCGACGCCGGGCCACCAGCGTCCGCAGCCCGACAAGGGCCGCTTCGGCGTCCGTCTCGGCGCGGACGCGGTCGCCGCCGGCCAGCAGGACCAGCGGCGCGTCCGGGCCGACCACCACCAGGTGCGCCTCGGCCGACCACGGGGCGCAGGCCAGTTCCACCGCCATCGCGGCGATCGAGGAGGTGCCCAGTTCGGCGTCGGTCGATGCGACGCCGAGCACCCGGGACCGCTCGACGTCCACGAGCACGAGCTCGCCCTCCGGCGTGCTGCCGAGGCTCACCACGGCCGGGTAGGGGCAGGGGCCGTCGCCGGCCTCCGGCGGTGCGGCCACCTCGATCGTCCACCGCCGGTCGGTGCCGCCGAAGCCCGGTGGTGGCGCAAAGGCCGGCGTCACCCAGTCGATGGTGATCAGCTCGGACCCGACGGTGATGCGCTCGAGCTCGGGCAGCGGCAGCGTGTTGGCGTGGCAGTGGCGTCCGATGGCGCGCAGGGCGGCGTCGAGGGCGGCCAGCCGGTCGGGACGCTGCTGCGACACCAGGATGCTGCGGAGCCTGCTGGCACTCTCGTCGGGTGGGATCAGTCGGCGGCCCACCGGACGCTCCCGCAGGCGCAGGAAGCGCCGGGTCTCGACCACCCCGAGGATGGCGGCCGCGGCGAGCGTGCCGAACAGGCCGGGCAGCGGGATGCCGGGAACCTCGGCGGGCTCGTCCTCGACGGCGGACGGGGTGGCCGACGGACTCTGCGTCCCTGCCGTGGCGGTGTCCTGGGTCGCCGGCTCGGGTGCGTGCGATGCCCCCGGCGTCTCGCCCGGTGAGGCGGACGCCTGCGCGGGCGGGGTGTCGGGTCTCTGCGCGGGCCGGGTGTCGGGCTCCTGCGCCGAGTCCGGGCCCGCCGTCGACGGGGAGGCGGCCTCCGGCTTCTCCTCACCCTTCTGCCCGCTGTCGGCCTCGTCGCGGCGCGATTCGGGGGAGACCCGGTGGGTACTCGCGGTCGAACCCGGGATCACCAGGCGCCAGCCGACCTCGATGTGGTCGGGATCGTCGATGAGGTCGCTGTTGGCGGCGGCGATCCGCGGCCAGCGTCCGGCGGCACCGAGGTGGTCGAGCGCCAGTTCGCTGAGGGTGTCGCCGCGCTCCACGGTGACCCGCCGCGGCGATCGGGTGCCGGTCGCGGGCAGCCGGAGCCGGGTGCCGGGCGTGAGCTGGGCGGTCGGGTCCTGGAGGAGTTCGGGGTTGGCCGCCCGCAGGTCGCGCCAGCGTCCGCCGGCACCGAGGGTGCGCTCGCTGACCGTCCACAGGTCGTCGCCGGCCTGCACCAGGTAGGTCGGCACCGACTCGTCGACCTCCGCGGCCGGCGCGGGGGCGGCAACCGGCGCGGGTTCGGGCTCGGGTCGTGGGGCCGCGGTGGCGCTCGGTGCCGGCGCGGACGGCACCGCGGACGGCCCGAGGGCGACCACGGCCAGAACGAGCCCGGCGCTGACCTGCTGGAGCCAGCCGGGCAGAGGCAGCCGGAGCCGTCCGCGGGAGCGTGTGGCGAGGGCCACCACCTCCACCGCCACGGACGCGGTGAACGCCGCCCAGGCCAGCCACCCGACGGCGGTGAGGACGCCGAGGACGAGCGTGCCGTCATCGGGCCGGGTGAGCGCCGACCAGCCGGACGGGAACCGTCCCCAGCGCACCAGGGCGACCGGCGCGCCGAACAGCGCCGTCCCGAGGACGACGAGCGCCCCCACGCCCCGCAACCGGCGCGTCATTTCCGACCCCGGTAGCGGTCGAGCACCGCGATGGCGGTGGCGCGGACGTCGACGGAGCCCGGCCAGCCCGGGACGAGCACGTCACTGAGGGGCACCGAGCAGGCGACGGTCGCCCCGACCGACCCCGGCTGGCCCGGCGGCTGGGTGAGGGCGGCGGCGTCGACGTCCACGCTCCAGCGTTCGCAGCGCAGGCCGCCGATCGCGGCCTGGGCGGCGGCGAGGTCACGCGCGACCCGCTCGGCCTCGCCCGGCGTCCGGGCCTGCGACACCCCACGCGCGGCGGCCGCGGCGGCCTGTTCGACGGCCCCGCGGGCGAGCCACGTCCGGGCACCGCCCACGACCAGGCCGAAGAGCAGCACCAGCACGGGCACCACCATCGCGAACTCCAGCGCCGCCGCGCCGCGCTCCCTCATGGCTGGGTCACCGCTTCGAGCGGCAGGACGGCGCGTTCGGTGATGAGGGACTGGCCGACGTCGAAGAACAGCGGCGCCCGACCGGTGACGGTGATCACCACGCGGCCATCGGCGATGGTCTCGCTGATCTGGACCTGCTCCAGCCCCCCGGCCACGGCGATGCGCTGCCCGGTCTCGCGGGCGGCGTCGGCCGCGGACGGCCCGGTGGCGCGGAGGTCGGCGACGGCGGCCGCGGCTTGCGCGGCGACCGTGCGCGAGTACAGCCACACCCCGGTCTGGACGAGGCCGAGGACGAGCAGGAGCAGCGTGGGCAGCAGCAGCGCCCACTGGGTGGACTCGGCCACCCCGCGCTGGTTCACGGTCTCGGCAGCTTGGCGTTCACGTAGGCGATCACCGCGGTCACCACGATCGCGGCGATCGTCACGGCCCCGCCGAGCAGGAGGGCCGTCTCGGTGGACTGCGACAGCCCGCGCTGGGTGCGACGCGGCGGTGGCGCGACCAGCGCGGCCACCAGAAGGTGCAGGAATCTCATCGGTTCTCCTTGGGTGGGGTCAGCCGCCGACCAGCCGCAACAAGGGCGGGACGAGGAAGAACATGCCGAAGACGAGGGAGGGGATGACCATGAAGAATCCCATCCTCTCGGAGACCGCGGACGCCGCGATCTTGGCCTTGGTGAGGTGGCCGTCGCGCAGTTCGCGGACGCGGGCGCGCAGGGCGCCGGACAGCGAGGCGCCGGCGTCGTCGAGTGCCATCACGTCGGCGATGTCGACGAGCGCGGGCAGGTCGAGTTCGGCACCGAGTCGGCGCAGTTCCGGGTACGGCGCGCGCTGCTCGAGCCGGGCGCGCTCGAGCGCGTCCCTGATGGTCGCGAAGACGGTGATGTCGCTGACCGCCGCCGCCGAGCGCAACGCCTGGCTGCCGGAGGCATTGGCCAGCCGCTCCAGAGTGACCAGGTCGAAATAGGTGAGCAGGGCTTCGGTCGCGTCCTCGGTGCGCTCGGAGTCGGCCCGGCGCAGCGCGAGGTCGGGCAGGAAGAACCCGGCGACACCGCACAGCACCGCGACCATCGCCGGGATCTCGGGCCCCGTGCCGGTGGCGAGGGCGAGCGCCGCACCGACCAGGGACGGCAACAGCAGCCCGAGGACTGCGCCGAGCGCCTTGTGGGCGAAGTGTCGGTCGACGCTGCGTCCGGCCATTCGCAGACGACGGGACGTGTCCGCCGACACCGGACGCCGCAGCCGCGTCCGCACCCAGCCGCCGAGGCGGTCGAAGCCAGAGCCGGACGGGGCGACCGGCGCGGCCAACTGGCCGTCCAGGAGGTCGAGGGCGTCCGCGAGGCGTGGCCGGACCGGCAGCAGGGTGCCGGCGAGCGCCCACAGGCCGAACGCGAGCAGCACACCGGTGGCGACGGCGAGCAGCAGCCCGTTCACGAGGCCCTCCTCAGGATGCGCTGGCGAGGGCGCGGCAGCGTGAGCCGGCGCAGGAACAGGAGCGAGCCGAGGTAGGTCGCGACCAGGGCTGCGAGGACGACCTGGCCCAACGGGGTCGCGTACGGCGCGAAGAACGATCCGCCGAACAGCAGGGCGAGTCCGAGGACCGCCGCTGTCACCACCGTCACCTGCCGGACCACGATCCGCGGCTTCGCCCGCTCGGTCTCGATCTCGCGCAGCGCGTGCAGGCGGTCCTGGATGTTGTCGGCGAGGGCGGCCAGCACCGCGCTCGCCCCGGTGCCGCCGCGTTGGGACGCCAGCGCCAGGGAGGCGAGGACGGCGTCCGCGTCCGGGCTGTCGACTTCGTCGGCGAGGGCGAACAGCGCCTGTTGGACGGTCCAGCGGTCGTCGAGGCGGGCGGTGAGCAGCCGCAGGTGGGGCGCGAGGACGGCGGGCGCCTGCCGGACCGACACCCGGATCGCGTCGGTGATCGAGCGTCCGGTGGGCAGCAACGAGCCGAGCGTGCGCACCCAGCGGTCGAGCGCCTCGAGCAACTCGAGGTCACGGTTCGCCGGCGCGGCGAGCACCAGCGGGAGGCCGAAGGCGACCGCCGGGACGAGCACGAGCAGCAGCGGCCACCCGGTGAGGGCGGCGGCCACGAGCCCGGCCGCGACGGCGAGCAGCGCCTGCCACCAGCGTCGGCGCACCGCAGCGCCACCGCGTCCGTCCACAAGTTTTTTCCACAGCCCTGTGGACGAAGTGGGGTGCTGAGCGGGCGGGCTGTTGAAACCTGCGATCACGAGCACCACGCCACCGGCGAGCACCATTCCGCAGACGGCGGCGAGGAAGCCGGTCATGCCGCCTCCCACGCCGAGGTGAACGGCGCGAGCTCGGCGAGCAGGGACGCGTCCGGGCTGAACCAGTCCTCGCCGTCGCCGCTGCGGTAGCACAGGTGGGTCACCGGACGGCCGTTCTCGATGCCGCCGGTGAGCTGCCGGATCTCGGCGACGGCACGGGTGCGCAGGCCGCCGCGCCAGGTCTCGTCGACCAGCCGGACGTGGATCAGCAGATGGATGTGGTGGGCGATCTGGCGGTAGGCCTCCTCGATGGTGAGCACCCCGCCCTGGGCGACGCGGGAGGCGAGCCGGTCCATCGTGGAGTCGGCCGAGTGGGAGTGGGTGGTCGACAGGGTGCCCGCGCCGGCGGTCATCGCCTCGAACATCGCGCCGGCTTCGCCGCCGCGCACCTCGCCGACGATGAGCCGGGACAGGTTCTGCCGGAGCGCCTCGGGGATGAGGTCCGCCACCGTGAACTCGCCGACGCGGCGTCCGTCCTGCACCTCGCCCATGCCGACCCGGGACTGGAGGGCGAGCATGTTGCGCCGGTGCGGCTGCAGGTGGGTGAGCAGTTCGTAGTCGGTCTCGAGGGTGCCGAAGCGCTCGTTGTGCGGAATCGCGGCGATCAGCGCCCGCAGCAAGGTCGTTTTGCCGGCGCCCTGATCGCCGGAGATCACCATGGACTTGCGGGCGAGGACGGCGGCGTGGAGGAACCGGGCCACCTCCTCGGGCATCATTCCGCCCGCCGAAAGACGGCGCAGGTCGATGTCGGTGAGCGTGTGGTGCCGGATGGTCACCGACGGCCGGTAGCTCAGCCCGAACCCGATCGCGTGCAGCCGGAAGCGGTCGCCGAGGGCGAGCGTCAGCATGGGGTGCGCGTCGTCGAACGGACGCGCCGGGCTGACCGACTCGCCGAGGAAGCGGACGGCCTCGACCAGCTCCTCGTCGCTGTCGGCGACCGGCGGACGCGACTCGCGGCGTCCGTCCGCGAACTGGACCATGACCGAGTCGCAGCCGTGGATCTCGATGTTCTCGGCGTCCTCCACCTCGAACAGCGGTTGGAGTCGGCCGAACCCGAAGATCGCGTTCTCGACCGCCTGCGCGTACGCCTGCTCCACAACGATCGGCCACAGCGCCTCGCCGCTGGTGCTCAGCGCGTCCACGTGGTCGCGGACCACCGTCCGCACGATCGAGCGGCCGAGCAGCCGGCGGTCGGTGTCGGTGAGCGGACCCTGGTGCGCGGCGATGGCCTCGGTGATGCGCTCGGACGCCCGCCGGCGGAGTGTGACGACGAGCTGCCAGTCGACCGGAGGCTCGTCGGGCTGCGCCTCGATCAGGCGTTCGCGGCGGTGGACGGTCTCGAAACCCAGCTCACCGGAGAGCAGGTCGACCTCGGCCAGACGCTTCATCATGGCCGCACCCCCTCACCGCCGTGGTGGCTGCACCGGGGTGGTGACGCAACGACCGACCGACGATTCCGGGAAGCGTAGGCGAGTGCGATACCGCCTGCCCAGTGGTCTGCCCGAAGTTGTGGATAACCTCGGCAGGTTCGTACACCTGTGGACAACCGCAGATCGGTCGCCTCGACGCCATTCCGCCTAGTGAGGCAGCCGCAGCGCCCCTCCGTCCCGCTCGACCAGCCCGTCGGCCAGCAGGGAGGCGATCGCGCGCTCGAGCTGGGCCGCGTCCGGCCAGGCGGTGAGCACCGCGCTGCGGACGACCGGGTCGGGCGCAGCGTTTCGAAGGACGCGCAGCACGGCGCCGCGCGCCTGCCGGTCGCTGCCCTCGTAGCGGGCCTTGCGCCGGCGGGTGTCGCCGGTGTCGGGGTAGCCGGCCGCCCGCCACGCGCAGCGATCCTGCAGCGGGCACGGTTCGCAGCGCGGCGCGCGGGCCGCGCACAGGGTCGCCCCGAGCTCCATCGCGGCGGCGTTGACGACGGCTGCGTCCGCGTCGGCGGTGGGCAGGATGGCGTCCATCGCATCCAGGTCGCGGCGGGACGGCGGGCCGGGCTGGGCGCGTCCGGCCAGCGTGCGGGCGAGGACGCGCCGGGTGTTGGTGTCGACCACCGGATGCCGCTCACCGAAGGAGAACACCGCGACCGCGCGCGCGGCGTAGTCGCCGACGCCGCTCAGGGCGAGCAGCGCGTCCACATCATCCGGCACCTCGCCGGCGTGCCGCTCGGTGATCTCGACCGCCGCCCGGTGCAGCCAGAGGGCGCGCCGCGGATAACCGAGGTTCGCCCACTGCCGCACCGCCTCGGACGGCGGGTCCGCGGCCAGGTCGGACGGAGTGGGCCAACGGTCGAGCCAGGAGTGCTCAGTTCAGCGATGAGATGTGGGCCCGGATCGAGCCGTTGATGTCGCGGACAGGCCCGAAGGGCGGCCGGCCGTGGAACGGTCATCGCACCACGATTGAGGGGATCAGTTGGCGGTTGCGGACGGGTTCGCCGTGGCGGGATGTGCCGGCCGAGTTCGGTCCGTGGTCGAGCCTGTGGCGCCGGTTCAACGGCTGGTCAGCTGATGGGAGCTGGGACGCCATCCTGGCGTGATCGTGGGCACCGAGGCGGCGAATGGCCTTGTCGCAGTGGTGGACGGCACGATCGTGCGGGCACACAAGCACGCGGCCGGCGCCCGAAAAGGGGGCTGAACCGAACTACAAGAATCCGCGGGTCGAGGCGGCCGATCACGGCCTGGGCCACTCCCGCGGCGGCTGGTCGACCAAGTCGCACGTCGCGGTCGACCCGTCGGGCACCTGCGCTCGGTGGTGGTCACCCCGGGTCAGGCCGGGGAGAACTCGCGGCTGCTGGACGTGCTGGAGGCCGCCGGCGCCCGGGTGTGCCGGGTGGTTGCGGACAAGGCGTACTCCCACCCCTCGACCCGGGCCGTGCTGCGCCGCCGCCGGATCCAGGTGACGATCCCCGAACGCGACGACCAGATCGCCCGCCGCAAAGCCAAAGGCAGCGCCGGAAGCCGGCCACCAGACTTCGACCAGGCCATCTTGAAGTTCATCGGTTTCCCCACGGAACGCGACCCTTCGATGCCATCATGGGCCCAGGATCTCTACAGGAAGCTCACCCCCGATGCGCCGTCTACTTTCCGTCGTCCTTGCCTTGTTCTTGGCGCTGTCCGGGTGCCCCTCATTGGCCGAGGCTGCCCCGACGCCGACGCCCAAGAGTGTCGAATCACGACACACTGTTCCAACTAAGCCGAAGAAGAACGCGATGCTGGCCAAGGATCGCCACAAGACGGTGGTGCCGGCTGACCGCGGCGGGATTCCGAAGAGCTTGTCAAGCCCGGTTCGTCGACTGCTGCTGGATATAAAGAACGGGACTCTCAAGGGCCAGGCTGCATCGAAACTCGCCGTCCTCGCTATCAAACATGGAGATAGGGTCGGACGACGATACAGACTAACCTCGGGAGTTACTGAGCAGGACCTAGCTGTTCTTGGATCGGTCGCAGGCGCCGACACCACGGATGCCGAAGGTAGGTCGCTGCCGGCGCTACCAGCGGGTTCCCTCGATTGTCCGGTAGTGCAGCCGGAGAATCAGCATCACTGCGGCTATGTCAGCGAGCATTCCACCGTCGGGTACATCCAAGAGAAACTCAATGCCGAGGAGCAGACTGACGCGGACAGCGATGGAACCCCAGACTACATCCAGAAGTGGGCAAACGTCGCAGACCAAGCTTGGGAATACTACGATCAAGACCTTGGAATGACTCCTCTCAGCGATGTGGTCCACATAGATCTCACTGCCGATCTGGACGGGATCTGCGCCTCTTGGCCCAACACCTACATATATTGCTCCGCCCATTTTGATCCGGACTCTCTAGACTGGCTCGCGTCTCACGAGATGTTCCACCAGTTCCAATGGCACTACCTCCCCTCGGCGCTGCTGGTCGCACCGGTACCTTGCGTCGCGAGCCTTCTGAATATCAACCCATGGATGGAGTCGACCGCCAACTGGGCCGCGGCCCACTTCGTGGAGGCGGTGCTGGGAGAGAGTCCTTCGCTCACCGCGGCCGAGGCGTGGAACATCGGTGATTTCTTCACGAGCGTAAACGAGGGTCTGACGTCGCGGGGCGCTGGAGCCAACGGAACAATGAGCGGCCCGCGCGCGTACGGTGCCATGCCGGTCGTCGAGTTCTTCTCACAGCAGACATCACAGGAATTTGTCAAGAACTCATTCCAGGCGCTGAGTCCAGTCTTCTTGGATGGCTACTCACAGATCGGGGATGCCCTCGCCGTGGATGGCTACTCTTTGAACGACATGCTGACCGGGGTATGGCTAGCGATGTACACCATGTGTGACCCGGGAGAGCCGGACCAATGGTGGAGGCTTCGCGGTGACTTGGTGCGCGGCTGGTGCGATGCCGCCAACATCGTGAAGACGGTTCCCGGAACGCCAACCGCGCGTCCATCTCACGAGGCAGAACTGATGTGGTTGCACGCCGCGGGACAGCACCAGTTCAGTCTCGCTCGGTACGGCGCGGGCTTCATCGACTTCGAACTTGACGTGCAGGACAACTCTGCCGGCACCACACTCGCGCTAGAATTCGACAGCGATCAGGTTGAGATGGGCGACGAGACGGCAGTCCTTGGATGGAAGGACACCCCGGGAGGGGAGCTCTGCCAGACCCAATGGGGCTACTATCCCTCGTCCACCGGCGAGAAGACGGCCTTCACGGTGAAGATCCCGAAAGAGTGCAAGTTCGCGACGCTTGTGTTGGTGAACGTGCGCGCCAGCGATCCCGAAGTCAGCTCGGAGGTCGCAGCCCCTGTGTCCTGGGCGCTGTTCTCGACCGGCGCGGTCATCAGCAACGGAACGCTCAGCCTCGGCGTCAATGCCGACGGCAGCCTTGGCCTCGGGCTACCAGAACAAGCGGTCTGTCGAGCTGGACGATCCGGGCTGGCCAGGACCACGCCCGAAGTCTCCGGGCTCGGCGCAGGACTGATCGATGAGGCTACTCAATTCGACGCCATCAGGGATGCTTGGCACCTGCCCTGCCAAAACCCCGACCTCGGCGAAGCCTGGGCCGTCGTCGACCCCAACAACTCTGTCGATGGAAGTCCAGAAGTCTGGACCAAACCCGCACTCGACGTCCCCGATGCATACCCAGGCGCCATCCAGAGCTTCTCCTACACCGCCTCCGAAGCTACGTCCGTCGTTCCCCTCGGAAACAGGTACATGCTGGTTCAACATTGGCACCCGTCAACAGCCAACGACCGGGTATACCAACTCGATGTCACCATCCAACCGAACGTTTCTTGGGGCGCCCTTCCCCTCACCTTCCGGCGGATCGTGCCTCTTGAGATCGACGGATGGAATCTGGAGGAGATCCCGGACTACGTCAGCGTCACCCGGGCCTTGGGGGATGGGGTGAGCGACGCAACGGCCAACCTGTTCTGGGACTGGAGCGGAGATACTTGGCCGGGATTCATCGACGATCCTCGTGTGCCGCTGCCCCACTACGGGCCGCAGGACATCACGGACTGGTACGAGAAGACCAGGCGGGGGCTCGCCATCGACGTCGAGGTCGGCAGCGGGTCACGAACGACACCCAACGCTCCGGACTTCTCGCTGTTCTACGGGTTCGCAGACAGCACTACCCAAGCCGACGGCACTCTCGGTGATCTGGGCGTGACCACGTCCGCGCTAGCACAGGTCCCTGCGTCGGACACAACTCACGTGGTGCTGGTCGGCCTAAGGGATACGCCATGAACAACATCGACGAGAGTGACGCGATGGGCGGCTGCCGTTTCGGCTCCCCACGAAGCGAGGATCGGCGCCGCTCGATCTCACACGCGACCCGGTTACGTGCCGACCCGAATGAGCGGGTAGCGCGGAGGAGGTCTGTCCTTCGCCCGCTGGCACTTATCGCGGCCGTGCTAGCACTCTCGGCCTGCACCCCTGACGACAGAGTGTTCTTCGACAACAACACCGACCAGACGCTCTATCTGCGCGCCCGGGACCTACCCCCCTCGGGCAACGGCGGCCGTGTTCGACTGCCTCCTCACCAGCAGTCTTCACCGGGTTTGGTGTCCAAAGGCCAGTGCACGAACGCCTGGCTCATCTACGACGAGAACCTTGTCGTGGTCAAGGATCCAGGGACCATGTGCTGGCACGACACAATAAGCATTCCCTAAGTGGTCCTCGGCCGGCCTCGGCACGACTGCAAACGGAGAGCCCGAGTCCTCTGGCGGAGGCAGACGCTCGGTGGACGCGGAATCGAAGTCAACGGTCGCTCGGCGCCACGCTATGAGGAGTTCGAGGAAGTCTTGGGCATCGACGGCGTCACCCTCTTCGTCTGGTGCATAGTCGTAGCCCGCGACGACCTCAGCACCGACCAGCCGCAGGTAGGTGATGTTTCCGGACGCGAACGGCTCGTCCGATGCCTGTGAAAGGCGCGCACGAAGGCACTGGGTCGCCTGGTCGATCCAATAGGTCGAGGGCCCACCTCGGGTCCTCCACGCGGTGGCATCGTCCCGATGGAGTCGTCCAGAGCATGCTGCAGGATGGGGAGGTCGGACGCGACAACGGCGCGGACCAGGTCCTCCGCAACAACATCGAAGTGTGAAAGGGGACTGTCCCCTTTCGGTCCACCCCGGCGACCCGATCTGCACGGGATCGGTGCTCTGCTGGCCGATCGGCCAACCTGCGGCCCGATCGAGGGCGGATTGTGTACCGCGGGCCGCGTCAACGGTCCCTGAGAGGGAACCTTCAGGCGCGGTCGGGCGTCCCGAGCAGCAGGCGACGGCCGGACGCCCGTTCGGTCAGCACTCCCCCGAGGGCGCGGACGTCGGCCACGTACGCGCTGCTCATCAGCCGGCGGGGCGCCGGCTCGCCGGCGGCGAACACTCCCGCCTCGGCCGGCTGCCACGCGACCTTGCCCCAGACCGGGACGCCGAACCGGTGCCCGATCTCCCCCGAGCCGTACGGACGCCCGGGGCCGACCACCACCAGCCCGACCCGCTCCTCCCCGGCCGCGGCGACCACCAGCGGCAGGTACAGCCGCAACGCCGCCAGGTCGACCAGCCGGCTGCCGGTGACCACCACCACCCCGCTGCACACGGTGACCAGCCCGGGCGGCAGGCCTTCGGGGGTGATCCGGCCGGCGTCGACGAGCACGGGCCGATCGGCGGCTTCGAGAGCGGTGCCCAGCTCCGTCCAGACCGGTCCGAACAGGTCGACCATGCCGGGATGGGAGAAGCCGGGCAGGAAGTCGTGGCCGTCCTCCTCCCCCAGCGGCAGGGTCGCCGCGTCCAGGCAGCCCGACAGCGCCCGACGCTCCCGGTGGGCTTGCAGCAGCGCGCCCAGCCCGCGTCCGCCCGGATCGGCGCCCTGGAGGTAGCCGGCCAGCACCGACTGGTCGGGCTCCCGGTTGGCGTCGGCCAGCAGCACCGGCTCCGGCCAGGTCTGCGCCAGGGCCACCCCCAGCCCGGTGACGCCCGGCGCGTGCCCGGCGCTGGTCAGCAGCAGGACGCTCACCGCCGGCCCCCGGGGAGCCGCACCACCACCAGCTGGTCGGCGGCGGCCAGCCGGGCCACCCGCTCGGCCTCGGCCGACGCCACGCTCACGTCCACGATCGACGCCCCGTCGGGCAGGACGGACGCCGAGGTCGCGATGCGCCCGGCGATGCTGGCGCCCGCCGGCGGCTCGCCCCCGTCACGTCCCACCGGCACCAGCAGCACCTCGGTGCCCGGCGGCATCGGCGCGGACGGCAACCGTCCCGCGGCCAGCCGCAGCCCCAGCCGGACGCTGCCCACCTCGACCACCGGGGCGCCGTAGGCACGCGGGCTCAGCAGGCTGCCCTCGGCGAGGTCGTAGAGCGCAGCCTGCCCGACCACCTCGTCGATGCGGTCGGCCGGCACCACCTCCACCCCGGATGCCGGCACCGCCGACGTCACGCCGAGGTCGGCGGCGGTGATCACCTGGTCTCGGTACACCGTCCGCTTCACCGTGATCACCGTCTGCGCGTTGCTCAGGTTGCCGTACAGCAGCGCGGCGCCCAGTCCGCTCAGGCAGATGGCGAGCACGCCCACCGCCATCCAGCGCAGGTTGCGTCGCGCCCGCAACGGGCTCGTCCCCTCGGCCATGGCCGTCCCCCTCACACCGGGCGGCTGGACCGGGGGTGGAGCAGCGGCTCACCGGCGATTCGGCGATCGTAGGGGACGCACCCGCGGCTCGGGGAGGGTCGGCGCCAGATCTGTGGACAACTCCCGCCGGGAGCCGCGCCCGCGCCGGGATAGGTTGGCACCGTGAACCTCGATGCCCTGGCGGCCAGGTACCGGAGCCTGGCGGTCACCGCCTGCGAGTGGCGGGCGATGGGCCTCGCCGACCCCGAGGACATGGCCGATGAGGTGTTCGCCCGCCTCGACCCCCGCTCCGACCACACGCTGCGCGACCTGTACGCGGCCATCGAGAAGGTCGTGCTCGCGAGCTACCAGCGCTACGCCGGGTCGTCCAGCGTGCTCGACCGTCTGCGCGGCACGGCGATGATCGCCCCGCGCGCGAAGCGCACCCCGTCCGACGACTTCCTGAACGCGCTCAGCAACCTGCGTGAGGGCGACCGCCGGCTGATCCAGCTGCGCTTCTGGGACGACCTGGACGACGACGAGGCCGCCGAGGCCCTCGGGACCACCAGGGACGCGGTGCGCGAACGCCTCGCGCGGGCCGGCACCCGCTACCTCGCCAAGCTCGGACGCAGCCACCCCGACCTCGCGATCAGCGACATCGAGGACACCCTGCGCAGCATCAAGCCGGGCGTCCACCGGCGCTTCGGCGACGCCACCGGCGACCTCTGACCCTCAAGAACCCGCGACGACAAGGACGGACGGCCGTGACCAGCATCGACACCCGCTTCCGCGACGCCAGCCTGCCGATCGACCGGAGGGTCGAGATCCTGCTCGGCCAGCTCACGCTGGTGGAGAAGGCCGGCCTGTTCTTCCAGACGATGATGCTGCCCGGTCCGGACGGGACGCTGTCGCCCGGCAACCCCGCGTTCGGCCTGCCCAGCACCGAGGAGTACGTGCACGTCCGGGCGATGAACCACTTCAACCTGCTGGGCGCGGCACCCGAGGCCGGCGAGCTCGCGCGCTGGCACAACCGGCTCCAGGAGTACGCGGCGTCCACCCGGCTGGGCATCCCGGTGACGCTGTCGACCGACCCGCGGCACACCTACGCCGACAACCCGGGGGCGGCGCTGGCGTCCGGCAGCTTCTCGGCGTGGCCCGAGCCGCTCGGCCTGGCGGCGCTGCGGGACGAGGCGCTGGTGGAGCGGTTCGGCGACATCGCGCGGCAGGAGTACACCGCGGTGGGCATCCGGCTGGCGCTGCACCCGCAGGTCGACCTGGCCACCGAGCCGCGGTGGTCGCGCCAGGTGCAGACGTTCGGCGAGGACGTCGAACTGGCCGGACGCCTCGGCGCGGCCTACATCCGCGGGTTCCAGGGCGCGGTGCTCGGACGCGACTCGGTCGCCGCCATGGTCAAGCACTTCCCCGGCGGCGGCCCACAGCTCGACGGCGAGGACCCGCACTTCGCCCACGGTCGCGAGCAGGTCTACCCGGGCGGGCAGTTCGAGCTGCACCTCCAGCCGTTCGAGGCCGCGTTCGCCGCCGGCGTCAGCCAGGTGATGCCGTACTACGGCATGCCGGTGGGCATCGGGCTGGAGGAGGTCGGCTTCAGCTTCAGCAAGGAGGTGGTCACCGGCCTGCTCCGGGAGCGGTTCGGCTTCGACGGCATCGTGTGCACCGACTGGGGGCTGATCACCGACTCCCACATCCTGGGCGACCCGTTCCCCGCGCGGGCGTGGGGCGTCGAGCACCTCACCCCGAGTGAGCGGATGGCCAAGCTGCTGGACGCCGGCGTCGACCAGTTCGGCGGCGAGGCGTGCCCCGAGCTGCTGGTCGAGCTGGTCACGTCCGGCGAGGTGGCCGAAGAGCGGCTGGACGTCTCCGCCCGCCGGCTGCTGCGGGAGAAGTTCGTGCTCGGGCTGTTCGACCGTCCGTACGTGGACGTGGAGCGCGCCCGGCAGGTCGTGGGTGCGCCCGAGTTCCGGGCGGCCGGGGCGGCCGCGCAGCGCGCGTCCCTGACCCTGCTGGTGAACGCCACGGCGGCGGACGGGGCCCCGACCCTGCCGTTCGCGGCCGGGTTGAAGCTGTACCTCGAGGGCGTGGACGCCGACGTCGCCGCGGCCTACGGGACGGTCGTGGCCGACCCCGCCGAGGCCGACCTCGCGGTGCTGCGGCTGCAGGCGCCGTGGGAGGAGCGTCCGACCGCGTTCGAGAACTTCTTCCACTCCGGCTCGCTGGACTTCCCGCCCGAGGTGGTCGCGCGCGTCCTCGAAGTGGCCGCGGAGGTGCCGACGGTGCTGGACGTGTTCTGCGACCGGCCGGCGATCCTGACCCCGTTCGTCGACGCGGTGGCCGCGCTGATCGTGAACTTCGGGGCCAGCGACGACGCCCTGCTGGACGTGCTCACGGGGGCCGCCGAGCCGCAGGGTCGGCTGCCGATCGACCTGCCGCGTTCGATGGCGGCGGTCGCGGCCAACCGTCCGGACGTCCCGTTCGACACCGCCGACCCGCTGTTCCGCTTCGGCGACGGCCTGCGCTACCGGCCCTGAGCCTCGCCGTCAGGCGGTGTGCAGCGCCAGGTACAGGGTGGGCATGACGACAATGCCGACCAGCAGGCTGACCGAGGTCATGAACGCCGACAGCTCCACGTCCAGCCCCGCCTTGCCGGTGAAGCCGACGACCATTGCGGCGATCGGTGAGAACACCACCATGACCAGTACCAGCCGGGCGTCGGCGGGCAGCGGGAGCAGCGTCCAGAACAGCACGGCGGCCACGGCGGCGGACGCGTAGCGGACGGCGAGCAGCCGCGCGGCCGTCCAGTACTTGCCGCGGTGCAGCCGCAGTTCGAGCCCGACGCCGATCATCAGCATGGCCAGGAACGGGTTCGCGGCGCCCACCGTCGAGGTGAACGTGATCAGCACGTCGGGCAGGCGCAGGTCGAGCAGCTTCAGCAGGAGCAACGTCAGGTAGGTGATCAGGACGGGGGTGCGGAGGAGTTGTCCGGCCACCTCGCGGACGCGGTGCTTCCCCGGCTCGCCGGCCAGCCCCATGCCCCAGGCGTAGCCGGTGCCTGCTCCCGCGACCGCGCCGCCGATGTCGAACAACGAGGAGTAGACCATCGCCTGCGGGCCGACGAACCCGGCCAGGTACGGGGTGGCGAACGCGCCGATGTTGAAGTTGCCGCCGTGCAGCACCGCGAACGCCTGCTCGCGCCGGGGACGTCGCAGCGTGGCCAGGTAGGCGAGCGCCTGCTGGGCCACGCCGAGCCCCAGGCCCAGGGTGGCGAGGACGAGCAGCGAGCGGTCGAAGGTGGAGCCGTTGAAGCTCGTGATCAGCGCGCACGGCAGGGTGACGTTCAGCACCAGCCGCGAGAACAGCGTGAAGTCGTGCCGGCTCACCCAGCCCAGCCGCTTGATGCCCAGGCCAATGCCGACGATGGCCACCAGCGCCAGTGCGCGCGCGGCGATCTCCAGCATGGCTGGCAACCTACTCCCGCCCCGGCCCCCCTCCGCCGAACGCCACCGTTCCGGTCAAACGCCTGCACCTGGGCGGTGGCGTTTGACCGAAACGGTGGCGCTCGGCGCGGCGGGGACGCCCGGGGCGGTCGAGGGGCGGACACCGGGTTCGTCGCTCCCGGGCACCGAGGAATATCTTGATGTCGAGATACTTTGGAGGAACCGTGGCCCCCGAACAGCTGCCCGCGCTGCTGCGTCGGCTGGTGCTGCCGGTCTACCTCCCCACGGCGCTGTACGGCACCGGGGCGTCCGCCATCGTGCCGGTGGTGCCGCTGGTGGGCCTCGATCTCGGGCTGAGCGTGCCGCAGGTCGCCCTGCTCAGCACCGCGGTCGGGCTGCTCGCGGTGGTCGGGCCGCTGCCCACCGGCCAGCTGGTGGCCCGCATCGGCGAGCGCGGCGCGCTGGTCGCCGGTGGGCTGGTCTCGATCGTCGCGGTTGTCGGGTGCCTGGTCGCCGCGTGGTCGGACGGGGCTACCCCGCTGCCGGTGTGGGCGCCGGCCCTCTTCTGCGCCTCGATCCTGGTGATGGCGCTGGGCGACCTGACCTGGGACCTGGGCCGCCAGACCTACATCGCCGACGAGGTGCCGCCGCACCTGCGCGCCCGGGCGATGACGCTGTTCGGCGGCACGATGCGGGTCGGACGCATCATCGGGCCGCTGCTGGGCGCGGCGGCGATCACGCTCGCCGGGCCGGCCGCCGCGTTCCTGGTTCACCTCGTCGGGGCCGGCGCGGGCCTGGTGCTGATCATCCGGTTCGTCCCGCCGCGGCTGGCGTCCCCCGTCCACGCCGAGCACGTCGAGGCCACCCCGCCACCGCGCGGGACGGTGCTGCGTCCGCTGGTCCTGGTGGGCCTCGCCGTCCTGGTGCTGACCGTGGCGCGCACGAACCGGGACCTGCTGCTGCCGCTGCTCGGCAACGAGTTCGGGCATCCGGAGGCGGTGGTGTCGCTGGTGTTCGCGGTGGCCGCGGCGGTCGAACTGGCGTTCATCCTGCCGGCCGGCTGGCTGATGGACCGGTTCGGACGGGCGGCCGTCCTGGTCCCCTGCCTGGCCCTGATGGGCGTCGGCTACCTGATCGCGGCGCTGTCCGCGACCGTCCCCGGGTTCGTGGTGGTGTCGCTGGTGTTCGCGGTCGGCAACGGGCTCGGCGCGGGCATCAACAAGACCCTCAGCGCCGACCTCACCCCGTCCCGCAACCGCGCGGGCTGGTTGGGCCTGTGGAACAGCCTCACCAACGCCGGCGCCCTGGTCGGGCCCGCCGTGGTGGCGGTGGCGGCCACGGCCAGCAGCGTCCTGGCGGCCAGCTTCGCCACCGGTTGGCTGTCGCTGGCCGGCGCCGGCTGGGCGTTGTGGTGGCTGCCCCGCTTCGTCCCGGGACGCCGCCCCGACTGACCCCGCAGAAAGGGGGACAGTCCCCCCTTACCGTCGGGCCGGCGGACCAAAAGGGGACTGTCCCCTTTCGGTCCACCGACCCCACTGACCCCGACCGAAATGAAAGGGGACTGTCCCCTTTCGTTTCGGTCGGGTCGGTCGGGTCAGTCGAAGATCGGGCCGACGGTGCGGGTGCGCTTGAGCTCGAAGAAGCCGGGGTAGGCGACCACGTTGACGAAGCCGTCCCACAGGCGGCCGGCCTCCTCACCCTTGGGCGCGGGCGAGATCACCGGGCCGAACAGGCTCATCCCGCCGACCCGGATCACCGGGGTGCCGACCTCGTCACCGACCGCCGCCGTCACCTCGGCCTGGGCGGCGCGCAGGGCGGCGTCGTTCGCGTCCGTCTCGCCGGCGTCCGCCAGCTCGACCGGCAGGCCCACCTCCGCCAGCGCGGCCTCGTGGGTGGCGCGTTCGTTCGGCTCCTTGCCCAGGTGGATGCGGGTGCCGAGCGCGGTGTAGAAGTCCGCGAGCTTGTCAGGGTGCTGTTCCTGGACGGCCAGCGCGACCCGGGCGCCGCCCCAGGCGCGGTCCATCAGGGCCCGGTAGTCGGGCGGGAGGTCGCGTCCCTCGTTCAGCACGGCGAGGCTCATCACGTGGAACACCACGTCCACGTCGCGGACCTTCGCAACCTCGAGCGCCCAGCGCGAGGTCATCCACGCCCACGGGCACAGCGGGTCGAACCACAGGTCGAGGGTCTTGCGTTCGGTTGTCATTGCGCGAGTGTAAGCGGCTCGTGGGACCGCCGGACACCGCCCGAACTCCGGGCTACCCTCGAAAGATGATCCGCTTCGTGGTCTTCGACCTGGGACAGGTACTGTCGTCGCCCCCCGACCTGTACCGCACGCCCGCCCGGCTGATGGGGGTCGATCCGGACGCGTACGAAGCGTTGTACTGGGAGCATCGCCGCGACTACGACGCCGGCGGTTCACGGGTCGAGTACTGGCAGCCGATCCTGGAGAGCCTCGAGGTGCCGCCCACCGGTGCCCTGATCAGCCAGCTCGCCACGCTGGACGCCGACCTGTGGCTCGAACCCAGGGCCGAGGCCCTCGACCTGGTCAACGGCGTCTACGCCTGGGGCGTCCGGACGGCGCTGCTCAGCAACGCGCCGCTGGTGATGGGCAAGCTGATCCGCCACACCGAGTGGGCCGGGCTGTTCGACCGCATGTTCATCTCCGCCGAGCTGGGCCTGGTCAAGCCGGACCCGGAGGTGTTCCGGGTGGTCACCGACGAGCTCGAGGTGCGTCCGGACGAGATCGCCTTCATCGACGACCGCGAGCCGAACGTGGTCGCCGCCCGCGAGCTGGGCTGGCGCGCACACCTGTGGGTGGACGACGCCGACTCCCGCGCCTGGCTGGAGTCGGTCTGCACCACCGAGGGCCTCGAAAGCGTCGGCTGACGCACCAGTTGTGAGTTGGACGGCGATGTCGCCGCCTGATTCACCGTCCGCGAGGGTGGGGACTAGGAACAGAGCTCGGCGGCCGGACCGAACCCCCCGGAGAGCCGGACGGGGTCGACCAGCAGCGCGTGGCACACGCCCCGGGTCAGCGTCCGCAGCCCGCCGGACGCGGCCGCGTCCACCACGCCGTTGCCCGTGCAGCCGGCCAGGAACGCGGCCACCGGCACCCGGTCGGGACCGACGTACAGCACGACCGGCCAGGCCTGGCCGGTGCCGCAGGTGGCGGGATCGGCGTCCGGCCCCCCACCCTGCGGTGCGGCGAGGACGTCCCGCCAGGCGTCCGCCGCCTTCGACCCGGTGAGAGCCACCGAGCTGCGGAAGGCGCCACGGTCGGTGTCGGCCTCGTACAGGCAGACGGTGAGTTCGGTCCCGTCCAGGCTGGCGAGGTCGGAGGCCGGTACGTCCGGCAGCGACGTCGGGCACCCGTTCGGGTCGCGGCCGGACGGCACCACCCCCGCCGAGTCGAGGATCCGGTTCGCCAGGGCAGCCTGCCCCGACTTCGCGGTGACGACGATCGTCACCTGCCCGACGTCGCGCCGGTACTCCTGCCACCCCGAGGATGCCGCGGTGCGCGAGGACGAGTCGGTGCCCAGCGGCCAGAAGGTGAGGTGCATGGCCTGCTCGTCGTCGCGCAGGTCGGGGCACTGGATGGCCATCGTGAACCGCTCGCCGCGAGCGAGGTCGACGTACGGCGTGGTCGGCAGGTCCTTGACCGCGCAGTGGTCGGAGCGCGGCGCGTAGGCGTAAGCCCAGGAGTCGGGCACCTGCACCATCACGTCCCGGTAGGACTCCCACCGGTTACCGGCGGCGGGCGCCGGAAGGCTGCCGTCGTACGCGGTCGGGGTGGGCTCGGGTGCCTGCGCGTCGGCAGCCTTGCCCCCCGCCGCCTCGGATCCGCCGGCCGCCTCCGGAACCCCGGCCACGGTGGCCGAGGACGCCGCGACCCCCGAGCTCTGGAACACCCGGGGCAGGACCACGCCGATCCCCAGCACCACCGCGACCACGGCGGCGGCCGCGGCCAGCGCCCGTCCCCACCGACGCGTCCCCTCCGACCCGGACGCGGGCGTCACCGTCGCCGGGTCGAGCGGACGGAACGACTGCCCGGCCGCCTCGTCGGCGAACGCGTCACGGAACGCCTTCTCCTCACGCTCGAACTCCTCAGGCTCGGTCATCGTTCACCTCCTTCGGCAGTGGCTTCCAGCTTGGCCCGCAACGATTGCAGCGCCCGGTGCACGTGCGACCGCGCGGTGCCCTCCGGGCAGCCGAGGATCGCGGCGATCTCGGCGAAGGTGCGGTCCTCGTAGAACCGCAGCACGACCGCGGCCCGCTGGACGGGCGGCAGCTCCCCGCACAGCCGCAGCGCCTGGTCGGCGTCCGCGAGCCCCTCGGCGGTGTCGGGGACGGTCGGCGCCGCGGACGACAGCTCCGGGTCGGGCACCGGGTACAGCCGGCGCACCTTGCGCCAGGCCGAGACGTGCGCGTTGACGATGCTGCGGCGGACGTAGGCGTCCACGTCCCCGCGCGCCGAGATCTGCCGCCACCGCGGGTACAGGCCGGTCAGCGCCTCCTGCACCACGTCGTGGGCGTCGTCACGATTACGGGTGATCAGGTAGGCGAAGCGCAGCAACGCCGCCGACCGCAGCGTCACGTAGTCCTCGAAACTGCGGACGGCAGCCGGCATCGACACCGCTGCCGGCTCGCCCACCATCACCCCCTGCCACACTGTCACGCCCTACCCACGCACGGGCGTCCGCTTTCGTTGCGGCTACTCGCCCGGATACCTGACCCGCACCTGCGAGCGGATCTCGTCGAGTACCTCCATGATCGCCACGGTCTCGTCCAGCGGCAGCTGCGGCGACTCGGTGAAGCCGTCGGCGACCAGCTGGGCGAAGTGCGCGGCCTCGAACGCCAGCCCGTGGTGGCCGGTGAGGAACGGCTGCTCGGTCGCGATGCTCAACCCGGACGGGCTGACCAGCCGCACCCGGGTCGGCGCGTAGAACTCCCCGTCCAGTTCGATCCGGGCGTGGCTGCCGCTGATGCTCGCCGTCGTCGGGGTCTTGGCGGCCATCGTGCAGCTCACCAGGGCCTGCGCCTGCGGGTGGTCGGGGTACCGGGAGAACAGCGCCGACACCTGCTCGTCCACGCCGGTGGAGGTGAGCAGCCCGCTGGCCAGCACCGCGCCGGGCTGGCCGAGCACGAAGGACGCGAACGAGACCGGGTAGATGCCCAGGTCGAGCAGCGACCCGCCGGCCAGGGCCGGGTCGTAGAGGCGCGGGACGCGGTTGCGCGGCAGGTACTGGCCGTGGTCGGCCATCAGGACCTCGATCGTGCCCAGGGCACCGTCGGCGAGGAGCTGGCGCACCACGTCGGTGTGCGGCAGGAAGCGCGCCCACATCGCCTCCATCAGGGCCACGTTGTGCTTGCGCGCGGCGGCCACCAGCTTGCGGGCCTCCCTGGCGTTGCGGGTGAACGGCTTCTCCACCAGCACGTGCTTGCCGGCCTCGATCGCCAGCAGGGCCTGCGGCAGGTGCTCGCTGTGCGGGGACGCGATGTAGACCACGTCGACGTGGGGGTCGTTCACCAGCGCGTCGTACGACCCGTAGGCCGCCGGCACGCCGAACTCGTCCGCGAACGCCCGCGCCCTTTCCATCGTCCGCGACCCGACCGCCACCACCTGCTGCCGGGTGGCGTTGCGGAGCGCTCCGGCGAACATGTGGGCGATGTTGCCCGGGGCGATCACGCCCCATTTCAGCGGCGGCGCCACCGCCGGGTCGGGCACGCGGGAGACCGGCAGGACCTGTGGAAATGCCATGAGGTCAAACTACGGACAGCCACGGTCGGCGGCAACGACCCCACCCTGCCGAGTTGTCAGAATCTCCGGTCGCTGGAGCGACCTGAGATTCTGACAACTCGGCAACTGGGGGGCGTCAGGGGAGGGTCGAGACCAGGATCGCCTTGATCGAGTGCATCCGGTTCTCGGCCTGGTCGAAGACGATCGAGGCGGGCGACTCGAAGACCTCGTCGGTGACCTCCAGCTCCTCCAGCCCGAAGCGGGAGTAGACCGCCTCGCCGACCGTCGTATCGCGGTTGTGGTAGGCCGGCAGGCAGTGCATGAACTTCACGTCGGCGACCCCGGTGCGCTCCAGCAGGGCGGTGTTCACCTGGTAGTCGCGCAGCAGCAGGATGCGCTCGGTCCAGACGCTCTCCGGCTCGCCCATCGACACCCAGATGTCGGTGTGGATGAACCGGCAGCCCTTCACGGCGTCGATGTCCTCGGTGAGCGTGATCCGGGCGCCGGTGCCGGCGGCGATCTCCCGCGCGGTCTCCACCACCGAGACCGGCGGCAGCAGCTTGGACGGGGCCACCAGCCGGACGTCCATGCCCAGCAGCGCGCCGCCGATCAGCAACGAGCAGCCCACGTTGAACCGGGCGTCGCCGACGTAGGCGAACGCGATCTCGGCATCGTCGGCGCCGGACGCCTCGCGCATCGTGAACATGTCGCACAGGCTCTGGGTGGGGTGCCACTCGTCGGTGAGGCCGTTCCACACCGGGACGGACGAGTACCGCGCGATCGTCTCCACCGTCGACTGGTGGGTGCCCCGGTACTCGATGCCGTCGAACAGCCGGGACAGGACGCGGGCGGTGTCGGCGGGCGACTCCTTGTGCCCGAGCTGGGAGGAGTTCCCGTCCATCTGGGTGACGTGCGCTCCCTGGTCGTGGGCGGCCACCTCGAAGGCCGAGCGGGTGCGCGTGGACGTCTTCTCGAAGATCAGCGCCAGGTTCATCCCGCCGAGGTGCTGCACCTCGGTGCCGGCGTGCCGTGCCGCCTTGAGGTCGGCGGTCAGGTCGAGCAGCCCGCGCCACTCCGCAGGGGTGAAGTCCTGCTCCTTGAGGAAGTGCCGCCCCTTGAGCGTTCCAGCCACTGCCGCCTCCGTCCGCGAACCGATGGGAGAACTCTAGGGGAGGCCCGGTCTCCCCCTGAGCGCGGGCCGGACGGGCCGGGACTGGCCGTAGCATGGCCTCATGATCATCATTCGATTCCTCGCCAGTGCCGCCGCCCTGGCCGTGGCGACCTGGGCGCTGCCGGGAATCACGCTCGCCGACGGCGACACCTGGAACCGCGCCATGACGATGCTGGCCGTGGCCGCGATTTTCGGCGTGGTGAACGCGCTGGTCAAACCGCTGTTCAAGTTCGTCGCGGCCCCGCTGATCTTCCTGACCCTGGGCATCTTCCTGCTGATCATCAACGCCCTGCTGCTCGAGCTCGTCTCGTGGGCGGCCGGTGAGATCAACCTCGGCTGGCACGTCGCCGACTGGGGCTCGGCGTTCCTGGGCGCCCTGATCGTGTCGGTGGTCAGCTTCGTGCTGAACGCCTTCTTCAAGCGCAGCGAGGAACACCGGTGACCGAGCCCGACATCGTCTTCGTCTGCTGGGGCAACATCTGCCGCTCCCCGATGGCCGAGGTCGTCGCGACCGCCCGAGCGGCGCGCGAGGGCCTGCACGGCATCACCTTCGCCAGCGCCGGGGTGTCGGCCGAGGAGGCCGGCCACCCGATGGACCCGCGCGCCGTCGCCACCCTGAGGGCGGCCGGCTACGCCCCGTCCGACGACTTCCGCGCCCACCGCATCACGGCGGACGAGGCGACCTCGGCGGCCATGCTGATCGGCATGGAGGAGCTGCACCTGTCGCGGCTGCGCCAGCTCGTGCCGGGCGCGCAGCATCTCTACCTGATGACGGACTTCGACCGGAACGCGGTACCGGGCACCGGCATCGAGGACCCGTGGTACGGCGACGATGCGGACTTCGTCACCGCGCTGGCCCAGATCGAGGCCGCCATGCCCGAGGTGATAAAGCGGGCCGCGGAGCTCGTCCGGCGGTGACCCGCGTTCGGTGGACCGAAAGGGGACAGTCCCCTTTTGGTCCGCGGCGTCCGGGGCGGGACGGTTCCGGCCACGGGGGGCCCCGGCATGGCAGGCTGGTGACATGCACATCCTCGTTGTCGATGACGACCAGGCCGTCCGCGACTCGCTGGCCCGCTCGCTGCACTACTCCGGCTGGGAGGTGACCACGGCCGGCGACGGGATCGAGGCGCTCGCCCGGTTGTCGTCGATGCGGCCGGACGCGGTCATCATGGACGTGATGATGCCCCGGCTCGACGGCCTGGAGACCACGCGGTCGCTGCGGGCGTCCGGCAACGACGTCCCGATCCTCGTACTCACCGCCCGGGACGCGGTCGGCGACCGGGTGGACGGCCTGGACGCCGGCGCCGACGACTACATGGCCAAGCCGTTCTCGTTCGAGGAGCTCCAGGCCCGGCTGCGCGCGCTGACCCGGCGCGTCCGTCCGGCCACCGACGAACCGGGCGCGGAGGTGCTCACGTTCGCCGACCTCACCCTCGACCTCCAGACCCGCGAGGTCACCCGCGGTGCGCGGCGCATCAGCCTGACCCGCACCGAGTTCGCGCTGCTGCAGACGTTCCTGGAGAACCCGCGTCGGGTGCTGGAGCGCAGCTGGCTGCTGAACGAGGTCTGGGGCTTCGACTTCCCGACCACCGCGAACTCCCTCGAGGTCTACATCGGCTACCTGCGGCGCAAGACCGAGGGTGAGGGCGAGACCCGGCTGATCCACACCGTGCGCGGCATCGGCTACGTGCTGCGCGAGACCCCACCGTGATCCGCTGGCTCCGCTCCGTCCTCTCGGTCAGCAACCGGCCGCTGCACGACCGGCTGGCCGCCCTGGTGTCGGCCGCCGTGGCGGGCGCCGTGGCGATCACCGGCATCGCGGCCTACATCATCACCACGCTGGCGGTCTACAACCAGCTGGACGGTGAGCTGTTCGACATCGCGGCGGTGACGGCCACGTGGATCAGCGGCGATGCCGAGTCGATGGGCGGGCTGAACAGCGACGCGCTGGCGACCGCCAACGTGACCATGATGCTGGTGCGCTCCGACAACGTGGAGATCTCGCCGCCCGGGGCGTCCACCGTGCTCGAGCCGAGCGCCGCCGAGCGGGCGATCGCGCGCACCCAGGTGGGCTCGTCCGCGCGCACCGGCGTGGACGCGAAGGGGACGCCGTACCGCATCGTCGCTGTGCCGCTGACCGACGGCAGGAACCACTACGCGCTGATGCTCGGGCGTCCGCTCGGACCCACCGACCAGATCCTGCGCATCCTGGCGTTCTCGCTGCTCACCTTCGGCCTGCTGGCCGTGCTGGTGGCCGGCGCGATCGGCTGGGTGATCGCCCGCTCCGGCCTCCAGCCGATCCAGCGGCTCACCGACGCCGTCATCCGGGTCACCGAGACCGACCAGCTGGAGCCGATCGAGCTCGGCGGCATGGACGAGCTGACCGACCTGACCCAGTCGTTCAACACGATGATGGGGACGCTGGCGTCCTCGCGCGACCGGCAGCGGCGGCTGATCGCGGACGCCGGCCACGAGCTGCGGACGCCGCTGACCTCGCTGCGCACCAACGTCGAGCTGCTGATCGCCGACGACCGCCAGGGCATGCTGCCGCCGGGGGCGCGCGGCGAGATCCTGCGCGACATCGCCGCGCAGCTCGGCGAGTTCACCCAGCTGATCGGCGACCTCGTGCACCTGTCGCGGGAGGACAAGGTGGAGGCCCACCCCGAGCCGATCGACCTCCGCGACGTGGTCAACAGCTCGGTCACCCGGGCCAAGCGACGCGGTCCGGGCCTGCTGTTCGACGTCGAGCTGGACCCCCTGTTCCTGGTCGGCGAGCCGGACAGCCTCGAGCGCGCGATCACCAACCTGCTCGACAACGCGGTGAAGTTCTCCCCGCCCGGCGGCGTGGTCACCGTCCGTCTGGTCGGCGACCGGCTGCGGATCAGCGACCAGGGCCCCGGCGTGGCCGAGGCCGACCTGCCGCACGTGTTCGACCGCTTCTACCGGTCCGACAAGGCCCGCAACACCCCCGGTTCGGGTCTGGGCCTGTCGATCGTGGCGCAGACCATCAAGGCCCACGGTGGCTGGGTGAAGGCCGGACGCTCGGAAAGCGGCGGCGCCGAGTTCACGATCCGGCTGCCCGGCTCCTCGATCCCGCCCGAGGAGCAGAACGAGATCACCGACGGCGAGGGCACCGTCCTGCTGCCCCGCATCACCGGCTGAACCCGTCATCCCGGGTCGAGCCCGCGATGACGGTGAACGAGGTTGTGAGAGCTCAGGAAGAACCTGGGGGCGGTGGCGACCGGGAGGGGTTTCGGCCGCCACCGCCGGTTTCATAACCAGGTCACCTGAGGGGGATCAGGTTCCGGTGGCAAGAGAATCTTCGCAGGTTCGAGACCCTCGTCTCAGTAGCCACGCGAAGATCTCCTCGTCAACTCCGCCAGCGCCGTCCGGCGGCGGCCGCGTCCGTGCCGGACGCGGGCCGTCGGGGGGAGGGGACGGGATCAGGTGGTCGGCGTCAGGCCGGCCTGCTCGGCCAGCAGCTCCAACACGTGCCGGTACGGCTTGCCGGTCGCCCGGCTGAGTCCCAGTTCGCAGGTGCGGTTGCAGCTGGCGTGGGCGTCGGCGTCCAGCTGTCCGGCCTCGGCGGCCTCCCGGCGAGTGGCGGACGCGGTGAGCTCGGGGTGCAGCATGCCGCGGTCGCCGGCGAAGGCGCAGCAGCCCCAGTCCTGCGGAACGTTGACCACGTCGGCCACCGCGTTCGACACCGTCATCAGGTCGGGGTTCAGCCCCATCTGGGTCGAGGAACAGGTCGGGTGGATCGTCAGCGTCTCGAGCTTGCGGTACTCGCCCAGCACCGGCAGCACGTGCTCGGCGACGAACGCCACCGCGTCGATCACCCGCACCTGCAGGTCGGGCTCGGTCTCCAGCATGTGCCGGAAGCCCTCCGTGCAGCTGGACGCGTCGCAGACCACCGGCAGGCGGCCGTTGTCGGTCGCTTCACGGATGACCGGCAACACCCTGGCCCGCATCTCGGCATAGCCGTCCGGGATGCCTTTGCTCGACCAGGGTGTGCCGCAGCACATCGACTCCACCTGCGGTGGCACCAGGAGGGTGAGCCCGGCCTTCTCGCACAGCGCCTCGAAGCTCACCTGGACGCCGGGCCCCTCGGCCGGGCCGAACATCACGTTCACGCAGGCCGGCAGGTACACCGCGTCCGGGGCCTTCGACGGTGCCGGACGCGCGCGGGACGCGCCGCCGCCCGGCAGCTCGCTCGACCACAGCGGGACGTTGTCGGTGCCGAGCACCGCGCGTCCGAGGTGGTTGACCCCGACCAGCGCCAGTTCCAGCGGCCCGGGCAGCCGGTCGGTGATGCCCATCACGGTGGAGAACGTCGCCGTGGTGCCCTGCCAGTTGCGGGCCAGGGTCGTCCAGACCGCCTTGGTGGCGGCGGGCGTCGTCTTCTCCCGGCGCAGCTTCTTCACCAGCAGGCCGGTGTTGATCAGCACCGGGCAGGCGGTGCCGCACATGCCGTCCACCGCGCAGGTGTGGACGCCGGCGTAGGCGTAGTCGTCTTCGAGCTCGCGGACGAGCGCGTGGTCGCCGGCCAGCTCGGCGTTGGCGATCTCGCGGCGCAGCGCGATGCGCTGCCGCGGGGTGAGCGTCAGGTCGCGGGACGGGCAGACCGGCTCGCAGTACCCGCACTCCACGCAGCGGTCGACCTCGGGCTCGACGGTCGGAGGCAGCTTGATGTGCTTGAGGTGCAGCTCCGGGTCGTCGGTGATGATCGTCCCGGCGTTGAGCAGGCCCTTCGGGTCGAACAGCCGCTTGATCCCGACCATCACCTCGTACAGCTCGTCGCCGTACTGGCGCCGGACGTAGGGCGACATCACCCGTCCGGTGCCGTGCTCGGCCTTCAGGGAGCCGTCGTTGGCGAGCACGAGGCTGACCATGTCCTCGGTGAAGCCGGAGTAGCGAGCCATCTGCTCGTCGTTCTCGAACCGGTCGGTCAGCATGAAGTGGATATTGCCGTCCTTCGCGTGCCCGAAGATCACCGAGTCGGTGTAGGAGTAGGCGTCGAACAGCACGGCGAGCTCGGCGCACGTGTCGGCCAGCCGGGCGACCGGCACCACCACGTCCTCGAGCAGCGCGGTCGTGCCCGACTTCCGGGCGCCCGCGACCGAGGTGTACAGGCCCTTGCGCAGCTTCCACAGCTTGCCGCGGACGGCCTCGTCGCTGGTCAGTTCGACCGGGCCGAGGCCGAGGTCGTCGAGGGTCGGACGGGCCTCCTCGGCCAGGTGCGCGAGCTCGTCGGCGGACGTGGCCTGGTACTCCAGCAGCAGCGCCGCCTGGGTGCCGACCTGGAGCTGCTTGATCACGTCCGGGGTGTCGGGGAACGCCTGGCCGACGCGCAGGGACGTGGCGTCCATCAGCTCGAGGGTGGCCGCACCGGTGGCGACCAGCCCGGGGAGGGCGCGGTTGGCCGCGTACAGGTCGTCGAACACCAGCAACGCGGACGAGGTGTGCGTGCGCAGCGGGATCGTCCGGAAGGTGGCGGACGCGACGAAGCCCAGCGTCCCCTCGCTGCCCACGATCAGGTGGGTGAGGATCTCGGGGACGGTCGCGTAGTCGACCAGCGCGTTGATGCCGTAGCCCATGGTGTTCTTCATCGAGAACTGCTGGGCGATCTTCGCCACCGACGCCGGGTTGGCCAGCACCCGCTCGCGGAGCTTCAGCAGGCCCTCGTACAGGGCGGGCTCGAGCGCGCGGAGCTTGGCGTCCGCGTCCGTCGCACCGGTGTCGACGACGGTGCCGGAGGGCAGCACGACGACCACTGACTCCAGCGTCCGGTAACTGTTCTCCACCGTGCCGCAGGCCATGCCGGAGGAGTTGTTGGCCACCACGCCGCCGATGGTGCAGGCGGCCTCGCTGGCCGGGTCGGGGCCGAACTTGCGTCCGTACCGGGCGAGGCGGGCGTTGAGCTGCTTGACGGTCACGCCGGGCTGGACGCGGACGCGATCGCCGCCGTCCAGCACCTCGACGCCGGTGAAGTTGCGCCGGACGTCGGCCAGCACCGCGTCGGTGCCGGCCTGACCGGACAGGCTGGTGCCGCCCGAGCGGAACGTGAGCCCCACCCCCGCCGCCGCGGTCGCCCGGAGCAGCCGGCCGACCTCGTCGGCGTCCCGCGGGGTGACGACGGCGGCCGGCGTGAGCAGGAAGTGCGAGGCGTCGTGGGCCAGGGCCCGGCGGTCGAGCTCGCGGGTGCGCACCTGCGCCGGATCGGCGACGCAGCCGGTCAGCAGCGTGACGAGGTCAGGCTCGGTGAGCAGGCCGGTCATGGCGTGGGAACCATCCACGACAGGGGGCCGGCCTGGAGGACGACCAGGATCGTGAAGTAGGCCAGCAGGCCCAGGCTCCACAGGACGACCTTGCGGAAGATGTCGCCCTCCTTGTGGATCATGCCGACGGCCGCGGCGGCGACCGCGAGGTTCTGCGGCGAGATCATCTTGCCCATCACGCCGCCGGAGGAGTTGGCGGCGGCCATCAGCACCGGGTTGAGCCCGGCCTTCTCGGCGGCGGTCACCTGCAGCAGGCCGAACAGGGCGTTGGCCGAGGTGTCGGAACCGGTGATCGCGACGCCGATCCAGCCGATCAGCGGCGACACCACCGCGAAGGCGCCGACCAGCCCGACGGCGAGCGCGTTGCCGAGCACCGCGGTCTGGCCGGACAGGTTCATCACGTAGGCCAGCGCCAGCACGCTGAGGACGGTGACGATGGTGAACTTCAGCTGCTTGATGGTGGTCAGGTAGGCCTGTACGGCGTCCTTGGCCTTCACCTTGTAGAAGAAGCAGGTGATGATGCCGGACAGGAGCAGCAGGGTGCCGGTGGCGCGCAGGTGGTCGAGCGTGAAGATCGCCGCGACCGGCTTGCCGGCGGAGTTCTGGATCATCGACACCGTGGCGCCGTTGGCGTCCGTGGTGTTGAGGCCCGGCCAGGGGAACTTGACCTGACCGATGCTCAGCAGCCACGCCTTCACGGCCGGGATCTGGCTGATCGAGAAGACCACGATGATGATCGCGTACGGGGCGATGGCACCCCAGATGCGGCGGCTGCCGGTGGCGGTGATCTCGGCGTAGTGCGCGAGCTTGCCGGAGGTGAGCGCTGCGGCCTCCTCGTCCGGGACGACGGAGTGGTCGAGCGGCAGCGGGTTGGACGGCTTCCAGAACCGCAGCATGACGAGCACGACCGCGATGGTGACCAGGGACGCGACCACGTCCGTGATCTCGACGGTGATGAAGTTGGACGTGACGAACTGGGCCAGGCCGAAGACGATGCCGGCGACGACGGCGACCGGCCAGGTCTGGCGGACGCCACGCCAGCCGTCCACCAGGAAGACCAGGACCAGCGGCACGATGGCGGCGACGAACGGGGTCTGGCGTCCGGCCATCTGCGACAGCACGTGGGTGGTGAGTTCGGGGTGGGTGGACGCGACCGCGCCGGACAGGGCGATGATCGGGGCACCCATCGCGCCGAACGCGACCGGGGCGGTGTTGGCGAGCAGGGAGACGATCGCCGACTTGATCGGCTTCATGCCGGCAGCCATCAGCATGGCGGCGGAGATGGCGACCGGGGCGCCGAAGCCGGCCAGGGCCTCCATCAGGGCGCCGAAGCAGAAGGCGATCAGGATCGCCAGGATGCGCTGGTCGTCCGAGATCGAGCGGATCAGCTGGCCGAGGGTCTCGAACCAACCGGTGATGACCGAGAGTTGGTAGACCCAGATCGCGTTCACGAGGATCCACATGATCGGGAAGGCGCCGTAGAAGGCGCCCTCGGCGGTGGCGCTGAACGCCATGGCTGCGGGCATCCCCCAGCCGATGATCGCGACCGCGATGGACGCGACGAGCCCGATCAGCGCTGCCAACCAGGCCTTGACCTTGAAGACGCCGAGCAGGAGGAACAGCAGGATCAGGGGCAGGGCGGCGAGCAGGGCGGAAAGGGCCAGGCTTCCTGCGATCGGGGCGAGCGGCTGGGTGAACACCGTGTGGATCTCCTCACTGAGATTGACCGACGGGTAAGATTGTCGGACAAGTGGACTTGCTGCGCAAGAGTTTGGGCCGGACAATGTGGCTAGGATTCGTCCAGAACTGGAGAGCAGGAGTGGCCGGATGGTCCGCAATCTCGTGGTGACGTCGGTGATCGACGCCGTGGTCGAGGACCTGAAGGAACAGGTCCTCTCCCGGGAGCTGGGCCCCGGGACGCCCCTCACCGAGGCCGAGGTCGCGTCACGCTACGACATCGCCCGGGCCACCGCGAAGGCCGCGATCGAGCGGCTGGTGGCCGAGAAGGTCCTCGTCCGCAAGAACCACAAGACCGCGCGCGTGGTGAAGCTCGGGCCCGCGGACGTCCGCGACATCTACCGGACGCGCGGCTACCTGGAGGCCGAGGTGCTGCGCCGGCTCGCCGAGCGCCGCGAGGTGCCGCAGGAGGCGCGCGCGGCCAACGCCGAGATCGACGCCCAGTGGCGGCAGGGATCCTGGGAGATCGTCGACCCCGACATGCGCTTCCACACCTCGCTGATCGACTCGCTCGGCAGTGCGCGGACGAGCGCGGTGTACGGCTCGCTGGCCTTCGAGGTGAAGCTCTGCATGGCCCAGCTCCAGGGCAGCCAGCGGCTCAGCCCCGAGATCATCGTGGCCGACCACGCGCGGATCATGGACCTGATCGAGGCCGGGGACGCCGCCGGCGCGTCCGAGATGCTCGACGAGCACCTGGCCCGGGCCCGGGAACTCCTCGCCGGCGCCCTCGGTGGCGAGCCCGGCCCGGAGGCGTCGCGCCCGTCCTCGGCGCTCCAGCCGTCCGTCTGACCGCCCTCGGGATCTCCCCCGCCCCAGCGGACCGAATTGGGGACCGAATTGGGGACGGTTCCCAACCCAGTCCGGGACCGAATTGGGGACGGTTCCCAACCCGGTCCGGGCCCGAATTGGGGACGGTTCCCAACCCGGTCCGGGACCGAATTGGGGACGGTTCCCCACTCGGTCCGTCGAGGTCAGGGGAAGGGCCAGGGGTTCGACACGCAGCCGCTGAGGTCGGCGGACTGGGCCATCGTGACCGGCGCCGGCTTCCCCTTCTTCGCGCAGTCGTCGGCCTTCTCGCCGAGCAGTCGTCCGATGCCGTGGTTGACCAGATAGGTCTGCCAGTCGCCCTTCGCCTGGTAGGTGGGCGGCAAGCCCTTCCACCAGGAGGCGTCGATCACCACGTCGCCGGCGTCCACGCAGCTGCCGCCGCCGTCGGCCTTGCAGAGCTTGCCCAGGGTGCCCGGCGCGGCGATCGTGATGGTGAAGTCCGCCTTGCTCTCCTTCGCCACGAGCGCGAACCGGACGCTGCCGCTGCCGGCCCAGCTCCGCGGGTCGTTGAGCACCGCAGCCACCTGCTGGCCGACCTTGTCGGCGTCCAGCTTGGCGGAGGTCTCGACCCGGACGCTGTAGCGGTGCAGTGATCCGGCCGAACCGGCGGCGGACACGTTGACGCCAGCGGTGGCGAACGATCCGGACGACTTCACGGCGGGCCAGTCCGCGGACGGCGTGGGGCTGGGGCTCGTGCTCGCCGACGAGGTCGGCGTCCCGGAGTCCGTGGCTGTCGGAGTGACGGACGGCGTGGCGGTGGTCGGCGCAGGGAGCGGCGTGACCGAGGTCGTCGGACGCCCCTCGCGGTGCACCGGGGCGGTCACAGAGGTGGCCCACACCGCCAGCGCGGCCACCAGGGCGACGCCGACGACCGTGGAAGCGATCGCGAGCGGATTCTGCCGCAGCCAGGTGAAGAGCCCGGCCACCCGCGTCCGGATCGTCGTCCCGGGGCTCGACGGGGTGGGCTCGTTCACCCCGACAGACTAGCCAGCCCCGCGTCCCCGCCCCCGTCCGCCCCACCGTGGCGACGACATCGGAGACGGTTCTTCGATCCGCCGAATCTCGGCGGAGAAAGGGGACGGATCATCACGGACGCCCGAAGATCTGTCCCCGATTCCCGCCAGAATCTGGCGGATCGAAGAACCGTCCCCGGGGGCGGGGGGAACGACGAAGCGCCGGACGCCCCGAAGGACGGCCGGCGCTTCCGGTACGACTCAGGCGGCGACGACACCCACGGTGATGTGGGCGACCACACCGGAGGTCAGCTTGATGCCGACCAGGTGGCTGCCGACGGTCTTGATCGGCTTGGCGATCTCGACGGCGCGCTTGTCGAGGGCCGGGCCACCGGCCTTCTTCACCGCGAGCACGATGTCGGCCGGGGTCACCGCGCCGAACAGCTTGCCGTTGTCGCCGGCGTGGGCGGGCAGGGCGACCTGGAGGGCCTCCAGCTGCTCGCGCACCTGGACGGCGTGCTCGGTGCCACGGATCTCACGGGCGTCCCGCGCCCGCTTGATGCCCTCGATCTGCTTCTCTGCACCGCGGGTCCACTTGATCGCGAAGCTCCGCGGGAGCAGGAAGTTACGGCCGTAGCCGTCCTTCACCTCGACGACGTCACCGGGCACGCCCAGGTGGTCGACGGGGGCAGTCAGAATCAACTTCATCTCTGGTTCCCCCTGCTCAGCGAGCGGTCGAGGCGTAGGGCAGCAGCGCCAGTTCGCGGGCGTTCTTCACCGCGATGGCGACCTTGCGCTGCTCCTGCACCGAGAGGCCGGTGACACGACGAGCGCGGATCTTGCCCCGCTCGGAGATGAACTTCCGCAGCGTGGCGGTGTCCTTGTAGTCGATGGTGCCGATGCGAATGCTCTTCGCAGGGGCGATCTTCTTCGATTTCAACGGCTTGCGCTGTTGGGCCATTGTGGTGCTCTCCTTTGAAAGCCCGGCTCTGTGCCGGAATGACGTGTACGGATGCCGTCCGGTTCACCGGACGACGGGGTCGATCAGAACGGGGGCTCTTCGCTCTGGGCCGAGGCCCAGGGGTCGGCGCCGCCGGAACGATCATTGCTCGACCCGCCGGAGTTGCTCCACGAGCCACCGGACGAGCCGCCGCCGGAGTAGCCGCCGCCACCGCCACTGCCGCTCGAGGAGCGGGTGACCTTGGCAGTCGCATACTTCAGCGCGGGACCGATCTCCTCGACCTCGACCTCGAACACCGTGCGCTTCTCGCCCTCGCGGGTTTCGTAGCTGCGGGAACGCAGCCGGCCCTGGACGATGACCCGCATCCCCTTGGTGAGGGACTCGGCAACGTTCTCGGCCGCCTGGCGCCACACGGCGCAGTTGAGGAACATGGCGTCGCCGTCCTTCCACTCGCCGCTCTGGCGGTCGAAGTTTCGCGGCGTGGAGGCGACGGTGAAGTTCGCCACAGGTGCCCCGGACGGGGTGAAGCGCAGCTCCGGGTCGGCGGTCAGGTTACCGACCACGGTGATGATGGTTTCGCCAGCCATGTGAGTTTCTTTCGATCGGACGTGGGCCTTGCGGACCCCCCAAGCCTGTCAGTAGCCACCGACAGTCCGCGAGGGTTCTCCGGCGATTCAGTGCAGGTCGGGGCGGATCACCTTGGTCCGCAGGATCTGCTCGTTGAGGGTGAACTGGCGATCCAGTTCCTTCACGACGGCCGGCTCAGCGGTCACGTTCAGGACGATGTAGATGCCTTCGGACTTCTTGTTGATGTCGTAAGCCAGGCGACGCCGGCCCCACACATCCTGGTTGTCCACCGTGCCGCCGGCCTTGGTCAGGCCGGCGAGCGGCTTCTCCAGCAGGCCGTTCACCTGACGGTCGTCAACCTCCGGGTCGACGATCACCACGATTTCGTACTTGCGCATACGCGAACTCCACCTCCTCTGGTCTAGAGCGGCCATGGGCGGTTCCCATGGCAGGAGGGCGTACTTTCGACTGCCACCAGGACAGCCGAGGACGAAGCTTACCGGCAGCGCGCTCGCTGCGGCCAATCGGCGACCGGCCCGGGCCTCAGCCGTCCTGCCGCGGACGGACGGACGGGGCGCCGCCGCCGGCGAGCCCGTCGGCGTCCGCCGTGCAGCCCTCCCACAGGCCCTGCGGCAGATCGGACGCGAGCCCCAGCTCGGCGACGAGGACGAGGAAGCTCTCCCGCAGCGCGGGCGCGGGCAGGTGGCGGCCGCTGAGCCAGCCCTGAGCGGTGGCGCTCGGCACTCCGGCGATGCGCGCGACGGCGCGGATCGACAGGTGGCGGGCCAGTCGGCTCTCGTTCATCAGGCGGGCGAACTCGGCGTGCCCTTCGGGGTGGGTCACCCGTCCAGAATGGCACTCATCGCGCCCGCGCACCTGCTGTCCGGGAGCGCTCTGCCCCAACGGCCAGTCAAGACCCGCCCGGGAGCGGTCGTTCGTGGGGTACCGTGCCGCATCCCCCCCGATGAGGAGTCCCCCCATGCGCAGACGGCTCACCGCCCTGATCGCCGCGGCCACGGCGTCCACGCTGCTGTGGGCGGCGCCGTCCCCGGCCGCCGTCGCCAAGGCGCCGGCCGGTCCGTCCAGCCTGTCGACCAACACGATCGACGCACACCTGGGCTACATGCCGCAGAGCGGCTGCTCGCCCACCGCCAAGCCGGGCACGACCGCGCTGCTGAAGCTGCTCATCTCCACCTGGGGCGGCAGTTCGTCGGGCATCTCGCGGGCGTGCGGCGTCGGCACGACGTCCGAGCACAAGGAGGGACGCGCCCTCGACTGGCACATGGACGTGAAGTCGGCCAGCCAGCGCAAACGGGTCGACAAGGCGCTCGACTGGCTGACCGCGAACAACGGCGAGGTCGCCTACCGGCTGGGCGTGATGTACGTCATCTGGAACCAGCACATCTGGTCGCTGTACTACCCCGAGCTGGGCTGGCGGAAGATGGCCGACCGCGGCTCCTACACCGCCAACCACAAGAACCACGTGCACATCTCGCTGTCCTGGGACGGCGCGTACAAGCAGACCTCGTGGTGGACGGGCGTCCCGATCACGTCGCCGCTGAACTCCAAGTGCGGGGTGGGGGGCGCCCGGGCCTGCCTGCCCACGATCTCCCGGACGACGAGGAGCTGGCCCTACCAGGACACCGAGGTGCCGGCGTCGTTCCTGCCGGCGCCGTGGACGAAGCCGGGCATCGGCGGCGGCCCGCAGGTGGGCCGGACGCTGACCGCGGTGCCCGGCACCTGGGTGGCGGACGGCGCCACGCTCTCCTACCAGTGGACGGCCGACTCCAAGGCGATCGACGGCGCCACCGCGTCCACCTTCGCGGTGACCTCCGCCCAGCTCGGCAAGGCGATCCGCGTGAAGGTGACGGCAACGTCCGGGACGAGCGTGGTCACCAAGACTTCGGACGGCACCACCGACGTGCTCAAGGGACGGTTCACGACCGTGCCGACCCCGACCGTCGAGGGCACGGTGGCGACCGGCCGGACCGTTACCGTCGAACCCGGCACCTGGGTGGGCACGCCCGACACCCTCACCATCACGTGGAAGCGCAACGGCAAGGCGATCAAGGGGGCCAGCGGGGTCGGGCTGACCAGCTACACGCTCACCTCGTCCGACACCGGCGAGAAGCTGACCGTGACCGTGACCGCCCGCCGCGCGGGCTTCGTCACCAAGAGCCGCACCTCGACGTCGCTCAGGGTGGCGAAGGGGGCGTTCACGAGCACGCCCACGCCCACGATCTCAGGGGACGCGGTGGCCGGGAGCACGCTGACCGCCGTCCCGGGCACGTGGGCCCCGGAGCCGACGAAGCTCGCCTACCAGTGGTACCTGGACGGCGCCAAGATCTCGAAGGCGACCACCTCGACCTACACGCCGTCGGCTGCCCAGGTGGGCAAGGAGCTGGTCGTGCGGGTGACCGGCACCCTCGCCGGCTACACCACGGCCGCGGTGGACTCCGAGCCCGTCACCGTCAGCGCCGCCCCGTAGGAGGCCGCCGGGTTCCCCGCGCGCTAGGTCTACGCCGTCCGTAGCGCGACGGCCAGCAGGATCGCCAGGACCAGGGCGACGCCCGCCAGCACGGCCACCGCGACCTGCCACTGCCGCAGCCGGCGACGGCTCGCCCGCTCGACCTGCCCGGCCTCGGCGAAGTACGTCTCGGCCGCGACCACGAATTCGCGTTCGGCGTCGGTCAGCAGCCGCTTGCGGTCGGCCCGGTCGATCCAGTGGCTGAAGAGCGCCAACCGCCGCACCGGCACCAGGGCGGCCGGGTCGCGTCCGGACTCCACCCAGACCGCGGCGAAACTGCGCAGCCGCTCCATCACCGCCAGGTCCTCGCTGTGCTCGGCCAGCCAGTCGTTCAGGCGCTGCCAGTGGGTGAGCAGCGCCTGGTGGCTGATCCGCACCACGTCGTCGTCGGTGGTCAGCATCCGCGCCGCCACGAACGCCTCCATCGCCGGACGGGTGGACGCGTCCACCTCGGCCAGCGGGACGGTCTCGGGCACCAGGACGTCGCCGGCCACCCGCACCAGCCGGAGGAAGAGCCGCTCGGCCGCCGCCTTCTGGGCGGGTTCGAGGGAGAGGTAGACCTGCTCGGCCAGCCGCTCGACCGCGCGGGCGATGCCGCCGGCGGTCTGGTGGTCAGCCATGGTGAGTCGCCGCCCGTTGCCGACCGCCCAGATCAGCAGCAGGGCGTTCGACAGCAGCGGCAGCGCCCCCGTCCCCATGCGGTCGGCGGGGCCCGGGCCGAGCTCGTCGAGCAGCACCCGGACGAGCTCGGGGTCGACGGCGACCGACATCGTCTCGGCCGGCCGGACGATCACGTCCCGGTACTCGTCCAGGGTGAGCGCGGGCAGCAGGATCGGGTGTGACAGGGCGTCGGCGAGCAGCGGCTCGGCGCTGGCGTCGGCGAACGCCTCCGAGCGCAGGCCCACGACCACGACGGCCCGGGTGGCGAGGGTGCCCAGTGCCTCCAGGAACCGGGCTCGTGGCACCGGCGGCAGGGCCAGGCCCTCCTCCAGCTGGTCGACCACGACGAGCCGGCGGGGGTCGCCGTCCGCGGGCACGGTGTCGCCGGCGAGCAGCCGGATCACCGGCAGCGACGTGCCGGTCCAGCCGGCCAGCGACCCCGTCGAGACTTCCTGGCCGAGCAGGCCCGCCGCCAGCAGGGACGACTTGCCGCTGCCGGACGCCCCGACGAGGGCGAGGATCCCGACGCCGGGGCCTTCGGCGATCTCGCGGACGGCCGCCGCCAACCGGGCGCTCTGGCCGGCGCGACCGAAGAAGAGGGCCTGGTCGCTGGTGCGGAACGGGCGCAGCCCCAGATAGGGCGAATGGCCGCTCTTCAGCGGCTCGAGGGTCAGGCCGTCCTCCCACAGGTCGGGCGGGACGGCGTCGGTGAGTTCGAGGTGCTCGAGGAGCTGGAGGTAGTTGCCGCGCAGCGCGGGCGTCGGGAAGTGCTTGCCGTTGAGCCAGCCCTGCGCAGTGGTGGGTGGGACCTGCGCGATCCGCGCGACCGCCCGGATCGAGAGGTGCTGGCGGCGCCGGGCATCGTTCAGCAGGGCTGCGAACTCCTGGCGACTCGCGGGCGCGGGCATACCGGGATTCTGTCAGCGCGGACGGTGGAGCAGACCACCTATCCGGAATTCTTCGCCTGTGGAAGGTCGTCCAGCCAAAGTGCCGGGTGCAGGAGGTGGTCGAGTTCGAGGGCCTCGACGAGGAGGAGGAACTTGGGTCGCAACGCCGGCGTCGGGAAGTGCCGTCCGGCGAGCCATCCCTGCACCGTCGCGGCGGGAACACCGGCAATCCGGGCCGCGGAACGGATCGAGATGTGCCGGTCCAGCCTGGCCTGGTTGATCAATTGGGCCAGTTCGGACCGGGTCGGCCGGTTTTGCACGGAGCTCCTGTCGGGGGTGTGGCCGGTGTGGCGAGCCACTCCGACACGGACAGATCTGGGTGCAGGCACGCACCAGTGCACGAAAGCTTTCGTCCGCAACCAGCGTCGCTGACGTGCGATCACCGCCATGATCGCGTGTCCCCTCCGATGCCGAGCGGTCGGAACCAGCGCCCCCCAGCCCTGGATCCGTGCCTGCGCTACCTAGTAGACCGTCCCGGCGACGTCATTTCGTGCGGTGTCCGCCGAGTTCGTACAGACTCATACACCTTCGTCACGCCTCAGCGACGCGCCCAGGTACGAAATCCGCCGTCGAGGTTGCGGACGCGGCGCCCGTGCTGGGCCAGCGTGCGGGCGGCCAGGTAGCCGCGGAGACCCACCTGACAATGCACGATGACCTCGTCGGCGACCTCGTCCAGCCGGGCACGCAATTCGTCGACCGGGATGTTGATGGCCCCGTCGACGGTGCCGCGGGCGTACTCGGCGGGCGTACGGACGTCGACCAGCTGGACGCCGCGGGCGACCTCGTCCGCGACCTCGTGCCACTGGATCGTGTCGACCAGGCCGTCGCGGAGGTTCTCGGCGATGAAGCCGAGCATGTTCACCGGGTCCTTCGCCGAGCCGTACTGCGGGGCGTAGGCCAGCTCGAGGTCGGCGAGCCCGGAGGCGGTCACGCCGCCGCGCATGGCGGTGGCGATCACGTCGATGCGCTTGTCGACGCCGGCGCCGCCGAAGCCCTGCGCGCCGAGGATGGCGTCGGTCTCGGCGTCGATGACCAGCTTGAGGGTCATGCCCTCGGCTCCCGGGTAGTAGCCGGCGTGGTTGGACGGGTGGGTGTGGATGACGCGGACGGGACGCCCGGCCGCGCGGGCGCGCTTCTCCGTCCAGCCGGTGGCCGCTGCCGTCCGGCCGAACATGCCGACGATCGCCGTGCCCAGGACGGGCCGGACGGCCACCGGACGGCCGGCGATGACGTCGGCGACCAGGCGGCCGTGCCGGTTGGCCGGGCTGGCCAGCGGCACCAGGGCTTCGCCGCCGGCGACCGCGTCGCGCTTCACCACGGCGTCGCCGACGGCGTAGATCGAGGGGTCGGACGTGCGCTGGTGCTCGTCGACCAGGATGCCGCCGCGCTCGCCCAGGTCGAGACCGGCCGCCTCGGCCAGCCCGGTCTCGGGGCGGACGCCGATCGCGGCCACGAGCAGGTCGGCGGGCAGCGTCCGTCCGTCGGACAGGACGACCTCGTCGGGGCGGACCTCGGTGACCGAGGCACCGGTGACGACCGTGACGCCGCTGGCCACGAGGTGGTTCTCCACCAGCGCGGCGATCTCGACGTCGAGGGGCGCCAGCACCTGGTCGGCCAGCTCGACGATGGTGACGGCCAACCCGCGCTCGGTGAGGTTCTCGGCGAGTTCGACGCCGATGAAGCCGCCGCCGAGGATCACCGCGGTCCGCACGGAAGGGGACTGCCCCCTGTCCTGCGGGGCGAGGGGACGGGCGAGGACCGCGTCGACAGCGGCGGCCATCGCGTCCGTGTCGGCGATGTTGCGGAGGGTGAGCGCGCGCTCGATGCCGGGCACCGGCGGCACGAAGGGTGCCGCGCCGGGCGCGAGTACGAGGTGGTCGTAGGCCTCGGTGTAGGTCTCACCGGTGGCGAGGTTGCGGACGGTGACGGTCTTCGCGGCGCGGTCGATCGAGACGACCTCGCTGTTCACGCGCACGTCGATGCCGAACCGGGCGCCCAGGCTCGTCGGGGTCTGGAGCAGCAGCGCGTCCCGATCGGTGATCTGTCCTCCGATGTAGTACGGAAGCCCGCAGTTCGCGAACGACACGTAGCCGGATCGCTCCAGCACCACGATCTCCGCGTCCTCGTCCAACCGCCGCAACCTCGTCGCCGCCGACATTCCGCCCGCGACACCACCGACAATCACCGTCTTCATGGGTGGCATCTTATACCCCCAGGGGTATCAGTTCCGAACCGGGCGGGCACCCAGAACACTTCACCACGTCATCCCGGCCTCGACCCCGGATCCCGCTGCCCGGCGCTCAGGGCGAACCGATCCGCACTGGATCGGGTCGTTTCTGGCCCGATCGGCCCTCGAACGCACGGATCCAGGGCGAATCGCGTACCGCGTGCCAACCCGCCGCAGGCCGGCCCTACGAGCGTCCCTTGCCGGAGCGGGAGTACATCTCCTCGACGAGCTGGGCGAAGCGGCGCTCGACCTCCTTGCGCTTCACCTTCAGGGTGGGGGTGAGCAGCCCGTTCTCCTGGGTGAACTCCTCCACCAGTAGTCGCAGGTCGCGGATCTGCTCGTAGCTGGCCAGCTTGGCGGTGAGCTCGGAGACGCGGCGGCGCAGCTCGTCCAGCACGGCGGGGTGGGAGAGCAGCTCCTCCCGGTGCGCCCAGGTGAGCTGGAGCTGCTTGCCGATGTCCTCCAGGTGCGGCAGCGACGGGGCCACCAGCAGCGTCAGGTACGGACGGTTGTCGCCCAGCAGCAGCGTGTACTCGAACAGCGGGTCGGCCGCCAGCAGCCCCTCGATCGAGGACGGCGCCACGTTCTTGCCGTTGCTGGTGACGATCAGGTCCTTGATGCGGTCGGTGATCCGCAGGTAGCCGTCCGCGTCCATGCTGCCGACGTCGCCGGTGTGCAGCCAGCCGTCCACCAGCACGGCGGCGGTGTCCTCGGGACGGTTCCAGTAGCCGAGCATCAGGTTCGGCCCGCGGTAGCAGATCTCGTCCGCCTCCCCGAGCCGCACCTCGCCCCCGTCCATCACCCGCCCGACGGTGCCGAACCGGTAGCCGGTCGGGGACGGGAAGGTCAGCAGCGGCGAGGTCTCGGTGAGCCCGTAGCCCTGGAGGAGCAGCAGCCCGCACGAGAAGAAGAACTCCTCGATCTCCTGGCGCAGCGGGGCGCCGCCGCACGCCAGCACCCGCTTGGGCCCGCCCATCGCGTCCCGGATGCTGCTGAGCACCAGCTTGTCGGCGAGCTTGAACCGTACGATCAGCGACTTGCTGCGCGGCCGTCCGTCCTTCACGGCGGTGTGGAACTCGGTGCCGACCGTCAATGCCCACGCCATCAGCCGCTGTTTGACCGGGGAGTCGGCCACCTTGTGCTTCGCGGCGATGAACACCTTCTCGTACAGCCGGGGCACGCTCACCATCAGGTTGGGCCGCACCCGCACCATCGCCTCGGCGACCGTCCGCGGGTCGGGCACGTAGGTGTTCAGGGCGCCGTTGGTGAGCACGACGTAGGTCCAGGCCCGCTCCAGCGCGTGGCTGAGCGGCAGGAAGCACAGCGACACGTCGGTGTCGGCGAGCGAGAAGTAGCGGTTGAGCACGTCCACCTGGTGGGTGAAGCCGCGGTGGGTGAGCATCACGCCCTTGGGCTCGCCGGTCGTGCCGGACGTGTAGATGATCGTGGCCAGGTCGCCGGCGGACGCGGCGGCGAGGCGGGCGTCGACCTCCGACTCGTCTCCCGGGGCGGACGCCAGCTCCTCGGCGAGGGTGGACGCGTCGGCGTCCGGGACGGCGACGAAGGTCACGACCCGCTCGAGGTCGGGCAGGTCGGCGCGGACCTCGGCGAGCTTGGCGACCTCCGGCTGCCCGGCCAGGAACGCGACCCGGCAGCCCGAGTCGCGCAGGATGTGTCGGACCTGGTCGGGGGTGCTGGTGGCGTACAGCGGGACGGAGACCAGGCCGGCGGCCGTGCAGGCGAGGTCGACCAGCGTCCACTCGGGCAGGTTGGGCGAGAAGATCGCCACCCGGTCGCCGGGGGCGAGCCCCAGCGCGATCAACCGGGCGGCGAGGCGTCGGACGTCGGTGGCGAGCTCGGCGTACGTGAGTGGTAGGTCCTCGACGCCGTCGACGCGGGTGGCCGGTCGGGACGCGTGGGCCGACGCGGATTCGAGAAACCTGACGGCCAGGTGACCGGCGTCCATCTGAGCTCCTTCGCGAGACGACGTCAGTACCAAGCTACTGCACCGTAGGTAGCTGCCCATAGCCTCCGACGCCCGTTGTGGCACCGGCCACCCGGGAGGGACGTCGGTGGTCGGCGTTAGGCTGCTGGGCATGCTGATGGGCGCACACGTCGACCAGGACGACCCGATCGCCGAGGCCAGGGCGCGCGGGGCCGGCCTGAGCCAGTTCTTCCTCGGTGACCCGCAGGCCTGGAAGGGTCCGAAGGTGGCCTACCCGGGCGGCGCGGCCGCGCTGCGGGCCGACGCGGAGGCCGCCGGCGTCGCCCTGTACGTGCACGCGCCGTACGTGTTGAACCTGGCGTCCACGAACAACCGCATCCGCATTCCCAGCCGCCAGCACCTGCAGAAGCAACTGAGCGCCGCGGCCGAGATCGGCGCGGCCGGGGTGATCGTCCACGGGGGCCACGTGCTCGCGTCCGACGACCCGGAGGTGGGGTTCGAGAACTGGCGCAAGGCCATCGACGGGCTCACGATCGAGGTGCCGCTGCTGATCGAGAACACCGCGGGCGGCGCCAACGCGATGGCCCGCCACCTCGACCGGCTCGCGCAGTTGTGGGACGCGATCTCGGCCTCGCCCAACGCCGACCGGGTCGGCTTCTGCCTCGACACCTGCCACGCCCACGCCGGCGGCATGGAGCTGCGCGGCCTGGTCGACCGCATCAGGGGCATCACCGGCCGCATCGACCTGGTGCACGCCAACGACTCCCGGGACGCCTTCGACTCCGGCGCCGATCGCCACACCAACTTCGGCCAGGGCTTCTGCGATCCCGAAGGTGTCGCCGAGGTGGTCTCCACCGCCGGGGCGCCGATCGTGGTCGAGACCCCGGGCGGCGTGGAGGGCCAGCGCGGCGACCTCGACTGGCTCGCCGCAGTCACCGGCTGATTCATTCCCATCACGCATCAGCCGTTCCCGGGGATGACCGGCGTCCGGACGATCCGGCCGGCGACGATAACCTGACCTGCGTGAGCAACAGCATCTACGTCGCCGCGCCGGAGGGGCTGACGGGCAAGTCGATGGTCGCCGTCGGCATGATCGAGGCGCTGACCAGGACCGTGAGTTCGGTGGGCGTGTTCCGCCCGGTGGTGCGCAGCGGCCAGGACGACGCCATCCTGCACACCCTGGTCAGCCAGCCGGGCGTGGAACAGACCTACGACGAGGCGGTCGGGGTCACCTACGAGGACGTGCACAACGACGCGGACGCCGCGCTGCACGTGCTGGTCGAGAAGTACGCCGGGATCAAGGAGAAGTACGAGTCGGTGGTGATCCTGGGCTCGGACTACACCGAGACCACGTCGCCGACCGAGCTGACCTTCAACGCCCGGGTGGCGGCGAACCTGAACGTGCCGGTCGTGCTGGTCGTCTCGGGCAAGCACCGGACGCCGGAGGAGGTGCGCTCGGCGGCCGAGGGCGGCCTGGCCGAGTTCAACGCCCACCACGCGAAGGTGATCGCGGTGATCGCGAACCGGGTCGAGTCGGTGGAGCGCGGCACCAGCGAGGACGTGGACCCGGCCGACCTGGCCGCCGTCCGGGACGAGCTGGCCAAGCTGCCCGGCCTGGTCACCGCCGCGCTGCCGGCCGACCGGCTGCTCGCCGCGCCCACGCTGCGCGCGCAGTTCGAGGCCGTCGAGGCGAACCTGGTGCTGGGCAACCCCGAGCTGCTCGACCGCGAGAGCCAGGACGTGCTGGTCGCGGCGATGACGCTGCCGAACGTGCTGCGCCGGCTGACCGCCGAGTCGACGGTGATCATGGCCGGTGACCGGGCCGAGATGCTGCCGGGCCTGCTGCTCGCGCACGCGTCCGGCTCTTTCCCGCAGCTGGCGGGCATCATCCTGCTGGGCGGGTACGAGATCCCCGACACGATCGCGAAGCTGATCAACAGCATCCGTCCCGAGTTGCCGATCGGCATGACGCACCTGGGCACCTACACCTCGTCGGAGCGCATGTTCCGGCTGGAGGGCGCGATGACGTCCAGCCAGCGCAAGGTGGAGGCCGCGCGGCGCATCTTCTCCGAGTACGTGGACGTGCCCGCGCTGCTGCAGGCGCTGCAGGTGCACCGCTCCGAGGTGGTCACGCCGCTGATGTTCGAGCACCAGTTGCAGGACATCGCCCGCTCGGACCGCCGCACGATCGTGATGCCGGAATCGACCGACGACCGCATCCTGACCAGCGCCGACATCCTGCTGCAGCGGGGCGTGGCGAACCTGGTGCTGCTGGGCGACGCGCAGGCGATCAAGCTGCGGGCGACGCAGCTGGGGCTGAGCCTGCCCGGCGTCCAGGTGGTCGACCCGACCGATCCGGAGCTGCTGGAGCGGTTCGCCGCCGAGTACGCGCAGCTGCGCGCGCACAAGGGTGTGACGATCGAGCAGGCCAAGGAGAAGCTCAAGGACCTGTCGTACTTCGGCACGATGATGGTGCACCTGGGCATGGCGGACGGGATGGTCTCCGGCGCGATCAACACCACCGCGAACACGATCCGCCCGAGCCTGGAGTTCATCAAGACCAAGCCGGGCGTGAAGGTGGTGTCGGGCTCGTTCTTGATGTGCATGCCCGACCGGGTGGTGGTGTACGCCGACTGCGCGGTGAACCCCGACCCGACCGCCGAGCAGCTGGCCGACATCGCGATCAGCTCCGCCGAGACCGCGGTCGCGTTCGGCATCGAGCCGCGGGTGGCGATGCTGTCCTACTCGACGGGCACCTCGGGCACCGGCGCGGACGTGGACAAGGTGCGGGCGGCGACCGACCTCGTCCGGGAGCGGATGCCGGAGCTGGCGCTGGAGGGCCCGATCCAGTTCGACGCGGCGGTCGACCCGGTGGTGGCGAAGACGAAGCTGCCCGACTCGCCGGTGGCCGGCCGGGCGACGGTGTTCATCTTCCCGGACCTCAACACCGGCAACAACACCTACAAGGCCGTGCAGCGGTCGTCCGGCGCCGTCGCGATCGGCCCCGTCCTCCAGGGCCTGAAGAAGGCCGTCAACGACCTGTCCCGCGGCGCCCTGGTCGAGGACATCGTCAACACCGTCGCCATCACCGCCATCCAGGCCCAGACCGACACGCCCAGCTGAACGGAGAGGGGACAGTCCCCTTTCCGTTCACGATCCCTGGACCAAAAGGGGACTGTCCCCTTTTGGTCCGCGAAGAAGAAGGAGCCCCGATGTCCACGCCCGTCCTGCTGCTGAACTGCGGTTCGAGCTCGATCAAGTACAAGGTGATCGACGCCGACAGCGAGGCCGTGATCGCGTCCGGGATCATCCAGCGGATCGGCGAGGAGTCGGGCAGCCTCGACCACAAGCTCGACGCCGAGACCGTCCACGTCGACCGTGGCTTCCCCAACCACGCCCGCGCACTCAACTACCTGGTGCGGGTGTTCAACGCCCACGGCCCCGACCTCCACACGATCAAGGCGGTGGGGCACCGCACCGTCCACGGCGGCGAGAAGTTCCGTTCGACCGTGGTGATCGACGACGCCGTGCTCGACCAGCTGCGGGAGCTGTCGCCGCTCGCCCCGCTGCACAATCCGCCGGGCATCGCCGGCGTCGAGGCCGCCCGGGAGGCGCTGCCGGACGTGCCGCACGTCGCGATCTTCGACACCGCGTTCTTCGCGACGCTGCCGGCGTCCGCCTACACCTACGCGATCCCGGCCGACCTCGCCGCCGAGCACGGGATCCGCAAGTACGGCTTCCACGGCACCTCGCACAGCTACGTGTCGCGCCAGGCCGCCGACTTCCTCGGACGCGACTACGGCGCGCTGAAGCAGATCGTCTGCCACCTCGGCAACGGCGCCTCGATCTCGGCGATCCGCGACGGCGTGGCGATCGACACCTCGATGGGCCTGACCCCGCTCGCCGGGCTGGTGATGGGCACCCGTTCCGGGGACGTGGACCCCGGCCTGCACGCCTTCCTCGGACGCGAGCTCGGCATGAGCCTGAACGACGTCGACAGCCTGCTCAACAAGAAGTCCGGCATGCTCGGCCTCGCCGGGGTCACCGACTTCCGCGACCTCAACGAGCTGATCGAGGAGGGGGACGCGGCCGCGAAGCTCGCGATGGACGTGTACTGCCACCGGCTGATCAGCTACATCGGCGCCTACACCGCCCTGCTCGGCGGCGTGGACGTAATCAGCTTCACCGCCGGCGTCGGTGAGAACGACGCCCTCGTCCGCGCGAACGTGATCGGCCCGCTGGCCGGCATCGGCGCGGTGCTGGACGACGCCGCGAACACCTCACCGTCCCGCGACGCCCGCGTCATCTCCGCGCCGGACTCCCCGATCACCGTCCTCGTGGTGCCCACCAACGAGGAGCTCGCCATGGCCCGCGAGACCAAGGCCGCGATCGCCTGATGGGGACAGCGGCGAGGATCGCCCCGGTCCTGGCGACGGCGCTGCTGCTGCGCTCGCTGATCACGGCGGTGCCGCCGGCCATGTCGGCCATCCGCACCGAGCTGGGGCTGAGCGAGGCGGTCGCCGGGCTGACCGTGGGCCTGCCGGTGGTGTGCTTCGGGGTGTTCGCGTTCGTGGCGCCGGTGCTGCTGCGGCGGTTCGGCGCGGTGGCGACGATGAGCATCGCGCTGGTGGTGCTGACGGTCGGGGCGCTGTTGCGTCCGCTCGGTTCGGTGGGCTGGCTGCTGGTCGGGACGGCCGGCATCGGCATCGGCGTCGCGATCGGCAACGTGCTGGTGCCGGTGATGGTGCGGCGCAGCCGGCCCGCGGACATCCCGCGCATGATGGGCTACTACTCGGTACTGCTCGCGATCGGCGCGACCGTCGGTTCGCTGCTCACCGGACCCCTCCTGGACGCCGGCGTCAGCTGGCAGGCCGTGCTGTTCGGCTGGGCGGTGTTCGCGGCCGCCCTGACCGGCACGTGGCTCGCGACCACGGGCCGCCGTCAGGACGCCGACCACGGCGCAGCTCCCGCGTCCGGCACCGTACGGACCGCCGCCCGGCAGCGCCGGACATGGCTGATCGTCGCCTACATGGGGCTGCAGTCGGCGGTGTTCTACGGCTGTATCACGTGGCTGCCCACGCAGCTCGGGTCAGCCGGGTTCAGCGTCGCGGACGCGTCCCTGGGCCTGGCGTTGTTCAACGCGGTGGGCATGGTGAGCTCGTTCTACGGTCCCCGGGTGGTCACCGGACGCGGCGGGCGCGGCGCCTGGACAGTGCTGGTGCTGACCTACATCGCCGGCTTCCTGCTGGTGACCGGCGGCGGCGCCACCAGCTGGCTCGGGGTGGTGCTGCTCGGGCTCGGGCAGGGCGTCCTGTTCACGCTGGCGCTGACGTTCATCGCCCACACCGCCGACCCGCGGCTGGTCGGAGCGGTCTCCTCGCTGGCCCAGGGGTGCAGCTACCTGCTGGCTGCCGTCGGGCCGTCCGGGTTCGGGGCGCTGCACTCGGCGTCCGGCTCGTGGTGGCCGGTGCAGGTCACCATGGCGGTCACGACGGTGGTCGTCGGCGCGCTCGGGTTGGTGCTGCTGCGCCCCGAGCGTCCGGCTGCCTGAACGGACGCGGCCTCCGTCCCCCCTGAGGAGACTGATGCCCGCTCGCCGTCGGGTGCTAGCGTCCGGTGATCATTGCCGGGGCTGGCGGAGAACCCGGCGTGTGAGGGGGCAGAGATGACGATCGGTGGGGCGACCCGGCTGGAGCGCTATCCGGCCACGGTGGAACTCCGTGCGCCACGGACCGCGCTGGTCCGCGGGCTGCTGTTGGGCCTGGTGCTCGTGGCCATGTCGCTGTTCCTGGTGCTCTACCCGACGCCGGGCCCGCGGCGGGGTCTGGCGCTGGTCGGCTGGATGGGTCTGGCGCTGTTCGGGCTGGCCACCGTGGTGGTGGTCGTGCGGCTGTTCATGCGCCGCGGTGCACTGCTGCTCGACGCGGACGGGTTCACCGACACCACGTCGGCGAGCGGCGTCGGGTTCGTGCCGTGGTCGGAGGTGATGGTGACGACCACCCGGACGGTGGGCCGGACCATGCTGGTGGGGGTCGAGCTGTCCGACCCGGCTGGTTTCGTGGAGAAGCTGCCGCCGCTCAAGCGCGCCGCGGCCCAGACGAATCTGGAGACGTTCGGCACCCCGGTGTGGATCGTCGCGAACGGTCTGGCCGAGCCGGACGCGCTCGCCGCCCTGATCTACGAGTACCGCGCCGGCTGGGTCGCCGCGCGCCGCTGGGAGGCGGCGCCGGAGCCGGAGTCGGACGAGGAGTAGGCGTCCCTTCCGTCCCACGATCCACAGGGGTTATCCACAGTGGGGATAACTACACCGGTGTCATTCCGGCTGCCCGGATGCTCCTCAAGACGGATAACTTTACCAAGCACACCCACAGAACTGATAAACTTATCAGCGTGCGCAGCGCGGTGAACAACCCCTTCCAGCCGGGTTCCGATGTCGTCCCGGCGATCTGGGCCGGCCGGACGGGCCAACTCAGCGACTGGCGGGACGTGTTGCGGCCTCGTCTGGTCGCAGGCCTGTTCGAACGCGGGCGCACGGTGCTCGGCGAGCCGGGCCTGGGCAAGTCCTCGCTGGTGCGCCGTATCGCCGACGAGGCCGAGCGCCGTGGTGACTGGGTGACCCCTCAGATCCGCCTCCCGTTGGGCGTCGACCCCGTCAAGCGCATCGCTGCCGAGACGCTGAAGCTCGCCGACAAGGCGGGGCTGGCCACCGGGAGGGAGCAGCGCGTCGCCGGGCTGCTCGGGAGGGTGCAGTCCGTGGCTGCCAGCGGTGTGTCGCTCGGGCTGCGCGAGGTGGACGGGCCGGAGCCCCACGCGGCGTTGACCGAGTTGCTGGTCGAGATCGGCCGGGCCGCGATCGCGCGCGGCAACGTCGTCCTGATCCATCTGGACGAGATCCAGAACATCGCGGACGCGCGTGCGCTCTCCCAGGTGCTCATCGCCCTCGGCGACGCCATCACTCGCAAGGTGGAGGTGGAGGTACCGGTGGTCGGGCTGATCGACCGTTCGCTCCCGATCGCGGTGTACCTCACCGGACTGCCCGAGTTCGACGACGCCACGGGAGCCCGGAAGGGTGCCACCTTCACCCGCCGTTTCAAGACCACAACCCTCGCGCCGATCGATGACGACGACCTGCGCAGCGCCCTGCAACCCTTCGTCGTCAGTGGCTGGGAGGTCGCTGACGACAACGGCGGGGTGCGGCTCGTCCGGATGGAGCCGGACGCCGTGGAGGCCATCGTCGAGATCTGCCGGGGGGAGCCGTTCCTGTTCCAGCTGGCCGGCGAGCGTGCCTGGTACGCGGGTTCGGGCGATCTGATCACCCGCGAGGAGGTCCTGCGGGGTTGGCGCGGTGCGCAGGCGGAGGCGACATCGCATGTCGAGCGGATCCTCGTCCGCCTTCCGCAGCGCGAGCTCGAGTTCCTCCAGGCGATGGCGAAGCTGCCGTCCGGTGAGCGGGTCCTCACCCGGATCGCGGCCGAAGCGGGTTTCGACAAGCCCACCGACGCCGGCCCGGTGTCCCAGCGCCTCGACCGTGTGCGCGGGATCATCGAGCGGGGAAAGCCGTACAGCTTCCGCCATCGCGCGGTCGAGGCGTTCCTGACCAGCGACTGGCCGGACATCGGCTGACCGGCGGGCCACGCCTTGTGATCGGCAGCCTCGCGAGGTGCAATGGGAGCGTGGTGGAACTGCAGCGCCTGCGGATCCCGACGCTCGGGGTGAGCGTCGACGCCGCGGGCTGCGACGTGAACGATCTGGTGTTCTGCGCGGCGGTGCAGGTGCGGGTCGGGGGCGACGAGTCCTGGGGTTCGCTGGTCGCGCGGGCCGTCGAGTCGGAGTGGATGGGCGTCGAGGCGCTGGCGGGTGAGGCCGGCTCGGTGGCGGACGCGACCCGCGTCAACGCGTCCCGGTGCGGACAGGCGGTGGCCGACACCGTCGCGTCCGTGCGCACGTGGGACCGCAAGTTGGACGCCCAGCGGACGTTCGCCGCGGTCGACTGCGGGTTCGGGCCTGGCGGCTCGCAGTTCCAGGAGCGGTTGGCGGACGGCACGTGGCGCTACGCGATCCTGGACGTGGACTTCCTGTTCACGCAGGGCAGCTGGACCGCGCCGGTGCAGGACGCCGGGCTGGCCGCGGCCCTGGAGATCGAGCCCGGTACGCGCGTGCGGCTGGCCGACGTCCGCGACCTCGCGCTGCGGGGGCGTCCCTAAGCGTTCGCGCCGACGGGTTCGTCCGTGCGCACCGACGGCCGGGTGCCGGTGAAGCCGCGGACGGTGAGCCAGAGGCCGAGGAACAGCTCCCACAGGAAGATCGGGACCACCGCGACGGCGGAGAGCACCGAGACCTGGCCGTTGATGCCGAACAGGGAGCCGGCCACCGACGCCAGTTGGAGGGGTGCGCCGATCAGGCCGAGGACGGGGATCAGCCGGGGCACCAGGCGTGCGCGCAGCAGCAGCGACCCGAGCAGCGCGGCGTTGACGGCCGGCATCAGTCCCGGGCCGAGCAGGAACGTCCAGTCGCGGACGGCGACCAGGGCGTGTGCGGTGACGACGCGAAGCTCCGGGCTGCCCGTCCCGTCCAGGCGCAGGGTGAGCACGGCCAGCAGGCAGACCACGCCGGTGACGATGATCGCGGCCTCGAGCACGCGGGAGGTGACGAAGCCGAGGGCGCGGGCCTCCCCGTGGCGGCGCAGGACCGGGAACAGGACGACGGCCGTGCCGACGCAGGCGGCGGCGTTCACCAGGTCGAGCAGGGCTCCGGCGACGACGACCGGCGCCGGCCCGGCGCCCAGGACGAAGGCCGGGTCGTTCAGCACCGGCGCGAGCAGGAGGACGGCGGGGAACGACGCGGCGAACGTGACCAGGTAGAGCAGGCCTGCCACCAGGGCGGTGCGGCGGTTCGGCATCCGTTGTTCCTTCGGGTTCGGGCAAAGGTGTACGGCGTACACCTGAGGTGAACGGTAGGGTATACGGCGTACACCGTCAAGCGGGGAGGTGAGGACTATGGCGTCGTCGACCGGGACACGGGACCGCCTCTCTCGCGAGCGCGTGCTGGCCGCGGCGGTCGCGCTCGCGGATGCGTCCGGTCTGGACGCGGTGAGCATGCGTCGCCTCGCGCAGGAACTCGGCGTGGTGCCGATGGCGCTGTACAAACACGTGGCCGACAAGGACGAACTGCTCGACGGGATGGTCGACCGGGTGCTCGGCGAACTGTCGTTGCCGGAGCTGACCGGTGGCTGGCGCACGGCGATCCGGGGACGCGTGCTCGAGGTCCGGCAGATCCAGTTGCGGCACCCGTGGCTTCGCCGCGTGCTGGAGTCCCGTGCCACCCGCACCCCACTGGTCCTCGGACATCTGGACGCCGTGATCGGCGCCTTCCGGGCGGGCGGCTTCAGCGACGCCCTCACCCACCACGTGATGCACGCGTTCGGCAGCCGCATCTGGGGGTTCACCCAGGAATTGTTCGACGACGGCGACCCGGCGTCCGCCCCCTCACCGGAGCAGGCGGCGGCGCTCGCGCAGTACTTCCCGAACATCGCGGCGGTCGCCGCGGTAGCCGGACACGACGACGACACGGTGGTGGCCCACGGCTGTGACGACCAAGCCGAGTTCGAGTTCGCGCTCGACCTGCTGCTGGACGGCTTCGCGCGCCTGCACGCAGCGGGGTGGGTACCGCCCCAGCGATAGGCGCTGCTGCCCATGCGCGTCGCCCGCGGCGCCCGCGTCTTCGTCAGCGCCCATCCGGAGGCTGCCGAAAGGATGCTCCCCCTGGCGCGCCTTCCGGGGTGGCGGATCAGCGACAGGCCAACTCGAGCGACAGACCAGCTCCAGCAACGCCTGGACCGTTCCCATCGCCGTCCTGGCTCTCATTGGCGTTGTCGGGTGAGGAAGCGGGTGTGTTGTCAGGGTTGTTGGTGGGGGTCGACGCGGCGGGGTGGCACGATTTCGGGGCCCCCGTCGGTGCGGGGGCGTCCACGCATTGTTGGGCGAGGGTGTCCCAGGACAGGGTCACCACGACCCGGGGCCGGTCCCCACCGTGCGCGGGCGCCAACCCGTCCTG
>JAIUOS010000028.1 GCA_020161755.1 Actinomycetota bacterium
CCCGCAACTACCGCGCAGGCATCGTCCTGGCCGGCATCATCCTCCACCTTCGCGACCAGTTATGCGACACGCCCTAGTCCGCGAGGAGCTTCGAGAGGCTCTCCGCAATGAGCTGATCGCGTCCCTTGGCGGTGTGTTGGTAGAGCAGGGCGGCGTTGGCGGTCGAGTGCCCGAGGCGAGCCTGGAGATCCGCGAGGGTCGCTCCCTGCTGGGCGGCCATCACGGCCCCGGTGTGGCGGAGGTCGTGGAAGCGCAGGTCGGAGCGGCCAGCGACAGTCGCGGCCTTCTTGAAGTAGCTCGTGATCGTGGAGGGCCATTGCTGGCGTCCGTTGGCGGCGGGGAAGAGCAGGCCTTCCTGGCCGGGCGCAGCGTAGGTCTCGAGGTGCTCCTTGATCATCGGGATCAGGTGTGGCGGGATGGCCACGTCGCGGATGCCGGCCTCCGACTTCGGCGGCTCGACCTGAATCTTGCGGTTCACCCAGACCACACCGCGGCGCACCTGGATCACGCCGGTCCACCGTCCGTTGGCGTGGCGCAGCTTGATGTCCTTGCGGCGCAGCTCCGCGATCTCGCCGTAGCGCAGCGCGCACCAGGAGGCGAGCAGCACCATCAGCTTCCACTTCTCCGGCATGTTCTCGACGATGACGTCGAGTTCCTCGATCGAGGCGGGCTCGAGCCGGCGTCGCTTCGGCTGGTAGCCGGCACCGCGGATGTGTACCGGGCTCGCCTCGATCAGGTCCTCATCGACGGCACTGTTCATGATCGCCCGCAGCAGGCCGTACGCCTTCGAGTTCGCGCGTGGTGTGTCGCCGTTGCCCTCCATCGTGTCCTCGTACCAGCGGCGCACGGCGCCCTTGGTGATGTCGCGCATCCGCATTCGGCCGAAAGTCGGCACCAGGTGGTGCTCCAGCGTCGCCTCGTAATTCGCCCTGGTGGACGCCCGCAGCGGCTCGCCCTTGTCGGTGCGGCGCTTGGCGATCCACTTCTTCGCGTACGTCTCGAAGTCGGGCGTCGTCGCCACCGCCCGCGCCTTTTCGGCTCGGTGCTTGGGGGGAGACCACTCGTTGGCCTCGATCAGCTTGCGCTCCTCGTGGAGCCAGCCCTCGGCGTCGATCTTCGCCTGGAAGGTGGTCGGTGCCACGTGTCGCAGCAGGTCCGGGCCGGTGTAGACGGCCTGGTGACGACCCGAAGCGAGCTTGCGGATCGACCCGAACTCACGGCGTTCGCGGCCCATCGGAGCCTCCGATCCTTATTGCACGACGTACGCCTATCGTGCAATAAGAGGGGTCTGAAGTGCAACCTTCTGGCCTGTTGCGGCTGGGTCGCGCGAAGGTAAGATGCCTAGTGAACAAGCAGTAATCTGCTGGTGGGGCGGGCGGGGCTCGAACCCGCGACCCAGGGATTATGAGTCCCCTGCTCTGACCGGCTGAGCTACCGCCCCGGAGCGTTCGCAGCCAAGCTATCGGTGGCTCGGGGAAGTGTCCAAGCCGGGCGGTACGGTGCTTCCGACGCGGTCGTTGCGGAGGGGGAAGGGATGGACGCTGCCCGAGCGCAGTGGGAGCAGCCGGTGTTCGAGGCCGGCCTGGAAGTGGTCGCCGTCGACCTGATCACGAGGGTGGTTCAGGACGTCTTCGTCGGGCTCGACCCGGTGGCGCTCGTCCACTCGCTCGATGATGTGGACCTCACCCCGGACGAAAGGCTGCGCGTCGCATCGCTGATCGACCGTGCGGTGGTCGAACTGGACGTGAGCTTCCGCGCAGAGGACGGTGGGCCTGTGTTGGCGGAGGGCTGACGGGCTCGGCGGCCCTTCGTGACGCGTTCGCTCGTTCCTCGCGAACGCTCCTCAGGGACCGTTCGAGGTAGCGGCGCGCAGCTCCTTACGCCGGGCGGACCACCATCGCGAGGCCGCCGAAGGCGGGGAGTTCGACGGTGAAGCCGCCGAGGGCGTCCACGTCGTCCACCTTGCGGCGGGTGGCCAGGTCGGTCACCCGGCCCTGGGGGAGGTGCTCGCTCTGTACGCGTCCGGTGATCTTCTCCGGGCCGAAGTTGAGCGCTGTGATCTGCACCACGTCCGACTCGAGGCGGTTGACCAGCACGAGCATGCTCTTCCACGGCACGTCGGGCACGTCCAGCAACGTCCCGGTCGCGATGCCGCTGCGCTTGCGGATCTTCAGGATCTCCGCGAGCCGGCTCGCGAACGAGTTCGGGTTCGTGAGCTGGTCGGTCAGGTTCCCGTACAGCGCCGTCGCCAACGGCAGCCCGGACGCCGACTTCTTCGCCTCCGGTGCACTCCCGGTCAGGTCGTACGCCCCCCGCTCGATCCAGCGGGTGTCGCCGGTCCCGATCAGGCCCCTCACCTTGCCGCGGTCCAGCGGCAGCGCGCCCACCAGGTCCCACCCGGACAGCGCGAACACCCCCGGCTGCCACGCGTTGTACATGCACAGCAGCAGGTGCGCGTTCATGATGCGGCGCACGTCCGCGTCCGTGATCTCGTCCAGGTCGGTGATCCCCAGGGACGCGGTGATGATCGACGCCGTCGTGCACGCGATCCCGTTCTGCACGAACAACGCGTTGTACGGCGCCGCGTCACCGGTCAGCTTCAGCCGCATCGTCTCCCGCACGTACTCGGCCAGCTCGGCGCCGGTGGTCTCCCCACCGTCCAGCTCGTACGCCTCGTCGCGGTGCGGCCCCGCCCAGTGCACGAGCTCGTAGGTGAGCTCGTCGTGGTTCTGGAGCGCGTGCACCAGCGCCGCCGGGTCCACCCCGATCCGCAACGCCTCCCGCAGCGACAGCCGGAGGAACTCGGTGTCGCCGGTCGCCATCGCGAACTGGTAGGCCGGCCGTGTCACGAAGTCGTACGACAGGTCCGGCCCGACCGCGCTCGTGCTGCGGATGTCGTCCATCCCCAGGTTCAGCTCCTGGAACGTGAAGCCGCCCACCTTGCGCACCATCGAGCCGATCAGCTGGTTCGCCGCCTGGCTCAACGGGTGGCCCTCCGACCAGCCGGGGGAGTCCACCGACTTCTCCACCCCGAGGAACCCGTTCGCGTCCAGCCGCAGCCCGCCCGAGCCCAGGTCGAGCAGCGAGTGCAGCGCGTCGCCCATCACCATCCGCATGCCCGCGAATGTCGGGTCCAGCCAGTTGATCGTCGGCTGGCCCTCCTTGAAGTAGTGCAGGTACACCCAGCGGCGCAGCCGTCCCTTGTAGTCCCACACCGGCCGGGTCACCGACCAGTTGGTCTCCTTCACCCCGGGCTCGTAGAAGATCACCCGCTGGAGCTCGCCGATGATGTAGCCGGCCTCGGCCAGCTTGCGCTCCACCTCGGCGCTCAGGTTCACCGAGTCCGCGCCCTCGGGGACGTCGGGCAGCAGGTCCCACGCCTCCTCGGGGATGTCGATCATGTGGTAGATCCCCGGGTAGTCCAGGTAGTTCAGCTCGGCCAGCCGGAAGTCCGCGCCCTTGCCGGTGTGGCCGGGCACGATGTCGTCGATGATCGTGCCGTGCCGCCGGGCGGCGGTCGCGCACATCGCGCGGAACTCCTCCTCGGTGCCGAACGCCGGGTCGATCTGCATGCTGATGCGGTCGAAGTGCCCGTCCACGCTCGGCGTCGGTTCCCAGCCGCTGATGCCGCCGGCCAGCTTCAGCGGCCCGGTGTGGATCGCTTCGATGCCGATCTTCGCGAACGCCGTCCACAGCTCGTCGTCGCCGAGCGCCCCGATGAACGACTGCCCGGGCCCGGTGATCTGCGACAGCGGGTACGCCGTGAACCAGACGGACGCCTGGCGTACCGCCGCCCGCGGATCCGGGTGCGCGTACGGCGCCGCCCACATCGCGTGGTGCCCGGCCAGCTGACGTCCGAGCAGGGTGGCGTCGTGCAGCATCGACTGCTCCTCCAGCCACGCCACGTACGCGGGGTTGCGACCGTCCGGCTCGAAGGGCGGGGGCAGCGGGCCCACCTCCGTCTCGCGACGCTTCGCCTTCGGGCGGAGCCGCTCGGGGCGGGCGGCGTAGGGGGCCGGCTCGGGTCCGTCGAAGACCGGGTCGGGCTCGGCGGGGCTGAGTTCATCGACGCTCATTCGAGAAACCTAGCGCCGAATCGCCCCGCTGGCCCGTCCCCGGGCCACGCGTTTCAGCTCGGGCTGAACCGCAGCGCGCGCACGATCTGGACGACGCCCAGGATCACCAGCGAGAACCCCAGCAGCAGCGCCAGCACGGCGACGCCCCACAGCGGCGAGATGAGCAACATGATGCCGGCCACGATGCTGATGATCGCGTACAGGATCGCCCATACCCGGGACGCGGCGCCGCCCAGCATGGTGAGGCCGGCGATGCCCTCCATGATCCAGGAGATGCCGATGAAGATGCCCAGCAGGATGCCCAGGCCGGCGGCGGTCGCGCCCAGGTTGGCGAACGCCACGATGGACGAGATCAGGAAGACCACGCCGAGTACCAGGTAGCCGACCCGCGCCCAGCCGCCCAGCTTGCGGGAGAAGATGCCGATGGCGAGGTTCACGATGCCGGCGATCAGGGCGTAGGCGGCGACGATGCCGGCCACCACGACCGCCGTCTTGCCGGGCCACACCAGGATCACGATGCCGACGATCAGCGACACCAGGCCGCTGACGCCGAGCGCAGCCCGGATGCCGTTGGTGACAGATTCCTCGACGGTCCTGTCTTGTTGCTCGAACTGGTTGGCGGTCATTCGAATCTCCTCACGTGCCGTTCGGTCGTGCCTGCGGACACCTCCATTCATAGAGCATCGACCGGGTCCGTGGGCGGTTTCCGGCCGCGCGTGCCGTGAATCCGGTCGACTACCGGCTGCCCAGCCAGTAGCCGAGCGCGGCGAAGGCCACGCTCAGCACGAGCATGCCGGCGGCGTGGGCGAGCACCGACCAGGCCCGTCCGGCGCGGAGGAGCCGGGCCGCCTCGACCGAAGCCGTGCTGAACGTGGTGTAGCCGCCCATGAACCCGGTGCCGAGCACCTGTTTGACGCCCGGATCGCCGGTGTGGAACGTCCACCAGCCCGTGATCACGCCGAGCAGGAACGAGCCGGTCACGTTGATCGCCAGCGTGCCCAGCGGCATGACCGCGTTCGCCGTGCGGCGTCCCACCTGGGCGTCGACCACGAACCGGGTCACCGCGCCGAGCCCGCCGGCGAGGGCGATGAGGAATGGGATCATCGGACGGCTCCGCGCCGGCGCCGGGAGCCGCGCAGGAGCACGCGCACCGCGCGGGCGCCGGCGAAGGCGGCCGCCAGACCGAGGACCACGCTCGCGACGGCGTAGCCGAGGCCGGTCAGCCACGCCCCGGCACCGAGCAGGTTGAGCGTCTCCACCGAGAACGTGCTGTACGTGGTGTAACCGCCGAGCACCCCGGTGCCGACGCCGAGCCGCAGCCCGCGCCGCCACCCGTGGTCGGGTCCGGTCTCGGCGAGCAGTTCGAGCAGGATCCCCAGGGCGAGCGCGCCGGACACGTTGATCCAGAACGTGGTCCACGGCCAGCCGCCCGGCGGCGCGGGCTGGAGCGACTCGAGCGCCGAGCGCACCCCCGTCCCCAGCATCCCGCCGACCAGGATGACCCCCAGCCAGGCGGGTCGCACCGGGAGGCGCAGCATCCGGAAGCCGGGGATCGCGTGGCCCTCCGGCGGGGCTACCACGGAGCCGGGGCCTTCCAGTCGACGACAGAGAGTGGGACGACGAGGACCGGCCGGTGCTGGTGGCGGGCCAGCTGCAACCCGACCGACCCGGCCATGAACTCGCGCAGGCGCTCGGTCGAGGAGACCCGCTTGGCGCCGACGATGATGGCGGACGCCTCGACGGCCCGGGCCAGGTGGGTGAGGGCGCGGTCGGCGCGTCCGGCGAGGTAGCGGAACTCCCACGGGCCGGTGTGGTCGGCGAGGACCCCGCCGAGGAACGCGCGGATGTCCTGGTCGCGCTGCATCCAGCTGTCGTCGGCCTGGTCGGGGTCGAGGTCGGAGTGGCGGACGGTGCCGTCCGGGTACTCCTCGTCGACGACGCGGGCCTGGTCGGCGTAGCCGAAGTAGAGGGGGACGCCGCCGAGGGCCTCCGACCACGCCACGGCGGTCAACGCGACGAGCTCCGGCTGGCCGGGGACGACCCCGACCACCAGGGGCCGCCCGGGGACCGGCACCATGCGCTCCGGTGTCGGCTGTGGCACGTGATGGAACAACACGGCACCTCCAGGTCAACGGCGCAGGCTGAGTCCGCGCCACGGTATGCGCAGGAACCATCAGCCGGCCGGCGGTTCGGGACGAGCCCGGGCGGGATCCATCACCCGGCCTTCAGCCTAGCCACGCCCGCCCCCCTCGTGAACCGCCTCCCACCGGACCGGATTGGGGACGGTTCCTATCTCGGTCCGGGTCCGAGTTGAGAACCGTCCCCGTTTCCCGCCGGATTCTGGCGGATCGAAGAACCGTCCCCGTTTCCCGCCGGATTCTGGCGGATCTGAGAACCGTCCCCGACCCGGTCGGCTACCGGTCCAGGCCGTAGGGCAGCCCGGGGTCCTGGACCTCGATCTGGACGAGCCGGTTGTACTTCGCAACCCGCTCGCCGCGGGCGGGGGCGCCGGTCTTGATCTGGCCGCAGCCGGTGGCCACCGCGAGGTCGGCGATGAAGGTGTCCGGGGTCTCACCCGAACGGTGCGACACCATCTGGCCGTAGCCGGCATCGTGGCAGATCCGCATCGCCTCGAGCGTCTCGGTGACGGTGCCGATCTGGTTGACCTTGATCAGGGCCGCGTTGGCGATCCCGTCGGCGATCGCCGCGGTGATGATCGCGGGGTTGGTGCAGAAGTTGTCGTCGCCGACCAGCTGGACGCGGTCGCCGAGCTCGGCGGTGAGCTGGTTCCAGCCTTCGGGATCCTGCTCGCCGAGGCCGTCCTCGATGCTCCAGATCGGGAAACGGTCGAGCATCTCGGCGTAGCGGGCGATCATCTCGCCGCTGGACAGGTGGCTGCCGTTCACCCGGTAGCCGCCGTCGCGGTAGAACTCGGAGGCCGCCGGGTCCAGGGCGATGCCGACGCCCTCGCGTCCGGTGGGGTAGCCGGCGTCGGAGATCGCGGCGACGATCAGTTCCAGCACCTCCTCGGGCTCGGCGAGGTTGGGGGCGAAGCCGCCTTCGTCACCCAGCCCGGTCGCATGCCCGCCGGCGGCGAGACGCGCACGCAGCGCCTGGTACACCTCCGCGCCGGCGCGGACGGCCTCGCGCATCGAGGACGCACCGAGCGGGCACACCATGAACTCCTGGAAGTCCAGCGGGTTCGGGGCGTGCGCGCCGCCGTTGAGCACGTTGAAGCAGGGCACCGGCAGCCGCCGGGCCTGGCCGACACCGGGTAGCCAGTCGTACAACCGCCGACCGGCGGACGCGGCGAGCGCGCGGGCCAGGGCCATCGAGGTGCCGATGATCGCGTTGGCGCCGAGCCTGGCCTTGTTCGGGGTGCCGTCGAGGTCCCGCATCGCCTGGTCGACCTCGGCCAGGTCGGACCACTGCCGTCCGGACAGGGCGCCGTTGAGTTCCCCGTTCACGTTCGCCACGGCCCTCGACACCCCGGCGCCGCCGAACCGGGCCGGGTCACCGTCCCTGAGTTCGACCGCTTCCCGGGTGCCGGTGGACGCGCCGGACGGCACCCCGGCATCGGCCACCGTGCCGTCGCCCAGACCCACCGTGACCGACAGGGTCGGCCGTCCGCGCGAGTCCAGGACCTCGATCGCCTGCACGCCACTGATCTCGAAAGCCATTTCGGCCACCTTTCACGCCACCGGCTCCACCGTGGAGTCCGGGAACGTGCACCGCCCGGCCGACGCGGGGGATCGGGGCGAGACCACAGGAAAGCCCCACCTCCGTGTTCAGCCCAGCTGTACACGAGGTAGGGACCGTTGGTCACCGTGGTGACGGTTTGTTGAGGGCGAGCCCCACCGCCCGAGTCGACTCTAGCCGACCCGGGATCCGGTGGCATGGCAGAGGTCGGCCCTTCGTGACGCCGGCCGAGCCAGCGCGTCACGAAGGGCCGCTGGAACGCCACTCCTTACCGGGTTTCTCGGCTTATCACGGCCGTCGGCGACCGGCGCGAAGGTGCTTGCTGAGTTTCTCGGGTTGTCAGGCCGGATTCCTGCCCCGTAAGCCGAGTTTCTCGGGAACCGCCGTAGAGGCAGGCGCGAACCGCCCTGATAAGCCGAGGAACGCGGGAACCACTCGCCGGGGACGTGACCAAGGCAGGATCCACGGTGGTACAGATCGGGGATGGCGTCGGTGGAGAACTCAGGAGCGGGAGTGGGCACCGCAGCTGCGACCATCGGCGCCGTCGACGTCCACTACGACGCCGACTGGCCGGCGCGGGCGGCACTCGCGGTCTGCCACGACCTCACCCTTTCGAGGGTGGTCGCCGAGCACACGGCCGACATCGCGCACCCGGCCCCTTACGAACCCGGCGCGCTCTACAAGCGGGAACTGCCGTGCATCCGGGCGGTGCTGGCACTTGGTCCCCGCCTCGACCTCTTGATCGTCGATGGCTACGCCACGCTCGATCCCCAGGGACGCCCGGGGCTCGGTGCCCACGCGGCGGACGCCCTCGGGATCCCCGTCATCGGAGTCGCGAAGACGCCGTTCCGCGGCGCCACCCACGCCGCCGAGGTGATCCGTGGCACGTCGACGCGACCGCTCTATGTCACGACCGCCGGCGGGCTCGCGATCGCCGATGCCGCAAGGATCGTGGTCGACCTGGCCGGCGCGAACCGCATTCCCACGGCGCTGGCGCGGGTCGACAACCTCGCTCGTGGTCGTGTGCTTCCGTCCAACGACCTGCTCACGACCTGACGTGGGTAGCCGAACAAGCGTCACGACGGCATCGTGAAAGGCCTAGTCGGAGCGAGAGGAATAGGGGCTCCCCCGCCTGGACTCGAACCAGGAACCTGCGGATTAACAGTCCGACGCTCTGCCAATTGAGCTACAGGGGATCGCGCTGGGCGCGGGTCGTTACGTTACCAGAACTTCTACCCGAGGTCGTACTCGGCGCGGAGCCGCTCCAGCTCCAGCGCGACCACCGGATCCGCCTCCACGGCGGAGGCCTGAACCCCCTTGCCGGGGCTGACTCGCCAGATCAGTTCGGTACTGGTCCGGCCGAGGTCGCGGCGGGCCGTGATCACCGCTGTGCCGGACGTGGCGAGGTCCACGGTGCGCACACAGGCGATGCTGGCGGTGACCCGCTCGTTGAACAGGTCGGGAAGCATCCCCGGCTCGTCCAGGCTGAGCGCGGACGCGTCCCCGTCCACGGTCGTCCAGCGCAGGGTGCGGGACGGCTGGTCCCACCCGCCGCGTTCGATCTCGTGCCAGGGCAGCTTCGTCCAGCCGTCCGCGCGCGGGAACACGAGGCAGTCGGCCAGGCCCAGGACGTCGCCGCGGGCGGACTTCGCGGACGCCAGCACGCGGCGGCGTCCGACCAGCTGCTTCAGGGCGGGGTCGTCGATCGTGGTGCGTCCGAAGAGGGCCATGCCTCCAGAGGCTACAGCGCGAACGCGAGGCGTCGGACGGCCGGCAGGTCGGGGGCGGCCCAGCCCAGCCAGACCAGCCGGTCGCGCCGGAACCAGCCGAGCTGGTCGTGGTCCGAGCTGTGCGTGGGCGCCTCACCGAGCGGACGCACGAAGTAGCACGACAGGGTGATCTCGGCGCCGGCGACCATGGTGGTGCTCCGGTCGAGCAGCTCGCCGACCTCGATCTCCACCCCGAGTTCCTCGGCGATCTCCCGCTCCAGGGCCGCCGCCGGCTCCTCGCCCGGTTCGAGCTTGCCACCGGGGAACTCCCAGCACCCACCGGCCGCCAGCCCGGACCGGCGACGACAGGCCAGCACCCGCTCACCATCGGTGAAGACCGCTGCGACCACGTCCATCCCCGCCCCCTCAGGCTGCCGCGCGCTGCAAGGCCTCCAAGGTGGCGCGGACGTCGGCGTCCGTGGTCGACCAGTTGCACAGGGCGACCCGCAGTACGGCCCGATCATGCCACCGTGAGCCCGTGGTCCACGCCGTCCCATCCGCAAGCATCCGCTCCACCACCTGCCGGGTGCGCTCGTCGCTGCCGAACGACGCGCAGACCTGGGTGAACACCACGTCGTTCAGCACCTCCACGCCCGGGATCCGCGCCAGGCCCCCGGCGAACATGCCGGCGTGCCGGCAGAACCGCTCGACGAGCTCGGCCACCCCGCTGCGCCCCAGGGACGCCAGCGCCGCCCACACCGTGGTGCCGCGGGCGCGTCGCGACATCTCCGGCACCCGGTCGAACGGCTCGCCGGCCTCGTCCTGGATCAGGTAATCGCCGTGCATGCCCATCGAACCGCGCAGCGCTGCCACGTCCCGCACGATCGCGATGCCGCAGTCGTAGGGCACGTTCAGCGTCTTGTGCGCGTCGGTGGCCCAGGAGTCGGCCGCCTCGTACCCCGCGGTGAGGTGCCGCAAACGAGGGGACGCGGCCGCGAACAGCCCGAACGCGCCGTCGATGTGCACCCACGCGCCGGCCGCGTGCGCCACCGGGATCGCGGCGGCGAAGTCGTCGAAGCAGCCCGAGTGGACGTTGCCGGCCTGGAGCACCACCACGGTCGGCGTGCCGGTGCCGTGCGCGAGCGCGTCGGCCAGGGCGTCCACGCGGATGCGTCCCTGCTCGTCGGCGGCCACCGCCTCGGGCGCGCCGAGCCCCATCAGCCGCAGCACCTTGTCGACCGAGTCGTGCCGCTCCGCCCCCACCAGCACCCGGACGCCCGGCGAGTCGGTCAACCCGCGCTCCCGCACGTCCCAGCCGGCCGCGCGCAGCACCGCGTCCCGCGCGGTGACCAGGCAGGTGAAGTTCGCCATCGTGCCGCCGGTCGGCATGCCCACGCCGCACTGCGGCGGCAGCCCGAGCAGGTCGAGCAGCCAGCGGTCGGCGAGGTCCTCCAGCGCGACCGTCGCCGGCGTGACCGCCCGCAGGGCGCTGTTCTGGTCCCACGCGCTGACCAGCCAGTCCGCGGCCAGAGCCGCCGGCACCGTTCCGCCCATCACCATGCCGTACCAGCGTCCGCCGGGGATCGCGGTGAGTCCCGGCCCGGCGGCCGTCCCCAGCAGTTGGACGACCTCGCTCGCCGGACGCGGGCCGTCGGGCAGCTCACCGAGGGCCGCCATCACCTCGGACGCGGACGCCTGCGGCGGCACGTCCCGCTCCGGGAGTGAGTCCAGCCACTCGACCGCCAGGCGGTGCGCGGTGTCCAGTGCGTCGTGCAGTTCGCTCATCGGAACCCCCCCTCGGGCAACCCCTCATTGTGGTCGGGAACCCCGCTCGGGCGCGCTCCCAGTTCTTACGTAGGCGTCTCCCAGGCCACGTCGTCGGGACGCTGGTCGCGCCGCCAGCCCTTCCACACCGGGTGCCGCAGCCGGTGCGTGCCAGTGAGCTCGGTGTAGAAGACCTCGCCGACCAGGTCCGGCTCGACCCAGTGCGTGTCCTTCGCGTCCTCGGCGGGGACGCCGGTGAGCGGGGACGTTCGCCTCGCCAGCGGCGTCATCAGCCGCAGGCTCTCGGCGAGGCCGGCATCGGTGAAGCCGGAGCCGACCCGTCCGACGTAGCGCAGGTCGTCGCCGTCGGGGATGCCGAGCAGCAGCGCACCGATGGTGCCGGCCCGGTTCCCGGTGCCCGTCCGCCAGCCACCGACCACGACGGATTGGCTGCGGCGGTGCTTGATCTTCAGCCAGGTGCGGCCGCGCGTCCCCGGCTGGTAGACCGAGCCGCGGCGCTTGGCCACCACCCCCTCCAGGCGGAACGCGAGGCTCGCGTCGAGCGCGGCGACCAGGTCGCCCTCGAACACCGGCGGCACCTGCACCCGGGAGCCGGCCGTCGGCTGGAGGCCTTCGAGCAGGGCGCGGCGCTCCTCGTACGGACGCCGCTCCAGCGACTCGTCGTCCAGCCGCAGCAGGTCGAACAGCAGCAGGTGCGCGGGTGCCCGGCTCGCCACGGCTGAGATGTCGGTGGCCCGGGTGAGGTTGATGCGTGGCTGGAGCAGGCCGAAGTTGGGCGCCCCGCCGTCGTCGAGCACCACGATCTCGCCGTCCAGGACCGCGTTGCGGACCGGCAGCGCAGCCAGGGCCGGCACCAGGTCGGGGTAGCGCGCGGTCTCGTCGCGGCCACGGCGGCTGAACAGTGTCACGACGCCCTCGTCGACATGGGCGACGACCCGGACACCGTCCCACTTCATCTCGAAGTGCCAGTCGTCGGGGTCGCCGATCGCGTCCGGCGTGGCGAGGGTGGCGAGCATCGGCTCGATGTCCTGCGACGTTGGAGCGGAGGGCGGGGGTGGGGTTCGCTCGTCTGGGGACGGGGGCGTGATCACCATGCGGTGCATCAGCCAGTCCTTGCCGGTCCGGATCAGGGCGAACTTGGCGGGTTCGCCGCCGAGCCCGCCGTCCGGGCGTCCGTGGAGGGTGACGATGACCTCCTTGTCGCGCCACTTCTCCAGCTCGTAGGTTCCGGCGTCCCAGATCGTCACCGTGCCGCCGCCGTACTCGCCGGCCGGAATCGTGCCCTCGAAGCGTCCGTAGTCGAGCGGGTGGTCCTCGGTCTGCACGGCCAGGTGGTTCGTCCGCGGATCGGTCGGCGGCCCCTTCGGCACCGCCCAGCTCACCAGCACTCCGTCGTGCTCGAGCCGAAAGTCGTAGTGCAGCCGCCGCGCATGGTGCTCCTGCACCACGAACGAGCGTCCGTCGGACGGGGCGGGCGGCTCGGCCGGCACCGGCTCCGGTGTCTTCGCCGGGTCGCGCATGCTGCGGTAGGTGGCCAGCTTGTCGGGCCGCGCCCCGGGACGGTTTTCGGATCTGTCCCCATTCGGTCCGGGACCGAGATAGGAACCGTCCCCGGCTTGGGGAAGGCTCATGTCTCGGTCTCCCCCGGGGTCGAGGGCGGCGATCAGGTCGCCGCGCTCGCGGACGCGGTCCAGCACCTCGGCCAGTTCGAGCTGCCGCAGTCCGGGATCGGCGAGTTCCTCCCAGGTGCGGGGAGCGGCCACCGTCGGCCGCGTCCGTCCCCGCAACGAGTAGGGCGTGATCGTGGTCTTGTTGCCGTTGTTCTGGCTCCAGTCGATGAACACCTTGCCGCCGCGGTCGGACCGCCGCATCACCGCCGTGACCCTGTCGGGGTGCTCGGTGGCCAGCGACTGCGCGAGCTCCCGGGCCAGCTCGGACGCGCCCTGGGTGTCCATCGTGCCGTCGAGGTGGGTGTAGAGGTGGATGCCCTTGCTGCCCGACGTCACCGGGTAGGCGGTCAGGCCGGCCCCCTCCAGCACCTCGCGCACCCAGCCGGCGACCTCCGCGCACTCGGCGAGCGTCACGCCCTCGCCCGGGTCGAGGTCGAGGACGAGCCGGTCCGGCGGCAGGGGAGTGCCGTCCTCGGCGAACCGCCACTGCGGCACGTGCAGCTCCAGCGCCGCCAGCTGCGCGAGCCAGACCAACGTGGCCAGGTCGTTCGCCACCGGGTAGTCGTTCACGCCGTCGGAGTGCGCGATCGGGTACCGCTTCACCCACTCCGGCGTGCCCCGCGGCAGGTTCTTGGCGAAGAACACGTTGACGTGGTCGCCGTCGGCACCGACGCCGTCCGGCCACCGCTTGCGGGTCATCGGACGCTGCGCGACGTGCGGCACCAGCACCGGGCCGATCTCCGCGTAGTAGGCGATCACCTCGCCCTTCGTGGTGCCGGTGGCAGGGTAGAGCACCTTGTCGAGGTTGGTCAGCGCCAGCGTGCGGCCGTCGACGGTCACCTGCTGGCTGCCCGCGGCGGCCATGCCGTCATCCTGACACACCGGGACGACAGCGCCCCTGGCGCGACGCGACCGGCTCAGACCAGCCCGGCGGTGGCCGCGGCCAGGGTCGCGCCGATCAGCCCGGGCACCACCAGGGTCGCGAACCGGTCGTAGTCGGTGGGGGTCTTGTTGATCAGCACCAGCCGGTCGCCGGTGAACAGCCGCACCAGACCCGCCGCCGGATACACCACCAGCGACGTGCCGCCGACGACCAGGGTGTCGGCGGACGCCAGGTGCTCAGCGGCCCGCTCCAGCACCGCCTCGTCCAGCGGCTCCTCGTACAGCGCCACGTCGGGGCGGATCTGGCCGCCGCACCCGCAGCGGGGGACACCCGTGCCCGCCAGCATCGTGTCCAGGCCGTGGCGGGCGCCGCAGCGCAGGCAGCTGTTGCGGTGCACGCTGCCGTGCAGCTCGACCACCGTGCGCGACCCCGCCGCCTGGTGCAGCCCGTCGATGTTCTGGGTGATCACCGCGTCCAACCGGCCGGACGCCTCCAGCCGGGCCAGCGCGTCGTGTGCGGCGTTCGGACGGGCGTCCGGGTACAGCAGGTGGCTGCGGTAGTAGTCGTAGAACTCGGCCGGGTGCCGGGTGAAGAAGCTGTGGCTGAGCACCTCTTCGGGGGCGTGGCGGGTGCCGGTGTCGCGGCTGTACAGCCCGTCGCCGGAACGGAAGTCGGGGATGCCGCTCTCGGTGGAGACCCCGGCGCCGCCGAAGAACACGATCCGGCGACTGCTCGCCAGGATCTCGCGCAGCGTCTCGCCCACGCGGTGAGCCTATGCCGTCACCACCGCCCGCGACCGGCTCAGGCCTTGGACGCCTTCCGGGCCAGCACGGTCGCCGCCGTCCGGGCCAGCACCGGGTCGACCTCGAGGGCGGACGCGGACCGTGCACCGTCCGCGGGCAGCGCGGCCACGGCCGTCCGGATCTGTGCGATCGCCTCGGCGTCGGAGGACGCCTCCGAGTCGATCACCAGGTCGAAGCCCGACTCGTCGGCCCAGCCGGCGTTGTAGAACAACCGGACGAACCGCGCGCGCAGCTCGTCGTCGGCCTTGATCAGTTCGGCGGCCTCGCCCGGTGCGATGCTGTTGCGCTTGGCGATGCGCCGCGCGCGGACCGCGTCCGGTGCCTTGATGAACACGTTGACCACGTCCGCCATGTCCTGGAGGACGCGGAAGCCGCCGCGTCCGAGGATCACCACGTTGCCGCGCGCCGCGAAGGCCGCGATGGTCTGGTTCATCATCTCGATGGTGGTGGCGCTGTCGGCGTTGAACAGCTCCCAGATCTTGGGCTTGTGGTCGTGGAGGACGTCGAGCCGGGTGACGCCGTACTGCCGGATCACCTTGTTGATCGTGGACTTGTCGACGAAGTCGAAGCCGAGTTCGGCGGCGAGTTGCCGGGCGATCCGGGCGCCATGGCTGCCGAGCTGCCGGGAAACGGTGATGACGGGCATGACTTCCTCCTCGTGCGGGCGGACCACGATGTCGGCCTATGTATTGACAATAATCCATTTGCGCACGATCCGGGAGGGGGCGGCGCAGATCGGACAGCCAGGTCGGACGCTGGGGGCGCGGGCGTCCTGCGGTTCGGACTCAGCCGAGCAGGTCCAACACCGTGCGGCCGACCCCGTCCGCGTCGTTGCCCGGAACCACGGGGAAGCCGGCCGAAAGCAGCGACGGGTGGCCGTTCGCCACCACGAACCCGCGGCCGGCCCACGTCAGCATCGCCAGGTCGTTGGGCATGTCGCCGAACGCCACCACGTCGGACGCCGCGACGCCGAGCGCCGCGCACAACCGGGCGAGCGTCGAGGCCTTGCTGACCCCCGGGGCGGTCAGCTCGAGCATGCCGTAGCTGCTGGAGACCATCGCGAACGTGAGCGTGAGCCGGTCGGCCACCACGCGTGCCGCGCGGTCGCACAGGGCGTCGGAGTCGAGGCCGGAGTGAAAACCGAGCACCTTGATCACCGGGCCGAGCCGGTCGAGCAGCTCGGGGACCGCGCCCAGGACCACGCCCGGCTCGCCGCGTTGGCGGGTGGGGCAGTCGGGTTCGCACCCGAAGCCTTCGGGGGTCTCGAAGCCGAAGCTGATGCCGGGGATCGCGTCCCGAAGGTCGGCGGTGACGGCGCGCGCGACCGCGGCGTCCAGCGGGAAGCTCTGCACGATGCTGCGCGCGGCGAGGTCGAACACGGCGGCGCCGTTGCTGACGATGACCTCGGGGTGCGCGCCGGCCAGGTCGTCGAGCACGTCCAGCCAGCGCACCGGACGCCCGGTGGCGACCACGAACGGGATGCCCAGCGCGGACGCCCGGCGGGCGGCGTCCAGGTTCATCCCGGAGACCCGGTGGTCCGACCCGAGGAACGTGCCGTCGAGATCGGTGACGATCAGCCGTGGACGCCGGGCGACGGCGTCCGCCACCGCGGTCACAGCCGGGAGTTCGGGGTGGGCGAGCCGCGCCCGGACGGGGAGGCCGTGCCCGGCGACGGGGAACCCGACGACGGCGAGCCGGACGGGGACGGCGACGCCGACCCGGGCGACGGCGACCCGGGCGACGGCGACGCCGAGGACGGCGACGGCGAGCCCGACTCCGGAGACGGCGACCCGGACTGCGGCGAGCCGGACGCACTGGTCGGCACCGGCGGCGGCGGGGAGACCGGCGGCGCCTGCTGGAAGATCAGGATCGAGATCAGCACGGCGAGCGCGGCCAGCAGCAGCATCAGCAGCCAGGAGGCGAGGATCGACAGCCAGCCGGCGCGGTCGTGGCGTCCGGGCCAGGGCAGCGGCCACAGCTTGGCGATGCCGGGACGCACCCGGTCGATCCAGTGCAGCTGGTAGTCGGGCCCGGCGGGCGTGCCCTGCAGCGGGACGTCGGACAGGTCGACCTCGGCCAGGATCCGGACGGCCTCGGCCATCGAGGCCGGCGACGCGTCGTAGGCCAGCGCCACCCAGGGCGTGGCCGGGGTCTCCTCGCCGATCCGGGGGTCGTCGTCCAGGTCGTCGGTGTAGCGCAGGCCCAGCCGGCCGTCCTTCTGGCCGTGCCCGCCGCGGGCCAGGACGGTGTCGATGTGCATCCGGTCGACGGTGCCGGCGAACCGGTCGCGCGCACCCGCGTCCGCGGCCGCGCCTTCGGAGAGCAGCACCAGCATGGTGGGGGTGTTGGCCTGGTCGTGGCCGATGTAGGCCACGCCGGACGGGGCGGCGACCAGCCGCGCGTCCAGCCAGTAGGCGCCGACCTTCGGCGGATCGGACGGGAGCAGCGGAGACAGCAGCGGCGGCCGGGCGTCGTCCGGCTGCTGCGGTGTGCTCATCTCGTCCCATTCGTCGCACGCGGGCACCTCCCCGCGGTGCCCCCATTGTGCCGTACCCGCCGAACGCCTCCGTTCCGGTCAAACGCTCCAGCCCCTGAGGTGGCGTTTGACCGCAACGGAGGCGTTCGGCGGATGGGGGGGACGGGCCCGGTACGGTCACAGGGGGTGCACAGGGCCAGCCGGTATCGTTGGCGCACCTGTGCACATCGACTCAGACCAGCAGGAGAGACTCGCGTGACCGATCCGACCCAGCCTGTGGCTGCGCCCGCCCCGTCCCCGCAGCACGCCGCCGCCGCCCCGAAGTCAGACCCGCAGCAGGCGGCCAAGATCCTCGGGGACGCGATCGCACAGGTCCAGCGCGTGATCGTCGGCCAGGAACACATGGTCGAACAGCTGATGGTGGCGCTGCTCGCGAAGGGCCACTGCCTCCTCGAGGGCGTCCCCGGCGTGGCGAAGACCCTTGCCGTACGCAGTTTCGCCACCGTCGTCGGTGGCCAATTCGCGCGCATCCAGTTCACGCCCGACCTGGTGCCCTCCGACATCGTCGGTACCCGCATCTACTCGGCACGGCAGGAGAAGTTCGACATCGCGCTGGGCCCGGTGTTCGTGAACTTCGTGCTCGCCGACGAGATCAACCGCGCGCCCGCCAAGGTGCAGTCGGCGATGCTGGAGCTGATGGCCGAGCAGCAGGTGTCGATCGGCGGCACCACCTACCCGGTGCCGCAGCCGTTCATCGTGATCGCCACCGAGAACCCGATCGAGTCCGAGGGCGTCTACCCGCTGCCCGAGGCGCAGCGTGACCGCTTCCTGCTGAAGGTGGACGTGCCGTACCCGCGCGGCAACGAGGAGTTCGAGATCCTGCGCCGGATGAGCGTCCGGCCGCCGACCGCCAACCCGGTGCTGAACCCCGATCTGGTCAAGGACCTGCAGGAGCAGGCGTCCAACATCTTCGTGCACAACCTGGTGGCCGAGTACATCGTCCGCCTCGTGCTGGCCACCCGGACGCCCGAGGAGTTCGGCATGCCGGACCTCACCGCGGTGATCCAGGTCGGCTGCAGCCCGCGCGCCACGCTGGGCCTGGTGGCCGCGGCGCGTGCGCTGGCCCTGATCCACGGACGTGACTACGTGCTGCCGACCGACGTGCAGGCTGTCGCCAAGGACGTGATGAGCCATCGCCTGGTGCTCGGCTTCGACGCGGTCGCTGACAACGTCACGCCGGCGCAGGTGATCGAGCGCATCCTGGCGATGGTGCCGCCCCCCACCCCGGTGTGGAACAGCCAGCAGCGCCAGACCGCGCACACCCAGCACAGCTACGTGCCGGAAGCACGTAACTGACGCAGATGAGCGTGCAGCCCGGATTCGCCCCACCGCCCGAGGAGTTCGGCGCGGTGGAGTCGGTGCTGCACGAACCGCGCGCGGCCACCATTCCGCTGCACAAGCTCGCGCCGGAGGCGGCGCTGCGACGGCTGGAGCTGACCGTCGTCCGGCGCCTGGAGGGCTTCCTGCACGGCGACCACCAGGGCCTGCTGCCCGGCCCCGGGTCGGAGGCCAACGACGCCCGCATGTACGTGCCGGGCCAGGACGACGTCCGCAAGATCGACTGGGCGGTCACCGCGCGCACCACCGTCCCGTACGTCCGGGACACCATCGCCGATCGCGAGCTCGAGATCTGGGCGCTGCTCGACGTCACCCCGTCGATGAACTGGGGCACCGAGGGCGTCACCAAGCGCGACCTCGGCATCGCCGCGATCGCAACCATCGGGTTCCTCAGCCAGCGGATGGGCGACCGGTTTGGCGGCCTGGTGATGCGTCCCGACCAGATCAAGCGCTACCCGGCCCAGTCCGGACGCACCGCCCTGTACGGGCTGCTGCGCCGGCTGCTGACCGAGCCGATCGTGTCCGACCACACCACCGGCCCGTACTCGTTGGCCGCGGGCATCCAGCGGATGGCGCGCACCGAGCGCCGTCGCGGCATGCGGCTGGTCGTCTCCGACTTCCTCACCCCCGGCGACTTCGAGCTGGACCCGAACGTCGAGCCGGAGTGGGAGCGTCCGATGCGCCAGCTGGCGGTGCGCAACCAGGTGCTGGCCGTCGAGGTGGTCGACCGCCACGAGATCGAGTTCGCGGACGTCGGCGACCTGCTGATCCGCGACCCGGAGACCAACTTCGAGCGGTACGTGAACACGTCCGACGACGCGGCCCGCGAACGCATGGACGCGGCCACCGCGGCCCAGCGCGAACGCATCCGGATCGCGCTGCGGCGAGCCGGGGCCGCGCACATCCAGTTGCGTACCGACAGAGACTGGGTGCATGACATCGCACGCTTCGTGCTGGCCTACCGCCGGACGGCCAGCATGCTGCACCAGCCGCCGGCGGGGGTGACGAAGTGAACTTCGACTGGTTCCCGACGTTCATCGCCCCCGAGCGGCTGTGGGTGCTGCTGGTGGTGCCGCTGATGATCGCCGCCTACATCTACCTGGTGCTGCGCAAGAAGAAGACCGGGATGCGGTTCACCAACACCGCGATCCTGTCCCGGGTGGTGCCCAAGCAGTCGCAGTGGCGTCGGCACCTCGCGGTCGCGCTGTCGCTGGCGGCGCTGGTCGCGCTCAGTTTCGCGTGGGCGCGTCCCAACGGCATCGAGATGGTGCCCCGGGAGCGAGCTACCGTGGTTCTGGTGATCGACATCTCGCAGTCGATGCAGGCCACCGACGTGAAGCCGACCCGGCTGGACGCCGCCAAGGAGGCGGCGCTGGCCTTCGTGAAGGCGCTGCCCGCGCAGTACAACGTCTCGATCGTCAGCCTGTCGGGCAACCCGAACGTGCGGCTGCCACCCACCGTCGACCGCGTGCAGGCCCAGCAGGCGATCAACGGGTTGAAGCTGCAGGACTCGACCGCGGTCGGCGAATCGATCTACGTGGCGCTGAACTCGCTGCTGCTCGCCCCGAAGGGCACCGACTCGACCCCCGCGCCCGGCGCGATCGTGCTGCTGTCGGACGGCCAGAACACGGCCGGACGCGCGCCGTCGCAGGCGGCCGCGGAGGCCAAGAAGCAGAACGTGCCCGTCTACACGATCGCCTACGGCACCGACAACGGCCACGTCGACCTCGACGGCAAGCGTGAGCCGGTGCCGCCGGACCGCACCCTGCTGACCAACATCGCCCAGGCGACCGGCGGGCAGGCGTTCTCGGCGGAGAGCCTCGACCAGCTCAACAAGGTCTACAACAACATCCGCAGCGAGGTCGGTCAGACCCCGACGAAGAAGGAGACCACCGCCCTGTGGGCCGGCTACGGGCTGGCCTTCGCGGTGGTGGCGGCCCTGGCCGCCGTCTCCCTGGGAACGAGGTGGCCGTAGTCATGTGGTTGGAGTTCATGAGGCCCGAGCGCCTGTGGTGGCTGCTGATGATCCCGCTGCTGGTGGGCCTGTACCTGTTCCTGTTGTGGCGGCGGCGTCGCAAGACCCGTCCGCACGCGATCACGAACCTCGAGCGCGTGCTGCCCAAGCAGCAGGCGTGGAAGCGGCACGTGGCCGTGGGTGCGGCCGTGATCGCGCTGGCCGCGTTGAACGTGGCGTTCGCGCAGCCGAAGGGCGAGGTGGAGGTGCCTCGTGAGCGCGCGACGATCGTGGTGACGATCGACGTGTCCCGCTCAATGCTCGCCGAGGACGTCGCACCGAACCGGCTGGCCGCGGAGAAGAGCGCTGCGCAGTCGTTCCTGCAGATGCTGCCCACCGGGTTCAACGTGGCGCTGGTGAGTTTCTCCGGCTACGCCACGATCCTGGTGCCGCCGACCACCGACCGCGGTGTGGTGGCGGCGGCCATCGACGGGCTCCAGGTGGCCCCGTCCACGGCGATCGGTGAGGGCATCTACTCCTCGCTGGACGCGATGGACCAGGCGCCCCCCGATCCCAACGACCCGGACAGCACTGCGCCCGGTGCGATCGTGCTGCTCAGCGACGGCTACACGAACGTGCCGCGTCCCTCCGGCCCGGCGGCGGTCGAGGCCGGCAAGCGGCACATCCCGATCTACACCATCGCCTACGGCACCCCGAACGGCTACGTGGAGAACGACGGACGCCGCGAGCCGGTACCGGTCGACACCGCCGAACTGGCCAACATCGCGCGGCTCTCCGGCGGCAAGGCGTTCACCGCCGCCTCCTCCAGCGAGTTGAAGGAGGTGTACTCCTCCGTGGCGCGCCAGGTCGGCTACATGAAGGTCGACCAAGAGGTCACCGAGCAGTACGCCGGCTACGCGGTGCTGTTCTCGATCCTCGCCGCCTTCGCGGTGATCTCCCTGGGCGCCCGCTGGCCCTGACCCCGGGGACGGTTCTTCGATCCGCCAAATTCTGGCGGGTATCGGGGACGGTTCTTTGATCCGCCGGATTCTGGCGGGTATCGGGGACGGTTCTTTGATCCGCCAGATTCTGGCGGGAAATGGGGACGGATCTCCTCACCCGCGCGCGCCGAAGATGGCGGTGCCGATCCGCACCACGGTGGCCCCGTGGGCGATGGCTGCCTCAAAGTCACCCGACATGCCCATCGACAGCTCGTCCCAGCTCTGGCCGGGCGTCCCCGCGTCCCGTAGTTGTTGCTGCACGGTGACCACCCGCTCGAAGCAGGCGCTGACCAGCGCGGGGTCGGGAGAGGGCAGCGCGATCGTCATGAGCCCCCGGACGCGTAGCGCGTCGAAGGCCACCAGCGCCCTCGCGAAGGCCGGGACGGCGTCCGGCCGGAGCCCGAACTTGGAGTCCTCCCCGGAGGAGTTCACCTGCACCAGCACGTCGAGCTGCCGTCCCGCCGCGTGGAGGCGCCGGTCGAGCTCGGCGGCCAGGGGGAGTGAGTCGAGCGCCTGGAACTCGGACGCGAACCCGGCCACGAGCCGTGCCTTGTTCGACTGGAGGTGTCCGATCATCACCCATTCCAAACCCGGCACCCCCGCGAGCTCGGACGCCTTGCCGGCCGCCTCCTGCACCCGGTTCTCCCCGAACCGGGTGCAGCCCGCCGCGTGCGCGGCCAGGACGTCCGCCGCCGGACGGGTCTTGCTCACCGGCAGGAGCCGCACCGCGTCCGGTGGACGCTCGGCAGCGAGGCAGGCATCGTCGATGCGTGCCCGGACGGCGGCCAGGTTCGCCGCGATCTGCTGCATGCGCCCAAGCTAACCACGCGCGGGCGACCACGATGGGCTGGTACGCGAGGGACTCGTGGGGCAGAATGGTGCCGTTCCCTTCAGGGGTCGAGGTGGCTGGGGAAGGCACATCTCGGAAGAAGGGGACCCGATGTCCAGCACGCGTGGGATCGTCCAGATCCACTCCGCGCCGGTAGCGCTGCGCCCGCACCTTGAGTGGGCCGCAGGCGCTGTGTTCGGCGCGCCCGTCGAGTTCGACTGGTCGGGACAGCCCGCCGAGACCCGCAGCCTCCGCGCCGAGTACGCGTGGCACGGCGCGCCCGGCACCGGCGCCCAACTCGCCAGCGCACTGCGCGGCTGCCAGCGCGCCCGCTTCGAGGTGACCGAGGAGCCGTCCGCCGGTCACGAGGGCATGCGCTGGGCGTTCACTCCGCGCCTGGGGATCTTCGCCGCTGCGATCAACGCCCACGGCGACATCATGATCCACGAGGAGCGGCTCAAGCGCGCGATCCTCGCCGACGCCCTGGGACGCCAGCCGCTCGCCGAGGGTGTCGCCGAACTGCTCGGTGCCCGCTGGGACGCCGAACTCGAGGCGTTCCGTCAAGCCGGGGACGGGGCTCCCGTCCGCTGGCTGCACCAGGTGGGCTGAAAGGACCGCTCCCTTACCGCCCCGTCCGGCCGCGTCCGCGCGCTGTGTCGGGATCCGGCCGCGAACCGCGTCCCAGATGTCCCGGCGGTCCCAGCCGGCGAGTTGGGTGGACGGATGGCGTCACCGTTCTGCTGCGTCGGGCGGCCCCGCTGCGGGCCCGTGGGTGACGCGCTCCGGACGGCCGTCGCCATTCGGCCGTCCAAGGGCCTGGGTGTGACGGCTGGGACGTCTGTGATCGCGAGAGCGGTCAGATCGCGTCAGTGGGCGTGACAGGGGCGGTTGATCTCCAGTCCAGGCACCGGGGTCAGAGGGGGATGTTGCCGTGGAGGCCGCGGACGCCGGTGTCGGCGGCGCGCACGGCGGCGGCGAGGGCCGAGCGGGTGGTGTCGGGGGCGATGATCTCGTCGACGACGCCGATCTCGACGGCCTTCTCCACGCCGCCGGCGATCTTCTCGTGCTCGGCGGCGAGCTCGGCCTCCACCTGGGCCAGCATGTCGCGGGGCACCTCGGCCAGCTTGCGGCGGTGCAGGATCCGGATCGCCGCCACCGGCCCCATCACCGCGATCTCGGCGCCGGGCCAGGCGAACACCCGGGTCGCGCCGAGCGAGCGTGAGTTCATCGCAATGTAGGCGCCGCCGTACGCCTTGCGGGTCACCAGCGTCACCCGCGGCACGGACGCCTCCGCGAACGCGTGCAACAGCTTCGCCCCGCGCCGCACGACGCCGTCCCACTCCTGGCCCACACCGGGCAGGTAGCCGGGCACGTCCACCAGCACCACCAGCGGGACGCCGAACGCGTCGCACAGCCGGACGAACCGGGCCGCCTTCTCGGCGCTGAGGGAGTCCAGGCAGCCGCCCAGGCGCAGCGGGTTGTTCGCCACCACACCGACGGTGCGGCCGGCCAGCCGGCCGAACGCCACCGTCACGTTGGGCGCCCAGCGCGCGTGCAGCTCGAACACCGAGCCCTCGTCGAGCAGCCCGCCGATCAGCGGGTGCACGTCGTAGGCGCGTTTCGCCGACTCCGGCAGCAGCGCGGCCAGGTCGGCGTCCGCCACCTGCGCCGCCACCCCGCCCTGCGCGGCCAGCAGCGTCGTCACCGCACGGGCGCGCGCGACCGCGTCCGCTTCGTCGTCGGCCACCACGTGCACCACGCCCGACTTGCGTTCGTGGGTGTCCGGGCCGCCGAGCCGCAGCATGTCCACGTCCTCGCCGGTCACCGAACGGACGACGTCCGGCCCGGTCACGAAGATGCGCCCCTGCGGCGCGAGGATCACGATGTCGGTCAGCGCCGGCCCGTACGCGGCACCGCCGGCCGCCGCGCCGAGCACGACCGAGATCTGCGGGATCTTGCCGGACGCCTGCGTCATCGCGTGGAAGATGCGTCCGACGGCGTGCAGGCTCAGGACGCCCTCGGCGAGGCGGGCCCCGCCGGAGTGCCAGATGCCGATGATCGGGACGCGGTCGACCATCGCCCGCCGGTACGCCTGCACGACGACCTCGCAGCCGGCCACGCCCATCGCGCCGCCCATCACGGTGGCGTCGGAGCAGAACGCGACCGCCGGCGAGCCGTTCACGGTGCCGGTGGCCGCCAGCATTCCCGAGTCGTCGTCGGCGCTGATCAGCGCCAGCGTCCCCTCGTCGAACAGCGCGGCGAGCCGGCGGTTCGGGTTGCGCGGGTCCTCCTCGCGCGGCACCCGCGCGGGCTTGGGGCTGCTCACCTGGGTCATCTCACTCCTCACCTCGGGGGATGGTCACCTCACCGGACGCCCGGCCCCTGCAGGGGAAGGGTTCAGACGGTGGCGTTCGCGTTCGTGAGCGCGATCGCGACGTTGTGGCCGCCGAAGCCGAACGAGTTGTTGATCGCGGCCAGGTCGCCCTCGGGCAGCGGACGCTTGACGTTCGCGGCGATGTCGATGCCGAGGTCGGGCTCGGGATCCTCCAGGTTGATCGTCGGCGGCACCATCCGGTCCCGCAGCGCGAGCAGCGAGGCGATCGTCTCCAGCGCCCCGGCGCCACCGAGCAGGTGCCCGGTCATCGACTTGGTGGAGGTGACCACGACGTGGTCGGTGTCGTCGCCGAGCGCGGTGCGGATCGACCCGGCCTCGGTGAGGTCGCCCTGCGGCGTCGACGTGCCGTGCGCGTTCACGTGCTGGATGTCGGACGGGGTGAGCCCCGAGTCCTCGAGCGCCTTGATCATGGCGCCGGACTGGCCCTCGCCGGTGGGGTCGGGCTGGACGATGTCGTGGCTGTCGGCGGTGATGCCGGCCCCGGCGATCGTGCCGTAGATCTTCGCGCCGCGCGCCTTGGCGTGCTCGAGGGTCTCGAGCACCATGATCGCCGAGCCCTCGCCCATGACGAAGCCGTCACGGCCGCGGTCCCACGGACGCGAAGCGCCCTCGGGGTCGTCGTTGCGGCGGCTCAGCGCCTGCATCTGCCCGAACGCGGCGATCGGCAGCGGGTGGATGGTGGCCTCGGTACCGCCGACGACGGCGATGTCGGCCCGGCCCAGGCGCAGCTGGTCGAGCGCGAGCGAGATGGCCTCGTTGGACGACGCGCACGCCGACACCGGCGTGTGGACGCCGGCCTTGGCGTGGACGGCGAGGCCGACGTTCGCGGCGGGCGCGTTGGCCATCAGCATCGGGATCGTGAACGGGCTGACGCGGCGGTAGCCCTTGTCGCGCTGGGTGTCCCAGTTGTTCAGCAGGGAGTGCAGGCCGCCGATGCCGCTGGCGAGCGAGACGCTGAGCCGCTGCGGGTCGACCTCGTCCTCGGCCTCCCAGGTGAAGCCGGCGTCGGTCCAGGCCTCCTGGGCGGCGATCAGCGCGAGCTGGGTGGACCGGTCGAGGCGGCGCGCCTTGACCCGGTCGATCACCTCGGAGGGGTCGACGGCGACGTAGGCCGCGATCTTCACCGGCAGGTCCGCCGCCCACTCCTCGGTGATGGCCCGGACGCCGGACTTGCCGGCGAGCAGGCCGGCCCAGGTGGAGGCAAGGTCGCCGCCGAGCGGGGTGGTGGCGCCGAGGCCGGTGATCACGATCTCAGTCATGGTTCCTCGAGGTGGTGGGTGGTGAGTGGGCCCTTCGTGACGCTTCGCTCGTACCTCGCGAAGCTCCTCAGGGCGCGGTGGGTGCGGAACCGGACCTGCCGGGACCGGTGAGGGTCCCGACAGGCCGGATCAGCGGTGACGCTGGGTCAGCTGTGCGCCTCGATGTAGGCGACGGCGTCGCCGACGGTCTTGAGGTTCTTCGACTCCTCGTCGGGGATGGTGACGCCGAACTTCTCCTCGCAACCGACGAGGATCTCGACCATCGCGAGGCTGTCCACGTCGAGGTCGTCGACGAAGGACTTGTCGAGCTGGACGTCCTCGACCGGCACACCGGCGACGTCGTTGACGAGCTCGGCGAGCTGTGCCCGGATCTCTTCGGTAGTGGCCATGTTGTTCTCCTTCAACTATGCGGTGGGCTTGCTTTCCCGGACGGGTCCGGGCGACTCAGGGGAGGGTGATGACCTGCCCGGCGTACACCAGGCCGGCGCCGAACCCGATCACCAGCGCGGTCTGGCCGCTCTTGGCCTCGCCGCTGGACAGCAGCGCGTCCATGGCCATCGGGATGGTCGCGGCCGAGTTGTTGCCGTACTGGCGGATCGTGCGGGCGACCACGACGTTCTCGGGCAGCTTCAGGTAGCGCAGCAGGGTGTCGGTGATGCGGTCGTTCGCCTGGTGCGGGATGAACACGTCCAGCTGCTCGGGGGTGAGGCCCGCGCCGTCCAGGCAGTTCTTGGTGGCCTGCGCGATGAAGCTGGTGGCCCACTTGAACACCGCGCGCCCGTCCATGCCGAGCTTGGGCCAGGTGCCGTTCTCGACGGCCGAGTGCCAGTCCGCGGTCTGCCAGATCGCGCCGGCCTGGCCGCCGTCCGACCCCCACACGACCGGGCCGATGCCGTTGGTCTCGCTCGGCCCGACGATGACCGCGCCGGCCCCGTCACCGAACAGGAAGGCGGTGCCGCGGTCGTTGAGGTCGGTCATCTCGCTGATCGTCTCGCCGGCGATCAGCAGGACGTAGGTCGCCTGGCCGGAGCGGACGATCGACTCGGCCTGCGCGAGCCCGTAGCAGAACCCCGCGCACGCGGCCGAGATGTCGTAGGCGGCGGCGTCCGGGATGCCGAGCCGGGTCGCCAGCTGCGGCGCCAGCGCCGGGGTCTGGTGGTAGTGGGAGATCGTGGAGAGGATCACTGCGCCGATCTGCGTCCGGTCGATGCCGGCCCGCTCGATGGCCTGCTCGGACGCGGCCAGCGACAGCGTCTCGATGTTCTCGCCCTCACCGATCCAGCGGCGCTCCTTGATGCCGGTGCGCTGGGTGATCCACTCGTCGGAGGAGTCGATGAACTGCAGCAGGTACTCGTTCGGGACCACCCGGGACGGGGCGGCGGAGCCGACGCTGAGGATCCGCGCGAAGGGCGCGCCGGTACTGGCCTTGATCTCGGTCATGTTCCCTTTCAGTCCTGGGCCGGGTAGAGGCGGAGCAGCGGCTGCCCGGGGGAGACCGGGTCTCCGTCCTCGACGAGCCACTCCGTCACGGTGCCCGCATGGGTGCTGGTGACCTGGATGGTGTCACGGATGTTGGCCACGGTGCCGATCACCGCGCCGCCGGTCACCGCGGAATCCGCGTCCACGCCGCTGGCGCGGGTGAACTCACCCTTGCCGGGGGAGACCACGAGCATCCAGGACGGGGTGGTCGCCATCGGCGACTCGAAGCCGGTGTCGCCGTGCTTCTCGACGAACTCGCGGGCGGCGGGCAGCTGGTCGGGCGTGTTCAGGCTGAACAGCTCCACGCCCTTGAGGTTGCGCTTGGCGATGCCGGTGAGGGTGCCGGCCGGCGGCAGCTCGAGCAGGCCGGTGATGCCGAGGTCGGCCATCGCCTGGAGGCACAGGTCCCAGCGCACCGGGTTCGCGACCTGCCGCACGAGCCGGGCCAGGTACTCCCGGCCGGACTGCACGACCTGGCCGTCGGCGTTGGACAGCAGCCGGGTGCGCGGGTCGTGGGTGGAGATCGCCCGGGCGAGGCGCTCGAGGTGCGCGACGGCCGGCTCCATGTGGACGGTGTGGAAGGCGCCGGCCACGCTCAGCTGGATCAGCCGCGCCTTGGCCGGCGGGTTGGCCTGGAGGTCGGCGAGCTGCTCGACGGTGCCGGCGGCCACGATCTGGCCGGAGCCGTTGTTGTTGGCCGGCGTGAGCCCGGCGGCCTCGATCGCGGCGAGCACCTCGGCCTGGTCGCCGCCGACGACGGCCATCATCGAGGTCGGACGCGCGGCGCTGGCGAGCGCCATCTGCTGGCCGCGCTCACGCACGAACACCATCGCCTGCTCGGCCGACAGGACGCCGGTCGCGGCGGCGGCGGTGATCTCGCCCACGCTGTGGCCGGCGGCGACCGCGGTGCGGCGGAAGCCGTCCGCCGGGCTGGGGAACAGCTGGAGCGCGGTGACCAGGCCGGCGGCGACCAGCAGCGGCTGCGCGATCGCGGTGTCACGGATGGTCTCGGCGTCGGCGTTCGTGCCGTAGTGGGCGAGGTCGATGCCGGCGACCGTGCCCAGCCAGTTCAGCCGGTCGGCGAACGCGGGCTCAGCCAGCCAGGGGGTGAGGAAGCCGGGGGTCTGGGCGCCCTGTCCGGGCGCGACGATTGCGAGCACGTCTCTACTCTGTCGAACCTCGTGCGCGGAGCCGGAGCGCTCCGCAACGAATTTATAACGGCCGACTTTGTAGGATTCCTACAAGATTGACCTGTGCTGCCCGCGTGGTAGGTGGGGTTGCGGTTGTGGGATCCGTCTCCGGACGCCTCAAGCGCCGGTGTCAGTCGAGCAGCCGGCCCAGGGTGAGGGCGAGGTGCAGGGCGTAGCCGCCGCGCGGGTCGAGCGGAGAGAAGCCGGTGAGTTCGTGGACGCGGCGCAGGCGGTAGCGGACGGTGTTGGGGTGCACGTACTGGGCCCTGGCGGTGGCCTCGATCGAGCCGCCGGTGTCGAAGAAGGCGGCCAGGGTGTCGGCGAGGTCGCGTCCGGCCTCGACCACGGGCCGGTACAGCTCGTTGGCCAGGGTGCGGCGCGCGTGGCCGTCGCCGGCGAGGGCGCGTTCGGGCAGCAGGTCCTCGGCGGCCACCGGACGCGGCGCCTCCGGCCACGCCCGGGCGGCACGCATCCCCGACAGGGCCGCCCGCGCGCTGCGGGCCGCCTCGACCAGGTCGGCGACGATCGGGCCGACCACCACCTGCCCGGCGCCGAAGTGGCCGACGAAGTCGCCGACCTGGCGGACGAGTTCGGCGCTGGTCCCCAGCTCGCCGCCGATCACCAGCACCAACCGGTCGCCCTGCGGCGCGGCCAGCAGGTCGAGGGAGTGCCGGGCGGCGACCTGGCGGATGGCCTCCACCGCGCGTCCCGGGTCGGACGGCGCCGCCCCGATCACCACCGCGATCGCCGGCGGGGACGCCCAGCCGAGCGTGGAGGCCCGGGACACCACCGACTCGTCGGCCTCGCCGCGGACGACCGCGTCCACCACCAGGGCCTCGAGGCGGGCGTCCCAGGCGCCGCGCACCTCGGCGGCACGGGCGTAGACCTGGGCGGCGGCGAACGCGATCTCGCGGGAGTACCGCAAGATGCCGATGCGCAGCGGCGCCTGCTCGTCCTCCGGCAGGCTGGCGATGCGGTCCTCGACGGTGTCGATCGTGGTGCGCACCAGGTCGACGGTCTGGTTGAGCGTGATCCGGCGGGCCAGCGCCCGCGGGGCGGCGTCGAACACCGAGCCCGGCGCCTGGTCGCGTCCGCCGGCGGCGAACCACTCCAGGAAGCCGTCGATGCCCGACCGGGCCACCACCGTGATCCACGAGCGGTGCTCGGCGTCCAGCTCGCCGAACCAGCGGTGCTCCTCGGCGATCCGGGCCAGCGCCGCGGTGGTCATCTCGGCGGCGGACGCCCCCAGGCGCCGCGCGATGGCCAGCCGTGCCTTCGGCGGGGGCCAGCCGGCCTCGGTGGCCGTGGTCACCCGGCGCGCTCGATCTCGGCCAGGCGCAGGGCGACAATGCGGGCCAGGGTGGCCTCCGGGATCGGCTGCCCGGCACTGAACCGGATCGTGCCCTTCGACAGCGAGAAGCCGGTCAGTTCGGGCGCCACCTCCGCGACCACCGTCGAGCTGTACGGGAACAGCGACAGGCCGGCGGCCCTCACCTGCACCCCGACCAGCGGGCGTCCGCGGTACTTCAGCGCCGGGACCCCGTAGCTGAGGTCCTCGACCGCGTCCGGTGCGGCGGCGAGCGCCCGGTCCCGGATCTGGAGCAGGGCCTCGCGGGTCGCGCCGTCGGTGCTGTCGATGAGGTCGGTGAACACACCCATGACCGAATCCTAGGCACTCACCGGCGTTCCCGGGTGCTGCCCGCGGGACGGCGCCGCGCCTAGTCTGGTGCGGTGACGACCCCGCCCGACCCGGTCCGTGCGCTGCGCGAGATCGCGTACCTGATGGAGCGCGTGCTCGCCGAGCCGTACAAGGTGCGCGCGTTCCGCGGAGCGGCGGACGTGGTGGCCGCCCTCAGCCCTGAGGAGTTCGCACAGCACGCGGCCGCCGGAAGCTGGCGGAAACTGCCGGGGCTGGGGGAGTCGACCGCGACCGTGGTCGCCCAGGCGCTCGCCGGACGCGTCCCCGACCGCCTCGCGAAACTGCGTGCCGAGGCCGGCCCGTTGGCCACCGGGGGCGAGGGGTTGCTGGCCCTGCTGCGGGGCGACCTGCACAGCCACACCGAGGCCTCGGACGGCAGCGCCTCGCTGGAGGTCGTCCGCGAGACGGCGACGCTGCTCGGCCGGGAGTACCTCGCGATCACCGACCACTCGCCGCGGCTCACCGTGGCCAACGGACTCAGCGTCGAGCGGCTGCGGGCCCAGATCGACGACCTGGCCCGGGTGAACGAGCAGGGTGAGGGCTGCCGACTGCTGCCCGGCATCGAGGTGGACATCCTCACCGACGGCGCGCTCGACCAGACCCCGGCGATGCTCGCCGAACTGGAGGTGGTGGTGGCCAGCGTCCACTCCGAGCTGCGGATGGACTCCGAGGCGATGACCCGGCGGATGGTCGCCGCGATCTCCAACCGGTTCACGAACGTGCTCGGTCACTGCACCGGACGGATGATCGCGGGCGGCCGCGGCACCCGTCCGCAGAGCACCTTCGACGCCGAGGTCGTGTTCGAGGCGTGCCGCGCCTTCGACGTGGCCGTCGAGATCAACTCCCGCCCCGAACGGACCGACCCGCCCGACGACCTGATCGCGCTAGCGAGCGAGACCGGGTGCCTGTTCTCGATCGACTCCGACGCCCACGCCCCGGGCCAGTTGGAGTTCCCGGCCTACGGGGCGGCCCGGGCGGCAGCGCTCGGCATCCCGGCCGAACGGATCGTGAACACCTGGCCGTTGCCCGACCTGCTGGCCTGGACCCACGCCGGACGCTGATTGTGGGCACCGGCTGGCGCTGCCTCCCACCGCGCCGGGTAAGGTCAGGTTGCGCAACGATCTTGTGCTCGAAATCCCTCTGAAAGGCTCCGCTGTGGCTAGTCGCGATTCCGTCGGCCCGATCCTGAACGGTTTGCCGACCAACCTTCCCGACATCGACTCCGACGAGACGGCCGAGTGGCTCGAGTCGCTGGACATGATGATCGACTCCGATGGTCGCAACCGTGCCCGCTACATCATGCTGCGTCTGCTCGAACGGGCCCGTGACCAGCACCTGGGGCTGCCGTCGCTGACCGCGACCGACTACGTCAACACGATCCCGGCCGAGCGTGAGCCGTGGTACCCCGGCGACGTCGATCTGGAACGCAAGTTCCGCCGGCTCGCCCGCTGGAACGCCGCCATGATGGTGCACCGCGCGCAGCGTCCCGGTGTCGGCGTCGGCGGCCACATCTCGTCCTACGCCTCCTCGGCCACCCTCTACGAGGTGGGCTTCAACCACTTCTTCCGCGGCCAGGACCACCCCGGCGGCGGCGACCAGGTGTTCTTCCAGGGCCACGCCAGCCCCGGCATGTACGCCCGTGCGTTCCTCGAGGGCCGACTCACCGAGGACGACCTCGACGGCTTCCGCCAGGAGAAGAGCCACATCGTCGACGGCCGCGTCCGCGCCCTGCCGTCCTACCCGCACCCGCGCCAGATGCCGGACTTCTGGCAGTTCCCGACCGTGTCGATGGGCCTGGGCCCGATCGCCGCGATCTACCAGGCGCAGTTCAACAAGTACCTCGGCAACCGCGGCCTGAAGGACACCTCCGACCAGCGCGTCTGGGCGTTCCTCGGCGACGGCGAGATGGACGAGGTCGAGAGCCGCGGCGCGCTGCAGCTCGCGTCCTACGACGGCCTGGACAACCTGACCTTCGTCGTGAACTGCAACCTGCAGCGCCTCGACGGCCCGGTGCGCGGCAACGGCAAGATCATGCAGGAGTTGGAGAGCTTCTTCCGCGGCGCCGGCTGGAACGTCATCAAGGTCGTGTGGGGACGCGGGTGGGACCCGCTGCTCGCCGCCGACCGCGACGGCGCCCTGCTCAACGTGATGAACTCCACCCCCGACGGCGACTACCAGACCTTCAAGGCCAACGACGGCGCCTACGTCCGCAAGAACTTCTTCGGACGCGACGCCCGCACCGCCAAGATGGTCGAGGACTGGTCGGACGACCGCATCTGGAAGCTCACCCGCGGCGGGCACGACTACCACAAGGTCTATTCGGCCTACAAGGCGGCCACCGAGTTCCAGGGGGCGCCGACGGTGATCCTCGCGCACACCATCAAGGGCTACTTCCTGGGCAGCCACTTCGCGGGCCGCAACGCGACCCACCAGATGAAGAAGATGGCGCTGGACGACCTCAAGCAGTTCCGCGACCGGCTCGACATCCCGATCACCGACGCGGTGCTGGAGGAGAACCCCTACCAGCCGCCGTACATCAACCCGGGCCCGAGCGACGAGCGCATCCAGTACGTGCTCGACCGTCGCCGTGCGCTCGGCGGTCCCGTCCCCGAGCGTCGCGACAACCCAAAGGCGCTGAAGCTGCCCGAGGTGTCGGCCTACAGCGGCGTGAAGAAGGGGTCGGGCAACCAGCCGGTCGCCACCACGATGGCCTTCGTCCGGCTGCTCAAGGACCTCATGCGGGACAAGGAGTTCGCACCCCACGTGGTGCCGATCATCCCCGACGAGGCCCGCACGTTCGGCATGGACTCGTTCTTCCCGACGATCAAGATCTACTCCCCGCACGGCCAGAACTACACCCCGGTCGACCACGAGCTGATGCTCGCCTACCGGGAGTCGCCGCAGGGCCAGATCATCCACACCGGCATCAACGAGGCCGGATCGGCCGCGGCGTTCCAGGCGGTCGGGTCGTCCTACTCCACGCACGGCGTGCCGATGGTGCCGATCTACGTCTTCTACTCGATGTTCGGGTTCCAGCGCACGGCGGACGCGTTCTGGGCGGCCGGCGACCAGCTGGCCCGTGGCTTCCTGATCGGCGCCACCGCCGGACGCACCACGCTGACCGGCGAGGGCACCCAGCACATGGACGGGCACAGCCCGATGATCGCCGCCACCAACCCGGCGGTGGTCTCCTACGATCCGGCGTACGGCTACGAGATCGCGCACATCGTCGAGGACGGCCTGCGCCGCATGTACGGCGAGAGCCCGGAGGACATCTTCTACTACCTGACCGTCTACAACGAGCCGATGCCGCAGCCGGCGGAGCCCGAGAACGTGGACGCCGAGGGCATCGTCCGCGGCATGTACCTGCTGAAGGAGGGCAGCCTCGAGGGCGTGGGCGAGGACGCACGCCGTGCGCAGCTGCTCGCCTCGGGCGTGGGCGTGGCCTGGGCGCTGGAGGCGCAGGAGCTGCTCAAGAACGACTTCGGCATCGTGGCGGACGTGTGGAGCGTGACCAGCTGGACGGAGCTTCGCCGCGACGGCCTGCGGTGCGACGAGCAGAAGTTCCTGCACCCCGGCCAGGACAACCCGGTGCCGTGGGTCACGCAGAAGCTCCAGGGCCGTCCCGGCCCGGTGGTCGCGGTGAGCGACTACATGCGCCAGGTGCAGGACCAGATCCTGAACTGGGTACCGCAGAGCTTCGCCTCGCTCGGCGCGGACGGCTTCGGCTTCTCCGACACCCGGGCGGCCGCGCGGCGGTTCTTCCACATCGACGGACCCTCCATCGTGGTGCGGACGCTGCAGCAGCTCGCCGCGGACGGGGAGATCGACCCGTCCTGGCCGGCCCAGGCGGCGGAGAAGTACCGGATCCTCGACGTGACGGCCGGGGCCTCGGGCGTGGTGGGCGGCGACTCCTGACCCGTTGCCTTTCAGCGCGGTAGCCTTTCTGGCAGGCTGATTGCCTGACGTTGGAGCATCTGCGAGAGAGAGGGTGAGGAGCGCGTGACTACCGCGCCCAGGTCGACGGCGGAATCGTCGATCGCGACCGCGCTGGGGATCACCCCCGGCCTGGCGGTCCAGGAACTCGGTTGGGACACCGATGTCGATGAGGGCGTGCGGACCGCGGTCCTCGACGTGCTCGGCGACGACTTCGTGTACGAGGCCCTCGAGGCCGTCGACGTCGTGCTGCTGTGGTGGCGTGAGGAGGACGGTGATCTCGGCGACGGTCTCGTCGACGCGCTCACCGACCTGACCGGACGCGGGCACATCTGGCTGTTCACGCCGCGGATCGGGCGCGACGGACACGTCGACCCGGCCGACCTGGCCGAGGCCGCACTGACCGCCGGGCTCGCGCTGGCCAACACCGCGTCCGTCTCGAAGGCCTGGGAGGCGCACAAGCTGGTGCGTCCCAAGGGCGGCCGCCGTTAACCGGCCCCCGGCGCGCACCGCCTCCGGGCTTCTTGCCACGCTCGTTGCGGGGGCCGTGCTCGGCGGTTGCACGCCGCAACCGTTCCCGTCCGCCCCGGTGACGGTGGGCGCCACGGCGACGGCCGTGCCGTCCAGCCCGACGCCCAGCCCGTCCGGCAGCACCGCGACGGCCACGCCGACCGCGGCCCCGCTGGAACTCTCCTCGGTGGTCAACTTCCGCGACGTGGCCGGTGAGGGCGTGAGCCTGGCCGGCGGCGGCCGGGCCGCGACCGGGGTGGTGTACCGCTCGGCGAAGCTGTCCACCGCGTCCGCGGCCGACGTGGCCCGACTCCGGCGCGCGGGCGTGAGCCTGGTGATCGACCTGCGCACCGCGAAGGTCGTCCGTTCCCAGCCCGACCCCACGATCAAGGGCGCGCACCAGGTGCACGTCGACCTGTTCGGGCCGGACGGCGGACGCTCCGGTGACAACGCCACCGTGGCCCGGGCCCGGGCGGCGATGCGCCAGATGAACGTCGAGTTCGTGTCCAGCGCGTACGAGCGGGCACGGACCGCCGACGTCCTCGACCTCGTCGCCGCAGCGGAGGGGCCGGTGGTGGTGCACTGCCAGGCCGGCAAGGACCGCACCGGCTGGATCTCGGCGGTCCTGCTGCTGGTCGCCGGCGCCGACCGTGACATCGTGATCACCGAGTACCTGAAGTCGAACACCTACCGGGCGGCGGCGATCGTCGCGTCCTATCGCCGGACACTGAAGGCGGAGGGACTGACCGCCGCTCGCATCGACCGTGCCTACGAGCGGGTCGAGGCGAGCTACCTCACCGCGGGCCTGGACGAACTGGACCAGAGGTACGGAAGCGTCGAGGGCTACCTGCGGGACGGGCTGGGCCTGTCGGACGCCACGGTCGCCGCGCTGCGGGATCGACTCACCGCCTGAGCCTCACTCGAGCCGACCGACCTGGACGTCGGCGCCCGTGGGGTGCCCGCTGATCTGGGCCAGTGCCCGCAGTTCGACCTGGGTGAAGAGCGCGTCCCGCCGGGCGATCGTGGGCGACTCCACCGAGAAGCTGAAGTGGGCGTCCAGCCAGAACCCGGACAGGGAGTAGACCCCCCGCACCTTCTTGTCGAGGGTGTAGATGACGCCGACGTCGGTGCCGTCGAGGATCATCCGGGTGACCTTCGCCTTGGCGTAGCGGGCCAGGTAGTGCGCGGTGGCCGCGTCCGAGTCGTCCCAGTAGCGGTAGCGGATCAGGCCGAGCTTCTCGTCCACGCACTCGTAGGTCTCGGTGCCGGCGCGGGCGGCGTCGTTGTACGCGCAGTCGTCCCACTTCGCGTCGAGCGAGGGGTACAGGTAGCGCAGGGCCTCGCGCCCGGCCGGGGCCGTGCAGTCCGCGAGCGCCGGCACCTCGTCGCCGTTCCAGCACTGGTACGTCAGTGCCGTGGCGGTCGGGGTGCCCGGAGTGGTGGGCACGGGGCTCGGGACCGCGCCCGGACGGGGGAGCGCGCCGGACAGGTTCAGCGCAGTGACGGTGACCGCCACCGCCACGACCAGGGCGGCCCCGGCGAGGATCCAGCGGGTGGACCGGCGTCCCCGGGTCGGAGTGGGTACGACGGGGCCGACCGGGGCGGTCGGGATGCTCGCCCGCCGGAAGATCCCGGAGTCGGGCTTGGAGACCGACAGCGGCGAGACGCCCTCGGCCGGCGCGAGGGCGCCGCGGGTGAGCGCGAGCACCTCGGCGGCGGTGTCGGGACGGTCGTCCGGGTCCTTGGCGAGGCAGGCCCACAGGAGGCGGTTGAGGGCGACGATGAGCGGGTCGGAACCGGGCAACTGCGGCACCGGTGACTGGACGTGCGCCATCGCCACCTGGACGTCGGTGCCGCTGTAGGGGTTGCGTCCGGTGAGCATCGCCCAGAGCACGCACGCGGCCGAGTAGAGGTCGCTGCGCGGGGTCGCGGGTGAGCCGGTGTGGGTCTCGGGGCTCATGAACGCCCAGGTGCCGGCCACGGTGCCCGTCCGGGTCAGGCCACTCTCCTCGGTGCGGGCGATGCCGAAGTCGCACAGGTACGCGAACGGCTCGGACGCGTCCGCGCGCAGCAGGACGTTGCTGGGTTTCACGTCGCGGTGCACGATGCCGTGCGTGTGGGCGTCGCCCAGGGCCTCGACGACCTGGGTGAAGATCTGCAGCGCGGCCAGCGGCGGCAGCGGCCCGTCCTGCTCGATCAGCCGGCTGAGGTCGCCGCCGCCGACGTACTGCATGGCGAGGTACAGGCGTCCGTCCGCCTCGCCGTGGTCATGGATCTGCACGATGTGCGGGGAGTCGAGCCCGGCCAGGATGGACGCCTCGCGCGTGAACCGGGCGACGAAGCTCGGATCGGCCGACAGCAGGGGATCGAGGATCTTCAGTGCGACCGGCCGGTCGAGCGCCAACTGGGTGGCGCGGTAGACGATGCCCATGCCGCCCCGACCGATCTCGGCGTCGACGCGGTACGCGCCGATCCGATCTCCGATCGCCGGGAAGCCAACCATTCTCTCTCCATCGCCTGGGGTGCTTTCAGACTAGGGGACGGACGTCGGCCCAAGCGTATCGCCGGGGCGCCGGGTGTCGCTCCGGACGTCCCGCGGCGGCGCGGGCGCGCAGGCACCCTAAGATGTGCCACTGCGGGCGCATAGCTCAGTTGGTTAGAGCACCTCCCTTACAAGGAGGGGGTCGGGGGTTCGAGTCCCTCTGCGCCCACCGCGTTCGCCCTTCAGATCCCTCCTCGCCACCGAATTGTCCCTTCGCCACCGGAATTCCGGTGGCGAAGGGACAATTCGGTGGCCAACTCGGTGGGACGCCGTCCCGTCGTGGCTCGGCCCGAGCCGGGCAGGGCCGTCCGTCACTCCCGTCGTGTGCGTCTCACGAGGAGGACCGCTCTTGATCCTCGATAAATCATACAATAATATTGTCCGAATCGTGGGTCGTTCGGCCCCGGATGTCGCACAGAGCGAGGGAGTTCACATGAGACTGACCAGGATCCTTGGCCTGGCCGCGTTGGGCGCGAGCCTGGCGCTCGCAGGATGCACCACGGCAACGACGACGCCGAGCGGAAGCGCAGGCGGGCCGATCACCTTGACCAAGCCGGCATCGGCACCTGAGGTGGGGAAGCGACCGACCGTGACCACCGAGAAGGCCCAGAAGCAGTACAAGATCGCGATCATCGCCATCGAGAACAACCCGTTCTTCGCCCAGGTCAAGGTGGGCTACGAGGCTGCGAAGAAGGATCTCGAGGCAGCGGGTGCGACGGTTGACTGGATCAACGCCGGCACCGAGGTCAACGTCGAGAGCGTCGGCAACGCGATGAACGCGGCGGTCGTCGACCAGTACGACGCGATCGCCGCCCTGATGCCGGGTGACGGCATCTGCAGCTACGTCAAGCAGGCCGTCGCGCAAGGCGTCCTCGTCGCCGCCTACAACGGGAACGCCACTTGCGCCCAGGAGTCCGGTGTCGCGTTCTTCCACGGTCAGGACCTGAAGGCAGCTGGAGTCACGGCGGGCAAGCTCATGTGCGAGGCCACCGCCGGCCTCGCGTCCCAGGACAAGCCCGGAGCGGTTGGTGTCGAGACCGAGGCCTTCGCCTTCCAGGCGCTCGAGGAGCGTCGACTGGGATTCCTGGAGGGCCTCAAGGCGGACTGTCCGTACGTGACCTCCGTGGGTGATGGGGTCGAGTACCAGGGCTCGACCGACCGCATCGCCTCCGCCACCCGCGACTTCATGACCTCGACCCCCAACCTGGTGGGCATCTACCTCACCGGCGGGAACCCGCAGGTTGCGGCCCAGACCGTCGGCGCTGCCAAGAAGTCGGACGCGGTGAAGGTGATCGGCTTCGACTTCACCACCGAGAACGTCGCCGAGATCAAGAAGGGCAACCTGTACGCGGCCATCGGCCAGGATCCGTACGGGCAGTCCTACGACACGCTCGTGTGGCTGTACAACGGCCTGGTCACCAAGACCGCACCCTCGCCGGACTACTTCATTCCGACAGAGGCCGTTGTGGGAACCAAGGCCAACATCGACCAGGTCACGACTGCGGGCTGACCGGAGGAGTTGACCATGCCAGCACCTGTTGCGCTCCGAGCCGAGGGCCTCGGCAAGCGGTACGGAACGATGTGGGCGCTCCACGACGTCACGCTGGAGCTCCACGCCGGCACCGTTCTCGGACTGCTCGGGGAGAACGGTGCTGGCAAGTCGACGTTCATCAACCTCGTCTCGGGGGCACAGCCCCCGAGCGAGGGACGGATCGTGCTCGACGGAAATGCCGTCGAACTCAACGACCCTCGCGAGGCCAGCCGGCTGGGCATCGTGGTGGTCCACCAGGAGCCCAAGCTCGCCAACGAGGCGTCCATCGCCGAGAACATCTACCTGCCCGAGCTGTCCGAACAGCGGGCACTCAGCCTGATCCAGCCGCAGCGACTGGTGCAGCGTGCCGCCAAGCACCTCGAGGAGCTGGGGTTGGCGGACGATCTGCCTGCGGTCACCACACCGGCCTATCGCCTGAGCGCGGCGCAGCGGCAACTCGTGACGATCGCGCGGGCGATGGTCTCCGACGTGAAGATCCTCTTCCTTGACGAGCCGAACTCGAGCCTCACTCCCAAGGACACCGCAACCCTGTGGGGTCTGGTGCGCCAGATGCGCGACCGCGGTGTGGCCGTGGTCGTCGTCAGCCACCGGCTGGTCGAACTGTACGAGGTCATCGACACGGTCGCCGTCCTCCGGGACGGACGCCTGGTCGGCGAGGCGAGCGCCGCCGAGCTGCCGATCTCGCAGGCGGTGAACCTGATGGCCGGTCGCGAAGTGAGCCAGAGCGGGGTCCGCTCCCGTCGGCGGGAGCAGGCCGGCGAGGTTGTGCTGCGGCTCGACCACGTCTACACCCGGGCGGTCAAGGACATCACCCTCGCGATCCGATCGGGTGAGGTCCTCGGCCTGGCGGGGCTCGTCGGCGCGGGCCGAACGGAGATCGGCCGGGCGATCGCCGGGGGTGACCCGGTGCTCGCCGGCACAATCACGCTCGACGGACGCGTCGAGGTCTTCCGTTCTCCGCAACAGGCGTTGGCGGCCGGGGTCGCCATGACCGGCGAGGAGCGCCGGCTCGCGGTGTTCCCGAGCCATGACGTCGTCTTCAACACTGCTGCCAGTTCGTGGGGGACCCTCGTTCGATTCGGCCTGGTCAACCGGGCGCGACAGTCTGCCCTGGCCAGGAAGTGGATCGATCGGCTCGCGCTGAAGGGGGCCCCCGACACGCCGATCATGTCGCTGTCGGGCGGCAACCAGCAGAAGGCCCTCATCTCCCGGTCGCTGGCGGCCCGCCCCCGCGTCGTCGTCTTCGATGAGCCCACCCACGGCATCGACGTCGCGACGAAGGCCGAGATCGCCCGACTCATCCGGTCCCTGGCCGACGACGAGGGTCTCGCCGTCGTCCTGATCTCCAGTGAAGTGGAGGAACTCGTTCAGATCGCAGACCGCGTGGCCGTTGTCCGTGACGGACGCATCGTCATTGAGTCCGAGGGGGCGGACGGGCTGAGTCTCGTCGCCGCAGCCCTCGGGGAACCCACGCCGGATTCACCGGCCGACCCGAAGGATCTCCCATGAATCTCGCCGAGAAGTTCCGGGGCGCATTCCGGCACGTCGAGGTGGCGCTCATTGTCGTCATCGCAGTGGTCGCGCTCCTGGTGAGCCTGCGGGCGCCCAACTTCCTGAGCCCCGTCAACCTGATCAACCTGCTCCTCGCGATGGTGACGATCGGCATCGTCGCCCTCGGACAGGGCTTCGTCATCATGTCGGGCGAACTCGACCTCTCGGTGGCGGCATCGATCGCGTTCTCGGCGGCAGCCGCCGCCAGTGTGATGCGATCCGGGGCGCCGGTCTGGCTCGGCGTCATCATCGCCATCGGTATCGGCGCGACGATCGGGCTCCTGAACGCGGTGATCGTGCTCGCCACCGGGGTCAACTCGTTCATCGTCACCCTGGGCACCCTGTCGGTGGTCCAGGGTCTCACGCTGGCGGTGACCGGCGGCCTGCCGATCGCCGTGCCCGACGCCCTCGGGCTCCTCGGATCGACGACCCGGATCGCGGGGATCCCGTTCCCGGTGATCGTCTTCGTCGCCCTGATGATCCTCGCGCAGTTGGTCCTCGTGTACACCGTCTTCGGGCGGCGGGTGCTGGCTGTCGGCGACAACGTCGACGCCGCCCGCCTGGCCGGCATACCGGTCGTCCTCACCAAGGCGGCGGTCTTCGCCATCGCGGGCGCCCTCGCGGGGGTCGCCGGGATCCTGAGGGCCGCGTCCCTCGGCACGGCCGAGTCGAGTGCGGGGACGTCCGACCTGCTGCCGATCATCGCAGCCGTGGTCGTCGGCGGTGCCAGCCTGGTTGGTGGACGCGGCTCGATGACCGGCGTGTTCCTCGGCGCCGTGCTGCTCGGCATGGTGCAGAACGCGTACGTGATCCTGAAGCTCTCCAGCTGGCTGCAGCTGGCGACGTTCGGCCTCGTCGTCGTGGCGGCAGGCGTCTTCGACCAGGCCCGGCAGGGACGTATCGGCTGGGTCAACACGCTGCGCGAACGTCGCTCGGTGAGAGCATCGCTGGCCACTGCTCACGGTGACGCCACTGCCGAATCCACACCACATCAGTCGAAGGAGTCCTGAGATGTCCGAAACCATGAAGGCGATCGTCATGCACGGTCCGCGCGATTACCGGCTCCAGACCGTTCCGAAGCCGGTGCCGGGCCCGGGGGAGATCCTGATCAGAACCGGTGCGGTGGGCCTGTGCGGCAGCGACATCAAGTGCTACACCGGGGCAGCGCTCTTCTGGGGCGAGGACGGCAGGCCCGGCTACGTCGAGGGGACGCCGATCGCCGGCCACGAGTTCGCCGGTGTCGTCGTGGAACTGGGGGAGGGATCGGCCGAGAAGTACGGCGTCGCCGTGGGGGATCAGGTGATCGCGGAGCAGATCCTGCCGTGTGGCACGTGCCGCTTCTGCCGGGAGGGCTCCTACTGGATGTGCGAGCCGAACGAGATCTTCGGCTTCAAGCAGGGACGGGCAGAAGGCGGGATGGCCGAGTACGCGATTCTTCCGGCGAACGCGATCGTCCACCTCGTCGACCCCCGCCTGTCGGCCGTCGAGGCGGCGTACCTCGAGCCCCTGTCATGCGCGATCCATGCGGTGGACCGGGCGCAGATCAAGGAAGGGGACGTGGTCGTCGTCGCCGGCGTGGGCAGCATCGGCCTGTGCATGATGCAGTGGGCCCGGGAGTTCCGGCCGAAGATGGTCATCGCCATCGGTACGCGTCCGTCCCGCCTCGAACTGGCGCGTCGGCTGGGCGCCGACGTGGTGCTGAACGTGCGTGCGGACGACGTGGTCCAGGCCGTCCGCGACCTCACCGGCGGGTACGGGGCCGATGTGGTCATCGAGGCCACCGGTGGACTCGACGGCCCCCAGCAGGCGCTGGAGATGGTCCGCAAGATGGGCACCATCGTCGCCTTCAGCTCGATCAAGGAGAAGGTGCTGGTCAACTGGAACCTGGTCGGTGACCAGAAGGAACTCGTCGTCCGGGGAGCCCATCTGGGCCCGGGCTGCTACCCCAAGGCGATCGAGGCCGTGGCGGAGGGTCGTATCGACGTCGCATCGCTGGTCTCCTCGCAGTTCCCGATGGAGGACTTCGACGCGGCCATCGACGCCGCGATGACGGCCGACGGTGTCAAGGTCATGGTGAGGCCGAGCGGGCTCGACGCCTGACCGTGGCGACGGGCGGCCGTCCGTGACCCACCCGTCCGCGGACGCCTCCTCGCCACCGAATTGTCCCTTCGCCACCGGAATTCCGGTGGCGAAGGGACAATTCGGTGGTCAAGTGGCCGGAGTCAGTCGGAGCCGCCGGTGACGCTGCCCAGGGCGGCGCCAAAGCTGTCCGAGCCCGCGGACGGGATGCCGGGGTCACCGACCACCCAGGCGCGGGGGGTGCCGCCGCCGAACGGGATCACGTTCACCATCCCGCCGGGGTTGGCGGCGTCCGCCGGGACGCCGACCAGCAGGACGCGTTCGGCGGCGCCGGCCACCATGCCCAGGCTGTCGCCGAGCATGTCACCGGCGTCGGCCCCGCCCGGGACGCCGGCGCTGGCCTGCGTCCAGGTCGTCTCCGCACCCAGGTTGTTGGTCGGGAACACCTGCACCAGGCCGACGTTCGCCCCGGACGCGGTGTCCTCCTTGGGTGCGCTGACCGCGAGCCGCGTCCGGACATCGCCCAGACCGGGTGCGATCCACGCGACCTCGTCGCCGAAGATGTCGCCGGCCTGGGTCGAGTCGGCCACGCCAGGGGTGTCCTGGGTGAGGGCGGTGCCGATCGTCAGGTCCTCGGTGTCGGAGCTGAACAGCTGCACCATGCCGGCGTTGGCGTCGGAGCCGACGTCCTCACCGGGCGCCCCGACCGCGAGCCGTGCCGTGCCGCCCACCTGGACGGTGTCGAGGCTGCGTCCGTAGAAGTCACCGGCCTCGGCGGCGCCGGGAACCCCCGGTGCGTCCTGGCCGAGCCCGATCCCGAGCAGCTCGTCGTCGTAGTAGATGTCCTGCACGAGCAACACCGACCCCGCATCCACCTTGGAACCGACATCCTCGTTCGGGATCCCGATCGCGCAGTCGATCGTGTCGGCCCACCCGACCAGGTAGGCGCAGGAGACCGCGGCACCGAAGCGGTCACCGTCCTCCGCCGCGCCGGGGATGCCCACGTGGTCCTCGGTGATCCAGTGGTTCTCGTGACCGCCGTCGTAGGCCGCCCGCACCGCCACCGCCCCGGCGTTGGCGTGCCCGGAGACCGTGGCCCCCGGCACGCCGATCGCGAGCGCGTAGGCGTCCGGGTTCGGCGTGCCGCCCTGACCGACGTCCTCGACCGCGTCCACGGCGAACCCGAACTGGTCGCCGGCCGCCACGGGCTGGCTGAAGCTCGCCTGGCTGTAGGCGGTACTGCTGCGCGAGATCGACAACCCGGACGCCCCGCCCCACAACACCTGTACGTACCCGGAGTCGACGGCACCACCGATGTCCTCCAGCGGCGTGCCCACCACGACGTCGGTGTAGTCGTCGCAGTCGAGGTCGGCGACCGCGAGCGCGCTGCCGAACCCGTCGCCCGCCTCCGCGATCCCGTTGACGGCCTCCTCGCCCTGCCACAGGACGTCGCGGCCCCCGTCCCCGACGCGACCGTCGCCGTCGCCGTAGAGGATGATGATCCGGCCCGCCCCGGCCAGCCCGTTGACGGTCGCCGTCGGGTCGCCGACCACGGCGTCGGACCGGCCGTCGCCGTTGAAGTCGGACAAGACGCCTTCCGCGCACCCGTCCGCATCGGCGGACGCGGTGACCGCGGGACCGGCCAAGGGGATGGCGAGGGCCATCACGATGCCGGTGAGTAGAGCCGAAGTGCGCATGAGCGGGTCCTTCCTCGTGGTTGGAAGTGAGAGGACGACGCCGTCCCGGTGATACCCGGACGCGGCACCGCCCGATGCTGCTGCTGTCGGAGGCAGCGCCTACCCTGCTGGACGTGAGCGACGACGACCTGGCCACCGAGGCCCTGACCGTCCTGCGCCGGCTGGTCGGCCGCGAGGACGCCGTGTTCCACGACGGCCAGCTCGAGGCGATCACCGCGCTGGTCCGTGACCGGCACCGGGCGCTGGTGGTGCAACGCACTGGTTGGGGGAAGTCCGCGGTGTACTTCGTGGCCACCGTCCTGCTGCGCGCGCAGGGGGCCGGCCCGACCGTGATCGTGTCGCCGCTGCTGGCGCTGATGCGCGACCAGATCGCCGCGGCCCGCCGCGCCGGCGTCCGTGCGGTCACGATCAACACGGCCAACGCCACCGAGTGGGGCCAGGTGTACGACGCGCTCGAGCGCGGCGAGGTCGACCTGCTGCTGGTGAGCCCGGAGCGGCTCAACAACCCCACCTTCCGCGAGCGGCAGCTGCCCGACCTGGCCGCCCGCTGCGGCCTGCTCGTGGTCGACGAGGCGCACTGCATCAGCGACTGGGGGCACGATTTCCGTCCCGACTACCGGCGCATCCGTGACCTGCTCACCACCCTGCCGGACGCGGTGCCGGTGCTGGCCACCACGGCCACGGCCAACGCCCGCGTGGTCGCCGACGTCACCGATCAGCTGGGCGCCGGCGGGCACGACGTCCTGACCATCCGTGGCACGCTCGCCCGCGACTCGCTGCGCCTCGGCGTCCTGAAGCTGCCCCACGAGGAGACCAGGGTCGCGTGGCTGGTGTCCCACCTGGCCGACTTCACCGGCAGCGGCATCATCTACACGCTGACCGTCGCGCAGGCCGAGGACCTCGCCGCGCTCCTGGGCCGCCACGGCCACCGGGTCGCCGCGTACACCGGACGCACGGAGCCGGCCGAGCGGGAGGAGCTGGAGGCCCGCCTCCGCGACAACGAGGTGAAGGCGCTGGTCGCCACCTCCGCGCTCGGCATGGGGTTCGACAAGCCCGACCTGGGCTTCGTGATCCACCTCGGCGCGCCCAGCTCGCCGGTCGCCTACTACCAGCAGGTCGGACGCGCCGGCCGCGCGGTCGACACCGCCGACGTCCTGCTGCTGCCCACGCCGGCCGACCGGGAGATCTGGCACTACTTCGCCACCGCGTCGATGCCCGAGGAGCGGTCGGCCATGGCCGTGATCGACGCGCTCGCCGGTGCCGACGGGCCGCTGTCGACCGCGGCGCTGGAGACCATCGTCGACGTCCGCCGCACCCGGTTGGAACTGCTGTTGAAGGTGCTCGACGTCGAGGGCGCGGTCAGCCACGTCCGGGGCGGCTGGGTGGCGACGGGGGAGCCGTGGGCCTACGACGCCGACCGGTACCGGCGGGTGGCCGAGGCCCGCAGGCGCGAGCAGGGCCTGATGCTGGACTTCATCAACGGCGGCGGGTGCCGGATGGCGTTCCTGCAGCGCACCCTCGATGATCCGGCGCCGAAGGACTGCGGCCGCTGCGACGCCTGCGCGGGCGCGTGGTACGCCTCCGGGGTGGCGGCGGAGTCGGTCGCCACGACCCGCACCGAGCTCGACCGCGTCGGGGTGGAGCTCCCGGCCCGCACCCTGTGGCCGACCGGCATGGCGCGCCTCGGGGTCCAGGTGAGTGGACGCATCGGCGAGGTCGAGCGGGCCGAGACCGGACGCGTGCTCGCCCGGTTCACCGATCTCGGCCTGGGCCAGCGCCTCCGCGAACTGGTGACCGGCCCCGACCAGCCGGTGCCGGACTGGGTCCCGCCCTACTGCTTCCAGGTGCTGCGCGACTGGGACTGGGCGGCCCGGCCCGTCGCGGTGGTGGCGGTGCCGTCGCGCTCCCACCCCGAGCTCGTGGGCTCGCTGGCCGCCGAGATCGCCCGCCGCGGACGCCTCACCGACCTGGGCACGCTGACGATGGACACCTCCGCGGCCCCGGTCGAGCCCGCCGCGAACAGCGCCTACCGGCTCGCGCAGGTGTCGGGCCGGTTCGGCCTGACCCCCGCGCAGCGCGACTGGGCCGCGGCCAACGACGGGCCGCTGCTGCTGGTCGACGACCGTGTCGATTCCCGCTGGACCATGACGGTCGCGTCCGGCCTGCTCCGTGCGGCGGGGGTGGGCGCGGTTTTGCCGTTCGCCCTGTCCTCGGTGGGCTGACTATTTCATTGCTGCCGCCGGTGCCGCGGGGTGCATTAGCGGGGGAGGGCGTCTGCATTCTTCGGCGGCCGCCGCCCGGCCCGTCCCGGCGGGCCGCGGGGGGAGGCCCCCAGATTTCATCATCGGGTGAGGGTGGGGTGGGGGAAGGGCCGGCCGCGGCGGGCGTCTCCCCTTGTCGTGCCCCAGAAAAGTAAGGGGCCCGCCACGAACCGGAGTTCTGCGGGCACTGCCGGGGGGCAGCCGGTCCAGGCTCGGGGGGAACCTCTGACCGTTGGGGCGGGGTTCGGGGGGAACCGTTCGCCTCGATGAGAACTTTACCGCAGGGGGTACCCGCAATTGCAAGTCGTTTCTTGAGATTTCTGGCGACTTTCTTTGGGTCATTTCCGGGTCCCCCGAATAGGGGACAAAGGCCAGTCCCCCCAATAGGGGACAAAGGCCGGTCACCCGTGAAGGGGACATTTATGGCAATAAAGTTTCGCATTCGCGCCGAAAGTCCCCCGGGCAGGTGACACCGCCATGGGTGCACCCGGGGGCTGCGCGGTAGAGTGTCTCCCCGTGACTGCCGCTGACCTTCAGGCCGATCTGGCCGTCCTGGACCGAACCCTGAGCTCCATCGAGGCCGTGCTCGATCCCGCCGCCAAGCGCGCGCAGATCGCCGAGCTGCAGGAACAGGCGGCCGCCCCCGACCTGTGGGAGAACCAGGAGAACGCGCAGCAGGTCACCTCGAAGCTCTCCCGCCTCCAGGCCGAGGTCGACCGGATCTCGGCGATGCGCGGACGGGTCGACGACCTCGGCGTCCTGATCGAACTCGCGGTCGAGGAGGACGACGCCGCCACCCTCGCCGAGGCGCAGAAGGAACTGAAGTCGCTGTCGGCCGACATCGAGGCGCTCGAGATCCGCACCCTGCTCTCCGGCGACTACGACCAGCGCGACGCCCTGGTGACGATCCGCTCCGAGGCCGGCGGCGTGGACGCGGCCGACTTCGCGGCGATGCTGCTGCGCATGTACCTGCGCTGGGCCGAACGGCACGGCTACTCCACCGAGGTCTACGACACCTCCTACGCCGAGGAGGCGGGCATCAAGTCCGCGACGTTCACGGTGAAGGAGCCGTTCGCCTACGGCATGCTCTCGGTCGAACAGGGCACCCACCGGTTGGTCCGGATCAGTCCGTTCGACAACCAGGGCCGGCGCCAGACGTCCTTCGCCGGCGTGGACGTGCTGCCGGTCACCGAGGAGACCGACCACATCGACATCCCCGAGGCCGACATCCGGGTGGACGTGTTCCGCTCGTCCGGTCCGGGTGGGCAGAGCGTGAACACGACCGACTCCGCCGTCCGCATCACCCACCTGCCGACCGGCCTGGTGGTGTCGTGCCAGAACGAGAAGTCGCAGCTGCAGAACAAGGCCGCCGCGCTCCGCGTCCTGCAGTCGCGGCTCCTGGAACGCGCCCGCGCCGAGAAGGAGGCAGAGATGCGGGAGCTGAAGGGCGAGGGCGGTAACTCCTGGGGCTCGCAGATGCGCTCCTACGTGCTGCACCCCTACCAGATGGTCAAGGACCTCCGCACCGACCACGAGGTCGGCAACCCTGACGCCGTGTTCGACGGCGACATCGACGGTTTCATCGACGCCGGGGTGCGCTGGCGCCGGCAACAGGGCGAGCGCTGAACACGCGGGAGATGAGCGCGATGGGTTCGGAGTCGTCACATAAGGTGTCCGGAGGCCGGCCTCGGCGGACGTCGAGGAACCTTCCCCATCGCCTACCCGGTCGGACATCACTGTGATCAGATTCGAAGACGTCTCCAAGACCTACGACGGTCAGACGCGTCCCGCGCTGAACAACGTCAGCGTGGAGATCGGCAAGGGTGAGTTCACGTTCCTCGTCGGGCAGTCCGGTTCGGGCAAGTCGACGTTCCTGCGGCTGATCCTGCGCGAGTACCTGCCCACGTCCGGCCACATCCACGTCGCCGGCAAGGACCTGAACCGCCTGCACGCCTGGAAGGTGCCCGCGCTGCGCCGCCAGATCGGCACCGTGTTCCAGGACTTCCGGCTGCTGCCGGGCAAGACCGTGACCGAGAACGTCGGATTCGCCATGCAGGTGATCGGCAAGCCGGCGTCCCTGATCCGCAAGGTCGTGCCCGAGACCCTCGAACTCGTGGGCCTGGAGGGCAAGGGCGACCGGCTGCCGGAGGAACTCTCCGGCGGCGAGCAGCAGCGGGTGGCGATCGCCCGCGCGTTCGTCAACCGTCCGGCGATCCTGATCGCGGACGAGCCGACCGGCAACCTGGATCCCAACACGAGCATCGGGATCATGAAGCTCCTCGACCGGATCAACCGGTCGGACACCACCGTGATCATGGCCACCCACGACGCCACGATCGTCGACCAGATGCGCAAGCGGGTGATCGAACTGGCCAACGGCGAGGTGGTGCGTGACCAGAGCAAGGGTGTGTATGGCTACCAGTGATCCGCGATCCCGGCGAGGGGTGGTCCGATGAGGCACACATTCTCTGAAACCTGGTCGGGTCTGCGACGCAACTTGTCGATGACCCTGGCCGTGGTGGTCACCATGTGGGTGTCGCTGACCCTGTTCGGGGCCGGCCTGCTGGTCGCCCAGCAGGTGGAGCGGCTGAAGGACGACTGGTACGACAAGGTCGAGATCAGCGTGTTCATGTGCGTCCCCGACTCCCGCGGCGGCAACTGCGTGGCCGGCGAGGCCGCCACCGACGTCCAGCGGGACGTGGTTCGCCAGACGCTCGAGAGCAACCCCGAGGTCGACCAGGTCTTCTACGAGACCCGTGACCAGGCGTACCAGCAGTTCCGGGAGTACTACGCCGACAACGACCCGATCCTGAAGTCGACCACGGTCGACATGATGCAGGACTCGTTCCGGGTGAAGCTGAAGAATCCGCAGGAGTACCAGGGCGTCGTCTCGGCGGTCAGCGGCCTTCCCGGCGTCCAGCAGGTGCAGGACCTGCGCAAATTCCTCGATCCGTTGTTCGCGTGGCTGAACCTGGCGCGGTGGGCGACGGTGGGGCTCAGTGCGCTGCTGCTGCTCGCGGCCGCGCTGCAGATCGGCAACACCATTCGCATGGCCGCCTATTCGCGCCGCCGCGAAATCGGCATCATGCGCCTGGTGGGTGCGTCGAACTGGTACATCATGCTGCCGTTTCTGCTCGAATCGCTGCTCGCGGCGGTCGGCGGCGCCGCGCTGGCCTGCCTGACGCTGGCCGCGGTGGAGAAGTTCGTGATCATCGACCGGGCAGCCGTAGAAATACGCACAATCCGCTGGATCGACTGGTCGAATGTCGGGTGGTCCATGGCGAGCCTCGCCGTGGTCGCCGTGGTTCTTTCTATTATTCCGACATTGATTGCGACCCGGAGGTTCCTCCGGGTATGAACGAGAAACAACCGATTGGGGCAACTCGTGCTGGTGACTTCCCCCACCGCACGCGGAGCCCGGGGTAGCCGCCTCGGCCCGCTGCTGACCGCTGTACGCGCAATTCTGATAGCCGGGCTCGTGTTCGGGCTGGTGGGTTCGTCGAGCCCGTCCGCCAGGGCCGAGAACCTGAAGGACGCCCGGGCGCGGGTGAAGAAGGCCATGGTCCAGGCCAAGAAGGACGTGTCCTCGGACAAGAAGGCGGTGTCCAAGGCCACCGACCGGCTCGAGGCCTCGCAGTCGCAGCTGGACAAGGCCCGGTCCGAACTGGCGTACGTGCGCAAGAAGCTCGCCGCGGCCAAGGCCCGGGACGCCGCGGTCGCCGCGGACCTGGCCGCCGCCCAGGACGCCTTCGACATCGCCGCGGCGTCCGTCCTCAAGGCCCAGGAGGACGTGGACGCGCAGCGGGCGCTGGTCGGGCTGGTCGTCCGCTCGGCGTACCAGCAGCACACCGACCTGACGAAGCTGAGCATCGTGGTGGGCGCCGAGTCGACGTCCGACCTGGCGCAGCGCGTGCAGTGGACCACCACGCTGTTCGACAGCTCGACGAGCCAGCTCGACCGCCTCACCGAACTGCAGGCCGGTCTGGAGACCGCGCGGACGGCACGGGCCACGGCCGAGGCGAAGCTGACCGACCAGCGCCGGGCGAGCGCCGCCCACGTCGCGGAGGTGAAGAAGCTGACCGCGCAGGCCGCGTCCCGCAAGGCGGCGCTGAAGAAGCTGGTCGCGACGAACGCGAAGCTGAAGGCCAAGGCGCAGGACGAGCTGGAGACCAGCCGCAAGCAGTACCGGGCCCTGGAGAAGCAGGAGGCCAGGATCGCGGCCAAGCTCCGCGGCGACGGCTACAACATCGTCAACCGCGGCGGTTTCATCAAGCCGGTGGACGCGCCCGCGGGCTCGCCGTTCGGCCTGCGCTACCACCCGATCCTCCACTACTGGCGGATGCACTGGGGCACCGACTTCGGTGCCGCCTGCGGGGCGCCGATCCGGGCGATGGCCAACGGCAAGGTGATCTCGGCCGGCTGGACGACCTACGGCTTCGGCAATTACACGATCATCAGCTACGGGCGCATGTTCGGTGCGCAGCTGGCGAGCGGCTACGCCCACCAGTCGAAGGTGCTGGTGCACGCCGGCCAGCGGGTGAAGCAGGGCCAGATCGTGGGGTACGTCGGCACCACCGGCCTGAGCACCGGCTGCCACCTGCACCTCCAGATCTACCGCAACGGCGTCCGCGTCAACCCGATGCGCTACCTCTGACCCCCGGGGACGGTTCTTCGATCCGCCAGATTTTGGCGGGTATCGGGGACGGTTCTCCAAATCCGCCAGATTCCGGCGGGTTTCGGGGACGGTTCTTCGATCCGCCAGATTCCGGCGGATAAGGGGCTCTTCACAATCCAGGGTGTAGTTGGGGTCTGAATCCGCCGGTCTCGAGCAGCGATCTCGCTATGTAGTTGGTGA
>JAIUOS010000029.1 GCA_020161755.1 Actinomycetota bacterium
TGATTGATCGCGGGCACAAGCGTGGGCAGGTCGCGCTTGTAGATGCGGCCCTGGGCGAGCCTTGCGGTGAGTTGTTCCAGGAGTTCGACCCACCCGTCCACGTCGCGCGGAGGGGCACCAACGGGCACCTCAATGGGTTGCTGAACGACCCGGGAGCGGATCGCGTGAGCGACGACGTGTGCGTCCGAGTTCTGGGCACCGCGCGTGTCGCAGATCCGTGGTCTGTCGGTGGCCTTCGGATTCGGACGCGTTGACGACGGAGGCTCAGCTCAGGCAAGGGATGTCGGCTGCAGGCAGAAGATCGTGATGGTCGAGGCAAGCACGAGCACGACGATCAGAACGTCCGCGGCCAGCGTGAGTGGCGCGTCATCATTCGCGAGTTCGCGCAGCCCGTTCACCGCGAACCCGATGACCGCTGCGCTCAGGAACAACGCTGGCAGCCATCCCCACCCGCGAAGATCGAACCCAGCCCCCGTTAGTGAAGCGAAGGACACCAAGCTCGCCGCCATGAGCACGGCCATGAGGACGAACCAGGTGATGCCGGCTACCAGACACAGCCCCGACGGGAACGCCCTATTCGTGTCCCACCACTCGCGCAGCGAAGTCCGCGCATCACCTCGACGCTTGGTGACCAGGTCCAGGATCCACAGCCCAGTGCCGCCATCGCCATGGAAGCCGGGCCCAACGCGGCACGGTTGCCCGGTCCTGCGCTGAGTCACAGCGCAAGTCTCGCACGGCCTGCCTCGCTCGGTGTTGGCGCTCGGCGCGGCAAGGTCGCGCGATTCGAGACCACTTCACGCCGGACCTCCTCAGCGTCACTGCTCCATGTTGTCGGCGAGTTGGTATCGGACCCGCCAGGAGCGATCCTTGGCCAGCAGCTGAGTCTGTTCTCGGCGTAGCCGATCGTTCTCGGCCGCGCTGGCTCGCACAATGTCGGATTGCTCGGTCAGCAAGGGTGCCAGCAGGTCGAGGTCCCGGGTGAGACGCAGACGCCCCCGAAACTCACAAACGCCCCCGAAGTTTCGGGGGCGTTTGTGAGTTTCGGGGCGTTTGCGCGGTGGCAGGGTCGGAGGGGCGGACGCTAGAGCGCCCCGCCGGCGGCGTCCGGGGCCTGGGAGTCCTCGCCGCCGCCGTCGCCCACGCGCTCGCGGGCGACGAAGTTCTCCAGGTCGAACAGGTTGTCCCCGGCCCGCTCGGCGACGTTCAGCAGGGTGGTCATGGACGCGACCTCCTCGACCTGCTCCTTCAGGAACCACAGCATGAACTGCTCGCCCAGCGGGTCGCCCTCCTCACGGGCGGCCTTGAACAGCGCCTCGATCGCCGCGGTGACCTGCTTCTCCTGCGCCAGGGCCAGCGCGATCGGCTCGCGGGCGTCCGCGAAGTCGTTGCGGACGGCGTCCACGCCCGGGACCTCCACCGGCAGGTTCCGGTCCAGCATGTACTGGACCATCATCATCGCGTGGTTCCGTTCCTCCAGTGACTGGCGGTAGAAGTGGCGCGCGAGCTGCGGCAGGTCTTCCGAGGCGAACCACACCGCCACGGCGATGTACTGCTGGGACGCCGCGAACTCGTTGCCGATCTGGGTTGCGAGGAGCTTGGTGAAGGTGGTCATGGCTTCACCATAGGAGCGGCGGGTGCGCCCACCGAATGGGCAGGTCTGCCGCCCGACCACTCAGTCCAGCGTGATGACCAGCCGCCCGGGACCCTCCGAGTTCCAGGCCTCGGCGACGTCCGCCAGGCGCGCGACCCGCACCACCAGCCCCAGGTGGCCGTCCGCGACCGCCGCGAGCAGCCGCGGCAGTTCCCGGAACAGCAGGGCCGGGTCGATGCTGCCGCCCCCGGACCCCGAGATCGTGAGCTGCCGGGCCCGCAGGATGGACGCGTCCAGCGCGACGCTGCGTCCGGCCACCGAGCCGATCTGCACGTACTGCACGGCCGAGCCCACAGCGGTCAGGCTCCGCGCCCGCAGGGCGTCCAGGGCCGCCTCCGCCACCGGCCCCCACAGGTAGTCCAGCACCACGTCCAGCCCCTCGGACGCGGCGGCGGCGATCGCCGCGGTGGTCTCCTCCCGCGACCCCAGCGGGATCGTCGTGACGCGGGGATCCTCAGCCAGCCGCGCGAGCGCATCGACGTTGCGGCCCGCCGCGAGCACCCGGCCGGCACCCAAATGCAGCGCGACCCGGACGGCCAGCGACCCGGCGACCCCCGTCGCCCCCAGCACCAGCACGGTCTGACCCGCCCCGAACCCCCGCGCGACCAGCGGCAGCCACGACGACATCGCCGGGTTCACGATCGCCGCCGCCAGTTCGGTCGACACGCGTCCGGCACCGGCACCGCCCAGCCGCGCGGGACCAGCGTCCGCTCGGCCATCGTGCCCAGCGGGTCGGGGCAGCCGCCGGTGTAGACCCGGACGCCGTCGAGCAGCGCGACCCCGTCCACCCCGGCGACGAACGGCAGTTCCTCGCCGGCTGCGTAGTGGGCGCCCGCGGCGATCCCGCGGACGACCTGGTGCACGCCTGCTGCCAGCATCCTGACCTCGGTGAAGCCCTCCGTCGGGACCGGGTCGGGGAAGTCCGCGCACGCCGGCGGTGCCGCGAGGTCCGTGACCACGACTGCTCTCATGAAACCCTCCGTTGTCCATTGAGTTTGAACATTGTTCAAATCTCCCTCCCGCTATAGTGTTTGAACACAGTTCAAATGTCAAGTGGGAGAGAGACGGACGGATGCCCCGAGCGGTCCTCAGCCGAACCGCGATCGTCGACGCCGCGTTCGACCAGCTCGCCGAGGGCGGGCTGGAGTCGATCACCGCCCGCGCCCTCGCCCAGCGGCTCGGCGTCCAGGCCGGCGCGCTCTACTACCACCTGGCCGACATGACCGCCCTCCGCGACGAGATGGCCAGCCGCATCGTCGCCCGGATGCTGGCCGGCGCCGGCGGTGAGCCCGGGGTCGACTGGCGGACGCTCCTGCGCACGATCGCGCACCGGGTGCGTTCGCTCCTCCTGGAGTACCGGGACGGCGCCCGCGTCGTGTCCGGCACCCTGCTCACCGACGACGACGCCCTGCGTGCCCTGGAGGCGCCGCTCGCCGCCCTGGTCGCCGACGGCTTCACGCCGCTGGACGCCCAGCGCGCGCTGGCCACGGTGAACGCCTTCGTCATCGGCTACGTGATCGAGGAGCAGCAGCGTCTCGCCCAGGGCACCCGCCGTTACACCGCCGAACAGCGGCGCGCCCGGCTCGACCCCGACGCCCAGCCGCTGAGCTACGCCCTCAGCGCAGAGGTGGTCGACCTGCCCGAGCAGGCCTTCGAGTGGGGCGTCGAGGCACTGGTGGCCGGCATCGGGGCGCACGCCGCCCGCTGACCGCCCTCCGGGACCCGCCCGAGCGTTCCCAGGATGCGAGACCCCGGTTGTGAGCTCCGGGCCGCGTCCGCCTACCCTTGTCCCATGAGTTCGAACCGGGCGCGCGTCGTCGCCGTCGCCATGGTTCGGGGTTGTTGTTGTCGAATGTCGCGCTGACGTTCCCACCAACCCACCAGCCGCACTCCTGACCCGCGCCCTCCGCGCGCGCCTGCGGCCAACCCCGAGGACTCCGACATGGCCCTTCTCATCGAACCCAGCCACCACACCACCGCCGCCCGCCGACACCCTGCGGCCTTCACCGCAGCCGTGCACCTGGTGCCCGCCGGCGGCGTCCTGGTCTTCCCCGGCGCCCCGGACGGCATCGCGCCGCCCGCCCAGCTCGGGCCGATGATGAGCCCGCCCGGTCGCGAACGCCTGTTCGGCCGCTGAACCGCGCGCCTCGCCGGGGTTAGGCTGGCCGGCATGCCACGCGTTGTCGTCACCGGGGCCGGCGGAAAGCTCGGCCAGGTCGTCGTCCGTCACCTCGCCGAACACGGCTACGAGGTCGCCGCCACCGACCGGACGCCGCCCCCGCCCGACCTGCCGGGGACCTGGACGCGCGCCGACCTGACCGACCTCGGCGCGGTGGTCGAGCTGCTCACCGGCGTCGACGACCGCTACGACGGGGTGGACGCCGTGGTGCACCTGGCCGCCATCCCGGCGCCCGGGCTGTTCACCAGCGGCGTCACGTTCGCCAACAACGTGCCGGCCACGTTCAACGTGTTCCAGGCCGCCCGGATCGCCGGCATCAAGAAGGTGGTCTGGGCCTCCAGCGAGACCGTCCTCGGCCTGCCGTTCGACGAGCCGCCGCCCTACGTCCCGGTGGACGAGGAGTACCGCGTCCGCCCGAACTCCACCTACTCGCTCGGCAAGGCCGCCGAGGAGGAACTCGCCCATCACTTCGCGCGCTGGGACCCCGGGGTGTCGATCATCGGGCTGCGGTTCTCGAACGTGATGCTGCCGGCCGACTACGCGGCCTTCGCCGGCTGGCAGGACGACCCGTCCGCCCGCCGCTGGAACCTGTGGGGCTACATCGACGCCCGGGACGGCGCCCAGGCCGTGCGGCTGGCCCTCGAAACGCCCCTGACGGGCTTCGAGGCGTTCATCATCGCCAACGCCGACACGGTCATGGAGCGGCCCAGCGCCGACCTGGTCGCCGAGGTGTTCCCCGACGTCGAGGTCCGCGGTGCCCTCGAGGGCCGAGAGACCCTGCTGGGCATCGACAAGGCGCGGCGCCTGCTCGGCTACGCGCCCGCCTACTCCTGGCGCAGCGAGGCGTAGGCCACCGCGAGCCGGGCGCCGAACGCGGCGTTGTTCTTGACCAGGGCGATGTTGGCCCGCAGCGACTCCCCGCCCGACAGCTCGACGATGCGTCCGAGCAGGTAGGGCGTGATGGCCGCGCCGGTGATGCCCCGGGCCTCCGCCTCGGCCACCGCGGCGTCGATCAGCCGGCCGATCTCGGCCTCGGGGATCTCCTCGGCGACCGGGATCGGGTTCGCCACCATCAGCCCGCCGGCGATGCCGAGCTCCCACTTGGCCCTCATGGTGCGGGCCACGTGGTCGACGTCGTCCAGGCGCAGCGGGGACGCGAAACCGCTGGAGCGGGAGTAGAACGACGGGAAGTCGTCGGAGCCGACGGTGATCACCGGCACACCCAGGGTCTCCAGCACCTCCAGCGTCCGCCCGATGTCGAGCAGGGACTTCACGCCCGCGCTCACCACCGCGACGTCGGTGAGGCTCAGCTCGGTGAGGTCGGCGGAGACGTCCATCGAGCTCTCGGCGCCGCGGTGCACTCCCCCGACGCCGCCGGTCACGAAGACGCGGACGCCGGCCAGCGCGGCCAGGCGCATGGTCGAGGCCACCGTGGTGGCGCCGTGCTCGCCGCGGGCGACCACGAACGGCAGGTCGCGGATGCTCACCTTGCGCACGTTCTCGTCCGAACCCAGCAGGTCGAGTTCGGCGTCGTCGAGGCCGATCCGGGGCACGCCGTGCAGGATCGCGACCGTCGCCGGCACCGCGCCGCCGTCGCGGATGATCTGCTCGACCTCGCGCGCGGTCTGCACGTTCTTCGGGTACGGCATGCCGTGGCTGATGATGGTCGACTCCAGCGCGACCACCGGACGGCCGGACGCGAGCGCGTCGCGCACCTCCGGCGACAGGGCGAGCATCGGGTGCGGATCGGTCATCGGGTGACTCCTTCGGTTTCGGTCGGGTTGCGCCGGCCCAGTGCTGCCGCGACGGCGACGCCCAGGTCGGGACGGACGGTGTGGCCGCTGGCCACGGTGAGGGCGGCGGCGAGGTGGCCGCGACGGGCGGCGGCGACCGGGTCGTCGCCGGCGAGCAGCCCGTACACGAAGCCCGCGGTGAGCGCGTCGCCGGCGCCGGTGACGTCGCTGACCTCGGCGGCGACCGCGTCGAGGACGACCACCTGTCCGGGGCTCACCAGCAGGCTCCCCGCGGCGCCGCGGCTCACCCAGACGTGGGTCACGCCGCGGCCGTGCAGCACGGCGGCCGCGTCGACGATGTCGGCACGCTCGTCGGCGACCGGACGGCCGGCCAGCGCGGCGAGCTCGTCCACGTTCGGGGTGGCCGCGAACACCGGACGCGTGGCGTCGAGCAGCGGGGCGATCCGGGCGGCCTTCGGCACGCTCACCGGCTCCAGCACCACCGGGACGCCGCCGGTCGCGGCGACGGACAGCACCCACCCGGCCACCTCGACCGGGATGTTACTGTCGACGACGACCACGCCCGCGCGTCCGAGCAGTTCCTGGGCGCGGGCGAGGCTCGCGACGTCCATGGCGTCGGTGGCGGCGAAGTCGGACAGGCCGATGACCAGCTCGCCGTCGGTGTCCAGCGCGGCAAGGTAGCTGCCGGTCGGGTGCGGGCTGGTGACCACCTGGTCGACGTAGACGCCGGCCTCCGCGGTGCGGGCGAGCAGGTCGCGTCCGCCGCTGTCGCCACCGACGGCCGCCACCAGGTGCACGCGTCCGCCCAGGAGGGCGATGCCCTCGGCGATGTTGCGGCCCACACCCCCGGGCATCCGGGAGACCACCGCGGGGTTGGACGTGTGCAGCCGGGCGGTGGCGAGGCTGCGGGCCTTGATGTCCCAGGCCGCGCCGCCCACGACGACCGCCCACGGCTCGCCCCGCAGCACATAGCCCCGGCCGACGATCTCACCCTTCTGGCTCAGCGAGGACAGTGCCACTGCGACCGCGCCCTTGCTGGTGCCGAGGCTGCGGGCGAGGCCAGCGGCGTCCAGTAGCGGTTGCGCGCGCAACAGCGCGAGGATCTCCCGCTCGCGTGGACTCAAGCTCATGCTAGATATTCTTAGTGCATCTTGATTCTCTTAGCAAGGGGTTTGGCGGACAGGTCGTCCGGCTAGTCTCGCCTCGTGTCCGCCGCATCCGTTCCCGCCGCCCCGGGAACGATCTATGAGTGGTGCGAACTGCACTTGGGATCGACCCCGGTGCACAGCTTCATCACCGGCGCCCCGGCATCGCAGCTGTGGGGCTTCGAGCTGGCCGACACCCGCGTGATCGCGGTGAAGATGCGCCCGGCCTCGGCCCGGCTCAACACCTGTGTGGCCGCCCAGCGGGCCGCGTTCGACGCCGGCATCGGCTGCCCCGCCCCGCTGGCCGGCCCCGCGCCGATGGGCGAGGACCCGAACCTCACGGTGTTCGCCGAGACCTGGCGGGCCGACGGGGCGGTCTGGCCCGACGACGACCCGCCGGGCACCTACGGGCGACTCCTCGCCCGGCTCATCGCGTCGCTGGTCGACATCGACCCGGCACCGCTGGCTCCCCCGCCGCCGTCGTTGCGGTACGACCACCGCACGGCCGGACGCCTGTGGGCACCGGTGCCCGACGGCACCCGAGATCCCGAGTCGGCGCTCCGCGAGTTGCCGCCCGGACTGGCCGGCTACGCGCGGACTGCCCGGGAGCGGCTGCGGGCGTCCACCCTGCCGGACGTGACCGGCCACCCCGAGCTCAGCGGCGTGCACGTGCGCTGGCTGGACGGGCCCGGCGGCGCGCCGGCGCCGATCGTCCACGGCTGGGACGAGCTGGCCGGGCGGCCCGAGGCCGTGCTGGTGGGCTGCCTCACCGCCACCTACTACGAACTGCCCGACGAGACCCGGCTGGCGCCGGTGGACGACGGCGAACGCGTGCTCGCCGCCTACCAGGCCGAGGCCGGACGCGACCTGAGCCCCGACGAACTCGAGGTGGCGTGGGCGACGAGCACGTGGGTGGCCTGCCACACCGCGGCCCTCGAGCACGTGGACGGCGCGGCCGGCCAGGTCACCCACCAGATCATGACGGACGCTCCGCTGCGCCTGCGGCTGGCGGGCTGCTGACACCCGCCGCCCGCGCGCCGTTCACCCGGTCGCGCCACGCCCGGTACCCGACCGCCGCGGCCGCGACGACCAGCCCCATCAGCGCGGGCCAGCCGGTGAGCCACAGCAGCACGCAGACGCAGACGAACGCGAAGGCCGCCACGGCCTTCTCGCCGCGCCCGGGCAGCAACCGGACCGCCGCCGCCGTGCCGATCACGTACACCAGCGTCAGCCCGCCGGTCACGAGCAGCATCAGGACGTGCTGCTCGATCGGCAGCAGCGCGGCCGCCAGCGCCGCCACCGCCAGGAACACCAGGGAGCGCCGCGGCGTGCCGAACACCCGGTACGGCAACGCGCCCTCGGCGGCCAGCGCGGCGCCGAGCCGGGAGGCACCCGCGATGTAGGCGTTTACCGCGCCGAGGGTGAGCAGCACCGCCACCAGGGCCACCAGCGGACGTACGGGCCCACCGATCCCGATCGCGAGCAGGTCGGCCAGCGGCGCCTGGCTGGTGGCCAGCTCCGGCCCGAGCACCACCACGCTCGCCCACGCCAGCGACAGGTAGATCACACCCACCACGATCACCGCCAGCAGCGTCGCGCGCGGCACGTCGCGGCGGGGATCGGCGTACTCCGGCGATAGCGACGACACCGCCTCCCACCCGGCGAACGCCCACACCAGCACGGCCGCGGCGGTGCCGACCGCGCCCCACCCGGCCGGGGCGAACGGGGTCAGGTTCTCCATGCGGGCGTGCGGGAGCGCGGCGCCGACCGTGACGAGCAGGAGCGTGGCCAGGGCCGCGGACAGCACCAGCTGGACCCGTCCGGACACGTGCAGCCCCAGCCAGTTCATGACGAACACCGCGCCGACGATCACCACGAAGGTGGCGAACCGGGTGACCCAGCCGCCACCGAGCACGTCCTCGACGTACCCGGCGGCGAACGAACAGGCCACCGGCGCCCCGACCGGCACCGCGAAGTAGAAGATCCAGCCGACCGCGTCGGCGGCGCGGGTGCCGAACGCGCGCCGGACGTAGCTGGAAACGCCGCCGCCGTCGGGGAACCGCGCGCCGAGCTCGCCGAACGTCCACGCCAGCGGCGCCGACAGCAGCACGAGGGCGAGCCAGGCCACCAGGGACGCCGGTCCGGCGATCGCGGCGGCCAGCGCCGGCATCGAGATGATGCCCGCACCCAGCACCGCGGCCGCGCTGAGGGCCGTCCCCTGGGCGACGGTGAGCTTCTGCACCGGCCCAACCTAACGGGCCCCACCGACAACGGACATGCCGGACGCAACTGTTGCGCCCGGCGTCCGGCCACCACTAGCTAGCGGCCAGGGAACTTGAAGTCCCTCGGCATGGGCTCAGTCATGCCGGCACCGACTTTGGACGAGACCGTGAACAAGAGACTCCACTTCCTGGAGGGTCTTGACTGGTATGAATCGACCGGGAAGGACAGTTCATTCGGGCCACCAGAGCCCATGCACGGTATTCCGAAAGCAAACGGCCTCGGGCTCGTTCTGCCTTTCTGAAACGGAACACCGAGCGAATGGCAATCAAGCTGGGCCGGCCCCGGCTCACGACCGTGAACGACCGTTCTGCCGCCAGCCGGCCATACATCACCCACTGACGAAATGGCGAGCGCCGGGCCGGCCAGCGCAGCAAGATCCCACCAACCCACGGGGTTTGTAGACCGTCTCTTGGGTCGAGGTAGCACCAAGAACCGCCTCGATGCGTCTGGATTCGGCCGGAAACACTCTTGCGGTTCAGACCACTCCTGTCGTTCCCAGTGGCGAGTGAGGTGCCTCCCAAGCTATGCCGTCGGGATCGGAGAAGTACCTTCCCTCATGCTCGTAACGCAGATCTGCATCCGAGGCCTCATCTGCGGTCTGGATCAAGAACTTCGCCAAGGTCTCGGCGGTCGGGTATATGTCGTCCTCCTGCCAGTCGACGTACCACACCATGCCGGTATCGACATCGACCGCCCAGTGAACTGCATGGGCGAAGTGGAAGACTCGAAACCAGCTGGGTCGCCAGAGTCGCTCGAGACCGGCGGAATTCTCCCGGAGCGCAAGGGTGGCGCTCACAGATGCAGCAAGATCCGGGAAATCGAGACCGGGCAGGGCATGCGCACCAAGACCTTGAACGAACACCATCCCGTCGGCCAACTGGTAGAGCTCGTTCAGCTCCGGTGTGAAACGGAGCCCGAGCGGCACCTCGGCGTCAATCAGGCTCGTCGGGTCTACGCCAGGGCGGCAGGCCTGTAGTGGATCGAGGCCGGCGCGCTGGAGAAGTGCGATGCAAGCGACCCACGCGTCCTTGAGGGTCATGGCTACGGCCTGCAGACGGCGAACGAAGGGACTGTTCGAGTTGTGACGGGCACGACGTAGAACTTAGTGCCGAACGTCGGCTGGATGTTCACGATCGTCTGGCTACCGGTGGCGACCGCGATGGTCGGCGCCCCGAGCTCGTCGACCCCGAGGACCCGGTCCGCCCGGAGGGACTCCGTTCGCTCGTCATCCTGTCCGGCCTGTTCGCCTTCGCCCTCCTGCTGGCGGTAATTGTGCCCGGCCTCGGCTACTGGGCGCTGCTGGTCCTCGTGCTCACGCCGGTATTGGATCAGATCGGGCGTCGTTTTCGGCGCACCTGAGACCCTCCCAGCCAGGGCGGGTCGAGCTTCCCGCCCGGAACCCACCCCTCCCGCGGAACCGCCACCCGCAACGGATGCGAAGGAGCATCGAATGCGTCGTCCCGTCCTCAGCCTCCTGCTCAGCATCGCCCTCGCGTGCGGGCTCCTGGCCGCCGGCACCGCCCCGTCCGCCACCGCGGCCACCACGTCCGTGACCCTGGTCGGCGACCTCCAGAACAAGCTCGGTTGCGCCGGCGACTGGGACCCGGCCTGCGTGGAGACGCACCTGGCGCCGGTGGCCGGGAGCGAGACGGCCTGGCAGGCCACGTTCCGGGTGCCGGCCGGGACGTACCAGTTCAAGGTGGCCATCAACGACGACTGGGCCGAGAACTACGGCGCGGGCGGGGTCAGCAACGGCCCCAACATCCCGCTGGTGCTGCTCGGCACCGCCGACCTCATCTTCAGTTTCGACAACGCCAGCCACCAGATCGGCGTCCAGCCCGTGAAGCTGGGCGGGGCGACCAACCCGGGCGACCGCAGGCTGGCCGAGAACTCACTGCGGCGGCCGCTCACCGACGAGCGCTACTACTTCGTGATGACCGACCGGTTCGCGAACGGCGACACCACCAACGACACCGGCGGGCTGACCCCGTCCGACGATCGGCTGGTCACCGGCTTCGATCCGGCCGACAAGGGCTTCTACCACGGCGGCGACCTCAAGGGCCTCACCGGCAAGCTCGACTACATCAAGGGCCTGGGCACCACCGCGATCTGGCTGACGCCGTCGTTCAAGAACCGCGCCGTGCAGGGCACCGGCGTGAACGCCAGCGCCGCCTACCACGGCTACTGGATCACCGACTTCACCCAGATCGACCCGCACATGGGCACGAACGCCGAGCTCAAGCAACTGATCAACAAGGCGCACGCCAAGGGCATGAAGGTCTTCTTCGACATCATCACCAACCACACCGCCGACGTCATCGACTACACCGAGGGCCAGTACGGCTACATCTCCTCGGCGACCAGCCCGTACCGCGACGCCAGTGGCACGGTGTTCGACCCCACCGACTACGTCAACTCCCCCGACTTCCCGACCCTGGACGCCAACACCTCCTTCCCCTACCACCCCTACGTGCACTCCGCCGCCGACGCGACCGTCAAGGTGCCGAGCTGGCTGAACGACCTCACGCTGTACCACAACCGCGGCGACTCGACCTACGCCGGTGAGTCGTCGGAGTGGGGCGACTTCTCCGGTCTGGACGACCTGTTCACCGAGAACCCGAAGGTCGTCAACGGCATGATCGACATCTACAAGACCTGGGTCGACTTCGGCGTGGACGGGTTCCGCATCGACACCACCAAGCACGTCAACATGGGCTTCTGGCAGAAGTTCTCCCCGGCCATGCAGGCCGAGGCGAAGCGGATCGGCAACCCCGACTTCTTCATGTTCGGCGAGGTGTACGACGCGCGTCCGTCGTTCATGAGCACCTACACCACCTCCGGCACGCTGCCGGCGACGCTCGACTTCGGCTTCCAGTCCCAGGCGCAGGCGTTCGCGTCCGGCAAGGCCACCACCGGCCTGCGCGACCTGTACGCCGACGACGACTACTACACCGACAGCGACTCCAACGCCTACCAGCTGCCCACGTTCCTGGGGAACCACGACATGGGACGGCTGAGCATGCTGATCAAGGGGACGTCGAGCACCGACGCCGATCTCATGAAACGCGTGCAACTGGCCAACGCCCTGATGTACCTGACCCGCGGCCAGCCGATCACCTACTACGGCGACGAGCAGGGCTTCATCGGCTCCGGCGGAGACAAGGACGCCCGCCAGGACATGTTCGCGACGCAGACCGCGCAGTACGCGGACGAGGCCGTCCTCGGCGGCCCGTCCGGATCGAAGGACCGGTACGACACCTCCGCGCCGCTGTACCGCTTCATCGCGAAGCTCGCGCAGCTGCGCAAGGCCAACCCCGCGCTCGCGGACGGCGCCCAGATCCACCGGTACGCCTCGAACAGCGCCGGGATCTACGCGTTCTCCCGCGTCGACCGCAAGACCGGCATCGAGTACGTGGTGGCGCTGAACAACGCCACCACCACGAAGAAGGCCACCTTCGACACCTTCAACCGGTTCGAGCGGTTCAGCCCCCTGTGGGGCGCACAGTCCTCCCTGCGCAGTGACGCGGACGGACGGGTCACCGTCGAGGTCCCGCCGCTGTCGGCGGTCGTCTACAAGGCGAAGAGCCGGGTGGACTTCACCTGGCGTCCGACCGCGGTCACGCTGACCGCACCGCAGCCGGGCGGCGTCCTCGCCGACCGGGCGGAGATCTCGGCGGCGCTGAACACCGACACCTTCGCCCAGGCCAGCTTCTACGTCCGCGGCGTGGGCACGTCGGCGTGGAAGCTGCTCGGCACCGACGACAACGCCCCGTACCGGGTGTTCAGCGACGTGTCGGGCGACGCGACCGGGACGCTGCTGGAGTACCGCGTGGTGGTCTCCGACGCCCTCGGCCGGGTGTCGGCGACCTCGTCGTACGGCGTCGTGGGCACGGCGGCGCCCGCCGGCGGGGACGACGGCAACCTCGGCCCGGTCACGCAGCCGGACGCGGTGAGCGTCGCCGGCGACCTGGACAGCGAGCTGGGCTGCCCCAAGACCCCGCTCAGCACGGACACCGGGGACTGGGCGCCGGACTGCGACGAGGCCCAGATGACGCTCAACTCCACCGACAAGATCTGGCGCAAGACGGTCACGCTGCCGGCCGGCGAGTACTCCTACAAGGCCGCGATCAACCGGAGCTGGACGGAGAACTATGGCGCGGGCGGGGTGAAGGACGGCGCGAACATCTCGCTGAGCGCGGGAACGCAACCGATCACCTTCTACTACGACCACCGCACGCACTGGATCACCTCGGACGCGCAGGGCCCGATCATCACCGCCCCGGGCGGCTGGAACGCCGATCTCGGGTGCGCAGGCGACTGGCAGCCCGACTGCATGCAGCCGTGGTTGCAGGACCCGGATGGGGACAAGGTCTACACTTGGGCGACCGCCGACCTGCCCAAGGGCACCTACGAGTTCAAGATCGCCCACGGGCTGTCCATGGACGAGAACTACGGCGCCGGCGGGGTGAAGGACGGGCCGAACCTCGCGGTCGTCGTGCCCGATGACGGCATGGTGGTCCGGGTCAGCTACGACCTCGCCACCCACGTGGCGACCGCCACGGCGAAGGCGCTGACGACGGCGCCCAGCCTGGACGCCACCCCGAAGGGCGTCTGGGTGTCGCCGGGGTTGATCGCGTACCCGTCCAAGGCCTTGCCGTCGGACCCGGCCTGGCTGGAGTTCCGGCTGCACTGGGGCGCGTCCGGCTCGCTCGCAGTGGACGCCGAGGACATCACCGGCGGCGACTCGGCCGTGTTGCGGTACGACCCGCACGGCGTGCCGGCGTCGGTGCTGGCCGGCCTGCCGGACTCCGACACGGTCAGCTACATCGCACTGCGGGTGGACCGGTCGACCTCTCGGCGGCTGCCCGGGATCGCCTCGGGTGACGTGGCGGTCGGGGCGTACTTCACCGGCCGGTTGGTGGACGCCCGGCGGCTGGACGTGAGCGCCGTCGACTGACGAGGGAAACAGCGGAGCGGACGAGCCGATCGGCTCGTCCGCTCCACTTGCGTTCGCTGCGTTTGGTCGTCCTCAGGTCAGTCGCTACGGCCAGCGGCCCGCAACAGCTAGCGGCTGCTCCCCCCCTGCACCCCTCATCCTAGGGAGTCGGCTCGCCGGCGTCTGTCCCCCCGAAGGGGGACACCGCCTACCCGGCGTCCGCCTGGTCGTCCGCGGACGGCGGCTCGGCGGGCTGCGTGGCGGGCGTGGCGGTGGCCGACGGGTGACGCCGCCGGCGACGCCACACCATCAGCGGCAACCCGATCACGGCGACCACCGCGGCGAACGGCAGCACGGCGCCCAGCACGGTCATCAGCACGCGGCTGCTGGCCAGCAGCGCGTTCCAGCCGGCGACCAGGCCGCCGAGGAAGCCGGTGGCCTCAGCGACCGGGGCGTCCGCGGGCAGGGTGAGGGTGAGGGTGATCGGCGACTGGGCGACCCGCTTGGCGAGCGCGTTCTGCTGTGCCACCAGGGAGTCGCGCTCGGAGATCCGGGTCTGGATCTCGTTCTCGAGCTGGGTGAGTTCGCTGATCCGGCCGGCGCGGCTCCACAGGTCGCGCAGGCGCGCGATCGAGTCGTTCAGGGTCTTGATGCGGGCGTCGACGTCGGCCACCTGCAGGGTCACGTCCTCCGTGGTGATCACCCGGTTCGTGATCGTGCCCACCGACTTCAGCTGCTCGAGCGCGGAGTCCAGCCGGTCGGCCGGCACCGAGATCACCATCGTCGAGGTGGGGACGACCTTCGCGTCCGCCCCGACGCGGCTGACCAGGTTCTCTGCGGTCACCTGGCCGTCCAGCGACGCAGCGAGCGCCCGCAATTGGGTGGCGGCGGCCTCCACGTCGGTGACCGTGAGGCTGACCCGCGCGGTGCGGGCGAGCTTCTGCTCGACGATGACGTCGGGAACACCCGCGGGGACGTCCTCGGGGGCCTTGTCGGCGTAGTCGGCGCCACCGTTCGCCGGTTGGGCGGCGACGCCACCGTTGTCCTCGGGCAGCGAGGCGGCGGAGCCGGAGGACGAGCCGGAGCAACCGGCGAGGAGGGCGAGGGAGGCGACGGCGAGGACGCCGAGAGCCCGCAGTGACTTCATGCTCTGCATCATGCCGATTCCACGTTCAGGGCGCGGACTTCGTTGCGGGAAACCGGTCAACTCTGCCCACTGTTGCCGAATCGTGACCTCGACCACACTGGGGCGATGGCAGCGCAGACCTATGACGTCGTGGTGATCGGGGCCGGACCGGCCGGGGAGAACGTGGCCGACTACGCCGTCAGGGGGTCGTCGCGGACCGCCCTGCTGGCCGACCGCGAGCTGTTCGGCGGCGAGTGCTCGTACTGGGCGTGCATGCCCAGCAAGGCCCTGCTGCGGCCCCTGGACGTGCGGGCGTCGGCCGAGCACCTGGGCGGCCTGCCCGACGCTGTACCGCTGGACGTGCCGGCGCTGCTGGCCCGCCGCGACTACTGGGTGTCGAACTACAGCGACGCCGGGCAGGTCGGCTGGGCGCAGGGCGCGGGCATCGAGGTGGCCCGGGGCACCGCACGGCTCGCCGGGGAGCGCCGGGTGGTCGTCGGTGAGGGCGACGCCGCACGCGAGGTCGAGGCACGGCTGGCCGTGGTGGTCGCGACCGGGAGCCGGCCGGTCGTACCGCCGGTGTTCGCCGGCCTGCACCCGTGGCTTTCCCGGGACGCCACCGGCATCGTCGAAGTGCCGGCGTCGATCGCCGTGGTCGGCGGCGGCGTGGTCTCGGTGGAGGCCTGCCTGTGGCTGGCCGCGCTCGGCGCGAAGGTCACGCTGCTGGTGCGGGGCGACCGGCTGCTGGAGCGGTTCGAGCCGTTCGCCTCCGACCTGGTGGCCGACGGCCTGCGGAAGGCCGGAGTGGACGTCCGGTTCTCCGCAGCGGTAACCGGCGCCTCCCGCCTCGACGCCGCCGACACCGGCGTGGGCAGGGTGCACGGTGGCCCGGTGCGGCTCGACCTGGCCGGCGGCCCGCTGGACGTCGCGGAGGTCCTGGTCGCCACCGGACGCCGCCCCAACACCGACGACATCGGCCTGGACAGCATCGGGCTGACCCCCGAGGGGTTCGCCCACGCCGACCAGCGGCCCGACTGGCTGCTCTCGGTCGGCGACGCGGGCGGGGAGGCCCCGCTCACCCACTGGGGCAAGTACGCGGCCCGGCTGGCCGGGGAGCGCATCGCGGCCCTGGCCGAGGGCCGCCCGGCGCCGGACGTGCCGGCGGACGTGCCGGTCCCCCAGGTGGTGTTCACCGACCCGCAGGTCGCCTCCTCCGGCTGGACCGAGGCCGAGGCGGGTGCCCGCGGCGTGGCGGTCGACTGCGTGCAGGTCCCGATGAACAGCGCGGCGGGCTTCGGCCTGCTGCGGGACGACGCCACCGGAACCGCCAAACTCGTGTTCGAGGCCGGCACCGGACGGCTGCGGGGTGCCACCTTCGTGGGGCCGGAGGTGGCTGAACTCGTGCACGCCGCCACCGTGGCGATCGTCGGCGGGCTGACCGCGGAGACCCTGTGGCACGCGGTGCCGTCGTACCCGACCGCCAGCGAGGTGTGGCTGCGGCTGATGGAGGCCCACCGGTCACGCTGACCTCCTCGGCGGCAGCTGCCACTCCCCGATCAGGTTCTGCGCCAGGAAGCCCCGCTCGGCCAGTTGGTCGAGCACCGCCAGGCAGCGTGGCAGGGCCAGGCCCGCCCGCAGCGCCAGCTCGCCGGCCGGCAGGCTGCCGCGACCCGGCACGGCCTCGAACAGCCGCAGCTCGTCGGCGTCCAGGTCGTCGGTGGGGCGGCGCTCCCCCGGCCGCCGCGGGTTCGCCCGTCCCAGGGGCGACAACAGCTCCAGCACGTCGGAGGCACTGGCGACCAGCACCGCCTCGGCCTCCCGGATCAGGCGGTGCGGGGTGACCGAGGTGGCGCTGGTGATCGGCCCGGGAACCGCCATCACCACCCGCCCCAGTTCATTCGCCCAGGTGACCGTGTTACGGGCCCCCGAGCGGGCGGCCGCCTCCACCAGCACCGTGCCGGGCGTCAGGGCGGCGATCAGCCGGTTGCGGGCCAGGAACCGCACCCGTGTGGGGTGCTCGCCGGGAGCGAGCTCGCTGACCAGCACGCCCTTCTCCGCGACCCGCGCGAACAGCGGACGGTGGCCGCCCGGGTACGGCTCGTCGAGCCCGGCCGCCAGCACCGCGACGGTCGGCGTCCTCCCGGCCAGGCAGCCGCGGTGGGCGGCGGCGTCGATGCCGTACGCGCCGCCGGAGACCACGCAGCGCCCGTCCTCGGACAGTTCGGCGGCGAGGTCGGACGCGACGGTGTCGCCGTACGCCGTGGACGCCCGCGACCCGACCATCGCCACCGACGACGCGCACAGCGCGCCGAGGCTGCCGCCGCCGGCCACCCACAGCCCCACCGGCTCGCCACTGAGCTGGTTGACCGGTTCGCAGCCGGCCAGGTCGGCCAGCCCGGGTGGCCAGTCGTCGTCGCCGGGCACCAGGAACCGGAGCCCGGCCGCCCGCGTCCGGGCGGCCAGGTCGTCGGGGTCGAGGCGTCGGGCGCGTTCGGCGAGCGGCATCCGGGCCCCGGCGTCGACCAGGCTCGCCCACACCTGCGCCGCCCCGTAGCTGCCGACCGCCTCGGCCACCGCGGGGTGCCCCGGTTCGACCACTGCCGCCAGGCACATCCGTGCCATCCGTTCGTCCATCTCAGGCCGCCTCCGCTCCCTCGCCGCGCCGCATCGCCAGCGCGGTGTGCACGTGTTCCCTGGTGGGCCGGGCCGCCCCGGCGAGGTCGGCGATGGTCCACGCCAGCCGGAGCACTTTGTCGACGCCGCGCGCGGACAGCCGTCCCCGGGCGACCGCCGTGTCGAGCAGGTCGGCGCCCTCGGGCAGCGGCAGGCGCTTGCGCAGCGCCGGCCCCGGCACCTCCCCGTTGGTGCGCCAGCCGCTCGGCTCCAGCCGGTCGCGCTGGCGCGCGCGGGCGTCCGCCACCCGCTCGGCCACGACCGCGGAGCTCTCCCCCGGTTCGTGGACGCGGCTCAGGAACGACGCCCGCGGCGTCCGCAGGTGTTGATGGATGTCGATGCGGTCGAGGATCGGCCCCGACACCCGGGACGCGTACCGCCGCACCACCATCGGCGGGCAGCGGCAGTCGCCTCCCGGCGTACCCGCCAGCCCGCACGGGCACGGGTTCGCCGCCAGGACCAGCTGGAAGCTGGCCGGATAGGTCGCCGTGGCCACCGCCCGTCCGAGCACGATGCGGCCCGACTCCAGCGGCACCCGGAGTGCCTCCATCACCCGCGGCGAGAACTCCGGCGCCTCGTCCAGGAAGAGGACGCCGCGATGCGCGCGCGACACCGCTCCGGGCAGGGCGATGCGCGCCCCACCGCCGACCAAGGACGCGATCGACGCCGAGTGGTGCGGGTCGGCGTACGGCGGACGCCGCACCAGGCCGGCGTCGAGGTTCAGCCCGGCGAGGGAGTGCACGGCCGACACCTCCAGGGCCTCGCTCAGCTCCAGGTCGGGCAGCAGGGACGGCAGCCGCTCGGCCAGCAGCGTCTTGCCCACCCCCGGCGGGCCGTGCAGGTACAGGTGGTGCCGCCCGGCCGCCGCCACCTCCAGTGCCCACTTCGCCTCCGCCTGCCCGGCCACGTCGGCGATGTCGAGGTGGGGCGCACCGTTCGCGGCCGGCTCGGCCGGTGGCGGGAGCATCGCGCCCGGCCCGCCGGTGAGGATGTCGAACAGGTCGGCGAGGTCGGCCGCGCCGGAGACGCTCAGCCCGGTCACCAGGGCGGCCTCCCGCATCTGCCCGGCCGGCACCACCACCCGGTGGAAGTCGCCGCGCGCGACCGTCAGCAGGGCGGGCAGCAGGCCCCGCACCGTGCGCACCCGCCCGTCGAGGCCCAGTTCGCCGAACAGTGCGGTTCCCTCCAGCGCGCCGGGGTCGAACTTGCGCCCGGCGGCGGCCACCGCCGCCGCGATCGCCAGGTCGTAGTGCGAGCCGGCCTTCGGCAGCGTGGCCGGGGACAGATTGATCGTCACCGGGTCGGACGGCCAGCCGACCCCGGTGGACGCCATCGCGGCCCGGCACCGGTCGCGCGCCTCGTACAGAGCGGTGTCGGGCAGCCCCACCATGCGGGTGCTCGGCAGGCCGCTGCTGATCGCCGCCTCGACCTCGACCAGCCGGCCGTCGATGCCCACCAACGCCACCGACCAGGCCCGCGCCTGGCTCACCGTCCGATCCCCGCGACGTGGGTGATCACCGGCGGCGCGTCCCGGGTCAGCAGCACCCCCACGCCGTCGAACCGGATGTGGCGCACCGGCGCCGGCTGGGCGCGCAGCCAGTGCAGCGCCACCTCCCGCAGCTTGGCCACCTTGGCCCGGGTGATGCCCTCCAGCGGCGGCCCGAAACCCAGCCCGGTGCGGCACTTCACCTCACAGAACACCACCACCGGCTCGGGACCCGGCTCCACCGCCACGATGTCGAGCTCGCCGACCGGGCAGCGCCAGTTGCGGTCGACGATCGTCCAGCCCAGCCGCACCAGGTGCGCAGCGGCCACCTCCTCACCGACGTGCCAGACCTCCGCCCGTTCCACGACCACCACCTCCCGCCGGTCACTATCGGCAGGAGTGCGGAAAACGTGTCAGCGGATCGGGCCGCCTGTGGACAACTCCCGTCATCCACAGGCCAAGGGCCTACAGGTTGTCTGGCACCTTCAGGTCGCTGTGCGCGATCTCCTCGATGGAGACGTCACGGAAGGTGAGCACCTTGGCGCTCTTCACGAAGCGGGCGGGCCGGTACATGTCCCAGACCCACGCGTCGCCCATCGACACCTCGTAGTACACGTCACCGCCCTCGGTGCGCACCTTCAGGTCGACCGCGTTGCACAGGTAGAAGCGCCGTTCGGTCTCGACCGCGTAGGTGAAGATGCCGACGACGTCCTTGTACTCCTTGTACAGCTGCAGCTCGAGTTCGGATTCGTACTGCTCAAGGTCCTCGGCGCTCATAACGCATTCACCTTAATCGTTCGCCGGACGTTCTCGAAGCACATCCGGTGGATCGTGCTCGGCCCGTGCTCCTCCAGCCGCTCCTGGTGCAGCGGGGTGCAATAGCCCTTGTGGATGTCGAACGCGTAGTCGGGCAGGTCGGTGTGCCAGTCGGCCATGATGCGGTCGCGCGTCACCTTCGCCACCACGGACGCCGCCGCGACGCACGCCGCCACCCGGTCGCCCTTCCAGATCGCCAGGTTCGGCATGCCGAGACCGTCGACGCTGAACCCGTCGGTGAGAGCGAACTCGGCCGCCGGCGACAGCCGCAGCAGCGCCCGGCGCAGCCCGGCGAGGTCCGCGTGGTGCATGCCGAGGCGGTCGCACTCGTCGGCTTCGACGCTGACTACCGTCCAGGCCAGGGCGCGCTTGAGGATCTGGTCGTAGACCCGCTCGCGTGCTGACGCGGTGAGCAGTTTGGAATCGGCCAGCCCGGGGATCTCGCCGCCCTTGCCGGGCTTGAGGATGACGGCGCCGGCCACCAGCGGACCCGCGCAGGCGCCCCGTCCGGCCTCGTCGGCGCCGGCGATCAGGCCGAAGCCGCCCCGCCGCAGCGAGGCCTCGTAGCCGTAGATGCCGGCGTCCCGGCGAACCACGATCGCCACGGCCGGGTCAGCAGACGACCTTGGGACCGGCCAGCACCGGTGCGGACGGCGGCGTGCCGCCGGCGGGGACGCCCTCGAAGGTGATCGGCCTGCTGATCCCGTGGAAGCGGCTGAACGGGTACACGACGGCCACCGCCGTGCCCACGATGTTGTCGACCGGGATGAAGGCCTTCGAGCCCTCGGCCGCGCCCTCGGGGTCGTCGCTGAGGTGGCAGCGGGAGTCGGCGGAGTCGTTGCGGTGGTCGCCCATCACGAAGACGGTACCGGCCGGCACCACCACGTCGAACGCGACCGAGGACGGCTCCACCTGTTTGCCCGTGGTCGGGTCGCGGTAGAGGTAGTCGCCCTCGTTGAGCGCGGTGCCGTTGACGGTGACCCGTCCGCGGGCGTCGCAGCAGGTGACATGGTCTCCGGCGACGCCGATCACGCGCTTGATCAGGTGGTTCGAGCTCTCGTCCGGCGCGAGGCCGATGAAGACCAGGGCCCTCTTGAGCTGGTTGTCCTCCACCTTGGCCGGCGCGAGCCAGCCGAGGGTGTCGCGGAACACGATGACGTCGCCGCGCTGGTACGGGGCGACCTTCTGGACGGCCACGCGGTCGCTGATCAGCAGCGTGTTCTCCATCGATCCGGACGGGATCACGAACATCTGGGCGACGAACAGCCTCAACAGGGTGGACGCGATCAGCGCCCCCACGACCACGATGGCGATCTCACGCAGCCAGCCGCCTGCGGCCGAGAGCGCGTCCTTGCCGCCGCTCCTGGTCTCGCTGGGTGCGCTCACCGCACTCCCTTCCGTTGGGCCGCTGTTCCGCCGGCCCGGGCAACCCTGGGCGTCGGACGCCTCAGCGGTCGCGCTTCTCCTTGATCTTCGCAGCCTTGCCGCGCAAACCGCGGAGGTAGTACAGCTTGGCGCGTCGCACGTCGCCCAGGCGCTCGACCTCGATCTTCTCGATGATCGGGCTGTGCAGCGGGAAGGTACGCTCCACGCCGGTGCCGAAGCTCACCTTGCGGACCGTGAAGGCCTCGGCGATGCCAGAACCGTTGCGGGCGATCACGGCGCCGGCGAAGACCTGGATGCGGGAGCGGTTGCCCTCGATGACCCGGACGTGCACCTTGACGTTGTCGCCGGGGCGGAAGTCGGGGATGTCGTCGCGCTGAGCGGCCTTGCCGATCTGCTCAACCAGCTGGTTCATGGTTTCCTCGCCAGTGCCACAGGACACTTCGTCTCGTACGTCCAATGAGGTCCGCCAACGCCTTCCCCCTGTGGCAGGAGCGTTCACGGCACAACGAGGACCAAGTTTGCCACACCGGTCACCGGGCGCGGAAATCGGGGGCCGCATCCGGACGGCGTCCGCCGCTCAGTCGTCGGCGGGCGAGGTCGGACGGTGGCCCACGCCGGGCACCAGGCTGAGCTTCTGCCAGATCTTGCGGGCCATCCCGTTGGTGAGGTTCTCGATGTCGGAGATGGTGGCCAGGACCGCCGGGTCGGTGGTGCGTTCGGCGTAGACGGCCGCCGTCTTCGAGACCAGCGAGAGCAGTTCCGAGCAGTAGTCGAGGTAGTTGGCCATCTCGATCGGGCTGAGCGACACCTCGACGCTCTGGGCGGTCGGACGGAAGGACGCGGCGAACCTCTCGGGGTCCTTGGTGAGCTGGTGCATGTCGATCACGTGCGCGAGCGACCGCAGCCGGTGCAGCTCGCCGAGGATGCGCCGCCGCTCCAGCTGGGAGGGCAGGACCCACAGGAACACCACCGCGATCCCGGCGTAGACGATGTCGCTCACGATCGTCTCGACCGCCGACAGCCAGGCGAGCGTCGTGCCGCCCTCGGTGACCAACTCCGCCACCGCGGCCACCAGGGAGGCGCACGACAGCACCACGATGAGACCGATCAGCACCAGTCCGGCGACCCGGAGCGCGGTGATCCAGGTCGAGCGGGCGGCCGCACGCTCAACGTCGGAGGCGACCTCGACGAGCCGTTCGGCCACCCGTCCCAGGTTGCGTCCGGGGAACCGGGCCGCGATCCGGGCCTGCAGCCGCCGGGCCGTCGCCAGCACCGCGTCCGCGTCCAGCTTCTCGTAGGGCGCCATCGCTCCCCCTCCCGTCGCGGACGATCCTGCCCCCCGCGCCCCGTTCCCGCCACCGAATTGTCCCCTCGCGCCCGGAATTCCGGGCGCGAGGGGACAATTCGGGAGCGAGGACGCAGCACGGCCCCCGGAGCGACTCCGGGGGCCGTGCTGAGGTGTCGGCTGCTCTCCGACCTACTTGCCGTCCTTCTTGAACAGCGAGGAGATCAGGTCGCGGTTGAGCTGGCTGATCGTGTCGAACGGGATCTGCTTGGGGCAGACCTCCGCGCACTCACCGATGTTGGTGCAGCCGCCGAAGCCCTCCTCGTCGTGCTGGGCCAGCATCGACTTGACCCGGAGGAACCGCTCCGGCTGGCCCTGCGGGAGCATCGCCAGATGGGTGATCTTCGCCGCGGTGAACAGCATGGCCGAGGAGTTCGGGCACGCCGCCACACAGGCGCCGCAGCCGATGCAGGTGGCCGCGTCGAAGGCACGGTCGGCCTTCAACTTGCCGACCGGCGCCGCGTGGGCGTCCGGAGCCGCACCGGTGTTGGCGGAGATGAAGCCGCCGGCCTGGATGATCCGGTCGAAGGCCGACCGGTCCACCGCGAGGTCCTTGATCACCGGGAACGGGCCCGCGCGCCACGGCTCGACGTCGATCGTCGCACCGTCCTCGAAGGACCGCATGTGCAGCTGGCAGGTGGTCGTCGGCACCGGGGAGTCGCCACGGCCGTGGGCGGTGCCGTTGATGACGACGCCACACATGCCGCAGATGCCCTCACGACAGTCGTGGTCGAAGGCCACCGGCTCCTCGCCCTTGACCGTGAGGTCCTCGTTGAGCAGGTCGAGCATCTCCAGGAACGACATGTCCGGGGACACGTCGCGCACCTGGTAGGTGACCATGCGCCCCTCAGCAGACGCGTTCGCTTGGCGCCATACGCGCAGGGTGATGTTCACTTGTAACTCCGTTGCTTCAGCTCGATGAAGTTGTACTCCAGCGGTTCCTTGTGCAGCACCGGCGCCTGCGCGGTGCCGGTGTACTCCCAGGCCGCGACGTAGAGGAACTCGTCGTCGTGGCGCAGGGCCTCGCCGTCCTCGGTCTGGCTCTCGGCCCGGAAGTGGCCGCCGCACGACTCGCGGCGGTGCAGGGCGTCGACGCACATCAGCTCGCCGAGCTCCATGAAGTCCACCACGCGTCCGGCGCGCTCGAGGGTCTGGTTGAAGTCCTCGTTCACACCGGTGACCTTGACGTCGCGCCAGAACTCCTCGCGGAGCTTGCGGATCAGGCCGATCGCCTTGATCAGGCCGGCCTCGGTGCGCTCCATGCCGCAGTACTCCCACATGATGTGGCCGAGCTCCTTGTGGAAGGAGTCGACCGTGCGGGTGCCGTTGACGGCCAGGAGCTTGTCGATCCGGTCCTTCACCGACGCCAACGCCTCGACCGCGGCCGGGTGGGTGTCGTCGAGCTTGTCGAACGGCGCACCGGCCAGGTAGTCGTTGATGGTGTTCGGCAGCACGAAGTAGCCGTCGGCCAGGCCCTGCATCAGGGCCGAGGCACCCAGGCGGTTCGCACCGTGGTCGGAGAAGTTGGCCTCACCGGTCACGTACAGGCCGGGCACGTTGCTCGACAGGTCGTAGTCGACCCACAGGCCGCCCATCGTGTAGTGCACGGCCGGGTAGATCCGCATCGGGGTCTCGTACGGGTCCTCGCCGGTGATCTGGGCGTACATGTCGAACAGGTTGCCGTAGCGGGCGGCGACGCCGTCCTTGCCGAGGCGGCTGATCGCGTCCGCGAAGTCGAGGTAGACGCCGCGGCGCACCTGGCGCTCCTGGCCGTCCTCGCCGATCTCCTTGACGGCCGGGCCGACGCCGCGGCCCTCGTCGCACATGTTCTTCGCCTGCCGGGACGCGATGTCACGCGGCACCAGGTTGCCGAACGCCGGGTAGATCCGCTCCAGGTAGTAGTCGCGGTCGGCCTCGGCGATCTGGCGCGGATCCTTGTCGCAGTCCTCGGCCCGCTTGGGCACCCAGATGCGTCCGTCGTTGCGCAGCGACTCCGACATCAGGGTGAGCTTCGACTGCGTCTCGCCGTGCACCGGGATGCAGGTCGGGTGGATCTGCGTGTAGCACGGGTTGCCGAAGTAGGCGCCCTTGCGGTGTGCACGCCAGTCGGCGGTCACGTTGCAGCCCATCGCGTTGGTCGACAGGAAGAACACGTTGCCGTAGCCGCCGGTGGCCAGCACAACGGCGTCGGCGAACCAGCTCTGGATCTGGCCGGTGACCATGTCACGGGTGACGATGCCGCGGGCCCGTCCGTCGGCCACGATCAGCTCGAGCATCTCGTGGCGGGTGTGCATCTTCACCGTCCCGGCGGCCACCTGGCGCTCCAGCGCCTGGTAGGCACCGATCAGCAGCTGCTGGCCGGTCTGGCCGCGGGCGTAGAACGTCCGCTGCACCTGGACGCCACCGAACGAGCGGTTGTCGAGCAGGCCGCCGTACTCACGGGCGAACGGGACGCCCTGCGCGACGCACTGGTCGATGATGTTCGCGCTGACCTCGGCCAGGCGGTACACGTTGGTCTCGCGGGCGCGGTAGTCGCCGCCCTTGACCGTGTCGTAGAACAGCCGGTGGGTCGAGTCGTTGTCGTTGCGGTAGTTCTTGGCCGCGTTGATGCCGCCCTGGGCGGCGATCGAGTGCGCCCGGCGGGGGCTGTCCTGGTAGCAGAAGTTCAGGACGTTGTAGCCGGCCTCACCGAGGCTCGCCGCGGCCGCGCCACCGGCGAGGCCGGTGCCGACGATGATCACGGTGAGCTTGCGGCGGTTGGCCGGGTTGACGAGCTTGGCCTCGAACTTGCGCTTGGACCACTTCTGCTCGATCGGGCCCGACGGCGCCTTGGTGTCCTTGATATCCGCACCGACGGTGAAGAAATCGGCCCCCGGCAGGGGCTTGGCCGCCTTCGTCGGAGCGGGCTTTTCGGTCGTGGTCGTCATCAGTGAATCCATCCGAAGAGAACAGCCACCGGCATGATCATGAAGCCGATGTAGAGGAGCAGGGCGACGGCCCAGGCGCAGCCGTTGAGGACCGCGCGGGCGGTGGCGCTGGTGTTGGCGCCCAGGGTCGCGAACGCGCTCCAGAAGCCGTGCCGGATGTGCATGCACACCGCCAGCATCCAGATCGCGTAGACGATGACCATCCACCAGATGCCGAACTCACCGATCACCATCGCGTAGGGGCTGCCGCCGTACGGGCCGGCGACCAGGGCCGCGTGGACGGTGAACTGCGCCAGGTGGAAGATCAGCAGGCCGGCCAGGATGATGCCGCCCCAGCGCATGGTGCGCGCCGAGTAGGTCTGGGCCAGCTTGCGCTTCGCCGCGTAGGTGGACGGGTTCGCCGCGAGGGCGCGCTTCCACAGCGTGGCGGCGGAGTACATGTGCAGCACGACGGCCGCCAGCAGCACCACGCGGAAGATCCAGATGAACCAGCCCTTGGGAACGAGCGGGTAGAGGATGCCACCGTCTTCGCTCTCGCCCTTCAGCCACTCCGCGTAGTGGTTGAAGGCCTCGGGCCCGATGAACATCTTGAGGTTGCCGAACATGTGCACCAGAAGGAAAGCGATCAGGATCAACCCGGTGACAGCCATCAAGGCTTTCAGCGCGACCGTTGATCGGAGGGCCCTCTGGTGAGGGGTAAGAGTCGTTGTCGCCACGGGTCCACACTAGTGAGAACCGGCCCCTGTTACTGACCGCGCAGGCCTTTCCGGGCAGGCTGGTCTCAGAGTTCGGACAGGGACTGGACGAAACGGCAATTCAGCGCATTTGAGCAATGCGGACGTTGCCTAATTGCGCCCTATTCGGGGGCGTCGAGGAGGTCCGGACGGCGCTCCGCGGTCCGTCGTCGGGACTGCTCCAGCCGCCACGCCGCGACCTGTCCGTGGTGGCCCGACAGCAGCACCGACGGCACCTCCAGACCCCGCCAGGTGGCCGGCTTGGTGTACACCGGGTACTCCAGCAGCCCGTCGAGGTCGGCGCCGTGGGACTCCTCCCGCAGCGACTCCGGGTTGCCCAGGACGCCGGGCAGCAGCCGCACCACGGCCTCGGTGATCGCCAGCGCGGCCACCTCGCCCCCGTTGAGCACGTAGTCGCCCAGGCTCACCTCGAGCACGTCCATGCGGGACGCGGCGTGCTCGGCCACCCGGGCGTCGATGCCCTCGTAGCGCCCGCAGGCGAACACCAGCCGGTCACGCCCGGCCAGCTCGTGCGCGAGCGCCTGGGTGAACGGGACGCCGGCCGGCGTCGGCACCACCAGCAGCGGGCGCGGGCCGCCGTCCGGGACGAGGGCGTCCAGCGCCTCGCCCCACGGCTCGGGCTTCATCACCATGCCGGCACCGCCGCCGTAGGGGGTGTCGTCGACGGTGCGGTGGCGGTCGTGGGTCCAGTCGCGCAGGTCGTGGACGCCGAGGTCGAGCAGCCCGGATTCGACCGCCTTGCCGACCAGCGAGAGCCGCAGCGGCGCGAAGTAGTCGGGGAAGATCGTGACGAGGTCAATCCGCATCGGGAAGCTCCTCCAACAGCCCGGGGATGGGGTCGATCACGACCCGTCCGCCGGCCGGGTCGACCTCGGGCACCAGCGCCGCCACGAACGGCACCAGCCGGTCGCCGGACGGCGTCCGCACCACCAGGAGGTCCTGCAGCGGCGGGTGCTCGACGGCGACCACCTCGCCCAGCGTGCGGCCGTCGGGGGCGACCGCGGTCAGTCCGACCAGTTCGGCGTCGTGGAACTCGTCCTCGCCGGTGGGTTCACCGATCCCGTCGGCCCACAGGTCGAGGCCGCGGAGCGCCTCGGCGTCCGTCCGGTCGGTGACGCCGGCGAACCAGACCACCAGGCGTCCCTGGGTGAAGCTGTGGCCGGCCACGGTCAGCGTGCGGCCGGCGGCCACCACGGTGCTCCCGGGGGCGAAACGTTCCTCGACGCTGTCGGTACGCGGGCGCACGCTCACCTGGCCACGCAGGCCGTGCGCGCGGCCGACGGTGCCGACGATCACCTGCTCCACGGGACCTCCTCAACGGCGGGACGGAAAAACGGAACCGTCCCCTCATCGGCCAGGGGTGGCCGAGAAGGGGACGGTTTCTGAGTGTCGTTCAGCGGCGACGGGACGGGCGGCGGTCGACATCGACGAAGTCGATGCGGACCTGCTCCCGGCCGGCCAGCGCGGCGATCACCGTGCGCAGGGCACCAGCGGTGCGTCCCTGGCGTCCGATGACCTTGCCGATGTCCTCGGGGTGGACCCGCACCTCGAGGGTGCGGACGCGGCCCCGGTCGGACTCGCGCACCCGGACGTCATCCGGGTTGGGCACCAGTCCACGAACCAGGTGTTCCAGCGCGTCGGCGAGCATGCTCAGGCCTCTTCGGTGGCCTCAGCCGGGGCCTCGACCTCGGCCTCGGGCTCAGCGGCCTTCTTCTTCGACCGCGAGATCGCCGCAGTGGCGGGCTCGCTGTCGGCCTCGGCGAGGGCGGCGTTGAACAGGGCCACCTTGTCCCGGGGAGCCGGCTGCGGCTCCAGCCCGGACGGCGAGGTGTCGCCACTGAACTTCTGCCAGTCACCGGTGCGCTTGAGCAGCGCGACGACGGCCTCGGTCGGCTGGGCGCCGACACCGAGCCAGTACTGCGCGCGCTCGGAATCGACGCGGATCACCGACGGGTCGTTCTTCGGGTGGTACAGCCCGATCTCCTCGATGGCCCGCCCGTCACGCTTGGTGCGGGAGTCCATGACGACGATGCGGTAGTGCGGGGAGCGGATCTTGCCGAGCCGCTTCAGGCGAATCTTGACAGCCACGTGTGTGGTTTCTCCTGTGGAAGATGGACCGGTGACGCCACCGGGCCGGACGGGTGAACGCCGGTGTCCGCTGTGGGGCAACGTCTGCCGGGTTCGGATGGATCCGCAACCGCCGGCGATGAGAGGGCGCCAACGGGCACAGATGCGTCGGACATTCTGCCAGAGCAGGGCCGGACGGCGCCAATGAGACGCTCGGCGACGCCCGGGGGTCGGCACGGCCGCGGACAACCCCGCCGTGTAGCCTGCCGGAATCATGTTCCAGCCAGGCGCCCGCCGTACCGGCTCCCGTAGCGGCTCCCGCACCGTGGTGGCGGGGTCGCTGGGCCTGCTCGGCCCGGCGTTCGTGGCCAGCGTCGCCTACGTCGACCCGGGCAACGTCGCGGCGAACCTGAGCGCCGGTTCGAACTACGGGTACACGCTGGTCTGGGTGCTGGTCGCGGCGTCGCTGATGGCCATGGTCATCCAGTACCAGTCGGCGAAGCTGGGGCTGGTCACCGGGCAGACCCTGCCGCAGGCGATGGCCGAACGCTTCGGCCGGCGCGGGCCCCGTCCCGCCCTGACGTTCGCCTACGGGCTCCAGGCGTTCGTGATCGCGATCGCGACCGACCTCGCCGAGGTGGTCGGCGGTGCGCTGGGGCTCTACCTGTTGTTCGGGCTGCCGCTGTGGGCGGGCAGCATCGTGGTCGGCGTGGTGGCGATCGTCCTGCTCTGGGTGCTGCGCGCCCGCGGCGAACGGGTCTTCGAGGCCGGCATCGGCGCGCTGCTGGCGGTGGTCGCCCTCGGGTTCGTCGGCGCGCTGTTCTTCCGTCCGCCCGACTGGGGCGCCACCGCCGCCGGGCTGTGGCCGGTCGTACCGTCCACGGACGCGTGGCCGCTGGTCGCGGCGATGCTGGGCGCCACGGTGATGCCGCACGCGATCTACCTGCACTCGGCGCTGGCGATCGACCGGCACCGGCCCGACGGCACCCTGACCGCCCCGGTCGGGAAGCTGCTGCGGATCCAGCGCTGGGACGTGGCCCTGGCCCTGCTGCTGTCGGGGTCGGTCAACATCTCGATGCTGCTGCTCGGCGCGGTCGCGCTGGCCGGCCACCCCGGCGACACCATCTCCTCGGCCCACGAGGCCCTCGGGCTCGAGCTGGGCGCGTGGCCCGCGGCGATTTTCGCCGTCGGCCTGCTGGCGTCCGGCATCGGCTCGGCCGTGGTCGGCACCCACGCCGGGTCCCGGATCCTGAAGGACCTGCACGTCTGGCAGGTCTCCCCCACCCTGCGCCGGGTGTTCACGATCGCGCCGGCCGTCCTGCTGCTGCTCACCGGCGTCCCGCCGACCGAGGTCCTGATCTGGAGCCAGGTGGTACTCAGCTTCGGCGTCGCGCTGGCCGCCGCGCCGCTCGCCGTGGTCACCGCCGACCCGCAGGTGATGGGCGAGCACGCCGAGCGTCCGGCACAGCGGGTGGTCAACTGGCTGGTCGTCGGCCTCGTCGTCGCGCTGAACGTCGTCGTCCTGTGGGTGGGGTTCGGGTAGCCACGCCCTCAGCGAACACCGGAACACCGCGGACGCCCCCGCGCGTTCGGGTGGCATGGCAGATTCCGAGGCGATGGACGCCTACTCGGCGGCCGTGGTGCGGGTGGCCCGGCAGGTGCTGCCGAGCGTGGCCAGCCTGCGGGTGCGCGGCTCCCGGGGCGAGGGTGCCGGGAGCGCCAGCGTCCTGACCGCCGACGGCTTCCTGCTCACCAGCGCCCACGTCGTCGAGGGCGCCGACCGGGCGACCGCCGAGTTCGCGGACGGCACCCAGACCCCGGTCGAGGTGACCGGGCGCGACCCGCTGTCCGACCTGGCCGTGCTGCGGGCGTCCGGCCCGGTGCCCGACCCGGTCGTGCTCGGGGACGCCGCCGGCCTCCAGGTCGGCCAGCTGGTGGTGGCGCTGGGCAACCCGTTGGGGCTGGCCGGCAGCGTCACCGCCGGCATCGTGTCCGGGCTCGGACGCTCGCTGCCCACCCAGCGCGGGCGGGTCGTCGACGAGGTGATCCAGACGGACGCGGCGCTCAACCCGGGCAACAGCGGCGGGGTGCTGGCCGACAGCGCCGGGCGCATGGTGGGCGTGAACACCGCGGTCGCCGGCGTCGGGCTCGGCCTGGCGGTGCCGATCAACTCCAGCACCCAGCGGATCATCGCGTCCCTGATGAACACCGGACGGGTCCGGCGCGCCTGGCTGGGCGTCGCCGCCGGACAGGCCCCGCTGCCGCCGCCGCTGGCCGCACGGCTGGGCCGGGCGAGCGGCCTGCGGGTCGCCCAGATCGTGCCCGGCAGCCCGGCGGCCGTCGCCGCGCTGAAGGTCGGCGACGTGGTGGTGGCCGTGGCCGGCGAGCCGATGGGCTCGGCCACCAGCCTCCAGCGCTGGATGGTCGAGGAAGCGATCGGGCGTCCGGTCGAGATCACGGTCTGGCGCAACGGCGCCCTGGTGGACGTCATCGCGGTGCCCAGCGAGCTCAGCGAGTGACCACGCGTCCGCGCAGGATCACCAGTTCGGGATGGCGGACGACGCCGACCTCGAGCCGCGGGTCGGCGGCGTAGACCACCAGGTCGGCCCAGGCGCCGTCGGCGACCGGCGGTGCGCCCAGCCAGGCGCGCGACCCCCAGGACGCCGCCCCCAGGGCGAACTCCGGCCCGCCCACCCCGGCGAGCAGCCCGATCTCGGTGCCGAGCACGCCGTGGCTGATCGTGCCGCCGGCGTCGGTGCCGGCGTAGACCGGCACCCCGGCGTCCCCCGCCGCCCCGATCGTGGCCAGCCGTCGGTCGTACAGCGCCCGCATGTGCGCGGCGTAGCGCGGGAACTTCGCCTCGCCCGCGTCGGCGAACGCCGGGAAGTTCTCCAGGTTGACCAGCGTCGGCACCAGCGCCACCCCGCGCTGCGCCATCAGCGCGATCGTGGCGTCGTCCAGCCCGGTGCCGTGCTCGATCCCGTCGATGCCGGCCCGCACGAGCTCGTGCACCGACTCCTCCCCGAAGCAGTGGGCGGTCACCCGGGCGCCGAGGTCGTGGGCGCGGGCGATGGCGGCCGCCGCCACGTCCGCCGGCCACAGCGGCGCGAGGTCGCCGGTGCTGCGGTCGATCCAGTCCCCGACGAGCTTCACCCAGCCGTCGCCGCGCAGCGCCTGCCGCGCCACCTCCTCGATCAGCTCGTCGGGCTCCACCTCGGCCGCGTAGTTGCGGATGTAGCGCTTGGGCCGGGCGATGTGGCGTCCGGCGCGGATGATCCGGGGCAGGTCGGGGCGGGCGTCGATCCAGTGGGTGTCGACCGGCGAGCCGGCGTCGCGGATCAGCAGGGTGCCCGCGTCCCGGTCGGTGCGGGCCTGCGCCTCGGCGACGTCGGCGGGCACCGCCCCGTCCGCGCCCAGGCCGACGTGGCAGTGGGCGTCCACCAGGCCGGGCAGGATCCACGCGTCCGAACAGACGGTGACCGCGTCGGCGACCGGCTCGGTGCGGATGACGCCGTCGGCGACCCACAGGTCGACCTGCTCACCGCCGGGCAGCAGGACGCCGTTCAGGTGCAGCCGTTCCGCCTCCGGTGGCCCTGGCGGTCCGGACGGGACCGCGGGGGCATGGCTGTGCCCGAAGAACTCGGGCTCCCCCAGCCCCGGCGGCGCGTGACCGGACATCCCTCGCGGCGCGTCCGGGCTAGCGGGGGCCGGTGTTCTTGGGGTTGAACAGGTTCTGCAGCTCCGGCGGCAGCTGGAACTCCCCCAGCGACTTCGCCAGCTCGGCGTCGCTGGGCACCTGCTGGCCGAACGCGGACGCGGCGGGCTGCGCGGGCAGCTGGGCGGCCGGGGCGCCGGCCCGCTTGGCCGGGTTGCCGGACACCTTGTTCGTGCCCTTCTTCTTCTTCGCCTGCTGCCTGGCCGCGGGACGCCGCGCGCCCGGCATGCCGGGCATGCCGCCGCCGGCCAGGCTCTGCATCATCTTGCGGGCGTCGAAGAAGCGGTTGACCAGGGAGTTCACGTCCGAGACCTTGGTGCCGGAGCCGGCCGCGATCCGGGCGCGGCGGGAGCCGTCCAGGATCTTCGGGTTGGTGCGCTCGGCGGGGGTCATCGAGTAGATGATCGCCTCGATCCGGTCGATCTCGCGTTCGTCGATGCCGGCGATCTGGTCCTTCATCTGGCCCATCCCGGGCATCATGCCGAGGATCTTGCTCAACGGGCCCATCCGGCGGACGGCCTGCATCTGCTGGAGGAAGTCGTCGAGGCCGAACTCGCCCTTGCCGGCGATCAGCTTCTGCGCGGCCTTCGCCGACTGCTCGGCGTCGAACGTCTTCTCGGCCTGCTCGATCAGCGTGAGCAGGTCGCCCATGCCGAGGATGCGGCTGGCCATGCGGTCGGGGTGGAAGGCGTCGAAGTCGCCGAGGCCCTCGCCGTTGGACGCGAACATGATCGGCTTGCCGGTGACCCGGGCGATCGACAGCGCAGCGCCGCCACGGGCGTCACCGTCCAGCTTGGAGAGCACGACGCCGTCGAAGCCGACACCGTCAGCGAAGGCCTGGGCGGTGTTGACCGCGTCCTGGCCGATCATGGCGTCGACGACGAACAGGATCTCGGTGGGGTTCACCGCGTCCCTGATGTCGGCGGCCTGCTGCATCAGCTCCGCGTCCACGCCGAGGCGTCCGGCGGTGTCGACGATGACCACGTCGTAGAGCTTGCTCATCGCCTGGAGGATCGAGTTGCGGGCCACCGCGACCGGGTCGCCGGTGCCGTTGCCGGGCTCCGGGGCGAACACGTGCACGCCCGCGCGCTCGCCCACCACCTGCAGCTGGGTGACCGCGTTCGGGCGCTGGAGGTCGGCGGCGACCAGCAGCGGCGAGTGGCCCTGGTCCTTCAGCCACTTGCCGAGCTTGCCGGCCAGCGTGGTCTTGCCGGAGCCCTGGAGGCCGGCCAGCATGATCACGGTCGGCGGACGCTTCGCGAACCGCAGCGGCCGCGCCTGGCCGCCGAGGATCGTGATCAGTTCCTCGTTGACGATCTTGATGATCTGCTGCCCGGGGTTCAGCGCGGCGCTCAGTTCGGCGCCGTGGGCCCGTTCGCGGACGTTGCCGATGAACTCCTTGACCACGGTGAGGTTGACGTCCGCCTCGAGCAGCGCCAGGCGGATCTCGCGCGCGGTCGCGTCGATGTCGGCGTCGGTCAGCCGGGTCTTGCCGCGCAGCCCGCGGAACGCGGCGGACAGGCGATCGGACAGGGTGTCGAACAAGGAATTACCTCACGCTCGGGAACGCGCGCCATCCTACCGGGACCGCTCCGCGCTCCCCACCCCGCCGACTTGGCTCCCCACCCCGCCGACTTGTCAGAACCTCATTGCGCCATAGCGCAACCAGTTTCTGACAAGTCGGGAGAGGGGGTCAGAGGAAGAGCTGGACGAGGACGAGGTCGAGCCAGCGGTCGAACTTGCGGCCCACCTCGGGCAGGCGGCCCACCTCGACGAAGCCCAGGGAGCGGTGCAGGTGCAGCGAGACCTCGTTGTCGGAGCTGAGTCCACCGATCAGGGCGTGGACGCCGTGGGCGCGGGCCGACTCGATCACCGCCACCAGCAGCGCCCGGCCGGTGCCGTGGCCCTGCGCGTCCGGGCGGACGTAGACGCTGTGCTCCATCGTGCCCGCGTAGCCGGCCTTGGGCCGGAACGGCCCGTAGGCGGAGTAGCCGAGGATCTCGCCGTCGGCGTCCGCGACCAGGATCGGGTGCCCGTGTTCGGCCTTGGTGGCGTACCACTCGGCGTGCTCCACCGGCGTCCAGGGCAGCAGGTCCCAGCTGGCGGTGGTGTGCACCACCGCGTCGTTGTAGATCTCCAGCAGGGCCGGCAGGTCCGCCGGGCGCGCGGGACGGATCCGCATCACGCCTCCTGGAGCAGCGCGTCCACGAAGCCCTCGGCGTCGAACGGGGCCAGGTCGTCGGGGCCCTCGCCCAGGCCGATCAGCTTCACCGGCACGCCGAGCTCGCGCTGCACCGGCACCACGATGCCGCCCTTCGCCGAGCCGTCCAGCTTGGACAGCACGATGCCGGTGACGTCCACCACCTCGGCGAACACCCGCGCCTGCGCGAGCCCGTTCTGGCCGGTGGTGGCGTCGATGACCAGCAGCACCTCGGTCACCGGGGCCTTGCGCTCGATCACCCGCTTGATCTTGCCGAGCTCGTCCATCAGGCCGGTCTTGGTGTGCAGGCGTCCCGCGGTGTCGACCACCACCACGTCCGCTCCGTCGGCGATCCCGGTCTCGACCGCGTCGAACGCGACGGACGCCGGGTCGCCGCCCTCCGGCCCCCGCACCACCGGGACGCCGACCCGCGACCCCCAGGTCTGCAGCTGGTCGGCGGCCGCCGCCCGGAAGGTGTCGGCGGCGGCCAGCACCACCGAGTGGCCCTCGGCCACCAGCACCCGGGACAGCTTGCCGATCGTGGTGGTCTTGCCGGTGCCGTTGACGCCGACGACCAGGACGACGCCCGGCAGCCCGTCGGCCCCGGTCACGTTCAGCGACCGGTCCGCGTCGGTGCCGACCAGCTTCAGCAGTTCGGCCCGCAGCACGCGGCGGGCCCGGTCGGGGTCGGAGACGGCGTCGATCGCCAGCTCCCGGCGCAGCGCGGTGATCAGCTCATCGGTGGGTCCCACGCCCAGGTCGGACGTGATCAGGGTCGCCTCCAGGTCGTCCCACGCCTCGGCATCCAGCCGGTCCGCGGCCAGCAGGCCCAGCAGGCCGCGGGCGAACGGGTTGGTGCTGGCGCTGAGCCGGCGCCGCAGCCGGGTGAGCCGGGACGCGGGCGGCTCGGGCTCCTCCAGCGCGGGCGCCACGGGCTCGGGCGCGACCGACTCGGGGGCGGCCTCCGCCGCCTGCTCCGGGGCGCCAGGGCTGGCCGGGGAGGCCGGCAGTTCCGGGGTCGGGGGTGCGGGGGGCAGGGCACGGCGCCGGCTGACGACGATCGTGACCGCGGCCACCACCAGGACGACGGCCACGGCCGCCATGAGGTACCAGAAGAAGAGATCCACGCGGTCATGGTAGGCAACCCGACCGGCTCCGGCGTGCGCGCGTCAGCGCGTGGGCGGCTCCGAGGCCGAACCGGCGCTGCGTGCCGAGGCGGCGCTGCGCGGGATCTCGTCGAAGAAGTCGACCAGGCCCTGCGGCGGTTCGGCGTCCCCGTTGAGGTGCCGGGCGGTGTTCGCCAGCACGTTCGCGACCTCGGGGGCCTTGTCGGCGAGACTGCCCCGCATGCCGACCGCGACGACCGCTATCACGCACAGCGCGATCGCGACGATCGCCACGGTGATGATCACGTAGGTCACAGTTGGAGGCCCTTCCGCCAAAGGTTCGACTTCATTATGCCTGACGCCCCTTGCCGCTCAGGAAATCCACCGGAGGCTCTCAGTCTTCCCTCAGACGCTGGCTGATCACGGCCGAGACCCCGTCGGCGCGCATGGTGACGCCGTACAGGGCGTCGGCGATCTCCATCGTCCGCTTCTGGTGGGTGATCACCAGCAGCTGGCTGTTCGCGCGCAGCTCCTCGTAGATCTCCAGCAGCCGGCCCAGGTTGGTGTCGTCGAGCGCGGCCTCGACCTCGTCGAGGATGTAGAACGGGCTCGGACGGGCCTTGAACAGCGCGACCAGGAAGGCGACCGCGACCAGCGAGCGCTCGCCGCCGGACAACAGCGACAGCCGCTTGACCTTCTTGCCGGCCGGACGCGCCTCCACCTCGACCCCGGTGGTCAGCCACTGGCCGGGCTCGGTCAGGACGAGGCGTCCCTCGCCCCCGGGGAACAGCCGCGAGAACGAGTCCTCGAACGCCTGCTCCACGTCGGCGTAGGCCGCGGCGAACACCTCCTGCACCCGGGTGTCGACGTCGGCGATGATGTCGCTGAGGTCGTCGCGGGTCTTGCGCAGGTCGGCCAGCTGCTCGGCCAGGAACGTGTGCCGCTCGCTGAGCGCGTCGAACTCCTCCAGCGCCAGCGGGTTCACCTTGCCGAGCACCGCGAGGTCGCGTTCGGCCGCCCGCAGCCGCTTCTCCTGCTCGGCCCGGACGTAGGGCACCGGGTCGGGATGGGGGTCGTCCTCGGCCAGCGGCGTCCCGTCGGGGTTCACCAGCACCGGCACCGGCTGGTCGGGGCCATACTCGCTGACCAGCGCCTCGTTCTCCAGCCCCAGCTCGGCCAGGGCCTTCTCGGCGAGCGCCTCGATCTTCATCTGCTGCTGGGCGCGGGCGAGCTCGTCGGCGTGGACGCTGTCCACCAGGCCCTCGAACGCCTTGGCCAGCTCACGGCCCCGCTGGCGGGCGGCCGTGAGGTCGGCCTCGGCCTCGGTGCGGCGCTGCTGGGCCAGGGTGCGCTCGGTCTCGGCGAGCGCCCGGGACGCGGCGATCCGCTCGGCCAGCCAGCCGGCGGCCGTCTGTACGGCGGCGGCCACCTCGGCCTCCCGGCGTAGCTGCTCACGGCGGGCGGCGGCCTTCGCGCGGGCGTCGCGTTCGGCACCGGCAGCGCGCAGCAGGCTCTCGGCGCGGCCGGCGAGCGCACGGGCGCGTTCCTCGACGGTGCGCAGGGCCAGCCGGGCGTCCATCTCGGCCGAGCGGGCCGCCCTGGCCTGCGCGGCGAGGTCGTCGCGCTCGGTCGGGTCGGCCTCGCTGAGCTCGGTCTGGGCGGACGCGAGCTCGAGGCGCGCCTCCAGTTCGCCGAGGCTGGCCAGCGCCTGCTCGCGGGCGGTGGCGGCGTTCTCGGCCGCGGCGGCCAGGCGTCCGGCCTCGGCCTGCGCCGAGCGGACGGTCTGGTTGAGCTCGCCGGCCTCCTCGGCGAGCGCGGCGTGCTCGGCGTCGGACTCGTGCAGCCGGGCCAGCGCGGCGTCCGACCGTTCCCTGGCCACGGCGAGCGTGCCCTGGGCCTCGGCGATCGCGAACCGCAGCCGTTCGGTCTCGGCCTGCGCGGCGCCGAGCCGGGTGTTGGCCTCGTCGAGCGCGGCCTGCACCTCCAGCAGCGACGGTTTCGCCGACGACCCGCCGGCCGCGAACCACGCGCTGAGCACGTCGCCGTCGGCGGTCACCGCGGTCACCTCCGGCAGCGCGGCGACCAGGCGGCGGCCCTCGGCGAGGTCGTCGACCACGGCCACCTTGAACAGCAGCCGCTCGATCGCCGGCCGCAGCGTCGCCGAGCACTCGATCATGCCGGCGGCATAGCGGGCCTGCCCGGGCAGCGCCGGCCAGGAACTGGTGTCGGGGCCGGACGGGCCGCCGAGCAGCAGTCCGGCCCGGCCCAGGTCCTCGGCCTTCAGGTGGTCGAAGGCGGCGACGGCCGCGTCCAGGCCGGTGACGGCCACCGCGTCCGCCGCCGAGCCGAGCGCGGCCGCGATGGCCACCTCGGCGCCGGCCGGGACGCTGATCAGCGCGGCCACCGACCCCAGCAGGCCGTCCAGCCGGTCGCCGGCGGCCATCAGTGCCGCGGTGCCGTCGCGGCGTTCGAGGCCCAGCGCGAGCGCCTCGGCCCGGGCTGCGGCGGCGCCGCGTTCGGCGGCGGCGACCCGTTCGGCCTCCTGGAGCTCCTCCAGCTGCCCGGCGGCGTACTCGGCGTCGGCCTCGGCAGCCTCGTAGGCGGCGTCGAGGCCGGTCTCGCCCGCGCTGAGGCCGGCGAGGCGGGTCTCGAGGTTCGCGAACTGGCGCCGGGCGCCCTCGGCCCGCTCCTCGGCCTCGGCGCGGGCGGTGGTCAGTCGTCCGATCTCGGCGCCGGCCGCCTCGGAGCGGCTGCGCAGCGTGTTCACCTCGCCGGTCAGTCGGGCCAGGCCCTCACGGCGGTCGGCGATCGCGCGCTGCTGGGCGGCGAACTGCTTCTCCGCCTCGGCCTGCCTGGTCTCGGCCGCCCCCCGCGCCTCGGTGGCCGCAGCGAGCGCCTGCGCCTTGGCGTCGACCTCGGCCTGGAGCTCGGCCTCGGCGCGACGCACCTCGGCCGCCTCCCGCTCGATGGCCTCGGGGTCGCGTCCGGGACGGTCCTCGGTGCCCACGCTCTCGGCGTTGCGGAGCCGCTCGCCCGCGATCGAGGCGGTGCTGGCCACCCGCTCGGCCAGCCCGGCCAGCGCGTACCAGGTCTCCTGGGCCGAGGTCAGCTGGGGCAGCGCGTCGCGCGCGGCGGCCTCGGCGACCTGTTCGGCCTGCCGGGCCCAGGAGAGTTCCTCCTCCAGTCGCAGCCGGCGCTGCTTGAGCTCGGCCTCCGCGGCCAGCTCGACCTCCAGCGCACCGGTCAGCGACACCAGGTCGTCGGCCAGCAGCCGCGCGCGGGCGTCGCGCAGGTCGGCCTGGATGACGGCCGCCTTGCGGGCGACCTCGGCCTGGCGTCCGAGCGGCTTGAGCTGGCGCCGGATCTCGCCCAACAGGTCGCTGAGCCGGTTGAGGTTGGCGGCGGTGGCCTCGAGCTTGCGCTCGGCCTTCTCCTTGCGCTTGCGGTGCTTGAGGACGCCGGCGGCCTCCTCGATGAAGCCGCGGCGGATCTCCGGCGTCGCCTGCAGGATCGAGTCGAGCTGGCCCTGGCCGACGATCACGTGCATCTCGCGGCCAATGCCGGAGTCGCTGAGCAGGTCCTGCACGTCCAGCAGGCGGGCGGGCGACCCGTTGATCGCGTACTCCGAGCCGCCGGAGCGGAACATCGTCCGGCTGATCGTCACCTCGGTGTAGTCGATCGGCAGCGCGCCGTCGGTGTTGTCGATGGTGAGCACGACCTCGGCGCGGCCCAGCGGCGCCCGCCCGGACGTGCCGGCGAAGATGACGTCCTCCATCTTGCCGCCGCGCAGGCTCTTGGCCCCCTGCTCCCCCATCACCCACGCGAGGGCGTCCACGACGTTGGACTTGCCCGAGCCGTTCGGCCCCACCACACAGGTGATGCCCGGTTCGAACACCAGCGTGGTGGTCGACGCGAACGACTTGAAGCCGCGCAGCGTGAGGCTCTTGAGGTACATCAGCGGCTCACACCAGGCTGGCGTGCTTGTTGCGGACGTGGCTGAAGGTCCACAGCTTGTTGACTACGAAGTTGATCGGCGTGGTGATCACGATCGTCAGCAGCTGCGACCAGTACTCGCGGGACTGCAACCCGGCGTTCTCGTGGAACCACGGTTCGGGAAGGTACACCGGCGACGTCGGGTTGGTGAAGGCGATCTTGATGAAGATACCGGCGATCGCCGCCGCGCTGCCGACCGCGAGGAACGGCCAGAACTCGTGGAACCACGGCGCCTTCGCGGTGTGCCGGAAGGTCCAGGAGCGGTTGAGCTGGAAGTTGAACACGTTGGCGACCAGGAAGCCCACGATCCACACCAGCGTGGTGAAGCGGACGTTGTACGGCGTACCGGGGATCGCCCAGACCACGCTCTGGGCGTTGATCGTGCCGCCGTTGGCCTTGTTCATCAGAATCGCGACCAGCATGTTGACCACCACGCCGGCCCCGCCGACGATCCCGAACTTCACGAACTGGCGCAGCGTGTTGTGCCACCGGTTTCGTGTGGGCGCGGGAGAGGTCACGAGGCGCAACCTTACCGGTCGCCGCCCACCCGGGCGGTACGCGGACGCCGCTGGCAGGCGCGGCACAGGGAGATTCGACCGACTCCTCGTCACGCGGAGGGCGCGATGTACTCGTGTTGCAGGTCTGTGACGCTCGCGATGTGGTCGAAGTCGTGGTCGGCGGTCAGCACCGTCGCGTCGTTGACGATGGCGTAGCCCGCGATGAGGATGTCGACCGCGCCGGCCGACCGGACGAGACCTGAACTCCACAGGGCCGTCTGGATGTCGAGCTGGATGTCGAGCACCAGCGACTCCTCCGGTGCGCGCTCCAGCGGGAAGCCGAGACTGATCCGCCCCCGGTACTGAAGGTGCTCCTCCGGTGTCCGGGCGCTGTGGCAGAACTCAAGCACCTGGGGCGGGCAGGTCACGAACAGATCCGCCGGCGCGCGCTCGATGCGCCGGAGCCGGGCGGTGATGCCGACATCTCCGGTGGCCAGTCTGGCCCACACCGAGTTGTCGACCAGGTAGTCGGTCACGAGCGGTGGGTCTGGCCTGCGGGGGCGGCCGGAGGATCGACGGGCGCGTCGACTTCGGTCGGCAGGTCGACCAGTTCCGCAATTCCGTCGATCATCGCGCCCTTCTGCTTGGAGGCGATGAGGCGACGGAGCGCAAGGTCGAGCACGGCACGATTCGACCGCTCACCGGTCAGCTCCCGGGCACGTTCGATCAGCTCCGGGTCCAGGTCGACACTCGTCATCGCCATGATGCGCTCCTCTCCCTTGTCATATGGTTGAGTATATGACGAGCGCGCGTTGCTCAGCGCTTTCGCTGGCAGGCGCGGCACAGGTAGCTCGAGCGGTTCATGAACGGCTCGCGGGCGACCGGACGTCCGCAGCGCAGGCACGGCAGCCCCTCGCGTCCATACACCGACAGCGACCGCCCGAAGTAGCCGGAGCTGCCGTTGACGTTCACGTACAGCGCGTCGAAGGACGTGCCGCCCTGCGCGAGCGCCTCGGCCATCACCTCGGTCGCGGCGTCCAGCAGGGCCACCGTCCGTGCCCGGGACAAGCCGTCGGCCGGCGTCTCGTAGTGCACCCGCGCCCGCCACAGGGACTCGTCGGCGTAGATGTTGCCGATGCCGGAGACCACGGTCTGGTTCAGCAGCACCCGCTTGATGCCGGAGCGCCGGCGGCGGATGTCGGCCACCAGGGCGGACCGGTCGAGTTCGGGGTCGAACAGGTCGCGGGCGATGTGCGCGACCTCGTCCGGGAGGTCGGCGCCGCCGGCGCTGAGCCACAGCCCGCCGAACATGCGCTGGTCGGCGAACCGCAGCTCGTCGCCGTCGTCGGCGAACGTGAACACCACCCGGCACTGCGGTGGCAGCGGGCTGCCGGGCGCGTCCAGCCGGAACTGTCCGCTCATGCCGAGGTGGGCCATCAGGGCGTCACCGTCGTCGAACGGGAGCCACAGGTACTTGCCGCGCCGGCGCGGCACGGCGAAGGTGCGCCCGGCCAACGTCCCGGCGAAGTCGTCGGGCCCGGGCGTGTGCCGGCGCACCGGACGCGGGTGCAGGACGGTGACGCGGTCGATCCGGCGTCCACCCACGGCGGCGGCCAGTCCGGACCGGACCACCTCCACCTCGGGGAGTTCAGGCATCAACCTGCCCGGTGATGGCCTCGAAGGCGTTCCTCGCGGCGCCCTGCTCGGCCTGCTTCTTCGACGTCCCGTTGCCCGCCGGGTAGGCCTGGTTGGCCACGATGGCCACCGCCTCGAACCGCTTGTCGTGGTCGGGGCCGGACTCGGTGACGCGGTAGCTCGGCGACCCGAGCTCGGTCTCGGCGGCGAGCTCCTGGAGACTGGTCTTCCAGTCCAGGCCCGCTCCCATCGCGGCGGCCTCCAGGACCAGTGGGTCGAACAGGTGGTGCACGAGGCGGTCGGCGGCGTCGCGTCCGGACGAGATCAGGACGGCGCCCAACAACGCCTCGAACGCGTCGGCGAGGATCGAGGACTTGTCGTGGCCGCCGGTGGAGACCTCGCCCTTGCCCAGCAGCAGCACGTCGCCCAGGTCGAGCGAGCGGGCCACGTCGGCCAGGCTGTGGGCGTTCACCACGGCGGCCCGCAGCTTTGCCAGCCGGCCCTCGGGGAGGTCGGGGAAGCTGCGGTAGAGGAACTCGGTGACGACCACGCCGAGCACGGCGTCACCGAGGAATTCGAGCCGTTCGTTGTGCGGCAGCCCGCCGTTCTCGTACGCGTACGAGCGGTGGGTCAGGGCAAGCGTCAGCAGCTGGGGATCGAGATCGATCTCCAGCTGCTCGATCAACGCGAGGACGCGGCCCTGGGCCGCCTCGGAACCGGACGTGGCCGGAGCCGGGCTCAGGGCTCGAGGATCTGCCGGCGCGCGGCGCGCGGGCCGTACTGGCCACACTCGGGGCAGGCGGTGTGCGGCAGGTGCTTGGCGCCGCAGGCCGCGTTGGCACAGGTCACCAGGGTCGGCGCGGAGGTCTTCCACTGGGAACGGCGGGCCCGCGTGTTGGCGCGGGACATTCTCCGCTTGGGAACGGCCACGGCGTTACTCCTTGTTCTTCGGTTCGTTCGTCGGTTCCGTCCACCCCGTCAGGCCCTGCCATCTCGGGTCGATGGCGTCGGCGTGGCTGTGGTCCTCCTCGTTGTTCAGGTTGGCCCCACAGTCGGGGCACAACCCTGCACAATCCGGACGGCACAGTGGCGTGAACGGCAGGTCGAGCACCACCGCGTCCCGCAGGACGGGCTCGAGGTCGATCAGTTCGCCCTCGATGCGCAAGGCCTCGGCATCGTCGAGTTCCTTCCCCGGGTAGCAGTACAGCTCCTGGAGGTCGACCTCCTCGGTCGCGGAGATCTCTTCCAGGCAGCGTGCACACGTACCCCGGAGCCGGACCACAGCGGTACCGGTGACCAGGACCCCCTCCACCACCGACTCCAACCTGAGGTCGAGGTCGACGGGTGAGCCGGGTGGCACCCCGATTACTTCGATGCCGAGATCCGCCGGCGCCTCCGCGACCCGGGTGACCTCCTTCAGCACACCTGCCCTGCGACTCAGTTCATGAGTGTCCAGGACGAGCCCGGATCGAGGGTCAGGCAGACGGGGAGGCACGACGGTTCCCTTCAGCAAGCGTCACGACAGCGTCATAACCAACGCAGAACTCTACCGTGAGCGGCGACCGGGAAACAAAACGGGTGCCCGGGGTCGCCGCCGGAGGGCCCTACTGGAGGCGCGGCAGTGCCTGGGTGGAGGTGTCGTCCAGGGACGACCGGCTGGCGAGCCGGTCGCGCATGGTGCGCACCTGGGACATGGTCTTCTGCAGGCCCGCCTCGAAGGAGGCGATCCGGGCGTCCACGTAGGCGTCGGCCTCCCGGCGCAGCGCCTCGGCGTCGGTCAGCGCCTTCGCCTCCAGCTGCGTGGCCTTCTGCCTGGCCAGCTCCATCACCGGGGTCTGGCCGGCCAGGAAGTGGGCCTTCTCCTCGGCCGAGGCGATGATCTGCCTGGCCTCGGCCTGCGCTCGCTCCAGCGTCTCCAGCGAGGTGGCGGTGACGCGTTGCGCCTCGCCCACGTCGTCGGCGAGCGCGCTGGTCGCCTGCTCGATCAGGCTGAGCGCCTCGGCCCGGTTCACCATGCAGGACGCCGACATCGGCACCGCCTTGGCACCCTCGACGAGCTGGCGCAGCTGCCGCAGGACCTCGTTCGTCCGTTCAACCATTGGCCTGCTCTCCTCCCTGCGACTTCTGGCGGATCCGCCGGGCGACCACCTCGGGTACGAAGGCGGAGACGTCGCCGCCGTAGGAGGCGACCTCGCGCACCATCGTGGACGACAGCGTGGACCAAACCGACGATGCGGGCAACATCACGGTCTCGACAGCGCCGATCGCTGCGTTCATGTGGGCCATCTGCAACTCGAAGTCGAAGTCCGACGCGAACCGGATGCCCTTCACCACCACCCCGGCGCCGTGCGCCCTGGCGAAGTCGACCAGCAGCCCGGACAGGGGCTCGGCGGTCACGTTCGCCAGCCCTGCTGTGGTCTCGCGGACCAGCTCCAGCCGCTCGTCCGGGGTGAACAGGTAGTGCTTGGCCGGGTTCTGGCCGACGCCGACGACGACCTCGTCGAACAGCGCGGCGGCGCGGGCGATCACGTCGAGGTGCCCGTGGGTGATCGGGTCGAACGATCCGGGACAGACCGCGATCATGCGCGGCCTCCGGTCGGGGTGTTCATTCCGGTGCCCTTCTGGCGAAGTACAGAGTGGTCTCACCGTAACGCCGATCCCAGCGCTCGGACAGTTCGGGGGGCCACGGCGGCGCGAGGTCTCGACTGGCCCTTTCGACCACGACCAGGCCGTCGGTGGCCACCCAGCGCTCGGCGACCGCCGCGAGCACCGGCGCCAGCCGCTCGCCGGACACCGCGTAGGGCGGGTCGGCCCACACCACGTCGAAGGGTGCCGGCGGGCGTCCGGCGACCACCTTCTCGACGGTCGCGGCGTGGACGGTGACCGCCAGCCCGGTGGCGTCCGCGTTGCCCCGGATGATCCGCGCGGTGGGCTGGTCGCTCTCCACCGCCCACACCGGCTCGGCGCCGCGGCTGGCGGCTTCCAGGGCCACGCCGCCGGACCCGGCGTACAGGTCGAGGAACCCGAGGCCGGCCAGCATGGTGTCGGCGGGCTCACCCAGGGTCCCCGCCCAGTCGGCGACCAGGGAGAACGCCGCCTCCCGCACCCGGTCGGAGGTGGGACGGGTGGCCGACGAGGACGGTGTGCGCAGCCGCTGCCCCTTGGCGCGGCCGGCGATGATCCTGGTCACCGGCTCAGAGTAGCCAGTTGCGCTGCCTCAGTTGCGCTCGAGCCAGTCGGGCGAGGCCAGCAGTTCGGTGGCGCGGATCGCGTCCACGAAGCCGGGGGTGTCCAGGTCGGGGTCGCGGGCAACACACTCGGCGGCGAGGTCGCGGGCGGTGGCGATGAGGTCGGCGTGCTCGAGGACGCGGAGCAGCCGCAGGCTCGACCGGCTGCCGGCCTGGCTGGCGCCGAGCACGTCACCCTCGCGCCGCTGCTCGAGGTCGAGCTCGGCCAGTTCGAACCCGTCCCTGGTGGCGGCGACCGCGTCCAGGCGGACGCGGGCCGGCTCACCGGCGGGAGCCCGGGTGACCAGCAGGCAGATGCCGGGGTGGGCGCCGCGGCCGATGCGTCCGCGCAGCTGGTGGAGCTGGGAGATGCCGAACTTGTCGGCGTCCCACACCACCATCATCGAGGCGTTCGGGACGTCGACGCCGACCTCGATCACGGTGGTCGCGACCAGCACGTCGAGGTCGCCGGCGGCGAAGGACCCCATCACCTCGTCCTTGGTGTCAGTGGGCAGCTGTCCGTGCAGTACGCCCACCCGGACGCCGGCCAGCGGCCCGGCGCGCAGCTCGTCGGCCAGCTCGACCACGCCCTTGTCCTCGCCCTGGCCACCGATCCGCGGCACCACGACGAACACCTGGCGGCCGGTGCCCACCTCCTCCCGCACCCGCTCCCAGGCACGGTCGACCCACTGCGGGCGGCTCGAGGCGTCCACCACCACGGTGCTCACGTCGGCGCGGCCGGCGGGCTGCTCGGTGAGGGTGGAGACGTCGAGGTCGCCGAAGATCGTCATGGCGACCGAGCGCGGGATGGGCGTGGCGGTGAGCACCAGCACGTGCGGACGGCTGGCCGCCTTGTCGGCCAGGACGGCACGCTGCTCGACCCCGAACCGGTGCTGCTCGTCGACGACGATCAGGCCGAGGTCGGCGAACTGGATACGGTCGGACAGCAGCGCGTGGGTGCCGATCACGATGCCAGCCTCCCCGCTCGCGGCGCGCAGCATCGCCGACTTCTTGGCCGCGGCCGGCAGCGAGCCGGTGAGCAGCACGACGTCGGTCGCGACGTCGGGGGTGCCGAGCATGCGGCCCTGGCCGAGGTCGCCGAGCAGGCTGCGGATGGTCTGGAAGTGCTGGGACGCGAGCACCTCGGTGGGCGCCAGCAGCGCGGCCTGGCCGCCGGCGTCGACCACGGCCAGCATCGCCCGCAGCGCGACCACGGTCTTGCCCGAACCCACCTCGCCCTGCAGCAGGCGCTGCATCGGGCGCGGCCGGGCCAGGTCGGCGAGGATCGCCTCGCTCACCTCGGCCTGCCCGGCCGTGAGGGTGAACGGCAGCCGGGCGTCGAAGGCGTCCAACAGCCCCCCGTCGATGCGGACGCGGGGCTGCGCGGGCCGGTTGGCGGCGTCCGCGCGGCGGTAGGCCATGGTGAGCTGGGTGGACATCGCCTCGTCGAAGCGCAGCCGGTCGGCGCCCTGCCCGGCCTCGCTGAGGTTCGCGGGATGGTGCACGGCGGCGAACGCGTCGGGCAGCGCCATCACGCCGGCCTTCTCGCGCAGCCAGGCCGGCCACGGGTCGTCCGCGCCGGACAGCGCCTGCAGGGCCAGCCGCGCGCACTCGGCGACCTTCCAGGTGGGGAGCTTGGCGGTGGCCGGGTACATGCCGACCAGCCCGCCGGTGGCGAGCGCGGCGATGCGCTCCTTCTCCTCGGAGGTGGCCACAATGCGGCCGGCCGCGTCCATCATGGCGAAGACCGGGTGGCTCATCTGGAGCTGGTTGCGGAAGCTGCCGACCTTGCCCACGAACACGCCCGCCACGCCCTCGCGCAGCTGCCGCTCCCACCACGACAGCAGGTGCGACTTGCCGAAGAACGTGGCGGTGAGCCGGCCGTGGCCGTCGCTGAGCAGCACCTCGAGCCGACCGGGACGGGCGGCGCGTCCGGGCGACCCGTGGGCCTCGTGGCGCGTGATGTCGGCGACCTTGGCGATGACGGCCACGTGTTCGCCCTCGACGAGCGTGGCGAGGTCGGTGAGCTCGGTGCCGGACAGGTAGCGGCGCGGGATGAACCGGAGCAGGTCGCCGACGGTCTGGATGCGCAGGCCGGCGAACTCCTTCGCCGTGCGGTCACCCAGGACGCTCGCCAGCGGCGCGGCCAGCTCGGCGTACAGCTGGGTCCGCCAGCCACTCAGCACCGCGTCCACGGTCAGTCAGCCTAGATCAGTAAGTCCAAGGGTGCGGACGGCGTGGCGTGCCCGGAGGTGGGTGAGGGTGTCCAAGAGTCGGTGTTG
>JAIUOS010000030.1 GCA_020161755.1 Actinomycetota bacterium
ACCGAGCCCTCCTGGCCACCATCACCGAAAGCGAAGCCTCATGAACCCCCGCCCCGACCATCACGTGCATAATGCCGCGCAGCGGATGGTCGGTCCGACGATCGAAGCCAGACGCGGCGGCGCGAACTGTGGCGACGACCGTCCGGTCAGCGCAGAATGCCGCCATGGGCCATCGTTCGGATCGGGATGCGCTGCGCGGCAACCTCTACGCCGTCGATGTTCCTGCCCTGGTGGCCGCCCTCAACGATGAGATCTGGCCAGAGGATGCGTTGCAGCTGATGGGCGATGCCGTCCTGGTCGTGGCACGTGCGCGTGTCGATGCCGCCGGGCCGGCTGGCCACAGTTGTGCCGCGGCGTTGCGCGATCGCGGCTGGGAGGGAGACCACGAGCTGGCCGACCAGATCGACGCGATGCTGGGCGTGGCGCCGACCCCCTTCCTGAAGAGTCTCCCGGTGGATCTCGACGAACTCGCGGGGATACTCGAGGGTGACCCGGTCATGGGTGGTGGGCGGATTGACCTCCGCACCGGTGAGGTCTGGCCGCAATCGGCGATCGAGTACCTCGAGGAAGTCGGTGAACTCGACCCCGACGAGGACGACGACCAGCGCTGGCTCGATGTGGCTTGCGAAGGCTCTCGTGCCTCGTACGGGGACATGGAGATGTTCATCGGCGCTCTGGGCGACGGACGAGTCGCTGAAAGGCTCGCGCAGGCCATCCACGGAAGGGGAGCGTTCCGGCGGTTCAAGGACGCGCTGGCCGACTCTGACGACCTCCTGGCCCGCTGGTATGGCCTCAGCGACGACCGCCATCGCGGCCGGGCCCGAGCCTGGCTCGCCGATGAGGGCTACACCCCGACTCCTACCAAGCCCTCGGACGCATGAGCCTGCGACCAACACCAGAGAGACGGCTCGCGATCTCGGTCTCCACCCCGATGCCAACAGACAGGTTCACACGGCCAGAAACCCCGTTACACCCGGTGCAAATCGGCGTGCAGGGCCCAGGTGGCGACCGGCTGCTTCCGAGGAACATCCAGCTGGCTCAGGGGCAACACACAATGTGCATTCCCGGCTGGGCGGCCCGAGAGGAGCCAGACCTGCTCGAGCACGTCGCAGCGGCTGGATCTGTTCGAGCTTTCTCCCTCAATCTCGGCGGGGTGGCCGCTCCATCACGCGACCTTGCTCCCATAGCGCTGCCGGGCTGCCTCTCCCGAGGTGCCAACGAAGAGTCCGATGGCCGACCATGGCATGCCCGCGGCCCGGGCTGCCTTGACCGCGTCCAGGACGTGGCGCTCGGCGTCCGACCGCTCCTGGATCGCAGCACGGAGCAGCGCGACGGCTCCAGGGTCGAGTTCATCGGCGGGATCGGGCTCGTAGTCCTCAAACCGCGCAGCGAGCTCGTCTGCGTGCTGGAGGATCTCGTCAACTGTGCGGGGCATCGTCATCACCTGAGGTACTTGTCTCTGGCCGGCATGGCGTGGACGATCACCATCGCCACGTCGCCTTCCACGTATCCAACTTCGAGGATGAGAGCGGCCCGGTTGGGGCCGATCATCATGGTGAACCCGTCGCCCAGATCCCAGATCCGCAGGGGGTTCCTGTACGCGTGCAGGATGTCCTCACGGCTCAGGCCGTGTTTGTAAGCCGACGGTGCAATGATCGGCTCGTCCAGCACCCCTCCAAGATAACTTGCGACAGTCCCTGAATCAACGGCTTGATCTCACCGCCGGCTCCACCTCGCACACGCCCATATGGGACGAATCTGAAGTGGCACACACCTTCGGCATTGTGCTCGCATTTCGTTAGGATGAATTGCCCAGGACTGATCGATGGAGACACGATGAGCGAGATCGTCCGCGACCCGAACCGGCTCTTCCTGTGCCCGCGTTGCGGGCATCCGGTGACCTACAAAGGGCGTGGCCGGCGCCCGGTTTGGTGCTCTGCGCGATGCCGGGTTGAAGCGTCGATCGAACGGCGCGGCAACCGGATAGTGGGAGTTGAGCCGCGCGTCGTCACCGTTGTTCCACCCAAGAAGCGGCTCAGCCGGTGGGAGGCAGATCGGCGTCAGGAGATCGAGCGAACTCTCACGCCCGACATCGTTGTCGCGATGGTTGCTAGCGAGCCGTACTTGCTGATGAAGGTTCTTGCGTGCCTCGAGGACGAGCGGCTGGGGGGCCCTGAAACTGTCCGCCAGATCGTCGCGCAAGGACTTGCCAGGACGGCTCGAGCCCTCGCTCCCGACGCGGTCGAGCCGGAGGGTTCGAAGCCCAGGCGAACACGCAAGCGCGACGTAAACGAGTGGGTCTCGTTGCTGGAGGAGTTGTCCGCGCAGCTCGCCTCGGGGCAGCTGTACAGCCGCGACCTGCCGGCGATCGACGCGCCGCTTCGCGAGGTCGTCGACCACTACGTGCGTCGCATTGACGAGCGGCGCCGGTAGGGCGGGACGAGCGTCTGGTGGCTCTACGCCGCCCTTGTCCTGCTCCGGATACCGGCTCGGTCGACCACTGGCCATCAAAAGTGGTGACGGCGGCCCTTCGTGACGCGTCCGTTCGTTCCTCACGGGCGCTCCTCAGGGACCGTGCTTCGAGGGGGGCTTCGTCAGGCTCAGCCGGCGTTTGCTTAGGCAGGAGTGCGCTCACGGGTGCCCTCGTTAGGGCACGGCTAGGGCACGAAACGCTGAAAGCCGCTCTGGCCGGGAGTATAACTCCTAGTCAAAGCGGCTTTCCGCTGGTCGGGGTGACAGGATTTGAACCTGCGACCTCATCGTCCCGAACGATGCGCGCTACCAAGCTGCGCCACACCCCGAACAGCCCTGACTGGGTCAGGGCCGAGTGGCAGTCTAGCCCAACTGCCGGGCCTCATCCATTCGAGCCCGCAACGAGGGTGACCAGCGTCACTTCGGGCGGGCAGGCGAACCGGTACGGGGCGAACGGGGAGGTCCCGACACCGGCCGAAACGTGCAGGTACGCGCTGCGGTCGCCGGCGCGGTGCCGGCTCAGGCCCTTGGCCTGGGCGGGCGGCAGGTCGCAGTTCGTGGTCAGCGCACCCCAGCCGGGCACGCACACCTGGCCGCCGTGGGTGTGGCCGGCGAAGATCAGCGGCAGCCCGTCCGCGGTCATCGCGTCCAGCACCCGCGCGTACGGCGCGTGCGTCACCCCAACCGCCACGTCGGTGCCGTCCGCCGGCGGCCCCGAGACCAGTGCGTAGTCGTCCCGGTGCAGGTGTGGGTCGTCGGTGCCGCGGAATTCGAAGGTCACGCCCCGCACGGTCAGGCTCGCCCGTGCCTCGTTCACGTCCTGCCACCCCCCGGACGCGAGCCCCGACCGCAACTCCTCGGTCGGCAGCGGCTCCCGGTCGTTCGGCAACCCACGGTGGCTCGTGGACTCGACCAGATACCCCAGCGGGTTCGTGAACTTCGGCGCCGAGTAGTCGTTCGACCCGAACACGAACACCCCGGGGACGTCCAGCAGCCGCCCGAACGACGTCAGCAACGGCGTCAGCGCCTCCGCTGACGACAGGTTGTCGCCGGTGTTCACCACCAGGTCGGGCTCGAGGCCGGCCAGCGCCGAGAGGAACCTCAGCTTCGCCCGCTGCCCACCGGTCAGATGGACGTCGGAGACGTGCAGCACGCGAATCCGCTGCGCCCCCGCCGGCAGCACCGGAACGGTCACCCGCCGTACCTGGAACGCCTTGGCCTCGACGACCGTCCCATACGCAACGCACGCTGCGCCGGCCAGCGCGAGCCGGCCGGCGAGCTTGCCGATCAACGCCCGCGTTTCTTCGTGGGTGTCGGTGACGGCGTGGGCTCGGGATCGGGCGCCGGCTTGGCACCCTTGGACACGACCAGTCCGATCGCGCTGCCCTTGGACGCCGACCCCGAACGGGTCAGCCGGATCAGTCCGCCTGCGGCCACCGTGTCGGAGTACTCGCGGACGGTGTACGTCGCGAACCCGGCCCGGGCGAGCGCCGAGCCGCAGCTGGACGGACCCATGCCCGAGCAGCTCGGGATCGGGGCCGACTCGCCGTTCAGCACCGAGGCCGGCGGGTCGACGAAGCTGTTGTGCTCGTCGAGGTCGGCCAGCGCCCGCTGCATGGCCGGACGCAGCACGTACGTGCCCACGTCCGCGCCGAAACCGGTGAGGGTCACGCCGGTGCGCAGGTGCAGGTACCGCAGGAACGCCTTGCCGCGCGACTTCCAGAACTTCTTGAACATCGGCGCGTTGTCGAAGCTGATGCCCGCCGCCGCGACCAGGTCGGGCGTGTAGGCGACCGCCCACTCGGCCTGGTTGGACGGGACGGTGCCGGTCTTGCCCGCGAGGGTGTAGCCCGGGATCCGCGCGCCGCGCAGCGTGCCGTTCGCGATCGGCCCGAGGAACACCTTGTTGACCGCGTCAGCCACGCCGGCGTCCATCACGCGCTTGCAGTTCGCCTTCGGCACGTCCAGCTTGGTGCCGGTCGTGGTGATGATCGACTTGATGATGATCGGGTTGCAGCGGACGCCGCGGTTGGCGAACGTGCCGTAGGCGGTCACCATCGACAGCGGCGTCACCTCGGCCGAACCCAGCGTGAACGACGCGATCGAGCCGTAGTTCTCGACCAGGTCCTCACCGTTGGCCAGCTGCAGGCCCACCCGCTTGGCCAGCTTGACCACCGGGCAGATGCCGACGGACTGCTCCAGCGGGACGAAGTAGTTGTTCACCGACTGGGAGGTGCCGTTGTACATGTTGTACATGCCGCGCTCGGGACCGTCGACCACCCAGCGCTTCTGGATCTTGAACGGCCCGTTGCAGCTGTTGAAGGTCTCGCCCTGGTAGTTGCGGCTGAGCGGCACCTTGTAGCTGGTGCGCACGCCGAACCCGTTCTCCAGCGCCGCGGCGGCCACGTACACCTTGAAGGTCGAGCCGCCCTGGAACCCGTCCGCGCCGTTGTACTCCCGGCTCACGGCGTAGTTGTAGTAGGTCTCGCCCTTCCACTTCTTGCCCTTGTTGTTGTCGCCCATCACCGGCCGGCTCTGCACCATGGCCCGGATCAGCCCGGTCTTGGGCTCCATCATCGTGACGACGCCGATCACCTTGTCGCGCGCCGAGACCCGCTTGCTGAGCGCCTTCTGGGCGCTGCGCTGGGCCTTCGGGTCGATCTGGGTGGTGATGGTGAGGCCGCCGCGGTAGACGGTCTGGAGACGCTCCTCCTCGGTCGCGCCGAGCGCGGACCCGCCCTGCTTCACCAGCACCTGGAGCGCGTAGTCGCAGACGAACGGGAACTTGGAGTTCGCGCAGCCCTTCAGGGTGAGCTTGATCTTCTTCGGGTTGAACTTCACGGCCTTCGCCGCGTCCGCCTCGGCCTGCGTCACCACGCCGAGCTCGGCCATACGCGACAGCACGTCGTTGCGGCGCTCGAGGCCGACCTGGAGGTGCTTGACCGGGTTGGTGGCCACCGGGTTGCGAACCAGGCCGGCCAGCATGGCCGACTGGGCCAGGTTCAGCTTCGCCGCGCTCACCCGGAAGTAGTGCTGGGCGGCGGCCTCGACGCCGTAGGCGCCGTCGCCGTAGTAGGCGATGTTGAGGTAGCGCTCGAGGATCTCGTCCTTGCTGAGCGTCTTCTCCACCGCAATCGCGTAGCGCAGCTCACGGATCTTGCGGGCCATCGTGTTCTCGGTGGCTGCCGCCCGGGCCTCGGCGTCATTGTTCGCCTCGGCGGTCTGCACCAGCACCAGCCGGACGTACTGCTGGGTGAGGCTGGAACCGCCCTGGGTGTTGCCCTGGCTGGTCGACACCAGCGCCCGCAGGGTGCCGGTGAGGTCGAGGGCGCCGTGCTCGTAGAAGCGGTGGTCCTCGATGGCCACCTGTGCCTTCTGCATGATCGGCGAGATGTCGCTGAGCGGCTTGTAGACGCGGTTCTCGTCGTAGAAGTTGGCGAGGACGCTGCCGTCGGCGTTCAGGAGCTTCGAACTCTGCCACTGCGTGGGGGTCTCGAGTTCGGTCGGAAGGTTGTCCAGGCTCGCGATCGCGTCCTTGCCGGTGGACGTCGCCATGCCGGTCATGGGGACGACGAGGCCCGCGGCGAGCAGTCCCCCGAGGATCGACACCACCACGAACATGATCAACGAATAGAGCCGTTTCCCCATGCGCATGGGCTCTAGGGTACGTTACGACCCCCAACCGCCCCGAACCCCGCCGGACGGGGAGTCGTGCCCCCACGAATCACCCCTAGCCGCGTGCTGCTTCTTGACATAACCTCGTCCATACACCTAGCAATTGCGTATACCGCTCTGGCGGGGTGCCCCTGGGAAAGGATGAGAGCGATGACGCTCGGAGTCGACTGGACGCTCCAGGCAAAGTGCCGTGGGCTGCAGGACGAATTGTTCCCGGAGGGTGCCGACCAGAAACGCGCACGATCGGTGTGCTTCACCTGCCCGGTGCGCAACGAATGCCTCGCCGAGGCCCTCGACAACCGGATCGAGTGGGGCGTGTGGGGCGGCATGACCGAGCGTGAGCGTCGGCAGCTCCTGCGCCAGCGCACCGACATCACCTCGTGGACCTCGATCCTCTGCCCCAAGCAGCGCCGCTGCGACTGAGCACCTGTTGGTGTGCCGGGCGATGGGGCCCGGGCTGGGCGGACGGTGTGAGCTGTCGGTGTGATCATCGATACTGGGCGCATGACCAAATGGGAGTACGTGACCGTCCCGGTGCTGGTGCACGCCACCAAGCAGATCCTCGACACCTGGGGTGCGGACGGCTGGGAGCTGGTGCAGGTGGTGCCCGGGCCGAACGCGCAGAACTTGGTGGCCTATCTCAAGCGGCCGGTCACCGAATGAACGAAGAACTCGACGAGACCCTCCACTCGGTGCGGCTGGCCGGTCTCGGACTGACCCTGCCGGACGTGCCCGCGCCGGTCGCCGCCTACCAGCCCGCGCTGGTCTCGGGCGGCCAGGCGTTCACCTCCGGACAGCTGCCGTTCGTCAACGGCACGCTCGCCGAGGTGGGCAAGGTCGGTGCGGGGGTCAGCCCCGAGCGGGCCCACGAGCTGGCGCGCATCGCCGCGCTGAACGCCGTCGCCGCTGCCGCGTCCGTCTGTGGCGGGGTCGACGGCATCCGGCGCGTGGTGAAGGTGGTCGTGTTCGTGGCCAGCGACCCGTCCTTCACCGGCCAGCCGGGCGTCGCCAACGGGGCGTCCGAGCTGCTGCAGCAGGTGTTCGGCGCGCGTGGGTCGCACGTCCGCAGCGCCGTGGGCGTGGCGGTGCTGCCGCTCGACTCCCCGGTCGAGGTCGAGCTCGTCGTCGAAGTCAACGCCGCGTCGTTCTAGCCGTGGTCCCGAACGAGTCCCGGACGGCGCTGGTGCGCCGGGCGCGCGCGATCAATCGCGAGCTCGGCGTGCTGTACCCCGACGCGCACTGCGAGCTCGACCACACCTCGCCGTTCCAGCTGCTGGTGGCCACGGTGCTGTCCGCGCAGTCCACCGATCGTCGGGTCAACACGGTCACGCCCACGCTGTTCGCGCGCTACCCGGACGCGACCGCGCTGGCGGGCGCCGACCGGGCCGACCTGGAACAGCTGATCACCCCGACCGGGTTCTTCCGCGCCAAGACCGAGTCGCTGCTCAAGCTCGGCGCCGCCTTGGTGGAGAACTTCGGCGGCGAGGTGCCCGGGCGGCTCGACCAGCTCGTCACCCTTCCCGGCGTCGGACGCAAGACCGCCAACGTGGTGCTGACCGACGGCTTCGGTGTGCCCGGCATCACCACCGACACCCACCTGATCCGGCTCGCGCGGCGCTTCGGCTGGACGGACGAGACCAAGCCCGAGCGCATCGAGGCCGCGGTCGGCGACCTGTTCCCCAAGTCGGACTGGATCCGGCTCAACCACCGGGTGATCTGGCACGGCCGTCGCCGCTGCCACGCGCTGCGTCCGGCGTGCGGGGCGTGCCCGGTCGCGCGGCTGTGCCCGTCCTACGGTGAGGGGCCGACCGACCCGAAGGTGGCCGCGAAGCTCGTCCGGGAGCCGCGAGGATGAGGTCGCCACGTCGTCTTTCCGCCGCCGTCGGGCTCGTCCTGGCGGTGCTGCTCGCCGGGTGCGCGGGGCCGATGCTGCCCGGTGTGGGCACCGGCACGATCGTGCCGTCCGTCCCGGCGTCGGCGTCCGCGTCCACCCTGCCGGCGCCCGAACCCGAACCCACCGACCTGGTCGCCGCGCGCAAGGCCGCGGGCATCGCCGACTGCCCGCCCAGCAGCAAGGCGCCCGCGGTGGCCGGCGGGCTGCCCGACATCACGCTGGAGTGCCTGGGAGGCGACACCACCGTCCGGCTGGCCGGCCTGCGCGGGCCGATGCTGATCAACCTGTGGGCACAGTGGTGCGAGCCGTGCCGCGCCGAGTCCGCGCACCTGGCGGCGTTCGCGACGTCGCAGAGCAAGGTCGCGGTGCTGGGCATCGACTACTCCGACCCTCAGCCGGCGCTGGCGATCGAGTTCGCGAAGCTGACCTCGATGACCTACCCGCACCTGGCCGACGAGGAGCACACGCTGAAGGGCCCGCTCGGGGTCGTCGGCATCCCGTACACGCTGCTCATCGACGCCGACGGCAAGATCGTGGCCAAACACCCTGGGCAGTTCGTGTCGCTGGAGAACGTCCAGCAGTGGGTGGCCCAGGGGCTGGGCGAGTGAGCATCCCGGTCCCCGAGGACCTGTGGGACGCCCGGACGCGCTTCGCCCGACCGGACGCGCTGAGCTTCATCGCCGGGCGCCGGGCGCCGCAGGGCACGCGGCGGGCGGCCGTGCTGATCCTGTTCAGCCAGGGGCGGTCGGGCTACGACCTGGTGCTGATCCAGAAGCGCGCCGACCTGCGCAGCCACCCCGGGCAGGTCGCCTTCCCGGGTGGGGGCATCGAGGCGGCGGACGCGGACCCGGTCGCCGCGGCCCTGCGCGAGGCGGACGAGGAGGTCGGCGTCGACCCCACCACCGTCGATGTGCTCGGGGCGTTGCCCACCGCACACATCCCGCACAGCGGCTTCGACGTGACCCCGGTGGTGGGCTGGTGGCGCGACCCGGTGCCGCTGGTGCCGGTGGACGTGCGCGAGGTCGCGTCCGTCTACCAGGTGCCGGTGACCGACCTGCTCGACCCGGCCCACCGCACCACCTGGACGCACCCGCTCGGCTTCACCGGCCCCGCGTTCGAGGTCGGCGACCTCTACGTCTGGGGGTTCACGGCCTACCTGCTGGACGGCCTGTTCGACCTCCTCGACTGGACCCTCCCCTGGGACGCGTCCCGTCTCACCGAGATCCCGCCCCGGTTCCTCCTCGACGGGCCCTGAGCTCGCCTTCCCGCGTGGCCACCGTCATGCCGGGGCGAACCGATCTGCACTGCCGATGGTTGTTCCTTGCCCCCAAAGCCGAATTCGGCACCGATCCAGTGCAGATCGAGTATCGCGATCGCGAGGGGCCGGGCGGGGTTGGCGTCGGGGCTCCCGGCGGGGCACAGGTCGTCCCCCGGCGATCCCGGATCTCGTTGCCGTGTTCTGGTGTGAGGGGGCGGCGCGATGCCCCAAGATGAGGGCATGGCTCCCTGGTGGCAAAGCGCGGTCGTGTACCAGATCTACCCGCGGTCGTTCGCGGACAGCGACGGCGACGGGGTCGGCGACATCCCCGGCATCATCGCGCACCTCGACCATCTCAGCGCGCTCGGGGTGGACGTGGTCTGGCTGTCGCCGGTGTACCGCTCGCCGATGGACGACAACGGCTACGACATCTCCGACTACACGGCCGTCGACCCGCTGTTCGGCACGCTGGAGGACCTCGACGCCCTCATCGCCGGCCTGCACGAACGCGGCATGAAGCTGGTCATGGACCTGGTGGTGAACCACACCTCCGACGAGCACCCGTGGTTCCAGAGCTCGCGCGACGTCGCGTCCCCGATGCGCGACTGGTACCTGTGGCGTCCGGCCCGCGAGGGGCACGAACCCGGCACGCCCGGCGCCGAACCCACCAACTGGGGGTCGTTCTTCTCCGGTTCGGGCTGGGAGTACGACCCGGCGTCCCACCAGTACTTCCTGCATCTGTTCAGCCCCAAGCAGCCCGACCTGAACTGGGAGAACCCCGGGGTGCGGCAGGCGGTGCACCAGATGATGCGCTGGTGGGTCGACCGCGGCGTCGACGGGTTCCGGATGGACGTGATCAACCTGATCTCGAAGACCTACCCGCTGCGTGACGGTGAGGTGAACGGGCCGGACGGGCTGAGCTACGACCCGTCCCTGGTGATCGAGGGCCCGCGGCTGCACGAGTTCCTGCGCGAGATGAACACCGAGGTCGGGCTGTCCGAACGCGACCTGTTCAGCGTCGGCGAGATGATCCTCGTGAACGCCGACCAGGCCCGCTCGCACACCGACGAGGCCGCCGGCGAGCTCGGCATGGTGTTCACGTTCGAGCACATGAGCATCGACTCCGGCCCCTCGGGCATGAAGTGGGACGTGATCCCGCTGCACCTGCCGACGCTGAAGGCCAACCTCGCCCAGTGGCAGTACGGGCTGGCCGACCACGGCTGGAACTCCCTCTACTTCGAGAACCACGACCAGCCCCGCTCGGTGTCGCGCTTCGGCGACGACAGCCCGGAGTTCCGGGTGGCGTCGGCCAAGACGCTGGCCACGACGTTGCACCTGCTCAAGGGCACGCCGTACGTCTACCAGGGCCAGGAGCTCGGCATGACGAACGCCGGCTTCACCTCGATCGAGCAGTACAACGACATCGAATCGATCCGGTTCCACGCCCAGGCGGTGGCTGCCGGCGGGGCTCCCGAGCAGGTGCTGGCGGCGATCGCGTTCAAGAGTCGCGACAACGCGCGGACGCCGATGCAGTGGGACGCGTCCGCCAACGCCGGTTTCGGTGCCGGGACGCCGTGGCTGGCGGTGAACCCGAACCACGCGGAGATCAACGCCGCCGCAGCCGCCGCCGACCCCGACTCGGTGTTCCACCACTACCGCGCGCTGATCGCGCTGCGCCACGACCTGGAGATCGTGCGGCAGGGACGGTTCCTGCTGCTCCTGCCCGAGGACGAGCGGCTGTTCTGCTACACCCGCACGCTCGGTGCGGAGGTGCTGCTGGTCGTGGCGAACTGGTCCTCGGAGCCGGTCGCGCTCCCGTCCGACCTGCCCGACCTGACCGGCGCCGAGGTGCTGCTGGGCACCCACGCGTCCACGTCGCCGCAGCTGGCGGGCTGGGAGTCCCGGATCTACCGGCTCGCCTGAGCTCTCGGCTCCGGCCACCGTCCCCGCCTGATCCGCGTTCCCCACAAACGCCCCCGAAACTCACAAACGCCCCCGAAATTTCAGGGGCGTTTGTGAGTTTCGGGGGCGTTTGCGCGGGGTGGTGCCGGACGCGCCGCGGGGTAGAGACAGGCGGGACGGACGGGACGGAAGGGGTGAGCGGGACGAGACGGGGCGCGGGGCGCCTCAGGCCTCGATCTCGGGACGCTTCCCGGTGAGCGACAGGGCGTCCACGTCCTGCTGGCCCTTCTCGATCGCGCCCTTGACGGCGGCGACGGTCTGCTCGGCCTCGGCCACGGTCTTCTCCGCGCCGGTGAACTTCAGCTGGCTCTTGCCGATCAGCGCGAGGACGCCGGCGACCAGGAAGAACAGGACGGCCATCACGGCGAAGCCCCAGGCGAGGGCGGGGAGCTGCTCGAGGTGGAACCAGACCGCGAACCCGTAGGAGAGCCAGAACGACAGCCCGAGGAACAGCAGCGACAGCCCGCTCAGGCCCACGACCGCGGCGCCGCCGAAGAGCCCGGCGCCGATGCCGGCGGCCTTGGCCTGCGGCATCAGCTCGGCCTTGGCCAGCTCGATCTCGCCCTTCACGATCGTGGTGACGTCGGCCTGGATGTTCTTGATCACCTCGGCGATGTCGGCCTGGTCGGCCATTGCCCCCTCCTTCGGCGCGCTGTGGTTGTCAGCCTAACCGTTGCGCCGCGCGGCCGGGCCGGGATCGGCGTCCGCTCGGAACACCGGTCCACTTCCGGTGTGCCCCGCGGCGTCCACCGCCAAACCTCCCGGACGCTCAGAGCGTGATCTGGAGCCCGTCCTCGGGCGGACGCAGTTCGGTACTCAGCTCGCTGTGGTCGACCTGCGCGCGCCAGCACATCACCGAGTACGGCAGCAGCAAGGGCTCCGGCGCGCGGGCGGAGGAGTCGTACAGCTTCCCGACGTCGGCGAGCAGCCGGTCGGCGTGCCCGGCCTCCAGGGACGCCAGCCGCGGGGCGCTGCTCACCATCTCGAGCATCCCGTCCCGGGTGATCGGCACCCACAGCCGGAACGCGCGGTGCTCGACGACCGGGAAGTGCGGGGACGCGGCGATCGCGGCCACCGAGTACAGCTCGGCGCCGCCGGTCATCGCCTCCGGGTCGAACTCCCGCAGCAGGGACGCCAGCCGGCGCACCCACGGCACCGAGTCGTCCCGGCTGGTGTAGAGGACGGCCAACTGCCCGCCGGGCGCCAGGACCCGGGCGAACTCGTCGAGCGCCAACCCGGTCGGCAGCAGGTGCATGCCCTGGCCGACGAAGACCTCGTCGAAGGAGCACGGGACGAACGGCAGCGCGTCGGGCGCGGCGCCGATGGCGAGCAGCCCGGGGTAGCGCCGGTGGGCGGCACGGACGGCCGGCGCCGACTTATCGGTGAGGGTGACCCGGTTGCCCCGTTGGGCGAGACGGTTCGCCGTGCTCGCCGAGCCCCGGCCGACGGCGAGCACCCGGCCGGCCCGCGTGGGGGCCAGCCAGTCCAGCGCGGCCGCTGGGAACTCTCCGGTGCTCCGGTAGGACATGAAAGGCATGCTAGGTGACACCGTCCGGCCTGCCCGGGACACCTCCGGGCGCGGCGGCTGTTGGGCTGAAACTCATCGCCCGGTTGTCCACAGCCCGGTGGTTGTCCACAGGGCGGCCGATCGCCTGACACGTTTCGTCGCGCCGTGCCGACAGTGTTGGTCGTGGGAGAGCAGAGCCGACCGCGGGACGTGCTCGTCGTCGCGGCGCCGGGGGAGACGCAGGACGTGATCCTGTCCGCGGTCGCCGCGCAGGACCTCGAGGCGGAGGTGCTCGCCGATCTGGACGGCGTGGCCGGCCCGTGGCGTGAAGCTGCGACGGTGGTGGTGGCCGACGACCAGGCCGAACGGTTGGTCGCGCGCGCCCTGCCCCACCGCGGCTCGGTCTACCTGGTGGGGCCCGACCGTGACGAGCTCTCCACCTGGTCGGCGCCGTTGTCGGCGCAGGTGATCCCGCTGCCGGAGGGTGGGGCCTGGCTGGGCTCGGTGCTGGCGGACGGCTCCGGCCGGGCGCGGGCTCCGGTGGTGGCGGTGGTCGGCGGCTCGGGTGGCGTGGGGGCGTCCACCCTTGCCGCGGCCCTCGCCCAGCTCGCCGGCGAACGGTCCAGCGCCGCACTGGTCGACACCGACGCGCTCGGCGGCGGCATCGACCTGCTGCTGGGGGCCGAGCAGTCCGACGGCTGGCGCTGGCCGCGGCTGAACGCCGCCGAGGGGCACCTCGGTGACCTGCGGGGCTACCTGCCGGTGGTCGACGGTGTCTCGGTGGTGGCGATGGCTCGCGGGCCGGCACTCGACCTCGCCCGGGAGCCGCTGGCCGCGATCGTGGCGTCCCTGCGGGCGTGGCACACCCTGGTGGTGCTCGACCCGGGCCGCTCGGGTTCGGCCGCCGCGCGGGAGGCGGTGCGGCTGGCCGGGCGACAACTGGTGCTGGTGGCTCCCGGCGTGCGGGGCGCCGCGTCCGCCCGGCAGACGGTGGGCGTGCTCGACCTCGACCGCGCCGAACTCGTGCTGCGCGGACGCCGGGGCGGCGGCCTGCCGGCCGATCTGGTCGCGGAGGCGGTCGGACGTCCGGTGCTGGGGCGGCTCCCGGACGACCCGGGGCTGGCGGACGCGGCCGAGCGGGGGGAGCCGCCCGCCCGAGGGTCGCGACGCCGCTACCGGCGGGCGGTCGCAGGCCTCCTCGACACGCTGACGGGGGCGGCGCATGGGTGAGGTCGACCTGGAGGCGGTGCGCGCCTGCCTCGGCCAGCGTGGCCAGCAGCCCGGCCCGGTGGAGGTGGGGTCGGCGCTGCGGTCACTGGGCCTGCTGGTGAGCGACTCGGTGGTGCGCCAAACCGTCGCCGCCCTGCGGCGGGACAGCGTCGGCGCCGGCGTCCTCGACCCGCTGCTGCGCCTACCGGGCGTCACCGACGTGCTCGTGAACGCTCCCGACCGGGTGTTCCTCGACCGGGGCCGCGGGCTGGAACCGGCCGGCGTCCGCTTCTCCTCCGAGGAGGAGGTGCGACGGCTGGCCGTCCGTCTGGCCGCGTCCGTCGGCCGGCGGCTCGACGACGGGTCGCCGTTCGTCGACGCGCGGCTGGCCAGTGGCGTGCGGGTGCACGCAGTGCTGCCGTGCGTCGCCGACTCGGGCACCTGCCTGTCACTGCGGGTGCCGAACCGGCAGCGGATGAGCCTGGACGACTGGGTGGCCTCGGGCAGCCTCACCGGCCCGGGCGCCGACCTGCTGGCCGGGCTGGTGAGCGCGCGGCGCGCCTTCCTGATCTCCGGGGGTACCGGATCGGGCAAGACCACACTGCTCGGCGCCCTGCTGGGGTTGGTGCCGCCGGCGGAGCGGATCGTGATCGCCGAGGACTCCCGGGAGTTGCAGCCCGACCATCCGCACTGTGTTCGGCTCGAGGGGCGTCCGGCGAACGCGGAGGGCACCGGCGCGGTGACCCTGACCGACCTCGTACGGCAGGCGCTGCGGATGCGGCCCGACCGGCTGGTGGTGGGCGAGGTCCGCGGCGCAGAACTGGCCGACCTGCTGAGCGCGCTGAACACCGGCCACGAGGGCGGGTGCGGCACCGTGCACGCGAACTCCGCCGCCGACGTCCCGGCCCGGCTGGAGGCTCTGGCCGCGCTGGGCGGCCTCGGCCGCGACGCGCTGCACGCCCAGCTGGCGGCCGCGTTGCAGGTGCTGGTGCACGTGCGCCGACTGCCCGACGGCAGGCGCTGGGTGGAGGAACTGCGGCTGGTCCGTCCCGAGCCGGCGTCCGGACGCTGCCTGACCGTGCCCGCGTTGCGGTTCGGGTCTTCCGGCGCCGTGCCGGGCGAGGGCTTCGCCGAACTCGAACGGTTGGTGTCGTGACCGCCCCACGGCCGGGGGAGGGTCAGCGATGACGCTCCTCGCGGCCCTTGCCGCAGCTCTCGCCTGCTGGGTGCTGCTCGCGCCGCCACCGCTGGCGCGCCTGCGTGGGCCGACCGTCCGGCACGCCGGGGGGCCGGTCCGGTGGCTCGGGAGGCGTGCGGTGCCGGCCGCCGGGGTTGTCGGGGCCACGGCTGTCGGCGGGCTGGTCGGGGGAGCCTCCGGCCTCGTGATCGGGGCCGCGACGGCGCTGCCCGTGCTGACGGCCGTCGTGGTGTGGCGGCGGCACCGCCGTCGGGCGGACGCCGACCGCAGCGCCCGGGAGGTCGCGGACGCCTGCCAGCTGCTGGTCGGGCTGCTGCGGGTCGGGCACGTCCCGTCCAGTGCGCTGCGCATCGCCGCCCGGGACGCGCCCGTGCTGGCGGAGGCGGCCGCGATGATCGGGATCGGCAGCGAGGCCGCGCCGGTCCTGCGTCGGGCCGGCACCGCGCCCGGACGATCGGGGCTCGCAGAGCTGGCGGCCGCCTGGGAGGTGGCCGACCGCACCGGGGCATCGCTGACCGCCACCCTCGACGCGTTGGCCGACCGACTCGTGGCCCGGCGCGCGGTCGAGCAGGTGGTCTCGGCCGAGTTGTCCGCGCCGCGCGCCACCGGGCGGCTGCTGGCCGTGCTGCCGGTGGCGGGACTCCTGCTGGGCTACAGCTTCGGCGGCGATCCGCTCGCGTTCCTCACCGGATCGCTCCCGGGCCGGGTGAGCCTGCTCGTCGGCGTGGCCCTCGGCTGTGCCGGGGTGATCTGGACCGAGCACCTGGCCGACCAGGGCGGTGACTGACGTGCCGTGGGCGATGGTGGCCGCCGTGGCCGCCGGTCTGGCGATCCTGGCGTGGCGCGGGGATCCGGGGGGACGCCTGCGGGCGGCCCACGACCGGCCGCCCGGTGCGCGTTCGGGAAACCCGCAGCGGGCCCGGGTGCTCGGGGCCATCGCGTCGGGCGCCAGCGCGCTACTGCTGACCGCCTCCCTGGGTTGGTGGGGAGTCGCGGCCTCCGTCGGGGTCGGGGTGGCCAGCTGGGTCATGCTCGGGCGGCTGCGCACCTCAGAGGCGACCCGCCGCGACGCCGTGCTGGTCACCCAGCTGCCGCAGGCGTGCGACCTGTTCGCGGTGTGCCTGCAGTCCGGCCTTCCGCTCCGGCAGGCGACCGCGGTGATCGCCGGGGCTCTCGACGACCCGCTCGCCGGCGTGCTCGCCGAACTCGCCGCGAAGGTGCGCCTGGGCGCCGAAGAGGCGCAGGCGTGGGACGAACTCGGGCGGGCCGAGCCTGCGTTGGCCGCGCTGGGGCGCGAGGTCGCCCGTGCGCTCGGCTCCGGGGTCGCGCTGGCGCGCACCCTGCGCGCGCTGGGCGTGGACGCCCGTCGCGCCGCCGCGTCCGCCGCCGAGGTCCGTGCGCGCCGGGTCGGCGTGCGCAGCGTGCTGCCGCTGATGCTCTGCTTCCTGCCCGCGTTCCTGCTGCTCGGCGTGGTGCCGATCATCGGCGGGATCGTGCAGCACCTCTTCCCCTGACCCGGGCAGCTGGCGGCGGGGTTGGCATCGGGCCTTTTCCACAGATTCCGGGCCACCAGGAGCGTCGTCCACAGGCGGACGAATCGGCTGACCGGTTCGGGGCCGCGCTGCCGAAGGTGAAAGTGCGTCCGAACGGGCGAGAAGAGGAAGGAGTAGTCATGGCAGAAGTGGCGACGACGGGGCGGCGCAACCAGCGGGGCATGACCACGGCGGAGTACGCCGTCGGGACGGTGGCGACGGTCAGCTTCGTCGGCATCCTGCTCGCGATCATCGGCGACCCGGCGTTCCAGAAGGCGATCTGGACGATCGTGGCCGCGCTGATCAAGGCGGTCCTGCAGGCGATGGGCATGGCGTGAGCCGTCCCACCCCTTCGGCCGGCCGGGTTCGTCCCGGCCGGCCACGGCCGCGTTCCCGGCGGGGCTCGAGCCTTCGGCAGGGTGCTTTCCAGCGGGGCATGGTCACGGTCGAGTTGGCGTTCGGCAGCCTCGGAGCGGCCCTGGCGTGCGTCCTGCTGGCGTGGGTGCTCACGCTCGTCGGGCTGCTGGTGCGCTGCCAGGACACGGCGGCTGAAGTGGCGCGGCAGGAGGCGCGCAGCGACCGTTCGGCGGTGGGGAGAGCCGTCGCCGATCGTCCGCCGGGCGCCACGGTGAGCATCCGGCAGGACGAGCGCCAGGTCACCGTTCGGGTCGACCTGGACGCACGGCCGTGGGCGTCGTGGCTGCCGGCGGTGCCGCTCACCTCGAGCGCAACCGTGCTCAGGGAGCCGGCCTGACCATGCGGCGCGGACACGTTCCTTCCAGGCAACTCCGGCCACCCCGGAGCCGGCACCCCCGACCATGTCAGCGCGGGTCGGGCACCGCGCTGGCCGCCGCAGCCATCCTGGTGATGGCGATGGTGGCCGCGGTCGTCCTCGTGCTGGCCGGCTACGTCGCCGCCAGCCACCACGTCCGTGCCGCCGCCGACCTGGTCGCGCTGTCCGGGGCGGGGCAACGCACCCGCGGCGGGGACGCCTGCCGGAGCGCGGCGGGGGTGGCCGCCGCCAACCGGGTCCGGATCGTCTCCTGCCGGGTGCAGGGCGACGAACTCGACTTCGTGGTGACGGTCACGGTCGCGGCGCAGGTGTCCGCGCCATCGGTGCTGCTGCCCGGTGAGGTCACCGCCACGGCCCACGCCGGCCGGATCGGTCTGCTGCCGTGACCGCCGCCGGAGCAGAAGTCGGTGGCTCAGGCGTGGGCGAGCACCGCGGCCACCAAGGTGGCGGCCGCGTCCTTGGCGAGCGGCTGGTTGCCGTTGCCGCACTTCGGCGAGACGACGCACGACGGACAACCGGCCACGCAGGAGCAACTGCGCAGCCGCTCGAGGGTCGCCCGCCACCACCGCTCGGCGAGGTCGAACCCGCGTTCGGCGAAGCCGGCGCCGCCCGGGTGCCCGTCGTGCACGAAGATCGTGAGCTCGCCGGTGTCGGGGTGGCGCGTGGTGGACAGCCCGCCGATGTCCCAGCGGTCGCAGGGGGCGAAGGCGGGCAGGAGCCCGATCGCGCAGTGCTCGGCGGCGTGCGCGGCCCCCGGCAGGTCGCGGGTGGCGATCCCGGTCAGCAGCTCGGCCGGCACCACCATCCAGAACGACTGGGTGCGCAGCACGTGCCGGGGGAGGTCGAGGGGGTGGCTGTCCCACACCTTGCCGCTGGCCTCGTCCCGGCGCAGGAAGCCGGTCACCCGGCTGGTCAACTCCACCGCGCCGAAGCACAGCCGGGCTGGGCCGAGCCGCCGGCTGCGGTACTCGGCGATGACGTTGACGTCCGACTCGGCCTGCGGCTGGGTGAAGTAGCCGGGGCGGTCGGGCACGGCCAGCGCCGCCCGCGACTCGCGGTCGTAGGTGACCACCCGCCACTGCTCGCCCTGGTGCAGGTAGACCGCGCCCTCGTGGACGGTGCGGTCGGCCGCGGCCGGATCGACCTGGCCGATCACCCGTCCGGTCGCCTCCTCCACGACCTCCACGGATCGTCCTCCGGCCGAGCGCAGGTCGATGGAGTCCACGGCGCGGTCGGCCCGGGTCCAGAACCAGCCGGACGCCCGCTCCCGCAGGTGCCCGGCGCGGGTGAGCCCGGCCACCAGGTCGGGCAGGCTGTCGCCGAAGTACCGGGTGTCGGCGAGGGTGACCGGCAGCTCCTGGGCGGCCGCGGCCACGTGCGGGGCGAGCACGTGCGGGTTCTCGGGGTGCAGGACGGTGCGCTCGACCGGCTGGTCGAAGATCAGTTCGGGGTGGTCGCACAGGAACGCGTCCAGCGGGTCGGGCCGGGCGATCAGCACGCCGAGGGCGTCGCGGTTGGCGCGCCCGGCGCGGCCGACCTGCTGCCACAGGGCGGCCAGCGTGCCGGGGAAGCCGCAGGTGACCACGGCGTCCACACCGGAGATGTCGACGCCCAGTTCGAGCGCGTTGGTGCAGGCCACGCCCTGCAGCCGCCCCGACTGAAGACCGGCCTCGAGCAGCCGCCGGTCCTCGGCGAGGTAGCCGCCGCGGTAGGAGGCGACGGAGCGCGGGTCGGCCACGTGGCGTTGGGCGCGCAACGCCACCAGTTCCGCCTGCACCCGGGAGGTGGTGAACGCCAGCGTCTGTCGGTGGTCGGCGACGAGCCGGGCGAGCAGGTCGGCCGCCTCGTGGTGGGGGTCGCCCTCCGGCTGCCAGAGCAGGTAGTCCAGGGCGGGCCGGGCGGAGGTGTCGGTGGCCACCTCGCACACGTCGTCGACCCCGGCCAGGCTGCGCAGCAGTTCGCCGGCGCCGCTGACCGTGGCGGAGGCACTGATGAAGACCGGGTCGGCGCCGTAGTGGTTGGCCAGGCGCCGCAACCGTCGCAGCACGGCCGACACGTGGGCGCCGAAGACGCCGCGATAGCGGTGGGCCTCGTCGACCACCACGTAGCGCAGGGTCGACAGCAGCCGGGTCCACTGCTGGTGGCGGGGCAGCACCGAGCGGTGCAGCATGTCGGGGTTGGTGAGCACGAACCGCCCGAAGTCACGGGTGAAGCGACGCTCCACCGCGTCGGAGTCGCCGTCGAGCGTCGATACCTTGGCGCCGGGCAGGTCGAGCGCGGTGACCACCCGCAACTGGTCATGCGCGAGCGCCTTGGTGGGGGCCAGGTAGAGGGCGCTGTGCCCGCGGCCGAGGTCGAGCGGGCCCCGCCCGGCCACCTCGAACCCCACCCGGTTGTCGACCGCCGCGGCGAGGACGGGAAGCAGGTAGCCGAGCGTCTTGCCGGACGCGGTGCCGGTGGCGAGCGCGACGTGCCGGCCGCGGAACGCGGCGTCGGCGGCGACGGCCTGGTGCTGCCACAAGGTGGTGACCCCGAGCCGGGCGACGGCCTCGCGCAGGTCGGCGCTCACCCACTCGGGGAAGCCGACGACCAAACCCGGGGCGCCGGGACGGGAGAAGCGGTGGCGGATCCGGGGATCCGCTGCCAACCACTCCGGTACCGCCACGCGCTTAGCCTGCCATCTCCCTCCGACACCCAGCTCTCCTCGGTACGACCGCGATCTCCGCAGGGACGGTTCCCAACTCGGTCCCGGACCGGATTGGGGACGGTTCCTATCTTGGTCCGGGACCGGATTGGGGACGGTTCCCAACTCGGTCCGGGACCGGATTCGGAACCGTCCCTATCTTGGTCCGGGACCGGATTCGGAACCGTCCCTATCTTGGTCGGGGACTGGGTTGGGGACGGTTCCTATCTTGGTCCGGGACCGGATTCGGAACCGTCCCTATCTTGGTCCGGGACCGGATTGGGGACGGTTCCTAACTTGGTCCGGGACCGAATTGGGGGACAGATCCCGGCGTTCGCGGGATGCCGGATGGCGGGCTGCGGGGTTGATGGATGGCCGGCCGCCGGGACGAAGGCGGGATAGATCCCTTTCCGCACTCGCCCGGGGGCGTGGAAGGCTGGGTGCCATGCTCGCTCCCGCCGACATCGACCGGCTCCGCGCCGACCTGCTCGCCGCCGACTACACCCTCGACGCCGTCTCTGACCGTCTCGGTGAGGTCGCTCTGGCCGGTCTGGCACGCAACTCGACCATGCCGGTGGTGCGCGCGCTCGGCCATGCGGACGACCCGCAGGCCGACGCGATCCGGCTGTGGCTGCTCCAGCGGCCGGTGCGCGCCGCCGCCCTGCGCGGCTGGTCGAGCCTGGACGCTCTGCGCGCGGCCGGCCTGCTGAGCGGTGACGATGAGCTGCACGCAACCGTGGAACTCAAGCCGCACGGGTCGAACCGCAGTTCCGGCTGGATCTGCTCCGACCAGACCCCGCTGGACGGACGTTCGACCAGGCCGCGCACCGACTTCGTGCTCGGCGCCTCGCCCGCGTCCACCACCCTGAGCCAGCTCGTCCCGCCGGGCCCGGTCGGCCGCGCGCTCGACCTCGGCACCGGCTGTGGCATCCAGGCGCTGCACCTCGACGCGTCCGCGATCGTCGCGACCGACCTCAACCCGCGCGCGCTCGACCTCGCCCGGATCAGCCTTGGACTCTCCGGTGTCCCAGCCGAGCTGCGCCTCGGCTCGTTGTACGAACCGGTCGCCGACGACCGCTTCGACCTGATCGTGACCAACCCGCCGTACGTGATCAGCCCGCCCTCGCCCGACCGGCTGGTCTACCGGGACGGCGGTTTCACCGGCGACGACCTGATGCGGGAGGTGGTCACCGGCGCGCCCGCACACCTCACCCCCGACGGAACCCTCGTCGTGCTCGGCAACTGGGCCGTCACCGCGCAGCCGTGGACCGAGCGCCTCGAGGGCTGGCTGCGGCCGACCGGCTGCGACGCGCTCGTGCTCCAGCGGGAGCTCCTCGACCCGTACGCCTACGTCGAGCTCTGGCTGGCCGACGCGGGCCTGGTCGGTGCGCCCGAGTACGACCGCCGGTACGCCGAGTGGCTCGACTACTTCGACGCTGCCGGAATAGAAGGAGTCGGCATGGGGTGGCTGGCCCTGCGCAACTCTGGACGCGAACAGCCGCGGCTGCGCGTGGAGGAGTGGCCGCACGCCGTCCACCAGCCCGTCGGGCAGGCGTTCGCCGACTTCTTCTCCGCGCTGCCGTCCGCCGCGCTCCCGGACGCCGAGTTCCTCGCGCAGCGCTGGGAGCTGCGTCCCGAGGTCGTCCAGGAGACCATCGGCACGCCCGGTGCGGCCGACCCCCAGCACGTGGTGCTCCGCCAACAGACCGGCTTCGGGCGGGCCGTCGAGGTGGACACCGCACTCGCGGCGATCGTCGGCGCCTGCGACGGCGACCTGCCGCTCGGCATCCTGGTCGGTGCGGTCGCCGGGCTGCTTGAGGTCGACCCCGATGCCCTGCGCGACGAGGTGCTTTCGCCGCTTCGTAGGCTGGTGGAGGACGGGTACCTGCTCCTCGGTTGAGGTTCACGCCGAACTCACAGGAACCGAACAGCCTCCACATGGGAGGGCTGCCTTAACTGGGACGCAGCGAACCAAGGAGCACGCATGGCCGAGCAAGACGACACCACGCAGCCGCTGCCCACGACGGGCCCTGCGGCCGACGAACCCACCCAGGCGCTGCCGACGGCGGCAGCCCCCGAACACACCCAGCAGCTGCCCACCCAGACCTGGGCCCGACCGGCCGGTGACCAACCGACCACCTACCCGGGTGCGCCGGGCGCCACCGCCGGGGCGACCAACCCCGCTGCATCCGCGGCCTGGGGTCAGGCCGCCTCCGGGCAGCAGGCCTACGGCCAGCAGCCGTACGGACAGGCACCTCAGTCATCGCAGGCCTACGGCCAGGCCCAGCATCCCTACGGGCAGGGCTACGGCCCTCAGGGCTACGGGCAGCAGGGCTACGCGCAGCAGGCCTACGCGCAGCAGGCCTACGGCCAGCAGCCCTCCGCGCAGGGAGGCTACGGCCAGCAGTACGCCCAGACCCCCGGCCAGCAGGCCTATGACCAGCAGGCGTACGGCCAACAGGCGTACGGCCAGCACCCCGGCTACTACCAGCCGAACCAGTACTACTACCCGCCGCAGCCGCCGGTGAAGACACGCAGCCGCTGGCCGCTGGCCCTGGTCGCGGTCGTGGTCGCACTCGTCCTGGGCGGCAGCGGCTTCCTCTGGGCGCTCGGCTCACTCAACGGCGCGTCCCCGAGTCCGACCGTCACCACGCAACCCCAGACCGATCCCCAGCAGGGCGGTCAGACCGACCCGACGCAGGACGAGCCCGGTCAGAACCAACAGGGCGGCACCACCACCGGCAGCGCGGTCACCGCGGCCCAGTCGGCGGGCGTCGTGCTGATCGAGGCCCAGACCTCGTCCGGGCTCGCCGCCGGCACCGGCATGGTGCTGTCGGCGGACGGCAAGGTGCTCACCAACTACCACGTGGTCGCCGGCTCCGAGAAGCTGTCGGTGACCATCGCCGACTCCGGCGACACCTACACCGCCACTGTGCTCGGCTTCGACCAGAGCCGCGACGTGGCCCTGATCCAGCTCAAGGACGCCAGCGGCCTCACCACCGTGAAGACCGACACCACCGTCCCGTCCGTCGGCGCGTCCGTCGCGGCCGTGGGCAACGCCGAGGGTGGCGGCGAGCTCGTCAAGGCGTCCGGCTCGGTCACCGACACCGACCAGAGCCTGACGGTCTCCTCCGACTCCCCGTGGGGCAGCAGCGAGGACCTCTCCGGCCTGATCGAGACCAACGCCCGCGCCGTCCCCGGTGACTCAGGCGGCCCGATGTTCGACTCCGACAACGAGGTGGTCGGCATGACCACCGCCGGCTCCACCCGCGACCACACCAGCTACGCCGTGCCGATCGCCACCGCGCTGGCCGTCGTCCAGCAGGTCGAGTCCGGCCAGGACGCGGGCACCGTCCGGGTTGGACCGGCCGGCTACCTGGGCATCAAGGTCTCCGACAGCGACCAGAGCGGCAGCGGCAAGACCATCACCGACGTCGTGTCCGGCAGCCCGGCCGACAAGGCGGGCGTCACCGCGGGCAGCCACCTCACCAAGGTCGGCGACACCACGATCAAGACCAGCACGAACCTGGCCACCGTCATCCGGGCCATGGAGCCCGGCCAGAAGGTGACCATCGAGTGGACGGCCCCCAACGGCAGCCACAAGACCGCCACCGTCACCCTGGGCAGCAGCCCGGTCAACTGATCCCATCTCCTCCCGACCCCCGGGAGGGGAGGACCACAAGAGCCGCCGGGTTCGCCATCCCGGCTCCCGACGCCCCGCACCAGCCATCCCTGGTGCGGGGCGTCGTCCGTGTCGCCGCCGAAAGCGTCGGACGGGTTCGCGCCTGCGTCCGCCCCGTCCGGCGTTACCATTCGGCACACCGAGCATTCCGCTCACCGAAGTAGAGTGAGCGACCGATCGATCCCAACGCCCAGAGAGAAGCCCGTGGCCACTGCTAGCAAACGCCGGCTCGTCATCGTCGAGTCGCCGACCAAGGCGGTCAGCCTGTCCAAGTTCCTCGGATCGGGCTACATCGTCGAGTCCAGCCGCGGCCACGTCCGCGACCTGCCCACCGGCGCCGCCGAGGTGCCCGCCAAGTACAAGGGCGAGAAGTGGGCGCGCACCGGCGTCAACATCGACCACGACTTCGAGCCGCTCTACGTGGTGGCCGCCGACAAGAAGGGCACGATCCGCGACCTCAAGACGAAACTGAAGGACGCGGACGAACTCCTGCTGGCCACTGATGAGGACCGCGAGGGCGAGGCCATCGCGTGGCACCTGCTGGACGAGCTGAAGCCCAAGGTCCCGGTCCGGCGGATGGTCTTCCACGAGATCACGCCGGAGGCGATCCTGGCCGCGGTGGAGAACACCCGCGAGCTCGACATCGACCTGGTGGACGCCCAGGAGACCCGCCGCATCCTCGACCGGCTGTACGGCTACGAGGTCTCCCCGGTGCTGTGGAAAAAGGTCATGCCGCGGCTGTCGGCCGGACGCGTCCAGTCGGTCGCCACCCGGCTCGTCGTCGACCGCGAGCGGGAGCGGATCGCGTTCCGTGCGGCCGCGTACGCCGACATCGAGGCCCTGCTGGACGCCGGCGAGAACGCCGAGCCGCGCACGTTCACCGCTCGCCTGACCACCTTCGATAGCCGCCGCATCGCCTCGGGCCGCGACTTCGACCCCCAGGGCAAGCTGGTCGGCAAGGACCTGCTCCAGCTCAGCCTCGACTCCGCCGAGGCCCTGGCGAGCAAGCTCGCCGAGGCGTCCTACGCGGTGGCCGGCGTGGAGGCCAAGGGCTACACCCGGCGTCCGTATCCGCCGTTCCGCACCACCACGCTCCAGCAGGAGGCCGGACGCAAGCTGGGCTTCTCGGCCCAGCGCACGATGAGCGTCGCCCAGGAGCTGTACGAGCGCGGCTTCATCACCTACATGCGTACCGACTCGGTGACCCTCTCGGGCACGGCGATCGCCGCGGCCAGGGAGCAGGTCAAGCACCTGTTCGGCGGCCAGTACCTGCCCGCCCAGCCGCGCGTCTACACCTCGAAGGTCAAGAACGCGCAGGAGGCGCACGAGGCCATTCGTCCGGCGGGCGAGAACTTCCGCACGCCGCAGCAGACCGGCCTGCACGGCGACCACCTGCGCCTCTACGAGCTGGTCTGGAAGCGCACGATCGCCTCCCAGATGAAGGACGCCGAGGGCGAGACCGTCAGCGTCCGCATCGGCGCGACCCTGCCGCAGCGGTTCTCGGTCACCGACGTCGCCACCGGCGAGGTGGTCGAGTCCGGACGGGCGAGCTTCGCCGCGTCCGGCCGCACCATCACGTTCCTCGGCTTCCTGAAGGCCTACGTCGAGAGCGTGGACGACGACGAGTCCAGCGACGACGCCCAGGCGCGGCTGCCGCAGCTGGTCACCGGCGCCCACCTGGACGCGGAGAAGGTGACCGCCGTCGCGCACGAGACGCGTCCGCCGGCCCGCTACACCGAGCCGTCGCTGGTGGCGAAGCTGGAGGAGCTCGAGATCGGGCGTCCGTCCACCTATGCGGCGATCATCCGCACGATCACGTCCCGCGACTACGTGTTCAAGAAGGGCTCGGCCCTGGTGCCGACCTGGCTGGCGTTCGCGGTGACGCGCCTGCTCGAGGAGCACTTCGAGAAACTCGTCGACTACGCGTTCACTGCCCAGATGGAGGAGACCCTCGACGAGATCGCCAACGGCGACGCCGCCCGGGTGGCCGTGCTCAAGGACTTCTACTTCGGTCCGCAGGGCTCGCCCGACGAGGGGCTGGAGCGGCTGGTGAACGACCTCGGCGAGATCGACGCCCGTGCGCTGTCCACGTTCAGCATCGGTGACGGCATCGACGTGCGGGTCGGCCGCTACGGCACCTACATCGAGGACGCGGACGGTCGTCGCGCCAACGTCGACCCGGAGCTGTCGCCGGACGCCCTCACCCTCGAGTACGCCCGGGACCTGCTCGACCGGCCCGGCGCCGAGGAGCGCGAGGTCGGCACCGATCCGGCCACCGGGCTGAAGGTCGTGGCGAAGGCCGGACGCTACGGCCCGTACGTCACTGAAGTACTTTCCGAGGACGCGCCGAAGTCGGCCAAGCCGCGGACGGGGTCGCTGTTCGCCTCGATGAGCGTCGACACCGTGACCCTCGACGACGCCCTGAAGCTGCTTAGCCTGCCGCGCGTGGTGGGCACCGCGGCGGACGGCGAGGAGATCACCGCACAGAACGGCCGCTACGGCCCGTACCTGAAGAAGGGCACCGACTCGCGCTCGCTGACCGGGGAGGACCAGATCTTCGACATCACCCTGGCCGAGGCCGAGGCGATCTACGCGCAACCCAAGACCAGGGGACGCGCCGCCAGCGCGGCCGGCCCGCTGCGCGAGCTCGGCGCAGACCCGGCCAACGGCAAGCTCGTGGTGATCAAGGACGGCCGGTTCGGCCCCTACGTCACCGACGGCGAGTTCAACGCCACGCTGCGGCGCGACGACTCGGTCGAGGCCATGACCCTGGAGCGGGCCGCGGAACTGCTCGCCGAGAAGCGCGCCAAGGGTCCCGCCCCCAAGCGCGGGGGCCGGCGTCCGGCCGCCAAGGCGGCCACCAAGACCACCCGCAAGAAGAAGTAGCCGCGACCATGCAGACGGTCCCCGAGGGCCTCTTCATCGTCTTCGAGGGCGGCGACGGGGTGGGCAAGTCCACGCAGGCGAAGAAGCTCGCCGACTGGGTGGCCGGACAGGGACGCGAGGTCGTGCTCACGTTCGAACCGGGGGACACCGCCGCCGGGGCGACGCTGCGCCGGGTCGTGCTCGACCCCGCCACCGGCGACCTCTCGCCGCGCGCCGAGGCCCTGATCTACGCCGCTGACAAGGCCCAACACGTCTACGAGGTGGTGCTGCCGGCGTTGCAGCGCGGGGCCGTGGTGATCTCCGACCGCTACGTCGACTCGATGCTGGCCTACCAGGGCGCCGGACGCGTCCTGGAGCCCGAGCGGGTCGAGCAGGTGGCGCGGTGGGCCACCCAGGACCTGCTGCCCGACCTCACCGTGCTGCTCGACCTGCACCCCGAGCGCGGCTTGGCGACCATCGAGCAGAAGGACCGGCTCGAGGGAGCGGGCGCCGACCTGCACGACCGCGCACGCCAGTTCTTCCTCGACCTCGCCGCCCGCGATCCCGAGCACTACCTGGTGCTGCCCGCGCGCACCGGCGTCCGACGGCTGGCTGAGCGCATCCGCGAGCGGGTGGCGCCGCTGTTGTCGGCGGCGGCTGGCACACTCGAGCCGTGAGCGCGACGGTGACCACCACGGGGGTCTGGACCGACCTGATCGGCCAGGACCGGGTGGTCGAGACCCTGCAACGGGCGGTCGGCGCTGCTGCTGCGGGGGGCAACCGGCACGCGATGACCCACGCCTGGCTGCTCACCGGGCCCCCCGGTTCGGGCCGCTCGAACGCCGCCCGCGCGTTCGCCGCGGCCCTCCAGTGCCCGGCCGGCGGGTGCGGGGAGTGCAACACCTGCACCACCGCGCTGAGCGGCGCGCACCCCGACGTGACCCTGGTTCGCACGGAGGCGTTGAGCATCGGCGTCGACGAGGTGCGTGAACTCGTGCGCCGCGCGGCCATGTCGCCGACGCTGGGCCGCTACCAGGTGCTGGTGGTCGAGGACGCCGACCGCATCACGGAGCGCGGTGCCGACGCCCTGCTCAAGAGCGTCGAGGAGCCGGCCCCGCGCACGGTCTGGCTGCTGTGTGCGCCGACCGCCGACGACGTGGTGGTCACGATCCGCTCGCGCTGCCGGCTGGTCGAGCTCAGCACGCCGAGCACGTCGGCCATCGCCGAGCTGCTCCAGCGCCGCGACGGCGTCGAGCCCGAGCTTGCCCGGTTCGCCGCCCGGGTCGCCCAGGGCCACATCGGACGCGCCCGCGCGCTGGCCCGCAACGAGGCCGTCCGCGAGCGTCGGCAGGACATCCTTCGTCTGCCCGGCAGGCTGACCTCGCTCGGCGCCTGCCTGAAGGCCGCGGCCAGCCTGGTGGACGCCGCCGGCGAGGAGGCGTCCCAGCTCACCGCCGACCTCGACGCCAGGGAGAAGGCCGAGCTGTCCGAGGCGCTCGGCTTCACCACCAAGGGCGCGCGGCCGCGCAACGCCCAGGCGGCGCTGCGCGACCTGGAGGACCAGCAGAAGGCCCGGGTCAAGCGCATCCAGCGCGACGCGCTCGACCGCGTCCTCACCGAGCTCACGTCGTTCTACCGTGACGTGCTGACGGTGCAGACCGGGGCGGGTGCCCCGCTGATCAACGCCGAGTTCGCCGAGGCCATCGGCCGGCTCGCGCACGAAACCCCGCCCGAGGCGACGGTGGTCAAGCTGGACGCGATCCTGGCCTGCCGTACCGCGCTGGAGACCAACGTCGCGCCGCTGCTGGCGATGGAGTCGCTGATGCTCAGCCTGGCCGGGATCGGCTGACCCCTCCCCGCTCCGGCGCCATCGGCGCCGCGTGCCGTGTCGCTCAGTGGGTATCCCTGTGCCGAATGCCAGCATGGACGATGACTGAGTGTGCAAGGAGAGGACTTCCCCGTGACCGAACCGCGCGAACCCGAAACCGTTCCTGAGGCCGAGGTCGACCGCCCGGAGGTAGCCGGCCCCGACACCGGCGCCTGGCGTCCGGTGAACGCCCCGGCTCCTGCCGAGCCGGTCGACGCCGAGACCGGCGACGAGCCCACGCTGGTCCAGGACGTGGCGCCCGAGCCCGTCCCGGAGCCTGCACCCGAGTCGGTCGAGCCGGTCGAGGAGCCCGTCGAGGAGCCGGCCGCGACCGAGCCCGAGCCTGAGCCTGAGCCTGCGGCGGAACCCGAAACCGAGCCGGAGGCGGAGCCCGAGGCCGAGCCTCAGCCCGAGCCGGAGGCGGAGCCGCGCGTCGAGGCGACGGACGACGAGCCCACCGCTGTCGTCGAGGAGCCCGAACCCGAACCTGAGCCGGAGCCGTTGGTCGATCGCGTCGAGAGCGTCGACAGTGAGCCCACGGCCGTTGTCGCCGAGGAGCCGGACGCGACCGAGCCGACCGCGGTCATCCACAGCGAGCCGACGGACGTGGTCACCGACGGACCGACAGAGGTCGTCGAGGCGTCGGAAGCGGTCGAGAACGAGGCGACTGAGGTGGTCGCCGACGAGCCGACTGAGGTGGTCGAGAACGAACCGACCGAGGTCGTCGCCACCGAGCCGACCGAGGTCGTCGCCACCGAGCCGACCGCCGTGGTCGGGAGCGAACCCACCGCGGTGGTCCCTGCGTCCGAGCCCACAGTCGTGGTTCCCACGCCCGGGCTCACCGACTCCGCGACCCAGCAGCTCACGCTCGGCGGGGAGCCCGAGCCCGGAGTCCCCTCGGACGGGATCTTCCGCCCGGCCAGCCCCACGTCCGGCCCGAGCCCCGAGCCCACCCGCTTCGAACCCCTGTCGGAGGAGGAGCAGAAGCTCGCCGCCGAGCGTGCCGCCCGCCGTGACGCCCGCACCGCCGCTCTGGCCGCGCCCGCCCCGGTGCCCCTGGTAGCGCCCGCGCCGGTCGTCGTCCACAAGCGCACCAACGACAAGTTCTGGGGTGCGCTGGGGCTGTTCCTGCTGCGCATCGTCCTCGCCGGGATCTTCGCGATCCGTGGGCTGAACATCCTCACCGACATCCCGGCCGCACAGGCCCAGTTCGCGCGGACGATCATCCCGCAGCCCGAGATCATGGCGATCGTCACCGGCGTCGCCGCCGAGCTGATCGCCCTCTCGCTGCTGCTCGGCCTGCTGACCCGGCTCGCCGGGCTCGGCATCGCGCTGATCGCCGGCGGCGCACTCGCGTTCGTCTACTGGAGCCCGAACTGGAGCCCGTTCGTCCCCGGGCAGTCCGGCTTCCTGGGCGAGTACGAGCTGCTGTTGGCCGTGGTCGGCGTCCTGCTGCTGCTGATCGGGGGCGGCGGCTGGAGCCTGGATCGCAGCTTCCGGGCCGGTCGTGAGCGCGACAAGCAGGAACGCGCGGCCGCGTCCGCCTGATCGTCGTTTTCGGCGCCGGCCACCAGAGGGATTCACGTCCCGTAGAATTCGAGCATGCCTCGGGTGATGGCTGTCGCTTTCGAACCCCTGGGACGGCTGTACTACGTCGACCCGGGTGAGGCGGCCTACGCCTACGGCGATCAGGTCCTGGTGCCCACCGGCGACGGCGTCGAGGTGGCCACCTGCGTGTGGGGGCCGGTGCAGACCGAGTGGGCGGGCCCGCTCGAGGCCTGCCTCGGCCCGGCCGGCCAGACCGACCTGCGGCGCGAGACCTTCAACCGGCGACGGCGCGCCGAGATCGTGGCGGTGGCCCGCCGGCTGGTCGCCCGGCACGAGCTGTCGATGCGGATCGTCGGCGTGGACTTCGTCGACCAGAGCGACCAGTTCGACCAGCAGGCGGTGATCTACTTCGAGTCGCCGGGACGCGTCGACTTCCGCACCCTGCTCACCGATCTCGCCCGCGCGCTCCAGGCCCGGATCGACCTGCGCCAGATCGGTCCGCGCGATGCGGCCGCGATCATCGGTGGCCTCGGGCCGTGCGGACGCGAGTGCTGCTGCGTGCTGGTGGGTCCGCGGCGCCAGCCCATCCCGGCCCGGCTCGCCCGCGACCAGGCGTTGCCGAGCAACCCGACCCAGCTCCAGGGCTCGTGCGGACGACTGATGTGCTGCCTGGCCTACGAGAACGAGCTGTACACCGACTTCCGCACGCGCGCCCCGGCGATCGGGACGCACGTCGTCACCGACGAGGGTGCCGGCGTGGTGGTCGCCCACAGCGTCCCGCTGGAGTCCGTGGTCGTCCAGGTCGACGCCGAGCGCGTCGTGTGCCCCCTCGGCCGGGTCTGCCCGCCCCGCCCCTGACCCCGGGGACGGTTCTTCGATCCGCCAGATTCTGGCGGGTTTCGGGGACGGTTCTTCGATCCGCCAGATTCTGGCGGGTTTCGGGGACGGATCATGCCTCCGGAGGACCATGCCTCCGTAGGTCGAGGAGGCGAGGAGGCGAGGAAGATCTGTCCCCTTTCTCCGCCGAATTTTGGCGGATCGAAGAACCGTCCCCGGTTTCCGCCGGAATGTGGCGGATTTGGAGAACCGTCCCCTGGGGTGGGCGCGACTAGTCTGATCGCATGCACCGTCCCGTCCGCAGCCTCGTGGCCCTCGTGGCCCTGGGGACGCTGCTCGCGGGCTGCACGTCGCCGACGCCGTCGCCGTCCGGCGGGGACGAGATCCGGCTGTCGTCGGTGCCCGGGACGGCGGTCGACCGTCCCTCACTGGCTCCGGTCAACACCACCGTCCCCGGCATCGAGGCGGGCCTGGCCGGGGACGACCTCACCGGCTACCTCGCCCAGAAGCTGACCTGGACCGATTGCAAGGAGGGCACCCTCTGCGCCACGGTGCTCGCCCCCGTCGACTACGCGGACCCCTCCGCCAAAGCGTTGACCCTGTCGTTACGGCGCAAGCCCGCGACCAAGAGCCCCAAGCTCGGCACCCTGTTCATCAACCCCGGCGGCCCCGGTGGCTCCGGCAAGGAACTGGTTCCCCGCTTCGAGTCCGCGGGGCTCGAGCAGTACGACATCGTCGGCTGGGACCCCCGCGGCGTGGGCGACTCGACACCCGTCCAGTGCTACGGCTCCGCGGACGCCGACGCGTTCACCAAGGTCGACGGGACGCCGGACAACGACGCCGAGCGCATCGCGCTGATCCAGGCCACCTATGCCTTCGACGAGTCCTGCTGGGAGCACAGCGGCACCCTGCTCGAGCACATCTCCACGATCGAGACCGTGCGCGACCTCGACCTGCTGCGCCGCCTCGTCGGCGACGAAGAACTGCACTACCTCGGCTACTCCTACGGCACCCAGATCGGCGCCTACTACGCCGAACTGTTCCCCCATTCGGTCGGACGGATGGTGCTCGACTCCGCGGTCGACATCACGAACAACTCCGAGACGATCCAGGCGATGGGCTTCGACCTGGCCCTGGGCAACTTCGCCACCTGGTGCGCGGACCAGCAGTGCTCGCTGGGCAGCACCAAGGACGGCGTGCTCAAGACCATCACCGCGCTCCTCGACCGACTGGACGGCAGCCCGATCCCGGCCGGGAACCGCACCCTCACCCAGAGCCTCGCGGTCACCGGCATCGCCGGCATGCTCTACAGCGGGTCGGAGGGGTTCGAGACACTCGAGCAGATGATCGTCCTCGCCGTCCGGGGTGACGGACGCGGTCTGATGCTGTCGGCCGACAACATGAACTCCCGGGACAACCAGGGCAACTACGGCGACCTGTTCTTTTCGTTCCCGGCGATCTCGTGCCTCGACAGCGCCGAGGACACCGGCGTGCTGACCGAGGACCAGACCTGGCTCGACAACGAGAAGAAGGCGCCGATCTTCGGCACCTACTTCGGCCCGGCCTACGGCTGCGCCCTGTGGCCGGTGCGGCCGTCCCTCCAGCTCACGCCCAAGGGAGCGGGGGCGAAGCCGATCGTGGTGATCGGGGCGACGGGGGACAGCGCGACCCCCTACCAGCAGGCCGTCGACATGGCCAAGCAGCTCGAGTCGGGCGTGCTGGTCACCTACGACGGCTTCGGCCACGCCACCTACGGAGGCAAGTCGGCCTGTGTCGACAACCTGGTGGTGGCCTACCTCGTGGACGGGACGGTCCCCGCCGACGGCACGAAGTGCACCTGAACCCGGAGAGGGAGACACCTGTGAGCAAGCCGGGCACCGCCGTGATCACCGGCGTGGGACGCCGCCGCGGCATCGGGGCGGGGATCGCGCTCGGTCTGGCCGCCGACGGCTGGGACCTCGTCATCAACCACTGGACGCCCTACGACGACCGGCTGGGCCTCGAACGCCGCGCGGACGACCCGGCACAGATCGCGGCGGAGTGCCGGGCGCTGGGCCGGCGGGTCGAGCTGGTGCCGGTGGACCTCGCCGACCCCGAGGGCCCGGCGGCGCTGATCGCCGCCGGCGTCGCGCTGGGCGACCTGCGAGCGATCGTGATGTCTCACGCCGAGTCGGTCGACAGCGCGATCCTCGACACCACGGTGGCGAGCTGGGACCGCCACTTCGCGGTGAACGCGCGCGCGGCCTGGCTGCTGGTGAAGGCGTTCGCCGAGACCCTGCCGGAGGAGCCGACCACCGAGGTCACCGGACGCGTCGTCGCGCTCACCAGCGACCACACCGCGCACAACCTGCCCTACGGCGCCAGCAAGGGCGCCCTCGACCGGACGGTGCTCGCCGCGGCCGTCGAACTCGGCCACCGCGGACTGCGGGCGAACGTGATCAACCCCGGCCCGATCGACACCGGCTGGATGGACGACCAGATCCGCACCTGGGCGATCGCGCAGACCCCCGCCGGACGCCTCGGCACCCCCGAGGACACCGCCAACCTGGTGCGCTTCCTGCTCTCCGACGCCGGCGGCTGGATCAACGGCCAACTGCTCCACAGCAACGGCGGCTTCAGCAACTGAGGCGCCTGGGGGCCCGTGAGGGATCCCGGGCGAACCGATTCGCACTGGATCGGTCGCTCCGGGCGGGAACGTGGCTTCTGCGCACCGATCGAGGGCAATTCGCGTACCCCTCGCCCGAGCGCGTCGGCCCGAATCGGTGCGGGGCGCCTCCACCCCCTATAGTTGTGCCTCGGCCGGGCGACCGGCAGGCCGCCTTAGCTCAGTCGGTAGAGCGACGCTCTCGTAAAGCGTAGGTCTGGGGTTCGATTCCCCAAGGCGGCTCCGACAGGGCCCATCGCAGGCTCAGCTGGTGATGTTCTTGTTCCGGAACCGCAGCCACGCCGCCCCGAAGAACACCACCCCGTAGGCGAGGTCCACCCACAGGCCGGTGACCATCCGGTCGGTGAAGATCGGGTCGCGCAGCAGGTCGATGAACGCGCTCCACCGGTCCACCAGCAGCCAGGGGTGCAGCCAGTCGAGCTGCGGCACCGCGTCCAGGATCCACAGCAGCGTGCTCACCATCGCGGTCGCCACCGTGGCCGCGATCGGCTGCTCGGTGAGCGTCGACACGAACAGCCCGATCATCCCCAGCGCGGCCAGGCCGACGGTGACGTACAGCACGGCCAGCAGCAGCCGCAGCAGCCCGTCACCGATCCCGATGCGGCTGCCCGACAGGGTGATCAGCGGCCCGGCGCCGAACAGCGCCGTCCCCACCAGCACACCGCCGAGCGCCACGACCAGAGCCCCGACCAGCGACCCCACGCCCAGCGCGCACGCCTTCACCGCGAGCAGCCGGACGCGGCTCACCGGCGACGTCAGCAGGTAGCGCAGCGTCCCCAGGTTCGCTTCGCCGGCGATGGCGTCCCCGGCGAGCACCGACACCGCCAGCGGCAGGAACAGCGCGATCTCGATCGTCAGGCCGGCGAAGCCGAGGAAGATCCCGTTGCCGGCCACCGCCGAGATGATGTCGCCGCCGCGCGCTCCCGGGTGCCGCAGCTGCGACACCTTCAGCGCCACGCCCAGCATCGTCACCAGCCCGAGCAGCACGACGAGGCCGACCTGGTTGCGCCGCCGGCCGAACACCAGCTGCAGTTCCGAGACGAACAGCCGGCCGAAGCTCCCGCGCCGCTGCCGGACGGCCACCGAAGCCTCAGGCGCTGACATCGAAGCCCTCCCCGGTGAGCTCGACGAACGCGTCCTCCAGGCTCGCCGCCAGCGGCCCGAACGCCCGGACGCCGACCCCGGCGTCCACCAGCGCGCGGACGATCCGGTCCGGCTCCAGCTCCCCGAGGCCGCCGACGATCCCGTCCGCACCCTCGACGGCGTCGCCCACTCCCAGACCGGCAAGCACCTGGAACGCGACCGCCGTGTCGGCCGTCCGCAGCCGGAAGCGCCGGGTGCGAAGCCCGTGCAACTCGGCCAGCGGGCCCTGCGCGACCATGCGTCCCTCGCGCATCACGCCCACGTGGTCGCACAGCTGCTCGACCTCCGACAGCAGGTGGCTGGACAGGAAGATCGTGGTGCCTTCCGCAGCCAGCTCGGCGACGAGGTGGCGCACCTCCCGGGTGCCCTGCGGGTCGAGGCCGTTCGTGGGTTCGTCCAGCACCAGCAGGTCCCGTGGCTGAAGCAGCGCGGCGGCAATGCCCAGGCGTTGCCGCATGCCCAGTGAGTAGGCGCGGTAGCGCTTGTTGGCCGCCGCGATCAGGCCCACCCGCTCGAGCGCCGCGCCCGCGCGCGACCGGGCGGTGGCCGGGTCACTGGTGCCGTCGGCGGCGTCCAGCCGCAGCAGGTTCGTCAGGCCGGACAGGTACGGGTGGAACGCCGGGCCTTCTACCAGGGCGCCCACCCGCGGCAGCACGCGTCCGCCGGCGGCCGGCATCTCCTCCCCGAGTACCGCGCAGGAGCCGGCGTCCGGACGCACCAGGCCGAGCAGCATCCGGATCGTCGTCGTCTTGCCCGACCCGTTCGGGCCGATGAAGCCGTAACAGGAGCCACGGGGCACGTCGAGGTCGAGGTCGACCACCACCTGCTGCCGGCCGAACCGCTTGCCCAGACCGTTCGAGGAGATGGCCGCGTGGTCGGGGCTCACCTCTCGGCGAGGGCCGCGTAGATGCGCTCCGGCGTGACCGCGCCGATCGCCACCCGGCCGTCGTCGGTGACCACGGCGGTGACCAGCGCGGTGCTGAGGAGCCGCCCGTGGCCCCAACTGCCGGACACCTCGGGCAACGACTCCAGGATGGTCGTGAGCTCCTTGTCCGGCTTCTCGGTGCTGGCGGGGCTGATCGCCACCGCCGTCCAGCCGGTGCCGTGCACGGTCGGTTCCTTCGCGTCGCCCTTCGGCTTCTCGGTGCCGGACGGGGCCGAGTCCTTGGTCATCTCGGTGACCTCGACGCCGGGCGGCGGGGCGAAGGCGAACACGTCGTCGGACGGACGCGTGAAGTCGACCGACGTCGCCGCCACGCTGATCGCGTCGGTGCCGTCATCGGCGATCACCCGCGCCCCCAGCGGGACGAAGGTCTGCGCGTCCACCGAGACCCGCACCTGGGCGACCAGGCTCGCATCGTCCTTCGGCGTGAGCACCAACTGGTACACCGCCCGACCGGCCACGTAGCCGGAACCGGACGTGGTCACCTCAGTGGTCGGCTCGATCTCATCGAGGAACTTCGTGATCGCCTCGGACGGCGACATCGGCGTGGCCGTCGGGGTGGGCTTCGCGGACGGGTCGAGCGTCGCGTGCTTCGCCTGCTGCTTCTCGCTCGACCACAGCCAGACCTCGTTGCCGTTGCGGATCGCCGCGGACTCGGTGGAGCCGTCCACCAGGGCAACCTTCGCCTTGTCGGGTGCGGCCACCCACACGCGGACGGTGTGGTTGCCGGTCAGCAGGGCGATCGCCGAGGACAGGTCCTCCCCGTCGGGCAGCGAGCTCGTCGGCAGCGTCGGCAGGCCGAGGTCGCTGCGCTGCTCGAACGTCGCGGACATCCCGTCTACGTCGGCCGCGGCCACCTTCGCCAGCAACTCGGCCGGGGTGAGTGGGGGAAGGGTGGGGTCGGCGACGGCTCCGCGAGCCATCAGTCCGGTGATCCCGGCTGCGGCCAGGGCCCCGGCCGCCACCAGCCAGAGGGTCCGGCGTCCGGCTGCGCCACGCGTTGCGGTCATGTACCAATGATGCCCCCGATCACCAACGCCGATCATCGTCCGCACGGACGATCCTGAGTGCGCGCTCGTGTCACCGGGACCCGGGCGGCGGTGAATTTCGTCGCTCCCGCCCGCCCCGTCCGTAGCCGCCGACGGGCCACCGATCTCGCCGCGACAAGCCACGACGCCCACCTGGACGGGCGCCGCCGGCAGTCCTCGGGTCGAGACGCAGTGTCCACCCATCGGGACTGCTGAGTTTGCCGGGGCCCGCGTCCGTGCTAGTTTCTGCGCCATGTCCGGACGTCATCCCGCTCCCGCGCTGCCTGTCGGCGCGGCGGTGCAGGTGCGCGTCCAGATGTGTTGCCGGAGCTGACCGCGCCCGCAACCTTCCACCATGCCGGGCCGTCCAGGTCCGGCATTTCGTGTCTCCGGAGCCCTGTGCGTGCCAGGCCCACAGCCCCGAACCAGCTCGCAGGAGACACAGCCATGACGACGCACCGACCCAGACCGACCGCCGCCCTCGCGGCCGCCCTCACCGGCCTCGCGATGCTGCTCACCGGCTGCTCCGGCGCCTCCGGGGGAAAGATCGAGCAGGTCAACATCGGCTACTTCCCGAACCTCACCCACGCCCCGGGCCTGATCGCCGACGCCGAGGGCACGTTCGTCGAGAAGTTCGGCACGCTCAACCTCAAGGTCAGCACCAAGTCGTTCAACGCCGGCCCGGACGTGATCCAGGCGATCCTCAGCGGCTCGCTCGACATCAGCTACATCGGCCCGAACCCGACCGTGACCGCCTACATCCAGAGCCAGGGTGACGGCATCCGGGTGATCGCCGGCTCGACGTCCGGCGGTGCGTTCCTGGTGGTGAAGCCCGAGATCACCAGTGCCGCGCAGCTGAAGGGCAGGAAGCTCGCCACCCCGCAGCTCGGCAACACCCAGGACATCGCGCTGCGGTACTGGCTGAAGCAGCAGAACCTGACCGCCACCGAGGACGGCGGTGGGGACGTGTCGATCCTGCCGCAGGCCAACTCGGCCGCCGTGCAGGCGTTCAGCACCGGCTCGATCGACGGCGCTTGGGTGCCCGAGCCCTACGCGTCCAAGCTCGTCGCAGCCGGCGGCAAGGTGCTGGTGGACGAGAAGTCGCTGTGGCCCGACGGCCAGTTCGTCACCACCAACGTGATCGCCCGCACCGCGTTCGTCGAGCAGCACCCGGACGCCGTCCGCGCGTTCATCGAGGCCCACCTCGACGCGCTCGCCGAGATCAAGGACGACCCGGAGAAGGCGCAGGCCGACGTCGCCGGCCAGATCCAGAAGATCACCGGCCAGGAGACCACCGCGGACAGCCTCAAGGCGTCCTGGAAGAACCTGGACTTCACCGCCGACCCGCTGGCGTCGACGTTGAAGGAGTCGGCCGACCACGCCGCGGCCGTCGGGCTGCTGCCGAACAAGCCGACCGACGGCTTCGCCAAGCTGTGGGACCTGACCGCGCTGAACGACGCGCTGACCGCCCGCGGGCAGCAGAAGGTGGGTTCGTGAGCGCCCCCACCCTGGCCCCGGCCGTCCCCGAGGCTCGGGGACGTCTGCGGCTCACCGGGATCGGCAAGACCTTCGGCGGCGAGCGTGACCGGGTGGTGGCGCTGGAGGGGGTCGATCTCGACATCCGTCCGGGCGAGTTCGTGGCCGTCGTCGGCGGCTCCGGCTGCGGCAAGTCGACGATGCTGGCGGTGGCCGCCGGGCTCGAGCAGCCCACGTCCGGCACCGTCACGGCCGCCGGCGGCGTCGCCCTGATGTTCCAGGAGAGCAACCTGCTGCCCTGGCTCACCGCGGCCCAGAACGTCGAGCTCGCCCTGCGGCTCCGGGGCGTCGACAAGGTCGAACGCCGCGAGAAGGCCCGCGAACTGCTCGGGCGCGTGAAGCTGGCCCGGCACGCCGACAAGCGTCCGCACGAGCTGTCGGGCGGCATGCGCCAGCGGGTCGCCCTGGCCCGGGTGCTCGCGCAGGAGGCGGCGATCGTGCTGATGGACGAGCCGTTCGGCGCGCTCGACGCGATGACCCGCGACCAGATGCACGACCTGATCGAGAGCCTGTGGCTGGAGTCGGGGTTCACCGTGGTACTGGTCACCCACAACGTGCGCGAGGCGGTGCGGCTCGCCGACCGCTCGATCCTGATGGGCTCCCGCCCGGGACGGGTGATCCACACCCAGCCCAACGACCTGCCCCGGCCACGGCTGATGGACCAGGGCCCGGTGGTGGCGATGGCCGCCGACCTCACCCGACGACTCCGCGAGGAGGTGGCCGACCATGACGACGCCGACTACTTCACGATCTGAGGACGCCGAGCAGGTCGCCGACGACGTCCCGGTCGTCCGCGAACGGCCCGACCGGTCGCGGTGGGCGCGCGGCCCGCTGCCCGTGCTGCTCGCGGTGGTGATCTTCCTGGCGGTGTGGCAGGTCGTGGTGTGGACGGGCTGGCGTCCGCAGTACCTGCTTCCCGGCCCGGTCGCCGTGATCGGCGAACTCGGCCAGCTCGCCACCCAGCCGCTGTTCTGGCAGGCGCTCGCCCGCACGCTGCTGCGGGCCCTCGTCGGGTTCGCGCTGGCGGTGGGGATCGGCACGATCATCGGCCTGGCCGCCGCGCGCTCGGCGCTGCTCCGGGCGGCGATCGGCTCGCTGGTCACCGGCCTCCAGACGATGCCGAGCGTGGTCTGGTTCCCGCTGGCGATCCTGCTGCTCGGGCTGGGGGAGCAGGCGATCCTGTTCGTGGTGATCCTCGGCGCCGCGCCGAGCATCGCCAACGGCGTCCTCAGCGGCGTCGACCACGTGCCGCCCGCCTACTTCCGGCTCGGCAAGGTGCTGGGCGCCGAGGGCTGGCGGCTGTACCGGTTCATCGTGATCCCCGCCGCGCTCCCGGCGTACGTGAGCGGGCTCAACCAGGGCTGGGCGTTCGCGTGGCGCTCGCTGATGGCCGGCGAACTGCTGGTCGTGATCCCCGGCGCGGTGGCGCTGGGCAACCGCCTCGCCTTCGCCCAGGAGTTCGGGGACGCCACCGGGCTGCTCGCCTACATGCTGGTGATCCTGGTGATCGGCATGCTCGCCGACCTGGGGTTCAGCGCACTCTCGCGCAACCTGCGTCGCCGCCGGGGCCTCGCCGTCCGCTGAACCGGCGTTCAGCAGGCGTCAGGCGCGGGACAGGGCGCTGGCCAGCTGGGCGGCGCCGACGAGCTCGGCACGACGGCCGAGGCCGGCGGCGAGGACCTGCACCACGCTCGTGGTCGCGGGCTGGGCGAACCGGCTGACCGAGGCCCGGACGCCGTCGATCAGCGGACGCCCGGCGCCGAGCTCGCCGCCGATGATGAGCGCCGTCGGGTTGATCAGGTCGCACAGGCCGGCCAGGACGGCGCCGAGCGAGCGTCCGGCCTCGTTCAGGATCCGCGCGGAGATCGGGTCGTCGAGCGTCGCCAGGTCGATCATCCCCGCGTCGAGGTGCGGGTGGGTGTGGCTGAGCTGTTCGCGGACGCTCGGCACCGAGATCACGGCCTCCAGGCAGCCGCGGTTGCCGCAGCGGCACAGTTCCGGTCGGCCGGCGATGATGATGTGGCCGATCTCTCCGGCGAACCCCGACCCGCCCTGGTACAGCTGGCCGTTGACCACCAGCCCGGCCCCGATCCCGTGGGACGCCTTGATGTAGAGGAAGTCGCGGTGCCCGCGTCCGGAACCGCGGTGCAGTTCGCCCAGGGCGCCCACGCTCGCGTCGTTGCACACCACGGCCGGCACGCCCAGGCGCTTCTCGAGCTCCTCGGCGGGGTACATGCCCGCCCAGTTCGACAGGGTCGTGGTGGACGACACCAGGCCGGTGACCTCTTCGACCGGTCCGGTCACGCCGGCGGCCACGCAGGCCAGCGAGCTCACCTGGTGGCGCTCGCACAGCTGCTCGAGCAGGCGGCACGCCGCGTCCAGGCCCTCGACCGGGTCGCGGTCGACGTTCAGCGCGATCCGGACCTCGTCGACGAGCGCGCCGGTGTCGTCCCCGAGCCCGACCGACAGGTGCTGGTGGCCGAAGTCGATCGCCCCGGTGCGCGTGGCGGTCGCCACGGCGTTCAGGATCGACCCCGGACGCCCGCTGCCCGATCCCGGCCCCTTGATGGCCATCGCCGACTCGGTGATCCGGCCCTCGGTGAGCAACCGGGCGACGGCGTGGCCGACCGTGCTGCTCGGCAGGCCGGTCAGGTCGACCAGGTCGGACCGGGTCACGTCCCGGTGGTCGCGGATGAGCGCAAAGACCTCGTCCCGGGTTCGGTCCCGCAGGGATGGGCGCGCTGTCGTCGGCGACATGGGTAGGAGCATAAGGCCCCTCGTGGGTCGTTTCAATGCCGATTACGCATCCTTTCCACCGATCATTGAATGAAAACGATTCGATAACGAGGCGGAAACGACCGTTGACAGGGTGAAAGTGCCTCCCTAGTGTGCGGACTGGCTGGTCTCATCCGTGCTGGTGAACCTGCCATCGCACAGCGTCGTCCACCGGTGGCTACGGCAGCCACCAGAAGCGCGGAGGGGACAGTTGCCCGGCGAGTCTGACCTGATCCTCGAGATGAAGAGCATCTCGAAGGAGTTTCCTGGAGTGAAGGCCCTTGATGGGGTGTCGTTGCGGGTGCGCCGCGGCGAGATCCATGCGATCTGCGGCGAGAACGGTGCCGGCAAGTCGACGTTGATGAAGGTGTTGTCGGGGGTGCACCCGCACGGCACGTACGGCGGGGACATCTTCTACGACGGCCAGTTGGCGACGTTCGCGAATATCCGGTCCAGCGAGCATGCCGGGATCGTGATCATCCACCAGGAGCTCGCGTTGATCCCGGAGCTGTCGATCACCGAGAACATCTTCCTCGGCAACGAGGTCCGGGGGGCGTTCGGGATCGACTGGGTGCGGGCACGGCAGCGGGCGCGGGACCTGATGGCCCGCGTCGGGTTGCAGGACGACCCGGACACCCAGATCAAGAGCATCGGTGTGGGCAAGCAGCAGCTGGTCGAGATCGCGAAGGCGATCAGCAAGGACGTGAAGCTGCTGATCCTGGACGAGCCGACCGCGGCGCTGAACGAGACCGATTCGGCGCACCTGCTGGACCTGATCCGTGAGTTCAAGGGCCACGGCATCACCTGCATCATGATCAGCCACAAGCTGAACGAGATCGCCGCGATCGCCGACTCGATCACGATCATCCGTGACGGTCGCAGCGTGGAGACGATCGAGGTTCCCGAGGGCGAGCGGGTCGATGAGGACCGGATCATCCGGGGCATGGTCGGACGCGAGCTGACGTCGCGGTACCCCGATCACACCCCGCACATCGGCGAGGTGCTGTTCGAGGTGCGGGACTGGACCGTCCGTCACCCCGAGGTGACCGACCGGTTGGTGTGCAAGAACTCCACGTTCACGATCCGTCGTGGCGAGATCGTCGGGTTCGCCGGCCTGATGGGCGCCGGACGCACCGAACTGGCCCGCTCGCTGTTCGGACGCTCCTACGGTACCTATGTGAAGGGCCAGATCTTCCTCGACGGCAAGGAGATCGCGCCGAAGAACGTGGAGCAGGCGATCGAGCTGCACATGGCCTACGTCACCGAGGACCGCAAGGTGCTCGGCCTGAACCTGCTCGACGACATCCGCACCACGGTCGTGTCGGCGGAGTTGCAGCAGATCTCCCCGAACGGGGTGGTCGACCGCAACGCCGAGTTCACCGCGGCCGAGAAGTACCGGCGGGAGTTGCGGATCAAGACCCCGACCGTGAACGAGGGTGTGATCAAGCTGTCCGGCGGCAACCAGCAGAAGGTCGTGGTGGCGAAGTGGCTGTTCACCGAGCCCGACCTGCTGATCCTGGACGAGCCCACCCGCGGCATCGACGTCGGCGCCAAGTACGAGATGTACGGGATCATGAACGCGCTGGCCGACCAGGGCAAGGCGATCATGATGATCAGCTCCGAACTGCCCGAACTGTTGGGCACTTGCGACCGGATCTACACCGTCAGCCAGGGTGCGATCACCGGCTGCCTGGACGTGGCCGAGGCCACCCAGGAGAACCTGATGCGCCTGATGACGCTCATTCCCAACACCAGCAAGAACGCGGCCTGAGGCCAGGGAGACACAATCATGGGAGCTTTGAAGGACCTGTTCGGTGGCAGCCTGCGCCAGTTCGGCATGTTGTTCGTGCTGGTCGGCCTGGCCATCTTCTTCAACCTGATGACCGGCGGCCTGGTGATCACGCCGACCAACATGATGAACCTGCTCAACGGCAACAGCTACGTGCTGGTGCTGGCGATCGGCATGGTGATGGTGATCGTGATCGGCCACATCGACCTGTCGGTCGGCTCGGTCGCCGCCTTCGTCGGCATCGTGGTCGCGATCGCGATGCGTGACTGGGGCATCCCGTGGTGGGCCGGCATCCTGCTCGGCCTCGCCATCGGCGCGGTCTGTGGCGCGATCCAGGGCTTCTGGGTCGCCTACATGGGCATCCCCGGCTTCATCGTCACGCTGGCCGGCTACATGTTCTTCCGCGGCGCCAACCAGTTCGTCGGCAAGAGCCTCACCGTTCCGGTCCCCAAGGACTTCCAGTTCCTCGGCAACGGCTACCTGCCCGAGTGGGGCCCCAACACCGGCCTGAACAACTCCACGCTGCTGCTGGGCCTGATCACCATCGCCGTCCTGGTCTGGCTGCAACTGCGCAGCCGCCGGGCCCTGGTCAAGATCAACGCCGAGGTGCCCCCGTTCTGGGTCACCATGACTCGCATCGTCCTGATGGTCATCGTGGTGGGCTGGCTCACCTACATGTTCGGCTCCGGGCGCCCCGGCACCTCCTTCCCCGTGCCCGGCCTCGTCCTGGTCGTGCTGGTCATCATCTACAGCTTCATCACCCAGCGCACCGTGACCGGCCGCCACATCTACGCCGTCGGCGGCAACCGACTCGCCGCCGAACTCTCCGGCGTCAACACCCGCAAGATCTACTTCCTGGTCATGCTGAACATGTCCGTGCTGTCCGCGTTCGCCGGCATCATGTTCGTCGGACGCTCCACCGCGTCCGGCCCGTTCGACGGTGTCGGCTGGGAGCTGGACGCGATCGCGGCCGTGTTCATCGGCGGCGCCGCGGTCTCCGGTGGTGTCGGCACCGTGATCGGCTCCATCATCGGTGGCCTGGTGATGGCCGTCCTCAACAACGGCCTGCAGCTCATGAGCGCCGGCTCCGACGTCACCCAGATGATCAAGGGCGCCGTCCTGCTCGCCGCCGTCGCCCTCGACGTGTGGCAGAAGCGCCAGGGCCAGGCGTCCATCACCGGCCTGTTCTCGCGCGGCAACAAGGTCGCCGAGACCACGCCCACCGAGACCGCCATCCTCGAGGAGGAGGCGGTGACGAACCCGGGTGACCTGCGCTGACGCGCACCGTCCGGACGTAGAGAACTTCCCGGCCGCGCAGGGCGGCCGGGTGGAACCGGGAGAGCCAGGTTGGCTACCGGAGGAAAGAAAGAGGTAGGGATGAAGAAGTTCGCTAAGGCCGCGGTTGTGCTCGCGGCCGCGGGGGCTCTTGCTCTGACCGGTTGTGGTGGGGGACGTACCGAAACCCCGGCCGCGAGTGGCAGTGGCTCCGGCGCAGCTGCCGGATTCGCCAAGGACGCCGTCATCGGCGTCGCGATGCCGCAGAAGACGTCGGAGAACTGGGTGCTCGCCGAGCAGCTGTTCAACGACGGCCTCACCCAGGCCGGCTTCAAGGGCACCGTGCAGTTCGCCAACGGCGGCGTGACTGAGCAGCAGAACCAGATCACCGCCATGATCGAGAAGGGCGCCAAGGTCCTGATCGTCGGTGCCATCGACGGCTCCCAGCTGGGCACCCAGCTCGCCGCCGCCAAGCAGGCCGGCATCACCGTGATCGCCTACGACCGCCTGCTCACCAACACCCCCGACGTCGACTACTACGTGGCGTTCGACAACTACAAGGTCGGCCAGCTCCAGGGCCAGGCCCTGCTCGACGGCCTCGCCGCTCGCAAAGGCGACAAGAAGAAGTGGAACATCGAGCTGATCGCCGGTAGCCCCGACGACAACAACGCGAAGGTGTTCTTCGACGGCGCCATGAACATCCTGCAGCCGAAGATCGACGACGGCACCCTGACGGTGCTCTCGAAGCAGACCAGCTTCCAGCAGGTCGTCACCCAGGGCTGGAAGGCCGAGAACGTGCAGAAGCGCATGGACACCGTGCTGTCCGGCTTCTACGAGAAGGCCGACCTCGACGGCATCCTGTCGCCGAACGACACCCTGGCCCGTGCGGCGATGGCGTCGGTGAAGGCTGCCGGCAAGGACCTGCCGGTCGTCACCGGTCAGGACTCCGAGGTCGAGTCGGTCAAGTCGATCATGGCCGGCGAGCAGTACTCGACCATCTTCAAGGACACCAACCTGCTGGTCGCCCAGTCCATCAAGATGGTCCAGGCCCTGCAGACCGGTGGCACGCCCGAGGTGAACGACACCACGTCGTACAACAACGGTGTGAAGGTCGTCCCGTCGTACCTGATCGCTCCGGTGATCGTGACCAAGGAGAACGCTGCCGAGGTCTACGCCAACGACAAGACCCTCGGCCCGCTCACCAAGGGCTGATCGTCGCTCAACAACACAGGTGCCGGGTCCCGACGGGGCCCGGCACCTGCCGTTTGTGCGAGTTCGGATCTCGTCAACTACTCCCCGGGCTGCTTCTGCGTGCTGAAGGCGGCGTCGAAGCTGGCGGTCGGGGCGTCGAAGAGGTTGGCGCGGACGTAGTCGAGGGCTTGTTTGGCGCCGACCAGCCGGTCCATGCCGGCGTCTTCCCACTCGATGCTGATGGGGCCTTGGTAGCCGATCGCGTTCAGGGTGCGGAAACACGTCTGCCACGGCACGTCGCCGTTGCCGGTGGACACGAACGTCCAGCCGCGGCGGGGGTCGGCCCAGGGCAGGTGGGAGGACAGTCGGCCGTTGCGGCCGTTCCCGACCGTCATCTTGGTGTCCTTGCAGTCCACGTGGTAGATCCGGTCGGCGAAGTCGACCAGGAATCCGACCGGGTCGAGTTGCTGCCACATCATGTGGGAGGGGTCCCAGTTCAGCCCGAACGCCTCCCGGTGGTTGATCGCGTCCAGGGTGAGCACGGTCGACCAGTAGTCGTAGGCGATCTCGGAGGGGTGCACTTCGTGGGCGAACCGCACCCCTTCGGCATCGAACACGTCCAGGATCGGGTTCCACCGCGCCGCGAAATCGGCATACCCGGCCTCGATCACACTGTCCGGCACCGGCGGGAACATCGCCACGTACTGCCAGATCTTCGAACCGGTGAACCCCACCACCGTGTCCACCCCCAGCCGGCGGGCCGCGACCGCGGTCAGCTTCAACTCCTCCGCCGCCCGCTGCCGCACACCTTCCGGATCCCCGTCGCCCCACACCACATCGGAGACCATGTCACGGTGCCGGAAATCGATCGGGTCATCACACACCGCCTGACCCTTCAGGTGGTTGGAGATGGCCCACACGCCCAGCCCGTACCGCTCAAGCGTGGCCTTCTTCTCCGCCACATAGGCGTCATCGCTGGCGGCCCGGTACACATCCAGGTGATCACCCCAACACGCGATCTCCAGACCGTCATAGCCCCACCCCGAGGCCAACCGGCACACCTCCTCGAACGGCAGATCAGCCCACTGACCCGTGAACAACGTGACCGGACGACTCATCTCGCTCCTCCTTCGACTCTCGAGAGACTAGGGCGTGTCGCATAACCCTGGTGTGGGTCTTGGTTCAGGCTGCTGGTCATGGCCAGGAGTGCTCAGTTCACTGA
>JAIUOS010000031.1 GCA_020161755.1 Actinomycetota bacterium
ACCTCGGGGGCGACCACGTCGAGCAGGTGCCGCGACAACCGCCGCAACTCCCCCGCATTGTGTGACCCGGCCAACCCGACCAGATGCTCCGCACCCGCGGTGAGGGTGTCGGCGGGCAGGTCGTCGGGCAACTCGGCCAACACCTGGGTGATCGCCTCCGCCTGCCCCGCCAACACCACACCCGACACCGCCGCCGACCGGACCAGCGGGAACCGGGTCAGGCCCTGGCCGGCGCGGACCAGCCGGGCCGCTTCCCGCGGGGTCAACCGGCCGGCCTCCACCAGCCAGGTGCTGGTCGAGGTGCGGTGCGCCCGCCACGCCACCTTGTCGTCCTCGACCCGGGCGGCGAGCAGTTCCGCCCACGCCCGGACCCGGCCCTCCACCCGCACCGCCGCCCCCAACAACGCCAGCAGCTCCGCATCGGTCGGCACCCGCAACCGGTCATCGGTGAGCCGGTCCAACGCAGCGTCCAGGACGGCGACCAGTTCGCCATCACCACGCCCCTCGAACAGCTCCTCCATACCGTCCACGCTAGACGTCGCCTCTGACAGTCCAGACCCCCGGAACTGGTTATCCACAAGCGCAAACACCGTTCGTACAGTTATCCACCGAGCCCGAACTACCCATTGACACCCCCCGCACCACCAACAGGGTTCGGCGGCCCTTCGTGACGCGCCCGCTCGTCCCTCACGGACGCTCCCCAGGGACCGTGAGAGAGGCCTCACCGACGCTCCTGAGGGACCGCGCCAGAGCCCTTAGTGACGCGCCCGCTCGTTCCTCACGGACGCTCCTCAGGGACCGTGGGTGAGGCCCTCACCAACGCTCCTCAGGGACCGTTGCGCACGTTACTGAGGGCCCCCGGTGGGCACTCCCCAGCGCGGCGGGCGCCGCTCGATAGGGTCCCGTGCATGGACTCCCCACTGCACGCGATCGCGGTCGGGCTGACCCCTGCCGACGCGGGCGAGGTGCTCACCCTCCAGCGGGCGGCGTACGTGAGCGAGGCCCAGCTGTACGGCGACCCCCACCTGCCGCCGCTGGTGCAGACTCTCGACGACCTGGCGCGCGAACTCGAAGGCCCGGCGCTCGGGCTCCGCCTGGGACCCCGCCTGGTCGCCGCCGTCCGCTGGACGAGAACGGGAGACCAGGCCAACATCGGACGCCTCGTCGTCGCCCCCGACCTCCAGGGGCACGGGCTGGGCACCACCCTGCTGCGCGCGGCCGAAGACGCCAGCGGTGCCACGCAATTCGAGCTGTTCACCGGCCACCTCAGCGAGGCCAACCTGCGCCTGTACCGCCGCGAGGGCTACGTCGAGGCCCGCCGGGAGCATCTCAGCCCTACCGTCCAACTCGTCTTCCTCGTGAAACCAGGGCGCCGGTGACCCTCCCGCCAGCCCAGAGCCAATACCTCGACTCCCCGCGCGCCTGGCTGATGTGGGCGCTCGGCCTGCTGGCCTACGTGGCCGCGGTGATGCAACGCACCAGCTTCGGCGTGGCGGGCGTCCTGGCCACCGAACGGTTCGCCGTCGGCGCGTCCGTGGTCAGCCTGTTCGTCGTCGTCCAGCTGCTCACCTACGCCGCCATGCAGGTGCCCGCCGGCGTCCTCGTCGACCGGTTCGGCACCCGCATCGTGGTCAGTTGTGGTGCCGCCCTGATGTTCCTCGGCCAGCTCGACCTGGCGTTCAGCACCAGCCTGGTCTCGGCGCTCATCGCCCGCGTCCTGGTCGGCGCCGGGGACGCCATGACGTTCACCGCGGTGTTGCGCATCCTGCCGTCGTGGTTCAGCGCCGGACGCATCCCGGTGCTGAACCAGCTCACCGGCATGATCGGTCAGGGCGGCCAGCTGCTCAGCTCCATCCCGTTCGCCGCCCTGCTCGCCACCGTCGGTTGGACCCCGTCCTTCCTCACCCTCGGCATCGCCTCCGCCGTGGTGGCCGCCGTCCTCGCCACCCTCCTGCGCAACACCCCACCCGGCACCGCCCGGACGGACGCCGGCCCGCCACCGGAGATCCGCACCCAGCTCGCCGAGGTGCTGCGCGAGCCCGCGTCCCGGCTCGCCTTCTGGATCCACTGGATGTCCGGCTTCTGGCCGATGGTGTTCGCCGCGATGTGGGGCTACCCGTTCCTGATCAACGGCCTGGGCTACCCCCAACCCGTCGCCTCCGGCCTGTTCACCGTGCTGGTGCTGGCCGGCGCACCACTGGCGCCCCTGGTCGGCGTGCTCAGCCGGCGCGCGCCGCTGCAACGCACGAACCTGGCCCTGATCGTCTCCTCCATGTGCGCGGTGCCGTGGCTGGCGATCCTGCTGTGGCCCGGCGTCGCCCCGGTGTGGCTGCTGGTCGTGCTGATGATCGGCATGGCCGCGTCCGGCCCCGGCTCGGGCATCGGCTTCGACATCGTCCGCGCCGCCAACCCGCTGCGCCACATCGGGACGGCCAGCGGCATGATCATCGTCGGCGGCTTCTTCGCCGCCCTGGTCAACATCTGGGTCATCGGCATCGTGCTCGACCTGCTCGGCGGCTACTCCCTCGACGCGTTCAAGTGGGCGATGTCCACCCAGTTCCTGTTCTGGACGATCGGCGTGGTCGGCGCCTACACCGCCCGCGCCCGCACCCGTCGCCGCGACCGCGAGCGCGGCGTCCGCCACACCCCACTGCTCACCGTGCTGCGCCGTGAGGTGTCCAACCTGCTCGTGGAGTGGCACATCTTCCGTTCCCCGGCCTCGGTCGGCGGGACCACCGGCACCCTCCAGCTCACCCTCGACGACGAGCGGACGGTGGACGTCGCCGCCCTCATCCCCGGGACGGCCGGACGCCTCGCGGCGATCGACGTCCCGCCCCCGGGTGCCACGGACGAGTGGTGGCGGGCCCGGGTCGGCGACTACCTCGACCTGGTGGCCACCGAGGACCTCGAGATCGGGTCGATCGAGGTCCGCTGCGCCGACAGCCCCACCACCGCTCGCGTCCGCGCCTTGGTCGCCGGCGAACTGGCCCGCCGGGACGCCGGGCTCACCTACGAGGTGGTCACCCGGGGCCACTGACCGTCCGTGCCCGTCGCGACACCCTCGGACGTGGAGCGCTCTCATTGCCACCCGAAAAACCATTGACCGTTCGGGAATCGCGGCGTTAGGTTCAGCTATCGCGCGGGGATCGACACCCGTCGTACCCCCTCGGGACACCCCATTCCCTCCCCGAAGGAGCTTCAGTGAAGAAGCTGCGAGTCCTGGTCGTCGCCCTGCTGGCGACACTCTCCCTGATGGCGGTCTCCGCACCGTCCGCACAGGCGCACAAGGCCCCCTCCCCGGCCAAAGGCACCTTCACCCTCAACGCCGAGGTGCTCGACGGCGGCCAGCAGGTCGTCTCGGTGACGATCGACGCCGGACGCCTGGGCATCAAGGCCTCCAGCCTCGACACCGACACGTTCACCGTGACGGCGACCGGCACCAACCCCTACACCAGCCTCGACCCGGCGACCGTGTTCGGCACCTACACCGACGTCACCCGCACGGTCACCGGCGTCCACCTCGACGGGCGCGGACGCATCGTCATCGAACTCGCCCACGGGTTCACCACCGCGGGCGCGTTCACCTTCGCGTGGGCCAACAGCGTGGGCCGCAACATCATGCTCGACCTCACCTACACCATCACCCAGAACAAGCCGATCACCGGCCGCAACGGCGCCGAGATCACGCTGCCCGCGCTCACCCAGGGCGCCGTCGTCGACCCCGAGGTGGACGCCTACGGCTACGGCAGGGCCGCCGGCCTGAACTACCGGCTCTACAGCCCCCGCGGCTGGGGCAAGCGTCCGCTGGTCGTGTGGCTGCACGGTGGCGGTGAGGGCGGCTGGGCCGAGGCCCAGAACAACGACCTGCCGCTGATCGCCAACCGTGGCGCGCTCGGGTTCAGCACCGCCAGGGCGCAGGCCATCTTCGGCGGCGCCTACGTGCTCGCCCCGCAGGCCACCGACTTCTGGCTGAACGACCCGGCGAAGGGCTACTCGGCCAAGCTGAAGGCCCTGATCGACTCCGTGGTGGCCAGGAACCACATCGACCGGAGCCGCATCTACGTTGTCGGCGCCTCCAACGGCGGCTACATGACCCCGCGACTCGTCGCCGACAACCCCGGCTACTTCGCCGCCGAGGTACCGACCTGCCCGGTGCTGGTCTACAACGGCACCACGATGATCACCGACGACGAGCTCGCCGGGATCACCACCCCCACCTGGGTGGTGCAGGCCACCAACGACCCGGTGGTGCCGTTCACGCCCAACGGGAAGCACCTGGCCGCCACGGTGCCGAACGCGCTGCTGACCGCCTACGACGGCGTCGTCCGGGACGGCGTGACCTACAACGGCCACTGGTCCTGGATCTACGTCGCTCGCAACGATCCGCGCAACGACAACGGCCAGCACCTGTGGCAGTGGATGGCCAAGCAGCGCCTGGGCACGCAGCACCACCACCGCTGAACCGGCGCTGAGGCGCGGGAAAGGGCGGGTCGGCCTCCGGGCCGGCCCGCCTTGTCGCGTGGGCGGGGTTCGTGCAGCGGGTCAGGCGGCGATGCCGGTGCCGAAGAAGCGGCGGGTGTAGGTCTCGACGTCGACGGCGATGGCACCCTCGAACTCGGACGGGTCGTTGGTGCACCACAGGTCGATGTCGCGGGCGGAGATCGCACCGCTCACTGGGCGCGACGCCCGGCGTCCGCGCACGTCGACGAGCACCACGAAGTTGCGGTTCGACCGGTCGAGCTGGGCGATCTCGGGCTGGTCGAGCAAGCGGAACGCCGCCACCGGGTTCAGCCCGTCCAGCCGCTGCGAGAGCGTGCCGCGCAGGATCGACGTCGTCGTCCAGCCCAGCACGCGATAGGCGTGCCCGTCGCCCTCGTCGTCCTCGGGGTTCTGTCCGGGCGTGATCGGCCGCTCGGTCCAGGCGACCAGGCCGTCGACGGCCCGGAAGTCGTGGGAGTGCGCCTGCACCAGGTCCAGCACGGCCTGCGGGCTGAGTTCGGCGTGCGCGAAGCAGGTGGTCGCGGTGGCAGGGGCGGCGGGACCCGGCCCGGCCAGCGGTTCGTCGTGGCGATCCAGTACGGTCGTGGGCATTCTCTCCTCCTCGCCCCTGCCTACGACCATCGGAGGCGGGGCGGTGGACGACTGATACGTCCGCCAACAATGAAACCCCTGCTCAGCGACGTTTCATAAGACCCCGTACGGGCGACACGCCGACGATCTCGATCAGCGCACCAGGCGACGCAGCCCCGCGCCGTACGCGACCCTGCCGAGGAGGCCGACGAGCGGGTCGAGCCAGCCCGGCAGCCACGGGATCAGCAGCTCCTGCCGCCACGTGACCACCGACCCCTGCGCGGCGGGCGCCACGGTCCAGTGGACGCGTCCGGCGACCACCCGTCCGCGCTTCGCCACCTCGACCACCCCGGGCAGGTCGCCCTCCCGGTCACCGGCCGGCGGACGCAACAGCTCGACCCGCATCGGGTCGTCGAAACCGAGCGGGCCCACGCCCGTGCGCGCCACGAACTCCTGCCCGACACGCGGCGCACCGCTGAACCGCAGCCGGGTGAGCGGGATCGCCGCGGAGTGGGCGTCCCAGTCGGTCAGGTGGGCGAAGCAGTCGCCGGCCGGACGCGCCGAGTGCACCGTCAGCTCGAACCGGGCCATCGGGTCTCCTTCCTGCGTCGCTCCCGCGTGCCCACGGCCAGCCGCGAGCCCCCTTCTCCGTCCGGAGGGCTCACAGGCCTTCGAGGTGGGCCTTCAGTGCCTCCAGCGCCGTCGTCCAGCTCGCCCGGGAGCGCGCGGCCTCGGCCTCGTCGGCGTTGTTGTCCTGGCTGAGGCTGAGCAGTGTCTGCTTGCTGTCGCCGGAGAGGTGGTAGACCAGCCGGTGGTAGTTCTCCGGCACGTCCGGCAGTCCGCCCAACGGGCTGAAGTGGGTCACGACCAGGGTCGTCGGCTCCAGCACCTCGACCACCTCACCGCGGTCGGCGTAGGCCCGTCCCTCGTACTCCCCCGACCAGGTGATCGGGCTGCCCGGCGCCCAGTCGGTCACCAGGGTCGTGCCGAACATCCACGCCCGCACCTCTGCGGGATCGGTCAGCGCCGACCACACCCGCTCGACCGGCGCGGCGACCCGTACCTCCGCCGTGGCGACCACTCCTGCCATCACTCCCCCTTGTGGACGACCCGTGCTCCCGTACCCGCATCTTCGGGCTCCATCATGAACTCCCAGGTGAGGCCGTGGGCCATCACCACCAGCAGGATCAGCGCGATGGACGCGGCCTGCAGCGGCGTCCCGCCCACCACGGACGCGACCGGCGGCACCAGGGCGAGCAGCAGGATCACCGCGTAGACCAGCGCCACCAGCCAGCGGAACCGGCGGAACAGGCCCTGGTAGCCCTCCCCGCGCTCCAGCGACACCAACCGCAACGTGGTGACCAGGCCGATCACGGCGGCCACCGAGAAGCTCGTGCGCCACACCAGCGGGTTGCCCGCGTCCACCTGCGCGAACGTGCTCATCAGCCCGGGCAGCAGGAAGGACAGGTACACCCCGCCGGCCAGCCGCCGCCGGGTCCGGTCCTCCTTCCATTCGGGGTGGCGTTCGACGACCGTCCACCACAGCCCGACCAGCGTGAAGCACGTGATCGACATCAGCGAGTAGAAGTCCGCGAGGTCCATGCTCCACCGTCGCCCGCCCGGGCGTGTGCCGTCCAGACTGCACTCTTGCCCAACTCAGCGGGGCAGTTCCCAGGTGTGCACGGGTTCGTTGGAGTGCATGTTGACCGCGTACACGGCGACCATCTCGCGAAGGGCGTCGGCGCGGGACAGGCCCCTGGCCTCGAGGCGCCGGACGGTCGCCACCTGCCAGTCGGCACCGTTCTGGCCGGTCAGGCAGCGGCCCTCGATGATGCCGAGGAGGCGGTCGCGGACAGCCGTGCTCACCCCCCACGACTCCAGGCCCTCGTGCGCCATCGGCAGCAGTTCCCGCAGCACCAGTTCGCTGGCCGGCACGCTGCCGCGTCCGGGCCAGAACAGCGCGGCGTCGATGCCGTTGCGGGCGCCGATCGCGAAGTTCTCGGTCGCCGTGCTGAACGACATCCGCGTCCAGACCGGACGGTCGTCGCTCACCATGGCGCGCAGCGTCCCGTAGTAGAACGCGGCGTTGGCCATGGTGTCGGCGATCGTCGGCCCGGCGGGCAGCACCCGGTTCTCCACCCGCAGGTGCGGCCGGCCGTTCACGATGTCGTAGATCGGCCGGTTCCAGCGGTAGATGGTGCCGTTGTGCAGGCGCATCTCGGCGAGTTTCGGGGTGCGGCCGGCGAGGAACGCCTCCTGCGGGTCCTCGGCGTCGAGCTCGGGCAGCATCGCCGGGAAGTAGCGGGCGTTCTCCTCGAACAGGTCGAAGATGGACGTTATCCAGCGCTCGCCGAAGAACACCCGCGGACGCACGCCCTGGTTCTTCAGCTCGACCGGACGGGTGTCCGCGGCCTGCGTGAACAGCTCGATCCGGGTCTCGGCCCACAGCTCCTTGCCCATGAAGTACGGGCTGTTCGCGCCGAGGGCCAGCTGCGGGCCGGCCAACACCTGGGCGGCGTTCCAGTGCGCGGCGAACTCGCTCGGCTGCACCTGCAGGTGCAGCTGCATCGAGGTGCACGCCGACTCCGGCGCGAGCGAATCGGCGTAGCGCCGCAGCCGCTCCCCCGAAGGACCGGCGATGTCGATGTAGATGTCCTCGCCACGGGCGGCCAGCACCGCGTCGTTCAGCGCCTGGTAGCGGGTGTTGGCGCTCATCCACTCGCCCTCGAACGTCTCGGGCATGACTGTCGGCAGGATGCCGATCATGATGATGTGCGCCCCCAGCTCGGAGCAGCGCCGCTCGGCCTCGTTCAGGGAGCCGCGCAGGTCGGCCTCCAGTTGCACCGCGCTGTCGCCGTGGAGCCGGTGCGGCTCGACGTTGAACTCGATGTTGAACCGCGCGAGCTCGGTCTGGTAGTCAGGGCTGGCGATCGCGGCCAGCACCTCCGCGTTGTCCGGGTTGGGCCGGTAGTCACCGTCCACCAGGTTGAGTTCGATCTCCATGCCGGTCATCGGCTCGTCGAAGTCGAACGAGCGGCTGGCCAGCATCCGCTCGAACACGTCCAGACAGAGTTTCACCTTGTCGCGATAGCGCTGCCGCTCTTCGCGGGTGTAAGTCGCAGACTCGACGTCCCGTCCCATGCCGGTGAGTATGGACCAGCGGCGTCGCGCTGGTAAGACCCGATTCAGCCGGGCGGGCGGGGGACGCGGTGACCTCAGCCGGCGAATTCGGTGCCGACGAAGCGGTGCAGGTAGGTGTCGAGGTCGAGCGCCACCGCGCCGTCGGCGTCCGTCGTGCCGGTCTCCGGCCACAGGTCCAGGTCGATCCCGGAGATGGCGCCGGCGATCTCGGGCGGCCAGTCGTTGCCCAGCCCGTGGGAGCCCCGCAGGATGACGAAGTCGTGGGTCGAGCGCGCCAGGGCGGCGATCTCGGGCTGCTCGAGGAGGCGGAACGCGGCGACCGGGTGCAAGGTGTCGAGGCGTCGCGACAGGGCCGTCCGCAGCGCGGCGGTGGTCGTCCAGCCCAGCACGGCGTACGCGTCGCCGGCCGCCGGCTGGTCCCACGTCCCCCGCAGGTCGTGCGCCCACGCGGTGGTGCGCTGCGCCATGCGGTGGTCGAACGAGTGCCGGGCGAGGAGATGGGCGAAGGAGGACGCGGAGTGGCCGGCGTGGGCGAAGTAGTGCCCGTGCACCGTGGACACGCCGCCGACCTCGCCGGCGAGGGGAACGTCGGGTTCCCAGGTGTCGAGCTTCAACATGGTTCGCTCCCAAGTGGCCCTGGCCGGCGGGGTGCCGGCGACCGGAATCTGCTCGCACCAGTGGACCCGTTGCGAGGGCTCCGACATAAGACCCACTACGGGCGACGCCCATCCGGGCGACGCCCGTTCGGGGGACGCGGGCCTCTCGGCCGCGTCCGGGTCCGGCCTCAGCCGCGGCCGGCGAACCGCTCCTCGCTGCTGTGGTCGAGGAAGTCGGCGACGCTGCGCGGCAGGGCCCGCTCGGTGCTCCACGCCAGCCCCAGGGTGCGGGACCGGCGCGGCTCGAGCGGGACGTGGACCACATCCCCGCTGTCCGCGCGGGCGGGCTCGGGGAGGATCGAGACGCCGAGCCCGACGCCGACCAGGCCGCGGATGGTGTCGATCTCGCTGGACTCGAAGGCGATCCGGACGCTGGCGCCGGCCTCGGCGAGCATGGGGTCGATCACGGTGCGCAGTTCGGTGCTGCGCGCGAAGGCGACGAAGTCCTGGCCGTCGAGGTCGGCCGGAGTGACGGACGCCCATCCGGCGAGCGGGTGACCGGCCGGGACCGCCACCGTGAGGCGTTGCTCGACCAGCTTGCGCCAGCCGAACCCCGTACGTGCCGGGCCCGGCGCGGTCACGAACGCCACGTCGAGCGAGTCGGAGTCGATCCAGCCGTACAGGTCACGGGCAAAGCCCTGGCGCAGCTCGAACCGGCTGCCCGGGGACCGTCCCCGGAAGCTACCGACCAGGCGGGGGATGGCCCACAGCGCAGCCGACTGGAGGAAGCCCAGCCGGATCGTCCCCAGCGGCCCAGTGAGCTGACGGAGGTGACGGCGTCCGCGTTCGAACCCCTCGATGAGGGCCAGGGCGTCCACCCGGAACGCCGCGCCGGCGCGGTTCAGCTCCAGCCGCCGCCCGTGGCGGGTGAACAGCTCGGCGCCGAGCTCGTCCTCGAGGCGGGCCAGCGCGCGGGACACGTTCGACTGGTTCACCCGCAGCAGCGCCGCCGCGTCCCTGGTGTTCTCGGTGTCGCTGAGGGTGAGGAACACCTGCAACGTCTGTTCGTCCACCCGATCAGCCTATCGATGCATCTTTTGCATCACCATAGGCGTTTGGATCATTTTGCGCATCGGAATCGCGGCGCCAGCATGGTCACCGTGACCGCCGCGACCGAGCTCCCCGCCGTCAGGTTCGTGCGCCCGGACGCCGGCCACGCGGTCGGCAGCCCCGCGTACCGCCGGATCGTGGGCGCCCTGATGGCCGGCGGGCTGGCCAACTTCTCGCTGATGTACTTCGTGCAGCCGCTGCTGCCGATGCTCGCCGCGCACTACGGGGTGAGCGCGGCCGAGTCGTCCCACGCGCTGTCGATCACCACGCTGACGATCATCGCGGGCCTGCTCGTGACCGGGCCGCTCGCCGACCGGGTGGGACGGGTGCCCGTGATGCGCTGGTCGCTCCTGGCCTCCGGCGTCCTCGGCCTCGCGTCGGCGATGGCCCCGGACTGGACGACCCTGGTCGTCGTGCGCGGCCTGATGGGCTTCACCCTCGCGGGCCTGCCCGCCGCCGCCCTCGCCTACCTGCGGGAGGAAGTGGCCACCGGCTCGCACGCGAAGGCGAACGCCGCCTACATCGCCGGCACCGCCATGGGCGGCGCCGCCGCCCGCCTGCTGCCCGGACCGCTCGCGACGCTGGGTGGCTGGCCGCTGGCCGCCACCGTGGTCGGCCTCCTGACGGTTGCCGCGGGGGGCCTGATGGCGGTCCTGCTGCCGCCGTCGACCGGCTTCACGCCCGGACCGGTCGGCCTGCGCCAGGCGCTTCTCGGCACCCTCGCCGCGCCCGCCGACCGGGTCGTCGCCCTGCTCTGCGTGGTCGGGTTCGCCGCGATGGGCGCCTTCGTCGGGGTGTACAACGCGGTGTCGTTCCGACTCCAGGCCCCACCCTTCGAGCTGGGCGCGAGCGCGTCGCTGGTGTACCTCGCGTACCCGATCGGCATCGCGTCGCCGCTGCTCGCCCGGTGGCTCGCCGCACGCCGCGGACGCGGGCCGATCGTTGCCGCGGGTCTCGCCCTGCTGGCCGCCAGCGTGCTGCTGGTGTCACTGCCCGACCTGCCGGCCGTCGTGATCGGACTCGCTCTGCTGGGGTTCGCGTTCCTGGGCGTCCACTCGCTGCTCAGCGGCTGGGTGGTCGACCGCGCCCGTCGTCGCGGGCGCGGCACCGCCCAGGCGTCCTCGGCCTACCTGGGCACCTACTACCTCGGCAGCACCCTCGCCGGCGCGCTCGCCACGTACCTGTGGCAGACCGGCGGCTGGAGCGGTGTCGCCGTGATGGCCCTCGTCCTCACGGTGCTCGCCCTCGCCGCCAGCCGCCTCGCCGACCTCTCCGACCGCCCCGCTGCCGTCGTCGAGGACGCCGCCCCCGCCGCGCTCTGATCACGCCCACCACCGGGCCCTTCGTGACGGTGCGCTCGTGCCTCACGAACCTCGTCAGGGGCCGTGATTGGTGGCTGTTACGCGATTCGCCCTCGATCGGTCCGCAAGTTGGCCGGCCGGGCCGGAAACGACCCGATCCAGTGCAGATCGGGTCGCCCGGTCGGGCGGCCGATGACCGGCATCCGGCGCACGCCGGGATCCCGCCGATCGGGGGCCGCCTCCGGTACGTTGGGAGCGACGGCGACCGACGCCGGGAACGGGGCTGATCATGGCGGACGGGCGGTTCCCACGCAGCGTCTACAGCCGTGGCACCGAGCCCGACGCGCGGTTCAGCCTCGCGAACGAGCGCACCTTCCTGGCCTGGATCTCCGCCGGCCTCGCCCTGATCTCGGTCGGCGTGGGCCTGGAGTCCCTGGCGTCCGGCCTCCAGCCCGGGTTCCGCACGGCAGCGGCCGTGGTGCTGGTGATCGGCGGCATCACCTGCCCGGTCCAGGCCTGGCTGCGCTGGACCAGCGTCGAGGCCGCCCTGCGCGAGCAGCAGTCGTTGCCGTTCCCGCCCCTGGTCGCCGTCCTGCCCGTCGTGGTGGTGATCGCCGGCGTCCTGGTGGCCCTCGGACTGGTGGTGCGATGAGCGGCGCGCAGGCCTCCCCGCGCGACCCCGGCCTCCAGCCGGAACGCACCAGCCTCGCCTGGCAACGGACGGCGCTCGCGCTGGCGGTGGTCGGCGCGGCCACCCCGCGTCTGCTGTGGCCGATGATCGACGCCTGGGCACTCCTGCCCTGCGCCCTGGTGGTGGCCGGGGCGGCCGTCCTGTTCGTGGCCGCCGCCCGTCGCTACCGGCGGATGCTCGGCACCGTCGCGGACACGCGTCCGTTGGACGGCAGGCTGCCGCTCCTGGCGACGCTGCTGGTTCTCGTGCTGGGGCTCGTCGCCGCCGGCCTGGTGGTCGTGCCCTTCCTCACCACGTGAAACGGATCTGGACGGCAGGCAACCAGGCCACCAGCCGTCCAGATCCGATGTGCCCACCGCCCGGGAGGGACGAAACGGCGAGCAGGTCTGCTGCCGCGAGGCCACCAGGACTGGCGGCTGAGTGGCCTCGCGGCAGTCCGGTCATCGCGGAGGGGCTCGCGATGACCAGTGGAGGCCGGCCGGCTCGGTGTCAGCGCGCGCTGACGATGCCGGCCTGCTCTGGTGGGGGGGAATCCAGGTTCTCGGTCGACCCCGGCGATGGAGAAAACCGAGTATTGCTTTCTTTCTTACATAGCGCTATGGAAAAACTAGCACTAGATTGGGCGCGTGACCAGACCCGACCCCCAGAACGGTCCCGAACCCGTCCGTACCGACCGTCCGCGCGCCGCAGCGCTGCGCGTCCTGGCCGAGATCGTGCGTGCCGCCGGGCCGGTGACGATCGGGGTGCTCACAACGGCCCTCGGCGGGCACCCGAACACCGTAAGGGCACAGCTCCAGCTCCTCGTCGAGGACGGCTTCGCGGTCGAGGCCCCACTCCCGACGAGCGGACGCGGCCGGCCCGCGCTGGCGTACGAGGCCACCCTCGCCGGCACCCAGGTGACGATGGAGGAACCCGGCCGCGACGACCACGCCGCCCTCGTCGAGGCCGTCGCCGAGCAGATCTCGCAGTCCCCCGACCCGGTGGCCGCAGCCCACGCGCTGGGCCGTTCCTGGGGACGCCGTGTCGCCGCGAGCGGCTCCGGCGAGCTGTTCAGCATCCTCGGCGCGCAGGGCTTCACCCCACAGGAGATCCCCGAGGGGATCGCACTGCGCACCTGCCCGCTGCTGGAGTCGGCCCGCGAGAACCCGGACGTGGTCTGCGGGATCCACCAGGGCCTGATCGACGCGCTCTCCCCCGAACCGCTGGAACTGGTTCCGTTCGCCGCCCCCGGATGGTGCCTCGTCCGGCCGCGCGCGGCCCACTGACCACGCCGGGGACCCTTCGGCGCGTCCCGACCCGCAGCCTAGACTGCCGGTGACCCTGCCCCGCTCCGTCGCCGGAGGTTCCGCGTGGACCTGTCCTCCCTGCTCCCGCCCGATCTGGGCTGGCAGGGACTGCTCGCGCTGGCACTGGTCGCGCTGGCCGCCGGGTTCGTGGACGCGGTCGTCGGCGGCGGCGGGCTGCTCCAGCTGCCGGCGCTGCTGCTGGTGCCGGGCATCACCCCCGTCCAGGCTCTGGCCACCAACAAGCTGGCCTCGATCTTCGGCACCGCCACCAGCAGCCTCACCTACTACCGCCGGGTGGGACCCGACCTGCGCACCGCCCTGCCGATGGCCGGCTTCGCGCTCGCCGGGAGCTATCTGGGCGCCACGCTGGCCACCCTGTTGCCGGTGGCAGTGTTCAAGCCGGTCATCGTGCTCGCCCTGCTCGGGGTCGCCGTCTTCACCGCCACCCGGCCCACCCTCGGCAGCCTGACCGAACTGAGGTTCAGCGGCGGCCACCACTACGGGCGGGCGGCCGCGATCGGCGCGGGCATCGGGTGCTACGACGGGCTGCTCGGGCCCGGCACCGGCACCTTCCTGGTGATCGCGCTGGTCAGCGTCCTGGGGTACAGCTTCCTCGAGGCGTCCGCCAAGGCGAAGATCGTCAACTTCGCCACCAATCTGGGCGCGCTGGCGCTGTTCGTCCCTCACGGCGCGGTGCTGTGGGCGGTCGGCCTGGTGCTCGCGGTCGCGAACATGGCGGGCGGCTACCTGGGCTCGCGGACGGCGATCGCCCGCGGCACCGGCTTCATCCGGGTGGCGTTCCTGGTCGTCGTCGGCGTCCTCATCGTCAAGCTGGGCTTCGACGTGTGGGCCGAGAGCATCCAGCCGCTCATCGTCCGCTGAAATCCGGGCGTCCGACACCCTGTCGAAGTCGGCACAGCGCCCGGTGAATCGCTAGGCTGCATCCGCCGCGGCGACCTGGGGAGCGGGTCGCCGACGGCCGAGCTTGAGAGGTGAGACGTGCCAACCGCACTCGAGGCACAGGGTCTGGTGAAGGTCTTCGGCGACCTGCGCGCCGTCGACGGCGTCGACCTCTCCATCCCCCGCGGCACCTTCTACGGCATCGCCGGCCCCAACGGCGCCGGCAAGTCCACCACCCTGCGCATGCTCACTGGCCTGTTGCGGCCCGACGCCGGCAACGCCGTGGTGGACGGCCTGCCGATCTGGCCCGACCCGCTGCCGGCCAAGGCCCGGATGGGCTTCGTCCCGGACAACCCGGTGCTGTTCGACCGGCTGACCGCGCCGGAGATGCTCGAGTACGCGGGGATGCTGCGCAAGATGGACGCCAAGGTCGTCGCCGAACGCTCGGCCGAGTTGCTGCGCGTCCTCGACCTGGCCGAGGAGGGCGAGAAGCTGATCGCCGACTTCTCCCTGGGCATGATCAAGCGCATCGGCCTCGCCGTGGCCCTGCTGCACAGCCCGCGCGTCCTGGTGCTGGACGAACCGTTCGGCGCGCTCGACCCGGTGAACACCCAGGTGATGGAGGACGTCCTCCAGCTGTACCGGCGCGGCGGTGGGACGGTGGTCTTCGCCAGCCACGTGATGGACGTGGTCCAGCGCCTGTGCGACCGCCTGGTCGTGATCGGGTCCGGACGGGTGCTCGCCGAGGGCACTGTGGCCGAGGTGGCCGGCGGCCGCAACCTCCAGGACGCGTTCGTCGAACTCGTCGGCGGCCGCGACCTCGAGGAGGGTGAGCTGTCGTGGCTCTCGTCCTTCTCCGGCTGAGGCTCACCATCGCGCGCCGGGCGCGCGGCAACGGCAACGGCGCCCAGCTGTACTTCGCGACCTCCTGGGTGCTCGGCGGGGTCGGCGGCCTGCTGGCCGGCATGTTCAGCGCCTTCCTGGTCTCCGGCGAGGGGCCCGGCGACCTGCTCCTGGTGAGCGCGTTCTGCGCGATCTTCCTGCCGTGGGTGGTCGGGCCGATCGTCGAGCCGACCCTGGCCGACGGGGTGGTCGACCCGCAGCGTCTCGAACAGTTCCCGCTGACCGGTTGGCAGCAGGTCAGCGGCCTGCTGCTGGGAGCGCTGGTCTCCCCCACCGCCGCCTTCACGTTCCTGTTCGCCGCCGGTGGCGTGGTCGCCATCTCCGAGACGATCCCGGTGCGCGCGGCCTCGCTGCTGATCGCGTTGCTGTACACGGTGATGTGCGTGGCGGTCTCGCGCTCCACCCAGGCATTGCTGTCCAGCGCGCTGCGCTCACGTCGCGGCACCGACGTCGCGGCGTTCGCCGCCAGCCTGCTGGTCCTGGGCATCTACCTGTTCGCGCAGCAGGCGCGGGCGGCCACCAACGCACTGGGCGGGCAGTCGGCGGACGGCCCCCTCGGCACGGTGCTCAGCTGGCTCCCGCCGGGCGCCGCCGGTCGCGGCGTCATCAGCGCTCGGGACGGACAGTGGGCCGACTACGGGGTGCGCCTGGCCATCGTGGCGGCCACGACCGCCCTCGCGATGGCCGTCTGGGGCTGGGTGCTGACCCAACGCCTGAACGGACGGACGGCCAGCCAGCACACCGCCCGACGCCGCCACAGCGCGGAAGCGACCCTGACCCTGACCCCCGCGCCCCTGCGCGGCCTGCCCGCCGGGCCGACCCGCGCGGCCATGTCCCAGCAGTTGCGGTACTTCTTCCTGCGCTCGCCGCGGGCGATCCAGACCCTGGTGATCCCGCCGGTGATGGGCGTCGTGGTCGCGCACGCCAGCTTCGCGAGCTACGGGCTCGCCGCCCAGTCGGCCGCGTTCGTCGCGATGTCGGTGGTGGCGGGCAGCTTCAACCTGTTCGGCTACGACGGCCAGGGGTTCACCTACTTCGTGCTCGGCGGCGCCCCGCTGCGTCGCGTCCTGCTCGGCAAGGCGCTGGCGCCGGTGCTGTACCTGCTGCCCCTGATGGTGGTGTTCACCCTCGTCGAGGGCCTGATCCGCGGCGTCCCGCCCTCGGCGCTCCTGCCGGCGCTCCTCGCCGGCACGTGCGTGGTCGCCCTCGGCGTGGGGGTGGGTTCCGCCGCGAGCGTCCTCAACCCCAGCGACCAGTCGCGCGTCGGCCAGCGCCGCGGGTCGTTCCTGAAGGTGTTCGGGTGGTTCATGGCGTTCTTCACCGTCGCCGGTATCGGCGGCGGCCTGTGGTGGGCGCTGGCGCGGTTGACCAACCCCCTGCTCACGGGCCTGCTCATGCTCGTCGCCGCGATCGCGCTCGCCCACTGGATCCTGAACTGGTCGGGACGCCGGCTCGAGGCCGACCCGTACCTGATCATCCGCAAGCTCGACCCGCGCACGGCCTGACCGCTCACCCGGCGAGCGTCTCGTCGCCGCTCGGGTCGAGCCGGTGGGCCAGCGGACGCAGCGCGGCGAGGGCACGCTTCTCCAGCCGGCGGACGGTGCTGAGGCTGAGCCCGAGCTGCCGGGCGATCGTGGGCAGGTCGACCGGTTCGCCGGTCACGAACCCGTACCGCAGGCCGAGCACCCCGGCCTGCTCGGGCTCCAACCGGCGCAGGAGCCCGCGGAGCTGGCGTCCGTAGATCGACGCGTCGAGGTCGTGCGGGTTCGACTCGGCGATGACCAGCTCCTCGACCAGCGGGTCGATGGCCACCGGCGGCCGGTACGCCAGCAGGTTCCGCGCGCCGGCAGCGGGCCCGCCGAGTTCGGTGACCAACTCACCGGGCTCGATCGCCCGGCCACGCTCCTGGCTGAGCGCGGCCTCCAGGCCACGGGCGCGCCGCAGCCGCAGCGCCCGGCCGGGCGGCAACCCGAGCTCACCCAACCGCGCCGCACCCACCTCGGCGAGGTGCTGCCGGATGCGGATCGTGGCGAAGGTCGAGAACTTGCCACGGTCCGCGTCGTAGCGCTGGAGGGCGCCGGCCAACGCCACGAAGCCCTCCTGGAACAGCTCGGCGACGGGCATCGCGCTGGTGCGGGCCTCGCGTCCGGCCAGCTTCCAGACCAGACGGAGATTGGCCAGCAGGAACCTCTGCCAGGCCTGCGCGCCGTCCTCGGCCACCGCGCGCAGCTCCTCGGTCGTCGCCGGAACGGGACGGGATCCCGTCGCCAACAGGTGCTCGGCGAGGACGCCGGCTTCGATCCGCCGGGCGAGCAGGCGCTCCTCGTCCGCGGTGAGCAGTGGGGTGGGCTCGGGCTTGTGCATGGCCCCCACACTGCCCCCGCCGGCGCCGGATGCCGCCGGCGATCTTCGCGATGTGGAGCAACATTCGGACAACACCCGATTCCTGTGGACGGGCTCACACCCCGTCCGCCGTGCGCCGGGACGGGTGGGAATCGGGTCGGTCAGAGGGCGGGCCCGGCGGCCAGGGCGAGGAGCTCCTTGCGCTCCTTCTCCAGGTTCACCAGGGTCGCGAACATGCGGTTGTAGGACGGCTGGTCGTCCAGCGGGTTGGTGCGCTGGAGCTTCGACTTCAGGTCGGCGATGCGCCGCGACAGGGTGAGCACCCGCAGTTGGCTGCTGTACTCCCGCGCGTACGCCGTGGTCGGTTCGCGCAGCACCGGCTCGACCGCGAGCGAGACCACGAGCTGTTCGAGCACCGGGTCGGGGTTGGCCTGGAGCAGCCGCTGGGTCCAGATCCCCGGCCCCTCGCCGGCGGCCAGCACCGACTCGAACAGGGCCCGGTAGGTGGGGTGGACGAAGTCGTCGGCGGTCAGCCCGTTCCAGTCGTCCTCGAACTTCTCCGGCGCCCGGACGAGCAGGCGCAGCGTCCCCCGCTCGGCCTCGAGCCGCCGGTCGCGCGGGTCGGGCACCGGCAGGCTCGGCGCGGGCTCCGGGATGCCCGGCAGCGCCTCGTCCTGCTCGGGACGCCGCGGCGCGGCCGGACGCTCGTGGCGCCGCTGCACGGTGACCCGGACCTCGCGGCGCACCTCGTCGGGGTCCATGCCGAGCCACTTCGCCAGCTCGCGGACGTAGCCCAGCACCAGGCTCTCGTCCCGGATGCTGCTCACCAGCGGCGCCGCGGCCCGCAGGGCGGCCAGCCGGCCGTCCACCCGGTCGAGGTCGTAGTTCGAGAGCACGTTGCGCATCACGAACTGGTACAGCGGCACCCGCCGTCCGACCAGTTCGCGCAGCGCGGCCTCGCCCTGCTGGATGCGCAGGTCGCACGGGTCGAGCCCGGTGGGCTCGACCGCGACGTAGGTCTGGGCGAGGAAGTTCTGGTCGCCCTTGAAGACCTTCAGCGCCGCCGCCTGGCCGGCCGCGTCGCCGTCGAAGGTGAAGATGACCTCCCCGCCCGCCACGTCACCGGTGCCGAGCATGCGCTGGAGCAGCCGGGCGTGGTCGTCGCCGAACGCGGTGCCGCAGGACGCGACCGCGGTGTCGACGCCGGCGAGGTGGCAGGCCATCACGTCGGTGTAGCCCTCGACCACCACGGCCTGGCTCTTCTTCGCGATGTTCTGCCGTGCCAGGTCGAGCCCGTAGAGCACGTTCGACTTCTTGTAGACCACGGTCTCGGGGGTGTTGAGGTACTTGGCCGGCATGCGGTCGTCGTCGAAGATCTTGCGGGCGCCGAAGCCGAGCACCGAACGGCCGGCGTCGCGGATCGGCCACAGCACGCGTCCCTGGAAGAAGTCCCAGCCGTTCTCGCGGATCAGGCCCGCCTTGACCAGCTCGTTGTCGGTGAAGCCGCGCGCCTTGAGGTGCTGGCCGAGGTCCTTGCCCCCGACCGGGGCGAACCCGATGCCGAACTGCTCGGCGGCCTCCTTGCCGAAGCCGCGGCCATCCAGAAACTGGCGTCCGGGCAGGCCGGACCCCGACATCAGCTGGCCGGCGAAGAACTCCGCCGCGGCCTGGTTGGCCTCCAGCACCCGCACCCGCAGGCCGGGCTCGACCCGCTGGCCGCTGCCGTCGGAGTAGCGCAACTGGAGCCCGATCCGGTCGGCCAGGTACTCGACGGCCTCGGCGAAGCTGACGTTGTTGATCTTCTGGACGAAGGCGATCACGTCGCCGCCCTCGCCGCAGCCGAAGCAGTGGTAGAAGCCGCGGGCCGGCGTGACGTGGAACGACGGCGACTTCTCGTCGTGGAACGGGCACAGGCCGGTGAGCGATCCGCCGCCCGCGCGGCGCAGCGTGACGTACGCCCCCACGACGTCCTCGATCCGGGACCGTTCCCGGACGGTCGCCAGGTCGTCGGTGTTGATCAGTCCCGCCACGCCGCGATTCTAGGACGTGCGTACCCCCCGCCGGACCCGAAGGGCGACCTGGAGCACCGCGGCGAGACCGCACAGCCCGATCAGGGCCAGAGCGAAGGCGCCCGCCGACCGATCCAGCGCCAGGCCGACCAGGAACGGGAACACCGCTGCGCCCAGCGAGGACGCCGCGGCCTGGAAGCCGACCACCGTGTCCGCGGCGGCCACCGACGTCCGTTCGGCCGTGGTGAGGGTGAGCAGCGGGTACACCGGCGCGGCCGCCAGACCGAACAGGCCGATCGCCACCGGGCCGGCGACCGGCCCGCCGACCAGCGCGAGGCCGGCCGCCACGAGCATCCAAGCGACCGCGCCCGCCAGCACCGGCCACGGCCCGGTGCGCTCGGCGACCCAGCCGAGGACGACCCGGCCGGCGAACATCGCGACCCAGTAGCCGGACGTGAGCGCGCCGGCGAACACCGGGTCCACCCCGACGCCGGTCAGGTAGCTGAACGCCCACAGGGCCACGCTCGACTCGATCCCGGTCTGGACGGCCACCGCCACCAGTCCGAGTGCCACGTCCGCGGCCCGGGCGGTCGTGAGCCGGCCGCCCCGGCGTCCGTCGGTCGCGTGGTTCTCGAGGCCGTCGGACGCCCAGCGTCCGCGGGTGAGCAGGAACACGATGCCGAGCACCGCCTGGATCGCGGCGATCGCCGCGTAGGCCGGACGCCAGCCCAGCCCCGACTGGACGATGGCGGTGACCAGCAGCGGCGAGGCCGCCGCCCCCAGCACGTAGGACGCGTGCAGCAGGTTGATGCGGCGCGGCCCGAACTCCCTGGCCGCGTAGGCGTTCAGCGCGGCGTCGACTGCGCCGCTGGACAGCCCGAGCACCACCACGCTGGCCAGGAACTGCGCGAAGTTCTGGCTGGTCGCGGTCAGGACGAGCGCGGCCGCGGACAGCAGGGTGCTGACCGCCAGCAGCCGTCCCACCCCGAGCCGGGCGAGCAGGCGTCCGGTGAGGCTGGTCGCGACGAGGGTGGCGGCCACGCCGAACGGCGGCACCAGCCCGGCCGCGCTGATCGGCTGCCCGAAGTCGACGCGCATCGGGGGCCAGGCGACCCCCAGCGTCGAGTCGGGCAGGGCGATGCTGAAGAAGGCTAGGTAGGCCAGGGCGTAGAGGAACATGGGGATCTCCGGCGAGTTGGACGTGTGGGTCGGTCTCGGGTCGCCGACCGCGCTCGCTGTGCCGCTGACCGGTGGCGGTCAGTTCCGGATGTGGGCAGGCACGCGTCTGTCGGTCAGCGCGTGCCCGGTGCGCCGGGAGAATCCTTCATGGCCGTCAGGCTAGCCCACCGGTGACGCGATTCGACCACTCCCTGCGTCCCTCCGTGCGCACGCGCCCCTCCGGCGGCCTCGGTTGGACGAATCGCGACAGCCTCAGGCTCCGCGGCCGATGCCCTTGGGCAGCCGGTCGGGGTCCCAGCCGAGCAGGTCGACCGCGGTGTCGAACGCGAACCGGTCGGTCATGCCAGCCACGTAGGTGACCGCCGCGCGGACGCGTCCGTCGGCGCCCTGGTCGGGGGCGACGAACGCCAGCGGCAGCGACAACGGGTGCTCGACGTAGAACTCGACCAGCCCGTGCAGCACCGCGATCACCGCCTCGGACTGCGCGAGGGAGTCCGGACGGGTGTAGATCCGCTCGTAGTTGAACGCCCGCAGGGACGCCAGCGCGGCGGCCGGTTCCTCGGCCATGCCGATCGAACCGGTGCGCGTCGCGGTCGCGATCACCGCCCGGACGAAGGTGCCCAACTGCTGGCGCCGGGTGCGTCCGGTCAGGTCGGCGACCTCGGCGGGCAGGTCGTCGAGGCTGACGATGCCGGCGCCGGCCGCATCCTCCAGGTCGTGCGCGCAATAGGCGATCCGGTCGGCCCAGCTGACGATCTCGCCCTCGATGGTGGCCGGCACCGGGCGCGACCAGGAGTGGTTGCGGATACCGTCCAGGGTCTGGGCGCACAGGTTGAGGTTGGTCAGGACCACGTCGGCGCCCCACGGGCCGTGGTCGTAGCCCTCGCTGAGGAAGGCGTCGAAGGCGTCCTCGCTGGCGTGGCCGCCGGGGCCGTGGCCGCAGTCGTGGCCGAGGGCGATCGCCTCGGCCAGGGTGACGTTCGCGCCGACACCGCGAGCGATCGAGGTGGCGACCTGCGCCACCTCCAGCGCGTGGGTGAGGCGGGTGCGCTGGTGGTCGCTGGGGAACACCACCACCTGGGTCTTGCCGGCCAGGCGCCGGAACGCCGCCGAGTGCACGATCCGGTCCCGGTCGCGCTCGAAGCAGGTGCGCTCCGGGTCGGGCTCCTCGCGGATCGCCCGCTCCCCCGCGCCCACTGCCAGCGCCGCCCCCGGACGGAGTTCGGCCGCCTCCCGCTGCTCACGTTCCTCGCGGAGCACCGGGGCCCGGGACGCCAGGCGTCCGCCGGCCTGCTCGTGGGCACGCACCAGTCGGTCACCGGAATGTCCGGCCATGGTCTGGGCCCACGCGATCGCGCGCGGTGGGAGGTCTGGCACGGCTCCATCTTGGCAGTCGCCGGGACGCGCCCGCGCGGCGGCAGTCCACGGCGGTGTCGCGGGGCTGTTCGCCGGGGATTGCGGCCGCCCGGCGCTACCCTTTCTGACATGTCGAACGAGCAGCCGGCGCAGCCGCAGCACCCAGGGCAGTATCCCGGCCAGCAGGGCCAGCAGCCCGCCCCGCAGGCCTACCCGGCGCAGGGCCAGCCCGGCTACGGCCAGCAGCCCTACGGACAGCAGCCGGCGTACGGCCAGCAGCCCGGGTACGGCCAGCAGCCCGGGTATGGCCAGCAGCAGCCCGGGTATGGCCAGCAGCAGCCCGGCTACGGACAGCAGCCCGGCTACGGGCAGCAACAGCAGCCGTACGCGCAGCAGCCTGCCGCGCAGGAGAACCCGTACCAGATCACCCACTACTCCCAGCTGTACGCCAATCAGGGCCAGCAGCAGCCGGCGCCCTACCCGCCGACGGCTCCCGCGCAGGGCTGGACCCCCAGCGCGCCGGTGACCAAGAGCCCGATCCTCGGCATGATCAGCCTCGGCCTGGTGCTGCTGTCGGTCGTGGTGAGCTCGGTGGCGATGTACCAGATCATGGACGTCGTGGTGAACGCCGTCATCGCCGCGGGTGGGACGGCCACCATCGACCAGGCCACGCTGCAGGCCCAACTCGAGTCCCAGTACCCGCTCCAGACAATGGCGTTCGGCCTGGCCAGCCCCGTGGGCCTGATCGGCTGGGTCCTCGGCTGGGTCGCGGCCATCGGCAACCGCGGACGCGTCTGGGGCGTGCTGGCGATCGTCCTCGGCGTCCTCGCCATCCCGATCCTGATCGGCGTCGTGCTCGCCGCCATGGGCCCCGCCCTGGACGCCCTTCGCTGACCCGCCGGGCGGCCTCCCGTCCCGCTCCCACACAGACGCCCCCGAAACTCACAGACGCCCCCGAAATTTCGGGGGCGTCTGTGAGCTTCGGGGGCGTTTGCGGAAGGGGCCCCGGCAAGCGGCCGGGACACCCTGGTGGCGGCGCGCTCATCCCACGTACACCCGGCCGCCGAAAGATAACGACTGGGTAACGATCCGGGAGAATCGCTTCGGTCCACTTGGTTAGTAAGGTTTACTAACCAACATGCACTACCCGATCAGACGCAAGCTGCGCCCCGAGGACGCCCGTCGCAGCAACCTCGCGCTGGTGCTCCAGGCGATCTACGAGGACTCGCAGCTCTCCCGCGCCGACCTGGCGCGGGCGACCGGCCTCACCAAGGTCACCGTCTCCGATCTCGTGGCCGAACTGATCTCGGCCGGGCTCGTGCTGGAGTCGGGCACCAGCGAGATCCAGCGTCCGGGCAAGCCCTCCACCCTGCTCGCCTTCCGCGCCGACGCCCGCGACATCCTCGCGATGGACCTCTCGGCACGCGACCAGCTGCGCGGCTCCGTCCTCAGCCTGCGCGGCGAGCCGCTGCTCACCACCGTCCGCCCGCTCGACGGCGCGGTCGGCGACGACGCGCTCGCCGCGGCCCGCGAACTCGCCCGCGACCTGGCGAAGGCCGCGACCCACCCGATCCTCGGCCTCGGTGTCGGCACCCCCGGCACGGTGAACGCCGCCGGCACCGTGCTGTCGGCCCCCAACCTGCACTGGCACAACCTGCCGCTCGCCGAACTGCTCCACGACGACCTCGGCCTGCCGGTGCGGGTCGAGAACGACGCCAACGTGGCCGTCCTCGCCGAACGCCGGTTCGCCGGTGGCGCCGACGACCTGGTCCGCGTCCAGCTGTCCCGCGGCGTGGGCGCCGGCCTCCTGGTCGGTGGCCAGCTGGTCCGTGGCGCGGCCAGCGACGCCGGTGAGATCGGGCACGTCGTGATCGACGAGTCCGGCGCGACCTGTGGCTGCGGCAAGGTGGGCTGCCTGGAGACCTGGACGTCCGTCCCGGCCCTCACCTCGCGCATCGCCGTCGAGCCGGCCCGCCGCGACGAGCTGCTGGCCGAGGCCGGTCACCGCCTCGGGCTCGCGCTCGCCCCCGTCGTCGGCATGCTCGGCCTCGCCGACATCGTGATCGGCGGCCCCGTCGACATCGTCACCCCCGCCCTCCTGGACGCGGCCCGCGACTGCATCGCCGACCGCACCCGCTCCGAGTTCCGCCCGGAACTCGACCTGATCGCCAGCTCGCTCGGCACGGACGCCGTCCTGCTCGGCGCGGCAGCACTCGTGCTGCTGAACGAACTCGGGGTCGGTTGATCCCCGTGACTTCTCGCTCCCACCGCACCACCGAAAGGAATGCAATGAAGAAGATGCTGTCGGCAATCGCCCTGGCGACCGCCTCAGCGCTGGCTCTCACCGGATGTGCCTCCGGCACGGCCAGCAATCCGTCCGCGAGCACGTCGGCCACGTCCGCCGGCCCGCAGAACATCACGATGTGGGTCGCCGGCGGCGACACTCCCCAGGAACTGCGCGACTACCTGAAGACCACCTACAACACCAAGACGGGCGGCACCCTCACCATTGAGGAGCAGTCCTGGGGCGACCTGGTCACCAAGCTGACCACCGCGCTGCCGGACGCCAACAACACCCCGGACGTGGTCGAGGTCGGTAACACCCAGTCGCCCACCTTCACCAACGTCGGCGCCTTCGCCGACATCTCCGACATGTACGCCGAACTGGGCGGCGACAAGCTGCTCCAGTCGTTCGTCGAGGTCGGCAAGGTGGACGGCAAGAACTACACGCTCCCCTACTACTTCGGCTCCCGCTACGCGTTCTACCGCAAGGACGTCTGGAAGGCCGCCGGCGTCGAGGTTCCCAAGACCCTCGACGAGTTCAACACCGCGGTGAAGGCCATCGCCGAGAAGAACCCGAAGAACATCAAGGACTTCTCCGGCTTCTTCATCGGCGGCCAGGACTGGCGCAACGGCATCTCCTGGATCTTCGCCAACGGCGGCGACCTCGCCAAGAACGAGGGCGGCAACTGGACGTCCACCCTGTCCGACCCGAACAGCATCAAGGGCCTGACCCAGCTCCAGGAGATCCAGAAGGTCGCCTCGCGCGCCCCGAAGACCGCCAAGGACGAGTCGCCGTGGCTCTACATCAACGACTCCGACAAGATCATGGACGGCGACAAGGTGTCCGGCAAGACCAGCCTCGCCGCGGCCACGATCATGGCTCCGGGCTGGGCGCACTGGTCGATCGGCGACCTGGTGAAGAAGGACGGCAAGGAGGTCCGCGCCTGGAACGACGACAAGTTCGGTGTCTTCGCCCTGCCCGGTAACGACGGCAAGCCCGCTCCGGTCTTCGCCGGCGGCTCCAACATCGGCATCTCGGCGGCCTCCAAGAACCAGGCCGGCGCCCGCGAGCTGATGAAGATCATCTTCAGCTCCGAGTACCAGCAGATGCTGGGCAAGAACGGCCTCGGCCCGGCCAACTCCGACTACGTGTCCAGCCTCGGCGACGACCAGTTCGCGAAGGCCCTGATCGAGTCGGCGTCCAACTCCAAGCTCACCCCGGCGGCCCCGGGCTGGGCCGGCGTGGAGGCCTCCGGCAAGCTCGAGGAGTTCTTCTCCAAGGTCGCGGACGGTGGCGACGTCACCGCTCTGGCCGCGGAGTACGACGCCCTCCTAACCCCGATGCTGAACGCCAAGTAGTAGTCCCACCTCCCCGAGTTGTCAGAACCACAGGTCGCTATAGCGGCTCCAGGTTCTGACAACTCGGGGAGGCCACCCTTCGCCGGCGCTGGTCGGCACCTTCGGTCGAGCCCCTCGGCTCCCGGCACTCGCTCGCCCTCCGATGAGAGGCTCATTCCCATGACCGCTGTTTCCACGCCTGCCCGGACGCGGCAGGACTCGCCGCCCCAGCAGGTACGGCACCGGCGACGTCCGGTGGCGCCCTACCTGCTGCTGGTGCCCACCATCGCGATCCTGCTGCTCGCGCTGGGCTACCCGCTGGCCTGGCAGTTCTGGACCTCGACGCAGAAGTTCGGACTCGCCCAGCAGTTCGGCAAGCCGCCGGAGTTCGTCGGCATGGCCAACTACGTCCAGCTGTTCACCGATCCCCAGACCTGGGCCGTGGTCGGACGCTCGATCGCGTTCTGCCTGGTCAACGCGGCCGTCACCGTCATCGTCGGGGTGCTGGTCGCGCTGCTGATGAACGCCGTCGGCGCGGTCACCCGGCTGATCCTCCAGATCGCCATGCTGCTCGCCTGGGCGATGCCGGTGATCGCCACCATGACCGTCTGGATCTGGCTGTTCGACTGGCACCGCGGCATCGTCAACTGGGCGCTGACCTCGCTCGGCTTCGACTTCACCAACCACAACTGGCTGGAGCAGCCGCTCAGCTTCTACTTCGTCGCCACCGTGATCGTGGTCTGGATGTCGGTGCCGTTCGTGGCCTTCTCGGTCTACGCCGGCCTCACCCAGATCTCGGAGGAGGTCATGGAGGCCGCCGCGTTGGACGGGGCGACCCCGCGGCAGCGGTTCTTCTCGATCATCCTGCCGATGATCCGCCCGGTGCTGATGATCATCACCCTGCTGCAGGTCATCTGGGACCTGCGCGTCTTCGCCCAGATCAAGATGCTCCAGGACGCGGGCGCGCCGCTGGCGTCCACCGACCTGCTGGGCACCTACATCTACCGGCTCGGCGTCGGCTCGTCCGACTTCGGCATGGCGTCGGCACTGTCGATCTTCGTCCTCGTGCTGACCGTCGCGCTGAGCTTCTTCTACGTTCTGCACCTCATGAAGGAGGACTCGTGAGCACCGCCACCGTCACCGAGAAGGCGGTGAGCACGGCGCCGGCCACCAGGCCCGCCACCCGCCGCCGCTTCCGCCCGGGCCGGGCGCTCGCCACCGTGGTCGCGATCGTGGTCGCGCTGGCCTGGGTGTTCCCCGTCTACTGGATGCTGAACTCCTCGCTGCTGCCGAACGTGGTGCTCACCTCGACCACCCCGCGCTTCCTGCCCACCGGCGGCTCGTTCGACAACTTCGTCGCCGTCATCTCCCAGGGCACGTTCTGGCCCGCGCTGGGCATGAGCCTGGCGATCACGCTGACCACCGTCGTGTTCTGCCTGCTGTTCGCGTTCCTCGCTGCGCTGGCGATCAGCCGGTTCCGGTTCCGCGGGCGTGCGTCCTTCGTGCTGGCGGTGCTGTTCATCCAGATGCTGCCCGCCGAGGGCCTGTTCATCGCGCAGTACAAGCTGATGAGCTCGCTGAACCTGTTGAACTCGGTGGCCGGGGTGTCGATCCTGTACATCGCCGGCGTGGTGCCGTTCACGGTCTGGATGCTGCGCGGATTCGTCGCCGGCGTGCCGATCGAACTCGAGGAGGCCGCGATGGTGGACGGGCTGAGCCGCACCCAGGCGTTCTTCCGGATCACGTTCCCGCTGCTGGCGCCGGGCCTGGTCGCGTCCGGGGTGTACGCGTTCCTCCAGGCCTGGAACGAGTTCACGATCGCGCTGGTGATCCTCCAGAAGGAGGAGTACCGGACGCTCCCGCTGTGGCTGCGCGGCTTCGTGCAGGCCAGCGCGAACCGGGCCACCGACTGGGGCCAGGTGATGGCCGCGTCCACCCTCGTGGCGGTGCCGGTGATCATCTTCTTCCTGATCGTCCAGGGACGGCTGACGTCCGGCCTGGTCGCCGGCGCGGTCAAGGGCTGAGCCGTGGACCTGGAACTGCGACGGGCGGTCAACGCCACCCTCATGCCCGGCTTCGCCGGATCGGAACTGCCCGCCTGGCTGGCGACCGAGCTCGAGGACGGGCTCGGCTCGGTCTGCCTGTTCAGCACCAACATCGTCGACGGCGAGCAGCTGCGGACGCTCACCACCGCCCTGCACGCGGCCAACCCCGACGTGCTGGTCGCCACCGACGAGGAGGGCGGGGACGTCACCCGACTGCACCACCGCACCGGATCGCCGTACCCGTCGATGGCCTACCTGGGGAGCCTGGACGACGTCCGCGTGACCGAGAGAGTGGGCCATGGCATCGGCCGCGAGCTGCGTGCGGCCGGGATCGACCTGAACCTGGCGCCGGACGCGGACGTCAACTCCAACCCGCGTAACCCGGTGATCGGGGTGCGCAGTTTCGGCGCCGACCAGGAACTGGTGGCGCGCCACGTCGCGGCCTGCACCCGCGGCATCCAGTCGGCCGGGACGGCCGCCTGCGCCAAGCACTTCCCCGGGCACGGCGACACCGCCACCGACTCCCACCTCGCCCTGCCCACCATCACGGCCAGCGCTGCGGAACTCGCGGCCCGGGAGCTGGTGCCGTTCGGCGCCGCCGTGGACGCCGGCACGCTAGCGGTGATGACGTCGCACATCCTGGTGCCGTCGATCGACCCGGAACTGCCGGCGACGCTGTCGGGACGCGTGCTGCGGGTGCTGCGGGAGGACCTCGGGTTCACCGGCGCCATCGTGAGCGACGCCCTCGACATGGCCGGGGCCAGCCGCGGCCGCGGCATCCCGGAGGCCGCCGTGCTCGCGCTGGCCGCGGGCGTGGACCTGCTCTGCATCGGCACCGACAACACCGCCGACCAGTTGGCCGAGATCCGGGAGCACATCCTCGCCGCCGTGCAGGACGGCCGCCTGCCGGCCGACCGGGTGTTCGACGCCGCGTCCCGGGTGGCGGCGCTGGTCGCCGGCGTCCGCGAGCTCCGAGCGTCCGGCGGCCCCGGTGCGTGGGACGTTCCCTGCGAGGCCGCGGACGTTCCCGTCCCGCCCACCGCGTCCCGTCGGCGCACCTGCTCCCCTGCCCCCGAGACCCCGGGGACGGTTCTCAAATCCGCCGAAATCTGGCGGGAATCGGGGACGGTTCCTCGATCCGCCGAAATCTGGCGCGAAACGGGGACGGTTCCTCGATCCGCCGAATTCTGGCGCGAATCGGGGACGGATCCTGATGACGGTGCCGAGTCCGGCACCGCGTACCCCGACGACGTCCGCACCCCGTCATCGCCGCAGACACCGGGCGGCTGCTCGTTCGCCCCGCTCTCCCCCGCCGGCTTCTGGCTCCGCGGGCCGATCGCCCCGCTGACCGCCCCGGTCTTCCTGCGGCTGCGCACCGCCACCAACATCGCCGCGGGCGAGGGGACGCCGTGGGGCGTCGGCGAACACCTGCGCAACGAGCTCAACCGGCAGCTGCCCGGCGCCGTCGTGGTCACTGCGTTCGACCTGGAGGGAGTGGCGGCCGTGCTGGCTGCGAACCGTGACCGTCCGCTGGTCGTGCAGGGCCGCGATCTGGCACGGGTGGAGTTCCTGGTGGCCGCGACCGCTATGGTGCACCAGCGGCGTCCCGACGCCCTGCTGGTCGACCTCGGCTGGCCGGAGCTGCCGGGCGACCCGCCGATCGACATCGCCACCTTCGGAAGCGGCCGGGGTGCGGCGTCCGGTCTGATCGCACTGCTTGCAGAGGGGACGAGATGACGCACCAGGGGGCCCAGCAGCCGACCCTCGGCATCGACATCGGCGGTACCAAGACCCACGCCATCCTGCTGTCCGCGTCCGGTCAGGTGCTCGCCCAACGCGTGCGGCCCACCGAGGTCGGCACGGACGGCGTGATCGCCGCGGCGCTGGCGGCGGCCGACGACTGCCTCGGGAGCACCGGCCTGGTCCGCAGCGACCTGGCGTGCGTGGGCGTGGGCATCCCCGGTCAGGTCGACCATCGCACCGGTGAGGTGCGGACGGCCGTGAACCTCGGTATCGAGCGCCTCGACCTCGGGGCGCGCCTCAGCAGCGAGTTCGGCGTGCCGGTGAGCGTGGACAACGACGTGAAGGCGGCCGCCCTGGGCGCCGCCGCGCACCTGGGCATCGGCGATCTCTCCTACCTCAACGTCGGCACCGGCGTGGCCGCTGCCACGCTGGCCGAGGGACGCCTGGTGCGGGGCCCGGGCAACCTGGCCGGCGAGATCGGGCACATCCCGGTAGCACCCGGCGGCGTGCGGTGCGTGTGCGGGCAGCTCGGCTGCCTCGAGGCCGTCGTCGGCGGCGGACGCATCGCCGCCCGGCTCGCGCCGCTGGCGCCCGCGGTGACCCTGCCCACGCTGGTGGCCGCCGCGGCCGCCGGCGACCCGGACGCGGTCGCGGAGGCCGGCGTGATCAGCGCCGGCATCGCCACCGCCGTGCAGCTGCTGGTGCTCACCCAGGGCTCGGCCCTGGTCGTGCTGGGCGGTGGCGTCATCCACACCTGCGTCGGGCTGGTCGACCTGGTCCGTCGCGAACTGGCCGCGCGCGCCAACGGCTCGGACTTCCTGGCCTCCGTCGACCTCGCCGGACGCGTGGCGGAACTCCCGTCCGACTACCCGGTGGCCGCGATCGGCGCCGCCATGGTCGCCCGCGCGGACGCCGAGGCCGCCGCGCCCGCGTCCCTGGGCTGACCGGTTTCTTCCCGCCGGGCTCAGCCGCCGGAGGCGTCCGACTCGGCCCCGACCAGGTCGGCGTCCCCGAGCTCGGTGGAATCCAGCCAGCCGTAAGGCAGCACCACCTTGTCGCGCGGGGTGCCCTGGCGTCCGCGCGGGGCGCCGAGCTCGCTGGCCGGGAACGGCGCGGACGGGTCGAGCTCGGCGAGCTGGGCGTCCAGTTCGGCGAAGGACGACACCATCGCCAGCGCGCGGCGGTGGTCGCCGCCGACGGGGAAGCCCTTGAAGTACCACGCCATGTGCTTGCGGAGGTCGGTGAGGCCGTGCTTCTCGCCGTACAGGCCGGCGAGCAGTTCCGCGTGGCGGCGCACCATCGCGGCCACCTCGCCCAGGGTCGGCAGCGTGCGGGTGTCGCGTCCGGTGAAGGCGTCGGCGAGGTCGCGGAACAGCCAGGGCCGGCCGAGGCAGCCGCGTCCGACGACGACGCCCGCGCAGCCCGTCCGGGCGACCATCTCGAGCGCGTCGGACGCCTCCCAGATGTCGCCGTTGCCGAGCACCGGGATGTCCAGCCGCTCGACGAGGGTGGCGATTGTCTCCCGGGCGGCGTGCCCGGAGTAGGCCTGTTGCACCGTGCGTGCGTGCAGGGCGATGGCCGCGCAGCCGGCGTCCTGGGCGATCCGGCCGGCGTCGAGATAGGTCAGGTGGTCGGCGTCGATACCGAGGCGTGTCTTCATGGTCACCGGGACGCCGTGGCGGTCGGCCGCGGCCACGGTGGCGCGCAGGATGGCGTCCAGCCGGTCGCGCTTCCAGGGCAGTACCCCGCCGCCGCCGCGTCGGGTGACCTTCGGCACCGGGCACCCGAAGTTCAGGTCGACGTGGCGGACGCCGAACTCGACGCACAGGATCTCGGTGGCCTTCGCCATCACCGCCGGGTCGACGCCGTAGAGCTGCACCGAGCGGACGCTCTCCCCCGGGTCGAACCGCAGCATGTCGAAGGTCTTGGGGATGCGCTCGACGATGCCGCGGCTGGTGATCATCTCGCAGACGTACAGCCCGGCACCCTGTTCGCGGCAGAGCTGGCGGAAGGCGGCGTTAGTGATGCCGGCCATCGGGGCGAGCACGACCGGCACGGCCACCTCGACGGTGCCGCCGGACGGCGCCACCAAGCGCAACGGCTCGACCACCCGATCCCCTTCCTGCGACCGTGACGCGATTCCGCGGCTTGTTCTGCGCACCGCGCGGCACGCGCTCAGCCGGAGCCATCTGGCAGAGAATTCGCGCCACACGGCCCCGACAGCCTACTCAGGTCTTGTGCGAGACCCACCGTCCGGTGTGCGCTGGGGTATGAGCACCGAGCACAGCAGGGTGCTGGCGGCACTGGCGGCCACACCTCGAGCGAAGTTCCTGCCCGCGTCGGTGCGTGCCCGCGCAGCGCTCGACGAGCCGTTGCCGATCGGCCACGGCGCCACCAACTCCCAGCCGTGGACCGTGCAGTTCATGCTCGAACTGCTGCACGTCCCGGAGGGCTCCCGGGTGCTCGACGTCGGCAGCGGCTCGGGCTGGACGACGGCGCTGCTCGCTGCGTTGACCGGGCCGTCCGGCTCGGTGCTCGGGCTGGACGTCGTGCCCGAACTCGTCAGGATGGGACGGGAGAACCTGGCCGCGTTCACGCTGCCGTGGGCGGCTGTCGAACCGGCCGAACGCGGCGTCTTCGGACGGCCCGCCGAGGCGCCTTTCGACCGCATCCTGGTCTCGGCGGACGCCGGTGGCATCCCCGCCGAGCTGGAGGCCCAGCTGGCCGTGGGCGGCCGGCTGGTGCTCCCCGCGTCCGGCGTGATGTGGGTCGTCGACCGCGACCACGAGGGCTGGCACCGCGAGCCCGTCACCGGCTACCGCTTCGCCTTCGTCCCCCTCCTCTGACCGGGGACGGTTCTTCCATCCGCCGAAATCTGGCGGGAATCAGGGACGGTTCCTGAATCCGCCGAAATCTGGCGCGAAACGGGGACGGTTCTTCGACCCGCCGACGTCGGTCGGACGAGGATACGTCCCCCCTTACCCGCCGAAATCTGGCGGATCGAAGAACCGTCCCCGATACCCGCCGAAATCTGGCGGATCGAAGAACCGTCCCCGGGTCAGCAGCCGAGGAGGCGGGCGCCGAGGTAGGACTGCACCTGGTCGAGGGCGACGCGTTCCTGGCTCATCGTATCGCGCTCGCGGATCGTGACAGCGTCGTCCTCGAGGGTGTCGAAGTCGACGGTCACGCAGTACGGGGTGCCGATCTCGTCCTGGCGCCGGTAGCGGCGTCCGATCGCCTGGGCGTCGTCGAACTCGACGTTCCAGACCTTGCGCAGCTGGGCGGCGAGGTCACGGGCCTTGGGCGACAGGTCGGCGTTGCGCGACAGCGGCAGCACGGCCACCTTGACCGGGGAGAGCCGCGGGTCGAGCTTGAGCACCGTGCGGGTGTCCACACCGCCCTTGGCGTTGGGCGCCTCGTCCTCGGTGTAGGCCTCCACCAGGAACGCCATCAGCGACCGGGTCAGGCCCGCGGCCGGCTCGATCACGTACGGCAGGTAGCGCTCGCCGGTGGCCTGCTCGAAGTAGCTCAGGTCGGTGCCGGAGTGGGACGAGTGCGTGCCGAGGTCGAAGTCGGTGCGGTTCGCGATGCCCTCGAGCTCGCCCCAGCCGTCACCGCCCGCGAAACCGAAGTTGTACTCGATGTCGACGGTGCGCTTGGAGTAGTGCGACAACTTCTCCTTGGGGTGCTCGTAGTGCCGCAGGTTCTCCGGCGAGATGCCGAGGTCGGTGTACCAGGACGTCCGCGCGTCGATCCAGTGCTGGTGCCACTCCTCGTCGGTGCCCGGCTTGACGAAGAACTCCATCTCCATCTGCTCGAACTCGCGGGTGCGGAAGATGAAGTTGCCCGGCGTGATCTCGTTGCGGAAGCTCTTGCCGACCTGGCCGATGCCGAACGGCACCTTCATCCGGGACGTGTTCTCGACGTTCTTGAAGTTCACGAAGATGCCCTGCGCGGTCTCCGGACGAAGGTAGTGCAGCCCCGACTCGTCCTCGATCACGCCGAGGTAGGTCTTGAGCATCATGTTGAAGTCGCGAGGCTCGGTGAACCGGCCGAGCGTCCCGCACTCGGGGCAGTTGATCTCCTCCAGGCCGGACGGCTTGCGTCCCTTTTTGTGCTCGAAGTTCTCCTCCAGCTGGTCGGCGCGGAACCGCTTGTGGCAGCTCAGGCACTCGGTCAGCGGGTCGGAGAACACCCCGACGTGGCCGGACGCGATCCAGACCTGGCGCGGCAGGATGATCGAGGAGTCCAGGCCCACCACGTCATCGCGGCCCTGCACCACCGAACGCCACCACTGGCGCTTGATGTTCTCCTTGAGCTCGACGCCGAAGGGGCCGTAGTCCCAGGCCGCCCGGGTGCCGCCGTAGATCTCACCGCAGGGGTACACGAACCCCCGGCGCTTGGTCAGGCTGATCACGTTGTCCAGGCGGCTGGCCACTGCGTACTCCTCGTCGTTGCGACAGGCTGCCCGGCTGGCAGCCCCGCCTAGCTTAGTGTTCCCCGCGGCCGGTTCTCGCCGACGGACGACGGCTCGGCGAACGCGCTCGGCTCGTCGATCGCCAACGACAACAGCGGGATGAGAACGAGTTTCGCCTCGGTGCCGCTGAACGCCCGCCGGTACGACCCGACGTCGGCCCAGCGGCTGACGATCGCCCACAGCTCGGGGTCGTCGAGGTTCTGGACGAGTTCGGCGCCCAGGCTCCCCGGCGAGGACGCGAACTGCGCCACCACCGCGTCCGCCCCGGCCCGGAACGCCGAGCCGTCGCCGGGGACTCGGAACCTGCTGATCGCGATCATGGCCACGATGCTAGGTCACTGCGGGGATCCGGGCCTTCGCCGGGAGGACGGGGCGGGCCCGCCGGGTGAACGGTCCCCGTCCGCTCAGAAGCCGAGGGCCAGGCGGTGGTAGGCGTTGGTCCAGCGCAGTTCCTTGATGAACTGGTTGGTGGTGGTGCCCTCACCGATCAGGGCGAGCTCGGTGCCGAGCATCTCGGCCAGGTCGGTGAGGTGCTCGGACGTCAGCGCCGTCGACAGCACGGTGTGGTGCGGTCCGCCGGCGGACAGCCAGCACTCGGTGGACGTGGCGAAGTCGGGCCTGGCCCTCCACACGGCGCGCGCGACGGGCAGCTTCGGCATCTCTGCCGGCGGCGTCACCACGGTCACCTCATTGGCGACCATCCGGAACCGGTCACCCAGGTCGCACAGGCCGAGCACCACACCGTCCCCCGGCGCGGCGTTGAACACCATGCGGACGGGGTCCTCGCGTCCGCCGATCCCAAGCGGGTGGATCTCAATCCGCGGGGTGCCGGCGGCGATGTCGGGGCTGACCTCGAGCATGTGCGCCCCGAGGCTGAGCTGGTTGCCGGGCTCCAGGTGGTAGGTGTAGTCCTCCATGAACGAGGTGCCGCCGGGCAGCCCGGCAGCCATCACGCCCAGCGTCCGGCCCAGGACGGCGGTCTTCCAGTCGCCCTCCCCGGCGAACCCGATACCCTCCCCCATCAGCCGCTGCACGCCCAGGCCCGGCAGCTGGCGCAGCGCGCCCAGGTCCTCGAAGTTGGTGGTGAACGCGCCGTAGCCGCCGTCGATCACGAACCGTCGCAGCGCGGCCTCGATCCGGGCCCCGTAGCGCAGCGACTCGTGCCGGTCGGCGCCCGGACGCAGCTCCGCGGCCACGTCGTAGCGGTCGAGGTACTCGGTGACGAGCGCGTCGACCTCGTCCTCGCCGACCTGGTTCAGCACGTCCACCAGGTCGTTCACGCCGTAGGTGTTCACCGACACCCCGAACCGGCGCTCTGCCTCGACCTTGTCGCCCTCGGTCACCGCGACGTTGCGCATGTTGTCGCCGAAGCGCACCAGCTTCAGGGTCCGCAGCTCCGCCCAGGCCAGCGCAGCCCGCGCCCACGCGCCGATCCGTGCGACCACGCTCGGGTCGGAGACGTGGCCGGCCACCGTCTTGCGCGGCACGCCCAGCCGGGTCGCGATGAACGCGAACTCGCGGTCGCCGTGGGCGGCCTGGTTCAGGTTCATGAAGTCCATGTCGATCGTTGCCCACGGCAGGTCGACGTTCACCTGCGTGTGCAGGTGCAGGAACGGCTTGCGCAGCGCGTCCATGCCGCCGATCCACATCTTGGCCGGCGAGAACGTGTGCATCCACGCGATCACGCCCACGCAGTCGTCGTCGGCGTTCGCCTCCAGCATCACCCGACGGATCGCGCCCGCGTCCGTCAGCAGCGGTTTGGCCACCACCTGCGCCGGGATCTCCGCGGCCGCGGCCAGCACGTCCGAGAGCCGGGACGACTGGTCGCGCACCTGTTCGAGGACGTCGTCCCCGTACAGGCCCTGCGAACCGGTCAGGAACCAGATCTGCTTGCTCACGAGTCACTTCCTTGTCCGTAGACGTTCTGGTACCGGTCGAAGAGCCGGTCGATGTCGGCCGGTGGGATCGGCACCGGTTCGCCGAGTTGCCGGGCCAGGTGGACGGTGCGCGCCACGTCCTCGACCATCACCGCGGCCTTCACCGCGTCCCGGGCGTCGGAGCCGATCGTGAACGGCCCGTGGTTGGCCATCAGCACCGCGCGCGAGCGGCTGTGGCGCAGGGTCTCGACGATGCCGCGTCCGATCGAGTCGTCGCCGATCAGCGCGAACGGCCCGACCGGGATGTCGCCGCCGAACTCGTCGCCCATCATGGTCAGCACGCACGGGATCGGCTCGCGGCGGGCCGCCCACGCGGTCGCGTAGTCGGAGTGGGTGTGCACGACGCCGCCGACCTCGGGCATGTGCGCGTAGACGTAGGCGTGGGCCGCGGTGTCGGACGACGGGCTGCCGGTGCCCTCGACCAGGTGGGCGTCGAAATCGCACACCACCATCGACTCCGGGGTCAGGTCGTCGTAGGAGACGCCGGACGGCTTGATCACAAGCAGGTCGGCGCCGGGGACGCGGGCCGAGATGTTCCCGGCCGTCCACACCACGAGTTGGTTGCGCGGTAGTTCGGCGTGCAGTGCGGCCACCTCGACCTTCAGGGCCGCCACCACCTCACGGAGTTCGGACGGGATGCCGCTCATCGCCTGTCCCCCGGGCACGCCGCGCTCACGATTCGTTCCCTGACGAGCTGTTCCACGATCCGTCACCCCGCTGTGCATCCTCGGTGTTAGCGGAAACACCCCGCCGACAGGAGGAATGTTACCGGTATCACCGGGGACTGCAAAGGGGCCGGCCGGGAACTGCGTGGCGTCACGACTCAGGCGGACGGCTGCGACCTGTCCACGTGCCCGAGGGCGCGCAGCCCGCGGTCGAGGTGCCAGCCGATGAAGGCGGCGACCAGGCCGCTCCCCTGGCGCTGGGTCGCGTCCGCCACCCCACGGGTCGCCGGCCAGTCCCCCACCAGCAGCGCCGCGAGGTAGCTGACCGTCGCCGGGGCGGGGTGCGCCGAACCGGGCGGACGGCACCGGCGACACACCATGCCGCCCAACTGCGGCGAGAACGCCTCGTGCGGGCCGGACGCGCCGCAGCGCGCGCAATCGGTGAGCGTCGGCGCGTAGCCGGCGAGCGCCACCGCCCGCAGCAGGTAGGCGTCCATCACCATCGCCGGTGGGCGTGGCCCGTCCGAGGATCCGGCGGTGAGCGCGTGCAGGGCGCCGACCAGCAACTGGTACTGCTGGAGGGCCGGCTCGCCCTCCTCGGTGACCAGGCGGTCGGCCGTCTCGATCATCACCTGTCCGGTGGTGTAGCGCTCGTAGTCGTGGGCGAGCGGCTCCGAGTACGGGTACAGCGTGACGGCCTGGGTGATCACGTCCAGGGTGCGTCCGGTGGCGAACTGGAGGTCGACGTGGCTGAACGGCTCCAGCCGGGCGCCGAACTTCGACGACGTCCGGCGGACGCCGCGCGCGACGGCACGCACCTTGCCGTGCTGCCGCGACAGCATGGTGATGATGCGGTCGGCCTCGCCCAGCTTGTGGGTCCTCAGGACGACCGCCTCGTCACGATAGGTCGGCACCCGCCCATTCTCCCCGACGGCGGCACGGTCCCTGCCGAGGCCGGCCCGGCGCGCCGTTGTTAGCGCACACATCGGGCTGCCATGATGGGACGGTCGTCCGCACGGGCCAGTGCGTAGCGGCGACCACCGAGGAGAGGATCAACGATGATCGACGACCAGGCTGCGAGCGTCCGCGCAGCCATCGCTGAGGGCCGGACCGCGCTGGGCATCGAGTTCGGCTCGACCCGCATCAAGGCGGTGCTCACCGGTGCGGGGAACGTCCCCGTCGCCACCGGCGGCCACGACTGGGAGAACCAGTTCGTCGACCGGATCTGGACCTACTCCCTCGACGCGGTCTGGGCGGGGTTGCGGGAGGCGTTCGCCTCGCTGGCCGCGGACGTCCGAGCCAAGTATGACGTTGAACTACAAACCGTCGGTGCTCTGGGCGTGTCGGCGATGATGCACGGCTACCTGGCCTTTGACGCGTCCGGGGAGCTGCTGGTGCCGTTCCGCACCTGGCGCAACACCATCACCGGGCCGGCCAGCGAGCAGCTGACCGCGCTGTTCGGCTACAGCATCCCCCAGCGCTGGTCGATCGCCCACCTCTACCAGGCCGTCCTCAACGGCGAGGAGCACGTCGGACGCATCGCGCACCTGAACACCCTCGCCGGCTACGTCCACTCCCGGCTCACCGGACGGCGGGTGCTGGGCGTCGGCGACGCGTCCGGCATGTTCCCGATCGACACCGCCACCGGCACGTGGAACGCCACGATGCTCGGCCAGTTCGACGACGCGGTCGCCGAGCGTGGCGTGGGCTGGAAGCTCGGCGACATCCTGCCGACCGTGCTCGCCGCCGGTGAGCCGGCGGGCACCCTGACCGCCGAGGGTGCCGCGCTGCTCGACCCGTCCGGCACGCTCGGCGCGGGCGTCGTGTTCTGCCCGCCGGAGGGCGACGCCGGCACCGGCATGGTCGCGACCAACTCCGTGGCCCCGCGCACCGGCAACGTGAGCGCGGGCACGTCCATCTTCGCGATGGTGGTGCTGGAGAGCGAGCTGTCGCGGATGCACCCCGAACTCGACCTGGTCACCACCCCGGCCGGCGACCTCGTGGCGATGGTGCACTGCAACAACGGCGCCAGCGAGCTGAACGCGTGGGTGGGCCTGTTCGCCGAGTTCGCCGACCGGCTCGGCGCCGGCGCCGACACCTCGACGGTGTTCGAGAGCCTGTTCACCGCCTCCCTGGACGGAGATCGCGACGCCGGCGGGCTGCTGGCCTACAACTACCTCTCCGGGGAGCACATCACCGGGCTCGAGGAAGGCCGTCCGCTGTTCGTGCGGACGCCGGACAGCCGGTTCACGCTCGCCAACTTCATGCGCGCCCACCTGTTCGCCGCCCTCGCCACGCTGCGGATCGGCATGAACGTGCTGCTGAAGGAGGAGGCGGTCGGCCTCGACACACTGTTCGCCCACGGCGGCCTGTTCAAGACCCGCGGGGTCGCGCAGCGCTACCTCGCGGCCGCCGTCGACGCGCAGGTCTCGGTCGGCGACATCGCCGGCGAAGGCGGTGCCTGGGGCATCGCGGTGCTGGCCGCGTTCACCCGCGACCGCGCCGAGGGGCAGTCGCTGGCCGACTACCTCAACCGGGCGGTGTTCGCCGGGGCCGGGCTCGAGACCGTCGACCCCGACCCGCTGGACGTGGCCGGCTTCGACGCCTACGTCCAGCGCTTCAGTACCGGCCTGCCGATCGAGCGCGCGGCCGTCGCCCACACCTGAGCCCGAACGCCACCGTTCCGGTCATACGCCCCACCCTGCGCGGTGGCGTTTGACCGGAACGGTGGCGTTCGGCGCTTTCGGGTGTGGCTGCAATACGCTCGGCGCATGGGAATCCTGCGGATCACCGTCGACCACACCGTCCGGATCACGGCCGAGTCGGCCCGGGTGCACGTCCTGGTGCGCGGCTCGTCCAGCCTGTCCGGTGACGTCGCGGCCAAGAAGGCCGCCGTCGTCCGCGAGATCGTCGCCGACCTCGCCACCTTGGGCGTGCCCGAGGACGCGATCGAGGTGACCGGCGTCCGGCTGGCCACCCGCGAGGGCAAACTGCTGAACACCTCCAGCGTCGAGATCCAGCTGGTGGTGACCGCCGCGGCCGACCAACTCCCGGACGTCCTGGGGGCGCTCGCCGCGCGGGCGGGCGTGAGCGTCGACCACCTGGAATGGGTGTTCCGGGACTTCGAGGCCAGCATCCCGGCCACCGCGGACGCGATGACGATGGCCCGGCGCAAGGCGGACGCGGTCGCCGCCGCGGCCGGCCTGGAGGTGACCGGCATCGAGAACGCGTCCGACTCCTGGAGCATGCCGATGCCCCGCGCCGAGCTGGCCGCGCAGTCGGACATGATGTTCGCGGCGAGGTCCGCGAAGGCGTCCGAACCGCTCGATCTCGGCATCGAACTGAACGCAACCAGTGAACTCTCTGTGCATCTGAGCGTGGATTTCGCGTTGTCCTCCTAGGCTGTGGGCATGCACCGCATCTCAACGCTGAGAGTGTCGCCGCTCTGCCTCGGCGGCAACGTCTTCGGCTGGACGGCCGACCCGTCGACCTCGGAGGCGATCCTCGACGCGTACGCGGAGGCGGGCGGCAACTTCATCGACACCGCGGACGTGTACTCGGCGTGGGTGCCCGGCCACCGCGGCGGGGAGTCCGAGACGATCATCGGCGCGTGGCTGCGCCACCACGGCGGGCGGGCGAACATCGTGGTCGCCACCAAGGTGTCCAAGCACCCCACGCACCGGGGGTTGCGTCCGGCCAACATCAAGATCTGCCTGGACGGCTCGCGCCGGCGCCTCGGCCTCGAGACCATCGACCTGTACTACGCGCACGAGGACGACCCGCACGTGCCGACCGCCGAGTGGCTGGGCGTGTTCGACCAGCTCATCGAGACCGGCGCGATCCGGCACTACGGGCTGTCGAACTTCACCCCGGAGCGGGTCGCAGAGGTGATCGAGGTCGCCGGGCAGGAGGGTTTCGCGCTGCCGGTGGCCGTGCAGCCGCAGTACAACCTCGTGCACCGCGCGGAGGTCGAGAGCTCCGGCCTGGGCGCGCTGTGCGCCGAGCACCACCTGGCGCTGGTGCCGTACTACGGGCTGGCGGCCGGCTTCCTGACCGGAAAGTACGCGCGCGGTGAGACGGCGCACGGCGCCCGCGCGGCCCGCGTCCGCAGTTTCGCCACCGACGAGGGCTTCGACGTGGTGGACGCGGTGGTGGCCGTCGCGGACGAGGTCGGCGCCGAGCCGGCCACGGTGGCGCTGGCCTGGCTCGCGCACCAGCCGGGCGTGACCGCGCCGATCGCGTCCGTCAGCTCGGTGGAGCAGCTGCCGGCGGTGATGGCCGCCACCACCCTCAAGCTGTCCCGCTCCCAGCTGAACCGGCTGACCAAGGCGTCCGCGCCCTTCGCCTGAACCGAAAGGGGACAGTCCCCTTTCGGTTCACCAGGCAGGCGGTCCCCTAGATCAGTAAGTCCAAGGGTGCGGACGGCGTGGCGTGCCCGGAGGTGGGTGAGGGTGTCCAAGAGTCGGTGTTG
>JAIUOS010000032.1 GCA_020161755.1 Actinomycetota bacterium
AGGCAGCGTAAGAGCCAGACACCAGGTGCTCAGGAATCCAACCACCGCGTGAGCGGCAGCAACACCCTGACACTGACGGTCAGCGTACGGCCCCGGTGCGTCAGCGGACGGCGAATCCGGCCGCCGCGAGGCCGGCCTTGACCTCGCCGATGCCCAGCGTCCCGTAGTGGAACACGCTGGCCGCCAGCACGGCGTCCGCGCCCGCCCGGGCCGCCTCGACGAAGTGCTCGACCGTTCCGGCACCCCCGGAGGCGATCACCGGCACGTCGACGACCTCCTTCACCGCCCGGATCAGCTCCACGTCGAAACCGTCGGTGGTGCCGTCGGCGTCCATCGAGTTCAGCAGCACCTCCCCCGCGCCGCGCTCGGTGGCCTCGCGCACCCACTCCAGTGCGTCCAGCCCCGCCGAGGTACGACCGCCGTGGGTCGTCACGCCGAAACCGGACGGACGGCCGGGCTCGCGCCGGGCGTCCAGGGAAAGCACCAGCACCTGGTTGCCGAACCGGGCCGCGATCTCGTCGATCGCCGCCGGACGCGTGATCGCGCCGGTGTTGATGCCCACCTTGTCGGCCCCGGTGCGCAGGAGCCGGTCCACGTCCTCGACGCCGCGCACTCCCCCGCCCACGCACAGCGGGATGAACACCGTCTCGGCCGTGCGCGTGACCACGTCGTACATGGTCGCGCGGCCCTCCGCCGAGGCCGAGATGTCGAGGAACACCAGCTCGTCGGCGCCCTCGACCCCGTAGGCGGCGGCCAGGTCGACCGGGTCGCCGGCGTCGCGCAGGTTGCGGAAGTTCACGCCCTTGACCACCCGGCCGTCGTGCACGTCGAGGCAGGGGATCACGCGGATGGCGAGCGGCATGGACCTCAGGCTACCGATCGCGCTGCGGCGGAACGAAAAGGGGACTGTCCCCTTTCGTTTCAGTCTTCCAGGGGGGCCGCGTCCACCACGCCCCGGCGGACGCGGAACACCAGCTCGCGGCAGGTGTCCCGCAGCGGTCCGGGGCCGACGGCGGTGGCCAGCTGGCCGGCCGCGTCCACCACCTGCCGCGCCCAGCGGACGAAGTCGCCCGCGGTCAGCCCGGACAGGTACAGCACGTCGGCCAGTTCGGCGCCCGCCGCCCACGCGTGGATCGCCTCGGCGAAGCCGATGTCGGGCTCGTCGTGGCTGGGCAGCCGGTGGTCGCGCTCGGTCAGCGACACCTCCCGCCAGATGCTCCGCAGCCGGATCTGGGCGTCCTCGGAGCGGCGGTCGGGCATCCGCGCCGGGTTGCGCCGGTCGCCGCGGGCCTCGTACACCAGGCTCGACACGACCGCCGCGAGCTGCGGTGCCGACAGGCCGTCGAAGACCCCGCCGCGCACGGCCTCGGCGGTCACCAGGTCGAGCTCGGAATAGATCCGGGCCAGCATGCGGCCCTGCTCGGTGACCCGCCGGCCGCCGTCGGGGCTGAGGTAGCCCAGCGACTCCAGCACTGAGCAGATCCGGTCGAACCGGACCGCGATCGTGTTCGTGCGGCGGTCGGCCTGCCGCTGCGCGGTGTCCGCGTCCCGCTCCAGCCGCAGCGCCGACTCGGCGAAGCGGGCGTGCGCCTCGCGGTCGGGGCAGGCGTGCACGGGGTGGCGCCGCAGGTCGTTGCGCAGCACCGCGATCGAGGCCATCGCGTCGGCGTCGGCGAGGTCGGACGCCGGGTCGGCCTCCGGCGGCTGCTGGCGTAGCTTCGCCTCCAGCGCGGCGGCGAGGTTGCGGCGGAACGCGGTCGACCGGGTGTCGAAGTGCTTGGGCACCTTCATCCGCAGCGCCACCGTGGGCGGCTGCGGAAAGTCGACCACCGACAGCCGCTTGAGCTGGCGGTCGGTGGTGAGCACCGTCGGCTGCGGGCCGTCCGGCCCCACACCTGAATCGACGACCACCGCCCACGTGCGGTGCCGCTTGGCCGGGACGTCGATGATGTCGCCCGGACGAAGCGCGCGCAGCGCCTCGATCGACTCCGCGCGGCGGTCGGCGCGGCGCGCACGGGCCGCGTCGGCCTCGACGGCCGAGATCTGCGCGCGCAGCCGGAAGTACTCCTGCGCGTCGCCGAGTTCGCACGCCGCCTCCGCCCAGTCGGACGCGGCCCGCGCGCGGTCGGCGGCGACAGTACGAGCCAGCCCGACGACCGAGCGGTCCGACTGGTACTGCGCGAACGACTGCTCGAGCAGGCCGCGAGCCCGCTCCCGGCCGACGGTGGCGACCAGGTTGACCGCCATGTTGTAGGTCGGCTGGAACGACGAGCGCAGCGGATAGGTGCGCCAGGACGCCAGCCCGGCCAGTGCCCGTGGGTCGAGCCCGGGCTGCCAGCTGACCACCGCGTGGCCCTCGACGTCGATGCCGCGGCGCCCGGCCCGGCCGGTGAGCTGGGTGTACTCCCCCGCGGTGATGTCGGCGTGGGTCTCGCCGTTGTACTTCACCAGCTTCTCGAGTACGACGCTCTTCGCCGGCATGTTGATGCCCAGGGCGAGGGTCTCGGTGGCGAACACCACCTTCACCAGACCGGCGGTGAATCCCTCCTCGACGGCCTCCTTGAACGCGGGGAGCAGGCCGGCGTGGTGGGCGGCGATGCCGTCGGTGAACGCCGCCAGGAAGCGGTCGTACTCCAGCGCGGCCAGGTCCTCGGGGCTGAGGCCGGCGGTGTGCCGGGACGCGATCTCGGCCAGGCTGCGTCGCTCGGCCGGTGTGGTGAGGCGCAGCCCGGAGTTGGCGAGCTGGCCGACCGCGGTGTCGCAGCCCTGCCGGGAGAAGATGAAGTAGATCGCCGGGAGCAGGCCCTCGGCGGCGAGCCGCTCGATGGTCGCGTCCCGGCGTGGCACCAGGTGCCGGCTGGCGTCCTGGTGCACCCGGGCGGCCGCGCCGCCGTACTTGCCCGACCCGTAGGCGCTGGTGCGGCGGCCGTTGCCCCCGCGTCCGCGCGGACGGCGGCTGTCGTCGCGCTGGCCGCGGGACTCCTGCTTGGCCAGCCGCACCAGTTCGGGGTTCACCTCCGGGCCCGCGAACAGTTCGAGCAGCCGACGTCCGACCATCACGTGCTGGTACAGCGGCACCGGCCGGCGCTCGGTGACGACCACCTCGACGCCGCCGCGCACCTCCGAGAGCCAGTCGCCGAACTCCTCGGCGTTGCTGACGGTGGCCGAGAGGGCGATCAGCTGCACGGACTCGGCCAGGGAGATGATCACCTCCTCCCACACCGCGCCGCGGAACCGGTCGGCCAGGTAGTGCACCTCGTCCATCACCACGAACCCGAGGTTCGCCAGCGTCGGGGAGCCGGCGTAGATCATGTTGCGCAGCACCTCGGTGGTCATCACCACCACCTGGGCGTCGCCGTTGATGCTGGTGTCGCCGGTCAGCAGGCCGACCGCGTCCTCGCCGTGGCGCGCGCACAGGTCGTGGTACTTCTGGTTGCTCAGCGCCTTGATCGGGGTGGTGTAGAAGCACTTCCGGCCGGTCTGCAACGCCAGGAACACCGCGAACTCGCCCACCACCGTCTTGCCGGCACCGGTGGGAGCCGCCACCAGCACGCCGCGTCCGTCCGCCACGTGGCCGCAGGCGGCCACCTGGTAGTCGTCGAGCGCGAACGGGTACTGCGCGCGGAAGGCGGCGAAGGTGTCCACGCGCCCAAACTATCCGGCGACGGCAACGGCCTCGGGGACGAACAGGGTCAGCATGTCGGACACCGCGCGCAGGCGCAGCGGCACCGGGCCGAGCTCCTCCCCGTCCGCCATGCCGAACAGGCCGTCGCCATCGACGACGACCTCGCGGGCGCGCAACTGCTCGACCGCCGGGTCGCGGACGAACCGTCCGCTGAACATCGACGGCAGCAGCCGCAGCAGGGTGGCGCGGCTGACCGGGTTGACCAGCGTGATGTCGAGCAGGCCGTCGGTGACGTCGGCGCCCGGGCAGCCCTGCATGCCGCCGCCGAACCAGCCGGCGTTCCCGACCGCGACGATCATCGCGGTCTGGTCGCGCTGCTGCCCGTCGATCGTCAGCCGGTACGGCAGCGGCTCGAACCGGCTCAACTCGGCCAGCGCCGACCACGTGTAGCTGAGCTGGCCCAGGTTCCAGGTCAGGTGGTTGGTGCGGTAGTTCACCCGGGCGTCGAAGCCGGTGCTGACGATCGAGCCCACCCAGCGGCGTTCGGCCCCGCCGACGAGGTGCCCGGTGGCCTCCATCAGGTCGATGCGGCGGGTGAGGCCGCCGACGATCGTGCGGACCGCCCCCGGCAGGTCGTTGGGGACGCCGACGCCGCGGCAGAAGTCGTTGCCCCGTCCGGCGGCCACCAGCCCGAGCGGGACGTTCGTGCCGGCGGCGGCGTTCAGGCCGAGGTGCATCATGCCGTCCCCGCCCACCACCACCAGCGCGTCGGGGCGGTGGCCCTCGACGACCGGCCGCGCCTGCTCGACCGCTTCGATGCAGCGCAGCCGGGCGTCGGCGAACGAGGTGGTCTGGTGGACGTGCAGGTTGGCGTCCGGCATCCCGGCGATGAGCCCCGCGGTGAGGTGCGGCAGCAGCGTCCGCCCGCGCCCGCGACCGGCGGCAGGGTTGACGACCAGGGTGAGGGTGGGCCCGTCGTAGCGGAGCGGCACTCAGGCCTCCGTCAGGACGAGGGCCTTGGCCTTGCGGCGGTCCAGCGTCCGGCACACCACCTCGGCGGCGAGGTACAGCAGCGTCATCGGGATCGACAGCGCCAGCATCGAGAACGGGTCGGTGGACGGGGTGGCCGCGGCGCCGAACACGAAGATGCCGAAGATCACGTAGACGCGGATCGTCTTCAGTTGCGCCGACTTCAGCACCCCGACCATGTTCAGCCCGACGACGAACACCGGGATCAGGAAGCCGATGCCGAAGACCACCATCAGCTTCAGGGTCAGCTCGAGGAAGTCCTGCACGTCGATCAGGTTGGTCACCGGGACGCTGGACGGGGTGAACGCCAGCAGCACCGAAATGCCCTGCGGCATGATGTAGTAGCCGATCAGCACGCCCATCAGGAACAGCGGGAAGGCTGCGGACAGGAACCCGAGCGCGTACCGCTTCTCCTTGGCGAGCAGGGCCGGCACGATGAACGCCCACAGCTGGTACAGCCACACCGGGCTCGCCAGGACCACGCCGGCCACCGCGCACACCTTGAACGCCATCATCAGCGGTTGGGTCACGCCGGAGATCACCGTGGTGGGGGTCAGGTTCGGGTTGCTGGCCTTCAGCATCTCCACGGCCAGCAGGTAGGGCCGCAGCATCACCTGGTAGAGCGCGTCGTACCAGATCGCGGCGATCAGGCTCATCACGAGGATCGCCAGGACGGAGACGATCAGCCGGTAGCGCAGTTCACGCAGGTGGTCGCCCAGCGACATCACCCCGCCCGGGCCGGCTTCCGGTGGCCTCAGCCAGGCCAGGCGCCGACGCTTGCCCTCGGCCATCGTGGTCGCTCAGGACCTGCCGGCGTCGGCGTCGGGGTCGGACGGGGACGGCGCGGGGTTGGCCGGGCTCGCCGGCGCGGCCGGGGGAACCGGCTCGCTGGGTGAGGCGGCCGAACGCAGGGATGCGGTCTCGTCCTTGAAGTCACGGATCGCGCGGCCGGCGTTCTTGCCGATGCCGGCCAGCCGTGACCCGCCGAACAGCAGCAGTGCGATCAGGGCAAGGATCACCCATTCCCAGCCACCCAGACTCGGCATGGCCACCCTCCTTCTTTCGCTCAGTTGCCCGGGGCTACCTTAGCTCCCGGGTGGGAGGGAGCCGGCCGGACGCGACGGCAGCTCCGGGGAGATCCGGGACATCAGGTCGGCGAGTTCCTCCGCGCATGTTCCCAGCATCTCCAGCTCGGAGAACAGGTCGGACGCCTTGTGCCACAGCCAGATCGCGTAGCTCGCGACCATGATCAGGCCGCCGAGCGCGATGCCGCCGAACACCAGGACCCAGACCATGGCGGAAACCCTACCCCGCCCCGTACGCGGCCAGCGCTTCCGCGGCCGACTCCGCAGCGCCCGCGGCGGCCTCGGGCGGCCGGACGGCGAGCACCTCGCGGCCCAGACGCAGCAGCAGCGAGCGCAGCCAGGCCGGGTCGGCGACCAGCAGGTCCACCTCGATCGCGGACGCCTGGCGCCGCACTGCCCGGATCGGGTGGTACTCGGTGATCCAGGCGGCGGTCGGCTTCAGGCGCAGGGTGACCTCGGCCGCGTCCGGTCGCTGTTCGAGCCAGCCGGGGCCGAACTCGGGCGGCTCGCCGACCTCGCCGGCGGGCTCCCCCGTCCGCCGGACCGCGTCGATCCGGTCGAGCCGGTAGGTGCGCCACGCGCTGCGCTCCAGGCTCCACGCCTGCAGGTAGCCGAACCCCTCGCGGGTGATCAGCCGCAGCGGCGCCACCCGGGGCGTGCTCGGGTCGAGGCCGGCGCCGAGGTAGTCGAGGTCGACCAGCTCGCCGTCCGCGATCGCGTCCGTCAGCCGGGAGCGGATCTCCTCCGACCCGCCGGCCACCGAGACCTGCGGACGCGGGGCGTCCGCGCCGCTCGCCTGCTCGAGCTTGGCCAGCGCGGTGTCGATGCCCTCGCCCTGGTGCCCGCCGGCGAGCTCGCGCATCGCGCGCAGCGCCACCACCAGGCTCATCGCCTCGTCGGGGGTGAACCGCATCGGCCGGCTGAGGTACTCGGCGTTGGTGAGCCGGATGCGACCGGACTCGGCGACCGTCTCCATGTCGATCTCGATCAGGTCGCCGGGCATGCCGCCGGGCAGGCCGCAGTACCAGAGCACGTTGAGGTCGTCGAGCAGCTGCTCGGGCGGGACGCCGAACACCGCGGCGGTGCTGCCGAGCTCGGCGTCCGGGTGGGACTGGAGGTACGGGACCAGCGCCAGCAGCCGGTTCACCTGGTCGGCGGAGGTCATGACGCCCTCCCCGCGGTCGCGGTGAGCTCGGTGATGACCGACTTCCGCAGGTGCTGCGGGGCGAGCACCAGCACGTCCGCCCCGTGCGCGCAGATCTCCCCGACCATGTCGGCGGCCCGCGCGTAGCTGACCGCGAACGGCTCGTAGCCGGCCGGCACGTCCTGCTTCGCGTCGACCGGGCGTCCGCGGCGGCGCAGGTCGGGCGCGCGTCCGGCCCGGATCGCGAGCACCGCCTCGGTGTCGGGACGGCGCGGCTCGAGGCTCGCCCAGGCGGCCTCCAGGTCGAGGTCGGGCACGCGGTAGCCGCCGACCCGGCCGACGCGGTCGGCGGCGGCGTCCACCCGGCTCACCTTGAACATGCGGGGCGCCTGCTTGTCGACGTCGTGGCCGAGCAGGTACCAGTTGCCACGGCGGTAGGTCATCGCCCACGGCTGGACGCGGCGCGGCTGGCCGCGGTAGGAGAACCGGATCGTGGCCCGGTCGATGGTGGCCGACCAGATGCTGGCGAAGGCCGGTTCCCGCGCCCCGATGGACGGGGCCAGGCCGGCGAGGCGTCCGGGATCGGGGTCGACCCCGGCCGCGCGCAGCTTGGCCAGCGCGGTGACGGCCTGCTCGGCCTGGGTCGCGGACTCCCAGACACTGGCTGCCAGGCCCAGCGCCGCGGTCTCGGCCGAGGTGAACTCGATCGCCGGCAACTCGAAGTCCTTGCGCCGGATCCGGTAGCCGACCTCGTCGGGGAACAGCGGGTTGTTGCTGCCGGTCTCGACCGGCACGCCCATCGCGCGCAGTTCGTCCTTGTCGCGCTCGAAGGTACGCTCGAAGGCCGCGTCACTGAGGTCGTGGTAGCCCTCGACGACCTGCCGGATCTGCGACTTCTCGATGAACCGACGGGCCATGAGCAGGCAGATCGCCAGGTTCATGATCCGTTCGGACTTGCGGGTCGACACGGCGGTGAGGTTACCCGATCTGCTTGACTGAAATGTGTAAGGGCCCGCGTGAGGAGGGACAGATCGCCGGACGGTTCGCGCCGAGCCCGACCTCGGACCTGCACCTGGGCAACCTGCGCACCGCGCTGGTGGCCTGGTTGCTGGCCCGTGGCAGCGGACGCGGGTTCCGGCTGCGGATCGAGGACCTGGACACCGCCCGGGTGGCGGCCGCCGGCGACGTGGCCCGGCGCCAGCAGGCCGACCTTGCGGCGATCGGCCTGGACGTCGACGGCGACGTGGTGTGGCAGTCGCAGCGCCGGGACGCCTACGCCGGGGCCGTGGCGGGTCTGGACAACTACCCGTGCTACTGCACGCGCCGCGAGATCGCGGAGGCCGCGTCCGCGCCGCACGGGGACGGGTACCGCCCCTACCCCGGCACCTGCCTGCGGCTGACCGCGGCCCGGCGGGCCGAGCTGGCGGCCACCCGTCCGCCCGCGCTGCGGGTGCGCGCCGGCGGGGCGTCCGCGTCGGTGGTGGACCTGTGGGCCGGCGAGGTCAGCGGTGTCGTCGACGACTTCGTGCTGGTGCGCAACGACGGGGTGGCCGCCTACAACCTCGCGGTGGTGGTCGACGACCTGGCCATGGGCGTCGACCAGGTGTGCCGCGGCGACGACCTGCTGTCGTCGGCCCCGCGGCAGGCCTGGCTGGCCGAGCGGCTGGGCGGCCGGGCGCCGGCGTACGCGCACGTGCCGCTGGCGGTGAACGCTGCCGGGCAGCGGCTGGCCAAGCGCGACGGCGCGGTCACCCTCGCCGACCTGGCCGCCACCGGGGTGACCCCGGCGCAGGTGGTGAGCCGCCTCGCGGCGTCCCTCGACCTGGCGGAGCCGGGCGAGCCGGTCACGGCGGCGCAGCTGCTCGACCGGTTCGACCCGGCCCGGCTGCCGCGGACGCCGTGGGTGGTCGGTCAGCTGCCGGGCTGGGTGAACAGGATGTCGACCACGTAGACGACGGTGTCGCCCTTCTCGACCGGCGGGTTGTTGCTGCCTTCGGGGAACCCGTCGGCGGGCGGCAGCACCAGCAGCACCCGGGAGCCGACCCTCTTGCCGAGCAGGCCGGTCTGCCAGCCGGGGATCAGGCTCGACAGGGTCCCGGTCGTGGGCGTGGCGAAACCGTCGTCGATCAGCGAGCCGGTCTTCCACGAGTAGCCGACGTAGCGCGCGGTGATCGCGTCCGTCTTGGCGACCTTTTCGCCGGTGCCCTCGATCAGGGAGAACGCGGTCATCTTGCTCGGAGCGTTGCCGGACGGGATCGTCACGACCGGCTTCTCGGACGCGCTGCCGGTGACCTTCGGCAAGCTCGACGGGGGCTGGACGACCTTGCCGGACGGCTCGGCCACCGACACCGCGATGATGTCGACCACGAAGATCAGGGTGTCACCGACCTGGTAGCCGGTGGGGCCGCTGGTGGGGCTGGCGTCGTAGGCGTCCGAGCCGGGCATGGCGATCAGCACGCGGCTGCCGGCCCGCTGGCCCTCCAGCCCGGCCTTGAAGCCGGTGATGACCTGGGCGAGCGGGAACGTCGCCGGGGTCTTGGAGCTGAACGACTCCTCGAACTTCTTGCCGGTGCGGCCGAGTGCCCCGTAGTAGTGGACGGTCACGGAGCCGTCCGCGAGCGCCTTCGCGCCGGTGCCCTGGTGGAGCACCTTCACCCGCGTCTTGTCGACGGCGTACGGCGTCTTCACCTTCACGGTGGGCAGCGCGCCCATCTTTCCGGTGACCGTGATCGCGTCCAGGTTGTCCTGCGGCGTGACCGTCGCGGTGGGCGTCGCGGACGCGGTGGGCGTCGCCGACGTCGAGGTGGACGGGGAGGCGGTGGTCGACGGGGTCGCGGACGGGCTGCCGCAGGCGGCGAGCACGAGCAGACAGGCGAGGGCCGGGATCATTCGGGCTGAAGGCACCCGCAGAGGATACCGAACCCGGCTGTGCCCCCGTGCCAACCCCGCTCCCGGCCCGCCGCCGGACCAAAAGGGGACAGTCCCCTTTTGGTCCAGATCGGCGATCAGGGCGTCGAGGGCGTCGCTGCGGGCGGCGAACGGGTCGTCCAGCGGCACCGTCCGGTCGCCGGTGGGGTCGTGGACGGTGCACGAGCGCCAGTCGACGCCGTAGGACACCCCGTGGGCCTGCGCGGCGGCGAGGAACGCGCCGCGGGCGGCGGCCCGGGTGTCGGCCGGCGGTGCGGTCAGCGCGGCCTCGACGGCGGCGGGGTCGGTCAGGCGCACCACCGCACCGGACTGCTCGAGGACGCCGAACGCCCCGCCGAGCTCGTGGTAGGCGAGGTCGAGCTGGGCCAGCCGCGGGTCGTCGGCGGCCAGGCCGTGACGCTCACGGAACCGGGTGAGCAGCCGTCGTTTGGCCACCCACTCCACCCGGTCGGCCACCCGGTCGGGCTCGCCGTCCGCGAGCGCGTCCAGCACCTCGCCCCACAGTGCGGCCAGCGCCGGCTCGGCGTACTCCCCCGCCAGGTCGAGGTGCGCACGCTGCACCTCGACCGCACTCAGCCGTCGGCCGTCGGCGAGCTCGAGCGGCGCCATCGGGTCCTCCGCCACCTGCCGCAGCGCGGCGGCCGGGTCCGCGAGGCGCAGCGCGGCCAGCCTCGCGTCCGGGCCCTCGGGGCGGTCGAGCAGCTCCAGGACCGCGAGCATCGTGCCCACCTTCAGCCACCCCGACGCCTCCAGAAGGTTCGAGTCGCCGGCCAGCACGTGCAGGCGGCGGTACCGGGCCGGGTCGGCCAACGGCTCGTCCCTGGTGTTCACCAGCGGGCGCAGCCGGGTGGTCAGGGCGGACAGCTCGGTGTGCAGGTGGGCGGCCCGCTGGCTGATCGTGAACCGCCCGGCGTGCAGCCGTCCGGCCCCGCACAGCACCGGACGGGTCACCAGGAACGCCGCCAGCAGCTCGACCGCCCCGGTCAGCTCCAGCTCGCGGCTGACCAGGTAGTTCTCGTGGCAGCCGTAGGAGTTGCCGAAGCTGTCCACGTTGTTCTTGAACAGCCGGAAGGCCACGTCCGTCCCGGTCGCGGCGGCCAGTTCGCGGGCCCGGGACGCCAGCCCGGCGACCAGCTGGTCACCCGCCCGATCGGCCACCAGCAGGTCGCCGACGCGGCGGCACTCCGGCGTGGCGTACTCGGGGTGCGCGCCGACGTCGAGGTACAGGCGTCCGCCGTTCACCCCGAACACGTCGGACGCGCGGTGCTCGGCCACCAGCGGACGGAACAGCAGCTCGGCCGCCTCGGGAGCGCTCAGCCGCCGGCCACCGGCGCGGGCGCTGAGCCCGTACTCGGTCTCGACGCCGAGCACCCGCTCCACTACAGGTTCACCAGGTCGAGCAGCGCGCCGAGCTCCTCGCGGGTCAGGTCGCGCACCGCGCCGGACTTGAGCGTGCCGAGCCGCACCGGCCCGATCGCGATCCGGGACAGCTTGAGCACCGGCTGGCCGATCTGGTCGAACATCCGCCGCACGATGCGGTTGCGCCCCTCGTGCAGCGTGACCCGCACCAGGCTGCGGTCGGCGGCGCGCTGCACCACCTCGACCTTGTCGGGCCGCACCGGGCCGTCGTCGAGCTCGATGCCCTTGCGCAGCTTCTTCACGGTCGCGTCGGTGATCACCCCGGTGATCTCGGCGACGTAGACCTTCGGCACCTCGAACGACGGGTGCATCATGCGCTGGGAGAACTCGCCGTCGTTGGTGAGGATCAGCAGGCCCTCGGTCTCGGCGTCGAGGCGTCCGACGTGGAACAGCCGCTCGGGCGTGTGGCGGCGGACGATCTCGCCGAGCGCCGGACGGCCGTGCGGGTCCTCCATCGTCGAGACCACGCCGCGCGGCTTGTTCAGCACCACGTACTGGTGGGCGGCCTGCGGCGGGATCCTGGCCCCGTCCACGCGGATCACGTCACGGGTCGGGTCGACGCGGCGTCCCTGCTCGGTGACCTTCTCGCCGTTCACCTCCACCCGGCCGCGGTGGATCAGGTCCTCGGCCGCGCGTCGGGACGCCACCCCGGCCTGCGCGAGCACCTTCTGCAGCCGGATGCCCTCGGCGTCCGGGCCGTCGGCGGGGGTCATTCGGCCTCCTCCACCGGCGCGGACGGCGAGTCGACCGCGCCCTGGGTGGGCAGCCCCTGGTCGGCCAGTGCGGCGAGCTCGGCCTCCAGCGCGGACGCGTCCGGCAGGTGCGGCGCGAGCGGCGGCAGCTGGTCGAGGCTGGTCAGGCCCATCCGCTCCAGGAAGTAGGTGGTGGTGGCGAACAGCCGGGCGCCGGTCTCCCCGTCGCGGCTGACCTCCTCGATCAGGTCGCGGGTGGCCAGCGTCCGCATCACCCCGTCCACGTTCACCCCGCGCACCGCCGACACCCGGCCGCGCGAGATCGGCTGGAGGTAGGCGACGACCGCGAGGGTCTCCAGGGCGGCCTGGCTGAGCGTGCCGCGCTGCCCCTCGAGCAGCCAGCGTCCGATCACGTCGGCGTGCTCGTCGCGGGTGTAGTAGCGCCAGCCGGTGCCGACCCGGCGTAGCTCGAAGCCGCGTCCGGTGCTGTCGTAGAACTCGACGAGGCCGGCCAGGCACTCCTCCACCTCGGCGACCGGGACGTCCACCGCCTCGGCCAGTTCGGACGCGGACACCGGCTCGGTGGCCATCAGCAGCAGCGCCTCCACGGCGCCGGCGATCTGGGTCATTCTGCGGCCTCCTGGGTCACGGTCTCGTCGAATTCTGCGCCGATCGCGTCGGCGTCCACCTCGGCCCCCAGCCAGCGGACGGTGAGCTCCCCGAGCGGGGTGAGCTGCTCGAAGCTGACCGCCTTCTCGCGGAACAGCTCCAGCAGGGCGAGGAAGCGCGCCACCACCACCAGCCGGTCGGCGGCGTCTGCGGTGAGCGCGCGGAAGGTGATCGCGTGGTGCTCGCGCAGGCGCCGGACGATCTCTTCGGCCTGTTCGCGCACCGACACCAGCGGGTTGTGCAGGTGGGCGAGCGAGACCTGCGGCGGCTCCTTCGGGGTCAGCGCCCGGCCGGCCAGCACGGCGATCACGTCGGCGAAGCCGTCGAGCTCGACCTCGGGAAGCAGCTTCGCGAACCGCTCCTCCAGCCCGCCCGGACGCGGGTGCCGCCGGGCCTGGGTGTCGAGGGTTTCGGCGATCCAGGCGCTGACCAGCTTGAACGCGCGGTACTGCAGCAGCCGGGCGAACAGCAGGTCGCGCGCCTCCAGCAGGGCGAGGTCCTCCAGGTCGTCGACCTCGCCCTGCGGCAGCAGGCGGGCGGCCTTCAGGTCGAGCAGGGTGGCCGCGACCACGATGAACGAGCTGGTCTGGTCGAGGTCCCACCAGGTCGAGCCCTGGGTGGCCTGCGCGTGCTTGATGTGGGCGACGAAGTCGTCGGTCACCTGCGACAGGGCCACCTCGGTGACGTCCAGCTTGTGCTTGGAGATCAGCTGGAGCAGTAGGTCGAACGGCCCGGAGAAGTTGGTCAGGTGGACGGTGAACTCCTCCGCCTGCGGCAGCGGGCTCACGACTGCCCGAGGTCGCGCACCAGGTCGGAGTCGGCGCCGCGGGCGGCCAGGTCGGCCATCGCCAGGCTGATCGCGGTGCGGACGATCCGTCCGCGGTCGACGGCCACCCCGTGCCGGGCGCGCAGCGTCAGCCGGGCCTGCTCGAGGGCGAGCAGCTCGTCGCTGCTGACGTAGACGGTGATCTTCTCCTCGTGGCGGACGCGTCCGGTGCCCTGCGGGGACGGCTCGATGGCCAGTCCGGCCGCGCCGTTGGTGGCCGGGGCGGCGGCCGGCGCCTGGGTGCCGTCCGTCCCGGTCGGGCGGAACAGTTCGGCCGCGCCGGGAAGTCCTACGCGCCGGGGCATCGGGCGAGCACCTCCCTGGCCAGCATCCGGTAGGCGGTCGCCCCCGGCGAGTTCGTGGCGTAGGTGGTGATCGGCTCGCCGGCCACGGTGGTCTCGGGGAACTTGATCGTGCGCCGGATCACGGTGTGGAAGACCGTGTCGCCGAACGCCTGCACCACCCGCTCGAGCACCTCACGGCTGTGCAGCGTCCGGGCGTCGTACATGGTGCCGAGGATGCCGAGCACCTCGAGTTCGGGGTTCAGCCGGTCCTGCACCTTGTCGATGGTGTCGGTCAGCAGGGCGATGCCGCGCAGGGCGAAGAACTCGCACTCCAGCGGCATCAGCACCTTGTCGGCGGCGGTCAGCGCGTTCACGGTGAGCAGGCCCAGGGACGGTGCACAGTCGATCAGGATGATGTCGTAGGTGTGCCGGAACTTGGTGAGCACCCGGCGCAGGGTCTGCTCGCGGGCCACCTCGGAGACCAGCTGCACCTCGGCGGCCGACAGGTCGATGTTGGACGGCAACAGGTCGAGCCCCGGCACCACCGTGTGGGTGATCACGTCCTCGGGAGCGGTGTGCTTGTTCAGCAGCAGGTCGTATATGCTCACCTCGAGGGTGTGCGGGTTCGCCCCCAGGCCCACCGACAGCGACCCCTGCGGATCGAAGTCGACCAGCAGCACCTTGCGCCCGGTCTCGGCGAGGGCCGCACCCAGGTTGATCGTGGTGGTCGTCTTGCCGACCCCGCCCTTCTGGTTGCACATCGCGATGATCAGCGCGCGCTTGGGCTTGTCGGGGTCGGGGGCGACCGGCTCGGGCAGGTCGGGGACGGGGCGTCCGGTGGGGCCCAGCTCGCCCACGGCCAGCGTGGGTTCGGGATCGATCAGTGCGTCGGAAGTGCTCACGGCCGACAGCCTAGGGCGAAATGTCGACAAGTCTGCACGGACGCGCCGCCCGGACGCGCCCTGTCGCGATCCGGCCGCTCGCAGCGTCCCAGCCGTCACAGGCGCCTCAGGGGGGCCGTCGGGTGGACAGATCGCGACACGAGCCACGTTCTCACCCGCCTGGGTGGGGCCGACACCTGCACCCTGTGGGGCGGTCAGCCGTGTGGCTGCCGCGGGCTCGAACGAGGTGCATCCTGACGTGATCCGACCGCCCGAGGCCCAGGTGGTGACGCGTGGGACGGTTGGGACGCGGCGGGTGGACGGATCGCGACACGAGCCTGGGTGCCCTCGCGCGCCGAGCGCAGGGGGACCTCAGCGAGCGCGCGGGTGGGCGGCCAGGAACACCTCGCGGAGGTGCTCGACGGTGACCAGCGTGTAGATCTGGGTGGTGGTCACCGAGGCGTGCCCGAGCAGCTCCTGCACGACGCGGACGTCGGCGCCGCCGTCCAGCAGGTGGGTGGCGAACGAGTGCCGCAGGGTGTGCGGCGAGACGTCCACGCCGAGCTGCGCGGCCTCGGCGGCCTTCTGCAGCACCCCGTAGGCGCTCTGCCGGCTGAGTCGCTGGCCCTTGGCGTTGAGCAGCGCAGCCGGGCTCGGACGCACGGACGCCCCGGCGAACGCCGGCCGTCCGCGCACCAGCCAGGCCTCGACCGCGCGACGGGCGTACGAGCCGACCGGGACGAGGCGCTCCTTGCGGCCTTTCCCGAACAGCCGCAGGCCGGCCTCGGGGTCGGCGAGCACCGAGGTGAGGTCGTCCACGTCGAGGTCAACGATCTCGGACACCCGTCCCCCGGTGCCGTAGAGCAGCTCCAGCAGGGCGGCGTCGCGCAGCCCGATCGTGGTGTCCAGGTCGGGCGTGTCCAGCAGCGCCTGCACCTGGGCGACGTCGAGTGCCTTGGGCAGGTTGCGCCCGGCCTTGGGCGGCCGGACGGCTGCCGCCGGGTTCGTCGGAGTGCGGCCCTCGGCGGCGGCGAAGCTGTGCAGCGACCGCACGGCCACCAGCGTGCGGGTCGCGCTGGCCACCGAGAGCGGGGCGCGGCCGTCGGTGGGTGCCTGGAGGCCGGTCAGGAACGCGGCGACGTCGGCGTCGGTGACCGCCGTCGGGTCGCCGATGCCGCGCGCGGCGAGGAAGTCGGTGTACCGGGCGAGGTCGCGACGGTACGCGGCCACCGTGTTCGGTGATGCCCCGCGCTCGACGGTCAGGTGGTCGAGGTAGCCGCGGACGAGTTTGGCCATCGGCGTGCGGCGGGCGGGGTCGGGGATCCCGTCCTTCGTCGGGAGGACGGGTGAGGGCTCCGGGAGGGCGGAGGTGGGCTCAGTCGGCGTCGCCATGGAGCCTGGCCAGAGCGGCGTTGTGGGCCTCGCGGACGGCGCGGGCCGGCCAGGGCGCGTCCGGGGCGCGCAGCGACCCCAGGCGTCCGGACAGCCGGGCCACCTCGAGCGCCAGCACGCCGGAGACCATGGTCGGGTTCTGGAGCCGGCCAGCCAGCACGGCGTCCACCAGGTCGGCGCGGGCCGCCCAGCAGACCTCCATGTCGGCCTCCTCGTGGTCGGCGACGAAGCCGTCGGGCACGGGCGCGTCCGACAGGTCGGTGGCCAGGTAGATCCGCAGCGACTCCTGGTTGCCGCCCGGCGTGGTGAACAGGTCGACCAGCACCCGCCAGGAGCCGGCGCGCAGGCCCACCTCCTCGGCGAGCTCGCGTTCGGCGGCGGCCTGCCAGCTCTCCCCGTCCGCATCGAGCAGGCCGGCGGGCGGCTCGACGAGCTGGAAACCGACCGGGTGCCGGTACTGCCGCACGACCGCGATGCGGTCCTCGGCGTCCCAGGCGATCACGCCGACCGCGCCGGGGTGCAGCAGGTACTGCCGCGCCATCCGTTCGCCGCCCGGCACCTCGACCGTGTCGTCGACGAAATCGGAGACCCGGCCCTCCCCCAGCACTCGGCTCGCGACGACCGGCCACGCCATCGGCGCGTCGGTGACCTCGTCCGCGGTCAGCTGGCGGGCCAAGGCCTACTCCTCGTCCTCGAACAGGCGGGTGGACAGCTTGCGCTTGAGCGCGGCCTCAACCAGCCCGGCGAACAGCGGGTGCGGCTGGGTGGGCCGCGACTTCAGCTCGGGGTGTGCCTGGGTGCCGACGTAGTACGGGTGCACCTCGGGGTCGAGCTCGACGAACTCCACCAGGTTGCCGTCGGGGCTGGTGCCGGAGATCTTCAGCCCGTGCCCGGCGAGGTCGTCGCGGTAGGCGTTGTTGACCTCGTAGCGGTGGCGGTGCCGCTCACTGACCCGGGTGGTGCCGTACTGCTGGGCGACCAGCGAACCGGGCACCAGGTCGGCCGGGTACGCGCCCAGCCGCATCGTGGCGCCCATGTCGCCCTGGCCGGACACGATGGCCACCTGCTCGGCCATGGTCGCGATCACCGGGGCGTGGGTCTCCGGCTCGAACTCGGTGGACGCGGCGTCCTCCAGCCCGAGCAGGTTGCGGGCGGCCTCGATCACCATGCACTGCAGGCCCAGGCACAGGCCGAGCGTCGGGACCTGGTTCTCCCGGGCGTACCGCAGGGCGCCGAGCTTGCCCTCCACGCCGCGGATGCCGAAGCCGCCGGGCACGCAGATGCCGTCCACGTCACCGAGCGCCGCGGCCGCACCGGCCGGGGTCTCGCAGGTGTCGGACGCGACCCAGCGCAGGTTCACCTTCGCCCAGTTGCCGAAGCCGCCGGCGCGCAGCGCCTCCGACACCGACAGGTAGGCGTCCGGCAGGTCGATGTACTTGCCGACCAGCGCGATCGTGACCTGCTCCTTGGGATGGTGCACCCGCTCCAGCAAGTCGTCCCAGGTGTTCCAGTTGACGTCGCGGAACGAGACGCCGAGGCGCCGCACGACGTAGGCGTCCAGGCCCTCGTCGTGGATGACCTTCGGGATGTCGTAGATGGACGGGGCGTCGGGGCAGGAGATCACGGCCTCCTCGTCGACGTCGCACATCAGCGCGATCTTGCGCTTCACACCGGTCGGGATGTCCATGCTCGCGCGGCAGACGATCGCGTCGGGCTGGATGCCGACCTGGCGCAGCGCGGCCACCGAGTGCTGGGTGGGCTTGGTCTTCAGCTCCCCGCTCGGGCCGATGTAGGGCACCAGCGAGACGTGCAGGAAGAACGCGTTGTCGCGTCCGACCTCGCGACGCACCTGCCGGGCGGCCTCGAGGAACGGCAGCGACTCGATGTCGCCGACGGTGCCGCCGATCTCGTGGATCACCACGTCGACGCCGGCACCGGCCATGGCCAGCATCTCGTCCTTGATCTCATTTGTGATGTGCGGAATCACCTGGACGGTGTCGCCGAGGAAGTCGCCGCGGCGCTCCTTGGCGATCACGCGGGAGTAGACCTTGCCGGTGGTGACGTTGGCCTCCGCGTTCAGCGCGACGTTCAGGAAGCGCTCGTAGTGGCCGATGTCGAGGTCGGTCTCGGCGCCGTCCTCGGTCACGAAGACCTCGCCGTGCTGGAAAGGGTTCATGGTGCCGGGATCGACGTTGAGGTACGGATCCAGCTTCTGCATGGTGACGCGGAGCCCACGGGCGACCAACAGGCTGCCCAGGCTGGACGCGGTCAGCCCTTTGCCGAGAGAGGAGACGACTCCCCCTGTGACGAATACGTGCTTTGTCTGAGAGGAGGTGCCCACGGGCCTCCAGCATAAAGGGCACACCCGTCCGGCCACCAACCCGACGCTCCGCTGGACAGCGTGCGGCCGTCCCCGGGGCCCGGGGACGGCCGTGTGGGCGGGTGAGGGCTCAGCCGAAGAAGGCCTTGTGAGCCTGCTTGCTGTCCCTGACAATCAGGTAGAAGACGTCGGCGGCTTTCTTGCAGGGCCCGCGAAAGACGACGTTGACGTCGTTGCACTGCAGCTTCATGTTCTTCTGGAACCGGACATCGATCTTGTGCTTGGTGGCCTCGGTCGGGCTGAACTTGTGGTGGACGCCAGGCGTGGTGGTGTTCGAGCCGAAGTTGCGGTAGCCGAAGTCGTGCCGGTCGCAGGAGTGCTGCCAGATTTCCGCGAGCTTCTTGGCGATCGCGCCGAGCCCCCAAACGTCCTTCACCTTCTTCGGAATGCTGCAGCCGTCGTTCGTCCAGTTCAGCTGGGTGGGGTAAAGCTTCTTGTACGCCCCGTACAGCGGCCCACCGACCTCTTCCTTCCTGACCTGGATCGCCGCCTCCTTCACCGACGGTTCCCCGCCCGACGCCGAAACCGACGCGGTCGGCGCCGCCGCCGAGGCGGGCGCGGGGGCAACCACTCCGATGGCCGTCACGGTCGCCACCGCGATCGACGCCAGACTGCGAGTCATCCAATTCCTCATGTCCTGGGGGTCCTTCCGTCGGTCCTGCCCGGGAATGTCCCGGCCGGTCCTCATCCTGCGCAGCGCGACCGTGGCCGCGGAACCCCTGCGGATGCGAAGTAAATTACTTCTCGACCACGTCCCTCCTCGATGGCGAGGACCCGATGCCCCGACACAGCGCTGAAGACACCCGACGCCTCCTGATCGCGATCGGGCTCCAGCTGTTGCACGAGCGCGGCCCGTCGGCGGTCGTCGCCCACATCCGGCTGAGTTCGGTGCTGCGCCGGGCCGGCCTCACCACCGGGGCGGCCTACCGCATCTGGGAGGACCAGACCGCCTACCAGCGCGACCTCGCCCTCGAGGCCATCCGCTACCGCGAGAAGGTGTCGAACGAGGCGACCGTCGCCAAGGTGGTCCCGGCGATGCTCGACGCGTCCCAGCCCTGGCAGGAAGCGATCCGGCGCGGGTCGGAGGTGAACCTGCGCAGCTACCCCGAGGACATCGCGTTCCTCACCTCGCTGGCCATCCGGGCGAGCTCCTACTCCGACCCGGTGCTGCTGGAGGCCGGCCGCCGGCGCCACGACGAGGCGCTCGCCTCCTACAGCGAGGTGTACTCCGCGGTGCTCGCGTGGAGCGGACGCCGGCTGCGCGCGGGCTTCACACTCCACGACCTGGCCGCCGCCCTGGCCGCGATCGCGGAGGGGTTCGGCATCCAGAACGCCGCGGGCGTCCCGCACGAGCGGCTGGCGCTGGACGCGACCGCCTCCGGCCCGGGCGACGTGGACTGGTCGCTGCTTGCGGTGTGCACGGTGGCCGTCAGCGAGCAGCTGACCGAGCCTGACCCCGAAGCCCCGCCGTTCGACCCCGCCACCCTTCCCGCCGGCTGGCTGGACGTGGCCGTCGGCCCCGATCACGGGAGCGAGTGAGAGGATCCCCCCTGGATTCGCAGGAAAACACTGGGCGCTCGCTGAAACCAGCAATCCACAGTGCGAATGCTTCCGCCGCTGGCCGCGATCCCCGCGAGCGACGGCTCAGGGACGCGCGGAGGCCAACAACTCCCGGGCGTGCGCAAGCCCGGAATCGCTGGAGTCGAGCCCGCCCATCATGCGGGCCAGCACCTCGACCCGGTCGTCGGCCTCGACAAGGCGGACGCCGCTGGTGGTGACCGAGCCGTCGTCGGCCTTGGCCACCACGTAGTGCCGGTCGGCGAAGGCGGCCACCTGCGCGAGGTGGGTGACAACGATCACCTGGCAGCGGCGCGCCAACAGCGCCAGCCGCCGGCCGATCTCGAGGGCGACCGCGCCGCCGATGCCGGCGTCCACCTCGTCGAAGACGAAGGTCTGCCCGCTCACCTCGGTGGCCAGCACCACCTCCAGCGCCAAGCGGACGCGGCTCAGCTCACCGCCGGACGCCACCCGTCCCAGCGGTCCGGGCGTGCTGCCGGGATTGGCGGAGAACAGCAGGTTGACCTGGTCGGCGCCGGACGGTCCGAGCTCGGACTGCGTGAGCTCGAACGACAGCCGCGCCTTCGGCATCGCCAGCGCCTTCAGCTCGTGGGCGACCAGCCCGGCCAGTTCGGTGGCGGCCGCGCTGCGCAGCGCCGTGATCCGCGTCGCCGTCGCCCCCAGCCGTGCGTCCAACCCTTCGATCAGGCCGCCCAGCTCGCCGATACGGTCCTCGCCCGCGTCGAGCCGGGTGACCCGGGTGACCGCGTCGGCCGCCCACGCCAGCACCTCGTCGATCGTGTCGCCGTACTTGCGGGTCAGGTGCGCGAGTTCGGCGCGACGGCCGGCGATCCACTCCAGCCGCAGCGGGTCGGCGTCCAGCCCGCTCGCGTACGACGCCAGCGAGGACGCGACGTCGGCCAGCCCGGCGACCGCCCCGGCCAGTTCCTCGGCGATCGGTGCCAGCCCGGCGTCCTTCTCGACCGCGGGCGCGAGCGCCTTGCGTGCGGCCCCGGCCAGGCTCAGGGCGTCCACCGCGTCGTAGCTGTCCTCGTCGCCGGCCAGCGCCACCAGGGCGGCCTGCGCGGCCTGCCGCAGGTCGTCGACGGCCTGGAGCCGCACCGTCTCGGCCGCGAGCGCCTGGTCCTCCCCCGGTTGCGGGTCGACCTTCGCGATCTCGTCGAGCCCGAACCGCAGCAGGTCGAGCTCCCGCGCCCTGGCCTGCGACTGGGTGGTCAACTCCGCCAACTCGGACGCGGCCGCGCGCCGGGCGGCCCAGTCGGCACGGTAGGGCCCCAGCTCGGCGACCAGCGCGTCGCCGGCGTAGCGGTCGAGCACCTCCAGCTGCCGCTCGGGCGTGCCCAGGCGCAGTTGCTCGGACTGGCCGTGGACGGTCACCCACTCCCCGACCAGGCCGGCGCCCGTGGACAGCGGCACCTGCGCGCCGCCGATGGCCATCCGGGAGCGGTTCGCGCCGAGGTGGCGGCTCACCAGCACCTCGTCGTCCTCCACCTCGGCGCCCAGTTCCGCCAGGGGCTCGGCCTGGTCGCCGGCCACGCGCCAGCGTCCCTCGACCAGGGCCCGGGAGGCACCGTTGCGCACGAGCCTGGGGTCGGCCTTCGCACCGGCCAGCAGCGCCAGCCCGGTCACGATCATGGTCTTGCCCGCGCCGGTCTCGCCGGTCACGGCGGTGAAGCCGGGCCCCGGCTCGATCATCGCGTCGCCGATCACGCCGAGGTCGGCGATGCGCAGCTCAACGAGCATGGGCGGCGTCCCGCTCGGCCGTGCCGCGCCACCCGTCCACCGGCAGCCCGAACTTGCGCACCAGGCGGGTGACGAACGGCTGCTCCGCCGTGCGGGCCAGCCGCAGTCGGTGCTGCCCCACCCGCGCCTCGATCTCCATGCCGCCGGTGACGTCGGTGGAGCGACGCCCGTCGCACCACACCACGCCGCCAGGGCTGCCGCCGGGCAGCACCTCGATCGAGACCACCGTGCGCTCGCCCAGCACCAGCGGGCTGGCGAACAGGGCGTGCGCGCTCAGCGGCACCAGTAGCAGCGCGGACAGGTCGGGCCAGATCACCGGGCCGTGCGCGGAGAAGGCGTACGCGGTGGAGCCGGTCGGGGTGGCGACCAGCACGCCGTCCGTGGCCCACCGGGACAGCGGGCGGTCGTCGATGCGGACCAGCACCTCGATCATGCGTTCGCGGGCCAGCTTCTCGACCGACACCTCGTTGATCGCGAACGAGTTCCACAGCTCCTCGCCGTGTCGCTCGGCGCGGACGACCGTGTCGATCGTCATGCGCTCCTCGACCTCGTAGTCGCCGCGGGCGACGTGCTCGATCAGGGTGCCCACCTGCGAGGACTCCAGCTCGGCGAGGAACCCGACGTGGCCAAGGTTGACCCCCAGCACCGGCACCTGCCGCGGCAGCGCCCACTCGGCGGCCCGCAGGATGTTGCCGTCACCGCCGAACACGACGACCAGTTCGCAGTGCGTGCCGTCCTCGCCGTCGAGAGCGCGCAGGTCGGCGTCCGGCACCCGTTCGGCCAGCGGGCCGAGGTCCTCGGCGGCGGCCAGGCAGGAGATGCCCCGGGCGTTGATCCCGGTGATGAACTCCGCGGCCGCCTCGATCGCGGCGGGACGCAGCGGGTGGATGGTGACGGCGACCTGCCGGCGTGGGGCGTTCACCCCCAGAACACTAGACGACGCCACTGCCAGTGGAGGCGGCGGGTACGAGATGGACGAAGTACTCCTGGTTCCCCGATTCACCCGGCAGGGCGCTCGCACCCTGCCAGGCGAGCCGCCGGCCGTACCGCTCCGCCGCGGCGACCACGTCCGCGACCGCTGCGGCCTGCCGGGCCGGGTCGCGCACGACCCCATGGTCGTCGAGGCCGCCGCGGCCCACCTCGAACTGCGGCTTCACCAGCAGCAACGCCTCCCCTGGGTCGGTGAGCACCCCGAACAGTGGCTCCAGCAGCAGGGTCAGGGAGATGAACGAGACGTCGCCGACGACCAGGTCGACCGGGGCGCCGTCCAGGTCTGCGTGCGTGAGGTCGCGCAGGTTGAGGCGCTCGCGCACCGCCACCCGCGGGTCGTCGCGCAGCGCGTCCACGAGCTGGCCGTGGCCGACGTCGACCGCGTAGACCCGTTCCGCGCCGGCCTCCAGCAGCACCTGGGTGAAGCCGCCGGTGGACGCGCCCGCGTCCAGGACCCGGGGCGGGACGCGCACCCCGGACGCGGCGAGCGCGCCGAGAAGCTTGTGCGCGGCGCGGGAGACGTAGTGGTCGGCGCCGTCCAGCTCGAGGCGGTCGGCGGCGGCGACGGGCTGCGCGGGGCGTCCGGCGCTGGCGCCGTTGACCCGCACCCGACCCTCGCGGATCGCGTCACTGGCCTGGGCTCGCGAGCGCGCCAGCCCAGCCTCGACGAGTGCGCGGTCGAGCCTCATCGGGTCACAGCGGGGCGCGCAGGGCCTGCTGCAACGCCTCGACCGCGGTCGACAGTTGCTGGTGGTGCTCACCGACCGGGCCGTCGAGGCTCACCGCGGCCAGGGCGGCGTCGATCCCGGGTACGCCGGTGACGGGCGGCTCGGCGGTCGGGCTGGTCGGCTCGGTCTCGTCGCTCACGTCGGCCATTATGACTCCCCCAGTCCGCGGGCGGCGAGGGCCGCCCCGGTGGCCTGCGCCTGCCCGACGGCGCGCACCACGACGGGGGTGACCAGGGCGAACAGGTTGCGTTCGCGTCCCCGGGCGCGGGCGGCCTGGCGCACCTGCTCGAACGTGTCGAGCAGGAGTGGCACCGACCGCACCATGATCGCCACCGCCAGACCGACCCGTTCGGGGTCGACGCCGACGACCCGCAGCGGACGCAGGCCGGCGACCAACGCGTCGATCAGCACCGGTCCGGGCGTGGTCAGGGTGAGCAGGCGGCTGGCGTACACGGCGGTGACGAGGTTGGCAGTGACCACGACGGCGAGGCCGGGCTGGCCGACCACCACCTGGTAGGCGGCCAGGATCGCCAACAGCACGAGCAGCGGCCTGGGCAGCGACCAGGACGGCCGCACGCCCACCCTCGTACTCAGCAGCAGAAGCATGGACGCGGCCAGCGCGGCCAGGCTGGGCAGCGGCGCCGCGATCACCAGTACCGGGACAGTGAGCACGAGCAGCAGCACGTACTTCGCGCCGACCGGCAGCCGGTGAAGCCAGGAGGTGCCGGGGAGGTACAGGCCGAACAGGTTCATGCCCGCACCAGTCGCACATAGGAGGCGATCGCCTCGGCGGGGTCGCCGTCGGCCACGACGCGTCCGGCGTCCACCACGAGCACCCGGTCGGCCTCGGCCGCGAGTTCGAGGTCGTGGGTGGCGAGGATGACCTGCTGGTCGAGCGCCGCGAGGGCGGCCCGCACCAGGTCGCGGTTGCGCAGGTCGAGCAGCGTGGTGGGCTCGTCGGCGACGACCACGGTGGGGCGCGCGGCGAGCACCGAGGTCAGCGCGACCAGTTGGCGCTCACCCCCGGACAGGTCGTACACGCTCTGTTCGGCGACGTGTGCGAGCCCGCGCTCGGCGAGCAGCCGCAGGGCCTCCGCGCGCCGCTCGGCCCGGTCGCGCACCAGGGGCCGCAGGGACAGCTCGACGTCGTCGGCCGGGGTGGCCAGGACGAGCTGGGCGAGCGGATCGGTGAACACGAAGCCCACCAGCCGACGCACGTCGCGTCCCTGCCGGTCGGTGTCGAGGCCGTCCACCCGCACCTGACCGGTGGTGGGCAGCGTCAGCCCGTTCAGCAGGCGCAGGAACGTGGACTTGCCCGAACCGTTCGCCCCGATCACGGCGATGCGCCGCTCGGCGAGCTCCAGGGTGGTCGGCACCAGCAGCTCCCGCGTCCGGACGGTGCCGGACGCGGGCAGGCTGACGGTGACGCCCGCGCCGAGGAGCTCGATCACCGTCAGGCCAGGGCGGGACGGCGCACCGCGAGGAGCGCCGGGAACGCCTTGTGCACGGCGACGGCGATCGCGGAGGCGACGAACATCTTGGCGATGTCTCCGGGCCAGAAGACCAGGTCGTAGAGGAACGCGCCGACCAGGCCCATCTTCGCGACGATCGCGAGCCCGACGATGCCGGCGGCGTGGATCACCAGCGAGGCGGCCAGCCCGGCCAGGAAGAACCCGAGGTACTGCTTGGCGCCGCGCCAGTCGGCGAACACCCGCACGAGGGCGCCGGCCACGAGGGCACCGACCGGGAACGCCAGCAGGTAGCCGATGGACGGGTGGGAGATCACTCCGAACCCAGCCGTACCCCCGGCGAACACCGGCAGGCCGGCGAAGCCGACCAGCAGGTAGAGCACGGTGGCCAGGAACCCGCGCCACGGGCCGAGCACGAGGCCGGCCAGCACGACGGCGAGCGTCTGGAGGGTGATCGGCACCCCGATCCCGATCGGGATCGCCGGGGTGAGCGAGAAGGCCGCGATCAGGGCGGCGAAGACCGCGATCAACGCGAGGTCGGTCGCAGAACTCGTCTTGGCGGTAGCGGGCATGTCGGACTCCTATCGATCAGCCCGGGAAGGATACCGGGCCGGGTCGGGGTCAGCGGACCAATCCCAGTGCGGCAAGGGCGTCCGTGCTGTCGGAGCCGGGGTGCTGCCAGGCGAGCCGGGCGATCGCCCACAGGGCGTCCAGCTGCCCGGCGTGGTCGGCGGGCACCGCGTCCAGGCTGATCGTGCCGTGGTCGAGGCGGGCCACCTGACCCTCGCAGGTGGCGGAGGTCGGGGTGAGCTGCACCCCACGGATCGGCTCGAGCAGCGCGCGCACGTCGGCGCCGATGTGGGTGGGTCGCTCCCCCGGGCCGGCGGCCACCAGGTCGTGCTTGCCGTGGGCTCCGGTGAACACCAGCAGCGAGTCGATCCCGGCGTTGCAGGCGCCGACGATGTCGGTGTCGATCCGGTCGCCGACGAAGATCGGACGCGTCGCCGCCGTCCGCCGGATCGCCTCGGCCAGCATCGGGCGGTACGGCTTGCCGAAGATCGTCGGCCGGGCGTTGACGACCCCGGCGATCACCGCGATCGAGCCACCGGCCCCGGGCACCAGCCCGCGCTCGGTGGGACGGGACGCGTCGTCGTTCGTCGCGTACCACGTGGCGCCGGCCTGGATGGCCAGCGCGGCCTCGTCGAGCCGTGGCCAGGTCATCGCCGGGTCGTAGCCCTGGACGACGGCCACCGGGTGGTCGTCGGCGTTCTGGACGGGCACCAGCCCCACCTCGGCCACCAGGTCGGCCAGGCTCTCGCTACCGTTGACCAGCACCTTCGCCCCGGCGGGCAGCTCGCGGGCCATCTGCGCGGTCGCCACCTGCGCGCTGGTCAGCACGTTGTGGTCGTCGGCGGCGAAACCCAGCCCGGTGAGCTGGTCGATCACGACCTGGGCGGCGCGGGCGGCGTTGTTCGTGACGAACATCACCGTCTTGTCGCGCCGGCCGAGTTCCGCCAGGGCGTCCGCGGCTCCGTCGACCGCCAACGGCCCGAGGTAGATCACGCCGTCGAGGTCGAAGAAGGCGGCGTCGTAGCCGTCGATCAGGGCGCTCACTCGGCGGTCGTCTCCCCCGCGTCCTGCTCGTCGGCCGCGTCGTCCTCGACCACGTCGTCCTCGCTGTCGTCATAGACGATCACGAGCCCGCGGAGGGCGGCCGCCCGGTCGGCGGCGTCGGTCTCCTGGTCGGGGTCGAGTCGCACCACGGCGTCGAACCAGCGCTCGGCCTGGTCGCCCTCGCCGGTGCGCTCGAGCAGGTCGGCGTAGGCGTAGCGGAGCCGTGCCCGCGCGAGCTTGGTGCCACGGGTGCCGATGGTCTCGATCTCGTTCTTGAGCAGGCGGAGCGCCTCGTCGACCTGGCCGGTGTCGGCCCGGATGCCGGCCTCGACCAGGCGCAGCTCGATCTGGGCCGGCGCCTCGGGTTCGGACGCGAGCCCTTCCTTGATCAGCTTGAGCGCGGCCTGGTGACGGCCGAGGGCACGTTCGCAGTCGGCCATCGCCGGCAGGTACTCGTTGCCGCCGCTCATTCGGCGCAGCGCGCGGAACTCGGTCAACGCGGTGCTGAAGTCGCCCGCGGCGTACGCGGTCTCGGCCGCCGCCTCACGGGTGATCGGCAGGCGTGCGGCCCGCCGCCGTGCGGCTTCGGCGTGGGCGTAGGCCAGTTCGGGATCGGCGTCGATCAGCTGGCCGGCCATCAGCAGGTGCGCGCCGACGATCTCGGCCAGCTCGGCGGTCAGGCCACGGAGCTCGGCCCGGACGCCGCGCGGTAGCTGCCGCAGGTCGAGACCCTTGGGCGTCTCCGGTTCGTTGGCCTTCGCGGCCAGGCCCGGACGCGGCGCTTCGCGCGGCGGACGATCGTCACGGCGCGGCGGACGACCATCACGGGAGTCATTGCCACGAACATAGGGCTTCCGCTCGCCACGGCTGTCACCGCTGCGGCCGTAGGGCTTCTTCTCCCCCCGCGAGTCCGCGCTCTTGGCGTAGGGGCGCTCACCACGGGCATCGCTGCGGCCGTAAGGCTTCTTCTCCCCCCGCGAGTCCGCGCTCTTGGCGTAGGGACGCTCACCACGGGAATCGCTGCGGCCGTAAGGCTTCTTCTCCCCACGCGCATCGGTGCCCTTGGCGTAGGGACGCTCACCACGGGAATCACCGGTACGGCTGTACGGCTTCTTCTCCCCACGCGCATCGGTGCTCTTCGCGTACGGGCGCTCACCACGGGAATCACCGCTACGGCTGTACGGCTTCTTATCGCCCTTGGAGTCCGTGCTCCTGGTGTACGGCTTCTTGCCGTCCGAACCGGCGCCGCCCTTGCCGGCCGGCTTGGAGCCGCCCTGGCTGGGTGCACCGCTGGTGCGACGCTGGCCGCGGCCAGCTCGATCTGGGGTGGGAGCGTTCACCGCACCATCCTGCCCTTCCGCGCCCCGACGGCGCAAAGCTCAACTCTTGCACAACGCACAACACCCCCGTGGGGCCGAAGCTCCACGGGGGTGTTTGTATGTCCGGCGACGTCCTACTCTCCCACAGGTTCCCACCTGCAGTACCATCGGCGCTGAAAGGCTTAGCTTCCGGGTTCGGAATGGAGCCGGGCGTTTCCCTTTCGCCATGATCACCGAAACTCTATGGAGTTATTGTCGAAGCTCACTCAGCAGGTGCCGAGGAACTCCCGACCGTTGCTCGAGAGCTGCACAGTGGACGCGTAACATCTTTGTAGGAAACAAGCCCTCGGCCTATTAGTATCGGTCAGCTCCATGCATTGCTGCACTTCCACATCCGACCTATCAACCCGGTGGTCTTCCGGGGGCCTTACCAGATTAACTCTGTGGGAACCCTCATCTTGAGACGTGCTTCCCGCTTAGATGCTTTCAGCGGTTATCACTTCCAAACGTAGCCAACCAGCCGTGCTCTTGGCAGAACAACTGGCACACCAGAGGTTTGTCCGTCCCGGTCCTCTCGTACTAAGGACAGCCTCTCTCAAGATTCCTACGCGCGCAGCGGATAGGGACCGAACTGTCTCACGACGTTCTAAACCCAGCTCGCGTGCCGCTTTAATGGGCGAACAGCCCAACCCTTGGGACCGACTCCAGCCCCAGGATGCGACGAGCCGACATCGAGGTGCCAAACCATGCCGTCGCTATGGACGCTCGGGCAAGATCAGCCTGTTATCCCCGGGGTACCTTTTATCCGTTGAGTGACGGCGCTTCCACGTGCCACCGTCAGATCACTAGTCCCGACTTTCGTCCCTGCTTGAGGTGTCCCTCTCACAGTCAAGCTCCCTTGTGCACTTACACTCAAAACCTGATTGCCAACCAGGCTGAGGGAACCTTTGGGCGCCTCCGTTACATTTTGGGAGGCGACCGCCCCAGTCAAACTACCCATCAGGCACTGTCCCTGATCCAGATAATGGACCTAGGTTAGATAACCAGAACAGCCAGAGTGGTATTTCAACGTTGACTCCACAAGAACTGGCGTCCCTGCTTCAAAGTCTCCCACCTATCCTACACAAGCTGTACCGAACACCAATACCAAACTATAGTAAAGGTCCCGGGGTCTTTCCGTCCTGCTGCGCGTAACGAGCATCTTTACTCGTAATGCAATTTCGCCGAGTTCGCAGTTGAGACAGTGGAGAAGTCGTTACGCCATTCGTGCAGGTCGGAACTTACCCGACAAGGAATTTCGCTACCTTAGGATGGTTATAGTTACCACCGCCGTTTACTGGGGCTTAAGTTCGGTGCTTCGCTTGCGCTAACACTTCCCCTTAACCTTCCAGCACCGGGCAGGAGTCAGTCCGTATACATCGTCTTTCAACTTGGCACGGACCTGTGTTTTTAGTAAACAGTCGCTTGGGCCTGGTCTCTGCGACCCTCATCGCTTCGAACAGCAAGTGCTCTAACGAATCAGGTCCCCCTTATCCCGAAGTTACGGGGGTATTTTGCCGAGTTCCTTCACCACGATTCTCTCGATCGCCTTGGTATTCTCTACCTATCCACCTGTGTCGGTTTAGGGTACGGGCCGCTGACAACTCGCTCACGAAGATTTTCTAGGCAGCATAGGATCACCCACTTCAGAAGTCAGAAGACTTCCTCGCCGTCATGTCTCAGGCTTAATGAGGTGCGGATTTGCCTACACCTCGCCCTACGCACTTAGCCCGGGACTACCATCGCCCGGGTTGGGCTACCTTCCTGCGTCCCTCCGCAGCTTGCCTAATGCAGTCTTGGGTCACAGACTCAACCACGCTTGGACCGAAGTCCGCCGCGTGATCTTGCGTGTTTAGCATTGACTGGTTCGGCAGGATCGTTGTTTCGCGGGTACGGGAATATCAACCCGTTGTCCATCGACTACGCCTGTCGGCCTCGCCTTAGGTCCCGACTTACCCAGGGCAGATTAGCTTGACCCTGGAACCCTTGGATATTCGGCGGACGGGTTTCTCACCCGTCATTCGCTACTCATGCCTGCATTCTCACTCGTGTGCTCTCCACGGCTGGGTTACCCCGCCGCTTCACAGCGCACACGACGCTCCCCTACCCATCCGCGCACCTGGACCACGAGGGCCTGGTTATCACGCGAATGACACAGCTTCGGCGGATTGCTTGAGCCCCGCTAAATTGTCGGCGCAGAATCACTTGACCAGTGAGCTATTACGCACTCTTTCAAGGGTGGCTGCTTCCAAGCCAACCTCCTGGTTGTCTGTGCAACTCCACATCCTTTTCCACTTAGCAATCTCTTAGGGGCCTTAGCTGGTGTTCTGGGCTGTTTCCCTCTCGACTATGAAGCTTATCCCCCACAGTCTCACTGCCGCGCTCTCACTTACCGGCATTCGGAGTTTGGCTGATTTCGGTAAGCTTGTGGGCCCCCTAGACCATCCAGTGCTCTACCTCCGGTAAGAAACACGCGACGCTGCACCTATATGCATTTCGGGGAGAACCAGCTATCACGTAGTTTGATTGGCCTTTCACCCCTATCCACAGCTCATCCCCTCGGTTTTCAACCCAAGTGGGTTCGGGCCTCCACGACGTCTTACCGTCGCTTCACCCTGGCCATGGATAGATCACTACGCTTCGGGTCTAGAGCACGCGACTAAATCGCCCTATTCGGACTTGCTTTCGCTACGGCTTCCCCACACGGGTTAACCTCGCCACGTACCACTAACTCGCAGGCTCATTCTTCAAAAGGCACGCCGTCACCCTTGCAGGCTCCGACGGATTGTAGGCAATCGGTTTCAGGTACTATTTCACTCCCCTCCCGGGGTACTTTTCACCTTTCCCTCACGGTACTTGTCCGCTATCGGTCACCAAGGAGTATTTAGGCTTAACGGGTGGTCCCGCCAGATTCATGCGGAATTTCAGGGGTTCCGCATTACTTGGGGTGACGCTCGGGAGAGATCAACTTACGTCTACAGGGGTATTACCTTCTGTGCCGGAACTTCCCAGAGTCCTTCGACTTCATTGATCTTTTCTTACTCCCTGACCGGATGACAGCCCGGTCTGAACGGCCCCACAACACCCAACATGCAACGCCTGTCAGCTATCACACACATTGGGTTTGGCCTCTTCCGCGTTCGCTCGCCACTACTTACGGAATCACGGTTGTTTTCTTTTCCTGTGGGTACTGAGATGTTTCACTTCCCCACGTTCCCTCCAACTACCCTATGTGTTCAGGTAGAGGTCGCCGGACATTACTCCGGTTTCTTTCGAGGTTTCCCTATTCGGAGATCCCCGGATCGAAGCTCGTTTACCAGCTCCCCGGGGCTTATCGCAGGTTACAACGTCCTTCATCGGCTCTTGGTGCCTAGGCATCCACCGACTGCCCTTAGTAGCTTGTTATTTCACTACAAAGATGCTCGCGTCCACTGTGCAGTTCTCAAGTAACGGGCGGGCCCAGGGTCGCCGGCACGGGGGCCGTCGACAGCTGGTCCGCAGAAGAGGTAGTTGCAAGGCAACCGACCCTTCAGGGCCCAACAGCGTGCTTTGGGTATCGCTCCTGGTCACGAGGTTCCACTCCGCCGGCGAACCGGCGGTTGTACTGACGAGAGCCAGGGTGGCTCTACTTAATGGTCAATGTTCCACTTCGGTGCCTGCTTCCGCCACCGACGTTTGCGATGGAACGGAAGCGCTGGACAGGTTGATTAAGCCTGCCAATGGGCTCCTTAGAAAGGAGGTGATCCAGCCGCACCTTCCGGTACGGCTACCTTGTTACGACTTAGTCCTAATTACCGGTCCCACCTTCGACGGCTCCCTCCACAAGGGTTAGGCCACCGGCTTCGGGTGTTACCGACTTTCATGACTTGACGGGCGGTGTGTACAAGGCCCGGGAACGTATTCACCGCAGCGTTGCTGATCTGCGATTACTAGCGACTCCGACTTCATGGGGTCGAGTTGCAGACCCCAATCCGAACTGAGACTGGCTTTATGGGATTCGCTCCACCTTGCGGTATTGCAGCCCTTTGTACCAGCCATTGTAGCATGCGTGAAGCCCTGGACATAAGGGGCATGATGACTTGACGTCATCCCCACCTTCCTCCGAGTTGACCCCGGCAGTCTTCTATGAGTTCCCGGCCGAACCGCTGGCAACATAGAACGAGGGTTGCGCTCGTTGCGGGACTTAACCCAACATCTCACGACACGAGCTGACGACAGCCATGCACCACCTGTATACCGACCTTGCGGGGCACCTGTCTCCAGATGTTTCCGGTATATGTCAAACCCAGGTAAGGTTCTTCGCGTTGCATCGAATTAATCCGCATGCTCCGCCGCTTGTGCGGGCCCCCGTCAATTCCTTTGAGTTTTAGCCTTGCGGCCGTACTCCCCAGGCGGGGCACTTAATGCGTTAGCTTCGGCACGGAACCCGTGGAATGGGTCCCACACCTAGTGCCCACCGTTTACGGCGTGGACTACCAGGGTATCTAAGCCTGTTTGCTCCCCACGCTTTCGCTTCTCAGCGTCAGGAAATGTCCAGAGAACCGCCTTCGCCACTGGTGTTCCTCCTGATATCTGCGCATTCCACCGCTCCACCAGGAATTCCGTTCTCCCCTACATCCCTCAAGTCTGCCCGTATCGAAAGCAGGCTCAGGGTTAAGCCCTGAGTTTTCACTTCCGACGCAACAGACCGCCTACAAGCTCTTTACGCCCAATAATTCCGGACAACGCTCGCACCCTACGTATCACCGCGGCTGCTGGCACGTAGTTAGCCGGTGCTTCTTCTGCAGGTACCGTCATTTTCACTTCGTCCCTGCTGAAAGCGGTTTACAACCCGAAGGCCGTCATCCCGCACGCGGCGTTGCTGCATCAGGCTTTCGCCCATTGTGCAATATTCCCCACTGCTGCCTCCCGTAGGAGTCTGGGCCGTGTCTCAGTCCCAGTGTGGCCGGTCGCCCTCTCAGGCCGGCTACCCGTCGTCGCCTTGGTGAGCCGTTACCTCACCAACAAGCTGATAGGCCGCGAGCCCATCCTTGACCGTCGGAGCTTTCCACCCCAGCAGATGCCTGCCGGGGTCGTATCCGGTATTAGCAGCTGTTTCCAACTGTTATCCCAGAGTCAAGGGTAGGTTGCTCACGTGTTACTCACCCGTTCGCCACTGATCCAGGAGCAAGCTCCCTTCACCGTTCGACTTGCATGTGTTAAGCACGCCGCCAGCGTTCGTCCTGAGCCAGGATCAAACTCTCCGTTGAAAATGTTCGGTTGCGGGCTGTAAGGCCCAGTCACCGTCAACTTCAGTTCGATACTGACGCAGACTCATTGCTGAATCTGCTCAATAATCAAAGGAATCCGTCCAGTGTCCTTAATCGGACGCTGCGTGTTCGACTTTCGTCTCGCACGCCCTGTGACGGGGTTGATTTGGCACTTTAAAAGTGCCTTTATTGTGCATTGACTTTAAGCACGCTGTTGAGTTCTCAAGTTTCGGGTGCACACCTCGCTTTGGCTTTCACCGCCGCTTGGGGCAACTCGTCTTACTTTAGTTCGCTCGGTTCCCAGTGTCAAACTGAGCTCCTCGCTGCTCCCCCGGCCGCAACAAGCCCCCGGATCTTGATGGCTCCTGGCATGGAGGCACACCGTATCCGTGCTGATCTTGGTGGGTTCGGCGCTCCGATCCGTCCTCATCGGAATCTCTTCCGACCCGTCCGTGTCACCGGCAGCGCTCGCAGAACATTACGGGGTTGGCCTGGTGGGGTCAAATCGGCCGGACGCCCGGGCGTGTCGCCTCGGCACACCGCCCGGAGGCGCCCGAATCGCGGGTCAGCGAAGCACCTGGACGGCGCCCACTGTCCGCTTCCCACGACGCACGATCAGGTACTCCCCCGCCAGGAGGTCGCCGGCCGTCACCACCGCGTTCGGATCGGTCACGCGCTGGTTGTTGAGGTAGGCACCGCCCTCCGCGATCGCCCGCCGGGCAGCGCCCTTGCTCTCCACCACCCCGCTCGCCAACAGGACGTCCACGACGCTGGGCGGGTCGGCGCCGGCCGGCATCGCACCGGCGTCCAGTTCCTTCGCGACGGCCGCGAGCGTGGCGGCGTCCAGCTCGGCGAGCTCGCCGCGTCCGAAGATGGCACCGGCGGCCGCTGTCGCGGCCTGTCGCTCTGCGCCCGAGTGCACGAGGTCGGTGATGTCGTCGGCCAGGGCCCGCTGGGCCGCGCGCAGGTGCGGAGACTCGACGGTCTGGCGTTCCAGGTCGGCGATCTCCGCCGCGCTGCGCGTCGTGAAGATCTTGAGGTAGCTGCCCACCTGGCTGTCTTCGGCGTTGAGGAAGAACTGGTGGAAGGCGTAGGGCGAGGTCATCGCCGGATCGAGCCAGACCGTGCCGGACTCGGTCTTACCGAACTTCGTGCCGTCCGCCTTGGTCAGCAGCGGGGTCGCCATGGCGTGCACCCGGGTGCCTTCGGCACGACGGACCAGCTCGACACCGGCGGTGATGTTGCCCCACTGGTCGGAGCCTCCGGTCTGCAGTTCGCAGCCGTACTGCCGATGCAATTCCAGGTAGTCCAGCGACTGCAGCAGCACGTAGGAGAACTCGGTGTACGAGATCCCGGACTCCAGCCGTCGCTTCACCACGTCGCGATCAAGCATCCGGTTGACGCTGAAGTGCTTGCCGATGTCGCGCAGGAAGTCGAGGGTGGAGAGCCCGGCCGTCCAGTCGTAGTTGTTGACGACAGTGGCACCGTTCGAGCCGTCGAAGCTGACGAACTTCGACACCTGGGCGTGGATCCGCTCCACCCATTCATGGACCAGTTCGGTTGGGTTGAGGTTCCGCTCCGATGTCTGCTTGGGATCGCCGATGAGCCCGGTCGAGCCGCCCACGAGAATCAGCGGACGGTGCCCGGCGGCCTGCAGCAGGCGGGCCAGCATCAGCTGCACCAGGTTGCCCATATGGATGCTCGGCGCGCTGGGGTCGAACCCGACATAGAAGGTGACCGGCCCGGAGTCCAGGCGGGCGCGCAGCGCGTCCGGATCGGTGGAATGGGCGATGAAGCCCCGCCAGCTGAGTTCGTCGAGTACCGCGTTCATGATCGCCCAGCCTATCGGCGTCGCCTGCTCCGCTCGCCCACCGGCCTCCAAGCGGATGCCAACCTCGCCGAGGGACCCGGCAGAGTCGCGCCGTTACGCAGTGTCGGCGCCGGTCGTGTCAGTGCCGTTTCGTACAGTGGGGGCGCCGTGGGGAAGGGAGCAACCGTGCCGTCGTTTCGAGCCAGCCTGGGCATCCTCGATGCCCGCCCCGGTGTTCTGCCCGAGTCAGTTCTGGACGCCGCCCGCGCGGCGGTGGCGGACGCACGGGTGGTGGAGGACGCCTTCGTCGACGTCGAGCCGGTGCTGCGCGGCGACGGCGTCCCGCGCGTGGTGGTCAGATTCCTGGAGCCCACCGGGAACGACGCCGACGAGGACGCCCGTGCCTGGCGGGCCGCAACCACGATGGCGGAGGCGGTGGCGGTCGTCGCCGAGACCGTAGGGCTGCGGGTCTACCGGCGCTCCGGCGGACGGTGGATCCCGCTCATCGCGCCGGAGCCCGGCTGGTAGGCCCGGCGGGGCTCGGGCAAGGGTGGGTCAGGGCTGGCTGCGCGCAAGCTCGGCGAGCAGGATGCGGCGCAGTTCGTCGGCCTGTTCGAAGGCCACCGAGTGTCCCGAATCGGGCAGGGCGTGCAACTCCTTGCGGGGGGCGTCGAGCGCGTCGAACCACTCCCTGGCCGGCTCGACCCGGGCGGCCAGCTCGTTGCTGCCCTCCAGCACGATCACGGGCACCTCCAGCCGCGGCGCGTCCCGCCGCAGGTCGACTCCCTGCAACTGCGGATACAGCACGGAGAACATGTCCAGCAGGCCGCGCAGCACGTTGACCTTCTCCACGGCGCCGTACTCCTGGCCGAGAATCCCCATCGGGCCGATCCCGGAGCGCTCACCGCGCTGCCGATAGGCGGCCGGCGGCAGGTAGCTGCCCTCCAGCAACGGGTAGTGGGCCATCACGAAGGCGTAGTCGAGCGGGTCGGCGTACGGCGGTGGCCCGGATTCCCACAGTCTGGCCGCCAGTTCGGTGCTGCCGGTCCGCTGCGCAGCGTCCAGCAGGTCGTGGTAGATCCGCAGGTCCGTCTCCAGGACGCTCACCATCTGACCGCTGCCGACGAAGGCCCGGAAGAGCTGCGGCGCACGCTGCACCGCCAGCACGCCGAGCAGCGATCCCCAGGATTCCCCCATCAGCACAACCTGATCCTGGTCGTAGCGGTCACGCAGGAACTCGGCCAGTTCGACCGCGTCGGCGACCGCCCGGTCGAGGGTGAGGGTAGCCGGATCGAGCGCCGGGTAGGACTTGCCGGCCCCGCGTTGGTCCCAGCCGACCACGAGGAAGTCCTGGGTCAGCCCGTCCAGCAGGACGCGGGAGTAGGCCAGGTCGCTCTGGCCCGGCCCGCCGCTGAGGTAGAGCAGGATCGGGAGCTCGCGGCTGGCGCCGCGCACCTGGATCCACTGGTCGTGGCCGCCCAGCCGAACCCGCACCAGTTCCGCCACCGCACCGGGGAGCGGACGTCCGTCCGTCCCGGCGAGCGCTGGTGTGCTGGCCGGCCAGGCCAGCAGGCCGGCCACGACGCCCAGGATGACGGTGGGGGCGATCATCCGGGACGGGGGGCGACCCTGGCAGCCACGGCGGATGTGGTCGGAGCCCCAGTCCGCGGCGAGCACCATCGGCATCACCGCGAGCCCGGCCGGGATCACCCGTCCGAGCAGGAAGGCGAGTACCCCATAGCTGCTGTCCAGCCTGAGCTCGCCCACGCTGGGTACGCCGTCGGTGCCGCGGGCGGCCTCCAGTGCCACCAGATAGGCGGCGGGCGCCAGCAGCATCGCCCAGCGGGAACGCATGCCCAGCCCGGCCAGCGCGCCGGTGGCCGCGCCGCCGAGCATCAGGGCGATTCCGTGAGCGGCAGTGGTGGGGCCGAGCGGGAGGAGCACGCCCGAGAGCCAGCCGGCACCGATGCTGATCAGGGTGGCTGCGATCGGGCCTGGCCATTCGATCGGGCGGGAGGGAGGTGGGGAGTCGACGGGTTGGATGACTTCAGCGAACTGTTGCATGCCCCCAGCGTCGACCGGATGCCCCTCGCGGGTCGTCGGACACCAGGACGATTTCGGCCGGCTGCCGAGGCGGATCCGAGCCGGCCACGTCATCCTCCAGACGGATGCCGTAGATCAATCCGGTTTCCGTTGTAGCGCGGGTTGGGCGCCACTAGGTTGCCCATGTGGGCACCACCTGGCAGCGACTGCGGCAGTTCGACCGGCGCTCCCCCTGGGTGTTCGACGGGGGGCTGGTAGCCGTGCTGCTGATCGCCGCCCTGATCAGCGGCGCCACCTCGTCCGGGCCGCTGCCGCTGGGCTGGCGGCTGGCGCTGCTCGCAGCCGCCGCCCTGCCCTACGCGTGGCTGCGCCGCCGGCCACTGGTGACGCTCGTCACCGGCTCGATCCCGGTCGTCGCGCTGCTCGCGCTCGGCGAGGGCACGGCGGTCATCGGTGCGGCGCTGTTCCTGGCGGCCTACGCCGTGGCGGCCGGTTGTCCGGGCCGGATCGCGGCTCTCGGCGCCGGGTACTGCGCGCTGGTGCTGGTGGCGATCGCAGCGCTCGCGCCGGATCGTTTCGGCTGGGGCGTCGCCGTCACCAACCTGGCGCTCTTCGCAGGCGCTTTCGGACTGGGCCGCGCGGCGCGCTCCCGCACCCGCGCCGTCGGGCTCCTGGCCGAACGGGTCGTCGAGGCAGAGCGGGCCAGGGCGACCGCTGCCGAGTCGGCCGTCACCGCGGAGCGGCTGCGGATCGCCCGCGAACTGCACGATGTGGTGGGCCACTCCCTGGGCGCGATAGCCCTCCAGGCCGGCGTCGGGGCACGCGTGGTCGAGACCGACCCGGCGGAAGCCAGGGCCGCGCTGCAGGCGATCGCCGAACGGAGCCGGGCCTCCCTGCAGGACGTCCGCCGGATACTGGGCGCCTTGCGGGATCCGGCCGAAGACCTCGGTGGCTCCCCGGGTCTCGCGGAGCTGGACGGGCTGGTCGGCGGGCTCGCGGCCGCCGGGCTCACCGTGACGGTGAGCCGCACCGGGCAGAGTTGGCCGCTGCCGCCGGCGATGGACCTGACCGCCTACCGGCTGCTGCAGGAGTCGCTGACGAACGTTCTGCGGCACTCCGCTGCCCGGACGGCCCGGGTGGAGATCGCCTACGCACCCGAACTGGTGCGGCTGAGCGTTCGCGACGTCGGACCCGCCAGCTCCGCCGAGCCGGTCGGCGACGGTCATGGCCAGCTGGGGATGCGGGAACGGGTCGCGGTCTGGAACGGCAGCCTGCGATTGGGCCCGTTGCCAGGTGGAGGATACGAGGTGGTGGCAGAGCTGCCCCGCGGTCAGGAGGAGTGATGATCCGAGTCGGGATCGCCGACGACGAGGCGCTGATCCGCAGCGGCCTGGCTGTTCTGCTGCGCCATGAGCCCGGATTCCAGGTGGTGGGTGAGGCCGCTGACGGCGTAGCCGCGGTCGCGCTGGCCCGGCTGCATCACCCCGACGTGCTGCTGATGGACATCCGGATGCCGGGGATCGACGGGCTCGAGGCGACCCGCCGGATCATCGGCGACCCGGGCACCGCCGGTACCCGGGTGCTGGTGCTGACCACCTTCGATCACGACGAGAACGTCTTCGCGGCGCTCCGGGCCGGCGCCAGCGGGTTCCTGCCGAAGGACACCGACCCCGAACGGCTGCTGGAGGCGCTGCGGGTGGTGGCCGCCGGCGAGTCGCTGCTGGCACCACGGGCCACCCGCCGCCTGATCGAGGAGTTCCGGCGGCGCGTCCCGGTGCCGCCGCCGGCCGGCGCGGTGGCGGTCGAGCGGCTGACCGACCGGGAGATCGAGGTGCTCCAGGCCATCGCCACCGGGCTGTCCAATACCGAGATCGCTGACCAGCTCTGCGTCAGCTACGCGACCGTGAAGACCCACGTGAGCCGCCTGCTGACCAAGCTGGACGCCCGCGACCGCGCCCAGCTGGTGATCTTCGCCTACGAACAGGGCCTGATCGGGCCACGCGGGTGACGTGACCCGCGGGTCGCGGCTTCCAGAACGGCAGCGACGAGCCGCGAACGGCTACCGCCGCAGCCCCGCCACCGCGGTGCGCAATTCGGCGAGCTGAGCACGGACGGCGTCCGGGGCGGTTCCGCCACGGGCCGCTCGCGCGGCCACCGAACCCGCCACCGTCAGGACGGCCAGCACCTCACCGGTGAGCTCCGGCGAGATCTCGGCGAGCTGGGCAGGCGTCAGGTCGCTCAGCTCCAGACCGTTGGCCTCGCAGTACTGCACCGCCGCGCCGGCGATGTCGTGGGCGATCGCGAACGGCACCCGTCGCCGGACCAGCCAGTCCGCGACATCGGTGGCCAGGGAGAATCCCTGCGGGGCGAGCGCCGCCATCCGCTCGGTGTCGAAGGTGAGCGTCGACACCATCCCGGCGACTGCCGGCAACAGCACGGCCAGCTGATCCAGCCCGTCGAAGACCGGCTCCTTGTCCTCCTGCAGGTCACGGTTGTAGGCCAGCGGGAGGCCCTTGCAGGTGGCCAGCAGCCCGGCGAGGTTGCCGATCAGCCGGCCAGCCTTGCCGCGGGCCAGTTCGGCGACGTCGGGGTTCTTCTTCTGCGGCATGATCGAACTGCCGGTCGACCAGGCGTCGTCCAGCCTGGCGAAGCCGAACTCGTGGGTGCACCACAAGATGACGTCCTCGGCCAGCCGGGAGACGTCCACCCCGAGCTGGGCCAGCACGTAGGCCTCCTCGGCCACCAGGTCGCGGGCGGCGGTGCCGTCGATCGAGTTCGGGACGCTGCCGGCGAACCCCAGCTCGGTCGCCACGAGCTCCGGATCCAGCCCCAACGAGGTGCCGGCCAGCGCGGCCGAGCCATAGGGGCTCACCGCCAGCCGGGCATCCAGATCGCGGAGCCGCTGCAGATCCCGCACCAGCGGCCAGGCATGGGCCAGCAGATGATGGCTGAGCAGGACGGGCTGGGCGTGCTGCAGATGCGTGCGGCCCGGCATGATCGCGCCGAGGTGCGCCTCCGCCTGTCCGGCCAGCGCCCCGATCACCGCGGCGACGTCGGCGGCCAGCACCTGGTTGGCCTCGCGCAGGTAGAGCCGGATCAGGGTGGCGATCTGGTCGTTGCGGGAACGTCCCGCCCGTAGCCGGCCTCCGAGATCGGCGCCGACCCGCTCGATGAGACCTCGCTCCAGGGCACCGTGGACGTCCTCATCGGTGCTCGCCGGGAGGAAGGCTCCGGACACCACGTCGGCCTCCAGCCGGTCGAGCCCGGCCAGCATCCCGCCCAGTTCGTCGCCGGTCAGCAGCCCGGCGGCGTGCAGTGCCCGGGCATGGGCGCGGGAGCCGGCCAGGTCGTGGCGGGCCAGCCGCCAGTCGAATTGGGTCGACTGGCTGAGCGCGAACATCGCCTCGGCGGGGCCGCCCGCGAACCGACCGCCCCACAGGCGGCCCTCGGCGTGCGATGCGTCCATGGCTACTCCTCCAGTGTCGAACGTGGGCCGGTCGGGTGGAGGCCGAGCAGGGCATCGGCCATCGCCTGGCCGCCGGCCGGATCCCGGGTGATCACCATCACGGTGTCGTCGCCGGCGATCGTACCGAGAACGGCCGCCCAGCCGACCTTGTCGATCGCCGAGGCGAAGAACTGGGCGGCACCCGGCGGTGTCCGCAGGATGGCCAGGTTGGCCGAAGCCTCCGCCGAGAGCAGCAGCTCGCCGCACAGTCGCGCGAG